>CAXSCR010000022.1:31492-60989 GCA_964235605.1 uncultured Cyclobacteriaceae bacterium | reverse complement strand
GATTAACGATTAACTATTAACTATTAACTATTAACTATTAACTATTAACTATTAACTATTAACGATTAAGAAATCGGGATTATCTGAGCAAAGCTACTAAACCCGCCAGTTTATCACAAAAAGCTGTTTTTACCTGTTCAGAGTTTATATCTGTATAGCTTCCTTTATATCCATTTGGAGTGTTTCTGTAACTCCCTTGTAACCGCCTGGCAACTTCGAAGAAGGGATCGTTTAACCCTTTAACAAGTAAAATCATGGGAGTAAAATTAAGAGAAAAACAATTGGTAAGTGGCGAGGTGTCTTTATATCTCGACATAGTTCACAACGGAAAACGGTGGGCGGAGTTTTTAGACATCCGCATTAACAGGAAAAAGGCAACACCGGAAGACACAAAAAAAAGAAAGCTGGCCTTAGAAATTAAAGTTAAGCGCGAACACGAAATCATCATAAGCGATCATGGTCTTGTGGATAAGAAAAGCAAACGTGAAGACTTTGTAAAGTATTTTGAAGAATATCAAAAGCAAAAGCCTGCAAACTGCAACCGGTCAGCAGCCCTGTACACCCTGCGCAAATTTATTGGCAACAAACCGCTTCCTATTTCCAGTGTGACAACACAATGGATGAAGGATTTTGAACGGTTCATTCTTCAAAAGCTGAAGACCAGTACTGCCATGACCTATCTGATGCATGTCAATGGAGTATTAAATGAACTGGTAAGAAAAAAGGTTATATCTCAGAATCCATGGCACGCAGTACCGGTGCATGACCGGCTGAAGATAAAAAAGTCTAGCCCTGTATCATGGACAATTGAACAACTGGAACAGTTAGATAATACCCCAAGCACAATGGAACCACAATTCCGACAGGCTTATTTCTTCTCATGCTTCACAGGATTAAGATGGAGTGATGTAAATAAGCTTCAATGGTCAAATATAGTGAGGCGGAAATTTGGAGAGCGGACAGAATGGTTCCTTGATTTTGAACAGCAGAAAACAGACTCCAAAGAATACTTCCCTTTATCGGATCAGGCTGTTAAAATCTTAAAAGACCGTGAGGCTGCACAGGATCATGCTGTGTATGTATTTCCAAAGGTTAAGGAAACGAATGCCAGAACAAAGTCTGTACAGGGCAGGATTGACTACGGATTAAAAGTATGGGCAGCAGCAGCCGGATTAGACAAGAAGAAAATGCGTTTTCATACCGGACGACATACCTATGCTACCAACCTGCTGGAAGCTACTAAAGGCGATTTACTTACTGTGTCAAAACTACTGGGCCATAAAAGCATACAGACAACGCTGATCTATGCGCAGGTACGTGACCGGACCAAAGAGGCTGCGGTGCGATCATTGCCAGAGCTTAACCCTTCCCGTTCCGGTAAGAAACACAAGCGCAATACTTTTGCAACTAAACAAGCACAATGAAAAAGTCCATAAAAAAGGTTGATGCTTAAGTAAAATAACCCTGACACTTAAAACTTATCAGGGTTATTTTTTTATCAGATATGCGCGCATGAATTGAGTGAACGAGGAACGCAACTGAACGGAAGAACAAAAAGCATCAAAAGTTTAAATTCTGGCGATTTTCATCTGTTATGATCCAATATGCGCCAAAAGTTGCCAAAAGTGATACTGCGTGCAAATCAGCGTTGTATGTTTGAAGGAGTTTTCGCAAACAGAGTTTGCAAAGGTAAAGAGAAGTTGAATCGCGGGGGGAGAAATGGGAGTCACATTAAGAGAGAAGAAGATTTCGGGAGACAGGGTCTCCCTGTATCTGGATTTTTATTACAAAGGAAGAAGGTGGTTTGAGTTCCTGGACATTCAGGTTCATAAAACCAGGCCAACACCACGAGAGAAGAGAAACAGGCAGTTGGCGGTTGAAATTAAGATCAGACGCGAGCATGAACTCCTTGTAGAAAATCATGGCTTGTTTGACAGGCAAAAAAAGCATGCTGACTTTATTGACTTTTTTGAGGGTTTAGCAGCAACTAAAAAGTCAGGGGGTAACAGAGCCACAACCCTGCATCATCTTAAACTATTTGCCGGCAACCAGTATCTTCCGATTCACAACATCACGGCTGCATGGATGAAGGAATTTGAAAGGTTCCTGTTAAAGTCAGTATCGGCCAACAGCGCATTAAGCTATCTGGCGAACGTCAACGCAGCCCTCAATGAACTTGTGCGCTTAAACACCATTGCCCGTAACCCGTGGCATGAAGTCCCACGGCATGAACGCTTAAAGAAGAAAAAAACTTTACCCACGGCATGGACGATGGACCAGCTACAGAAGCTGGCCAATACCCCCTGCAATATCGAGACACAATTTAAGCAGGTCTATATGTTTGCATGTGCTACAGGACTTAGGTGGAGCGATGCCAACAAACTAACGTGGGAAAATATTATCCGTAATAAAGTCAACGATCGCGAAGACTGGTTCATTGATTTTCAACAGCAAAAGACGGGATCAGTTGAACACCTGCCCTTATCGGAACAGGCCATTGAAATTCTTAAAGAACGCGAGCAGAGAATAAAGCAGAACGGTTTGAATCGGTATGTGTTTCCTGAAGCCAGAGAGACAGATGCTAAGAATAAACCTGTTCATGGCAGAGTTAGTTTCGGGTTAAAGAGGTGGGCGAAAGCTGCGGGGTTAAACGAAAAGAAAATGAAGTTTCATACTGCCCGTCATAGTTTTGCTACCAATATGCTGGAGTGTACCAATGGCGACCTGTACACCGTTTCCAAATTGTTAGGCCACAAGAGCATACAGACCACAGAGATATACGCGCAAGTGCGCGATGCGAGAAAACAGGAAGCCGTAAGATCATTGCCTAAGCTTGACCTAGTTCAGATAAACAATTCATGCGCCAGAAAGCAAGCTGCATAAGACTGCGTTAATTTAAAACAACTACTACAGCACAACAAACCAAACTGAAAGAGGCGGGAGACTATGGAGAATCAATTTTTTATTACAGGTATTGACAGGGCAGCATTTAAAATTTTATTAAGTGAAGCATTACGTGACGTTTTACAGGAGCATAAAGACAGTGCAGGCTCCATCGTCCAGGAGATTATAGGTACTAAAGAGGCAGCGGCATTCCTTAAAATTAAGATGGCGACGCTCTATAAAAAAACCTCTGACCGGGACATACCGCATACAAAGAAGGGTAATAAGCTTTATTTCTGTCCGACGGAACTCAAACAGTGGCTGTTAAAAGGCAGAGTACAAACAGCGGATGAACTACGCAATGAGGCCATGACATACACGGTGCGTAATGCAAAACAAGTAAAAACAGCAGCGCGTAAAACCGAAAGGTAGAATTCAACAATTAAATTAAAATGATTAACAACTATATAACCATAACCAAAAGATATGAGACCTGATTGGCAGTATATGAACGAAGATACCATGCCGGGGTACGGCGAAGGTAAGCATGACGTATTGGAGCAAATGTATTTGGAACCTGATACCGTTGACGTGGCTGACATCCTTTCTGTTCATGAAGACGAAGACATCAGCACCAGTTTGAAGAATACCGAAATTACGAGCCAGGCTACAAGTTCGGATAGCACGCCGATACGGGACGGATTTCTATGGGCAATAAAAAATAATCTGTCCAATGTTGGCGGGCGACTACGGTATGCTTATTTGACGGATGAGGATGCCAGACATAGAAATATTAATTCTGATGTTATTAAGAATCTGCGCAAAATAAAAGACAAAGCGGAGCAGATATACCAAAACATTGGTGGTGATAGAAGCAGCTTAAAGAAAGCTATTCTGACAGGCATTGGAAATACCGATGATAACAGGGTTCCTTTTCATGATGCCGGTCAGATGGAATATAGCCCCGGGAATATGATCAGCGACTCAGGTAAGGCAAAGGATCATCCTATGGTTTCGGCCATCGTCACAGCCTTTGCAAAAACACTCAGGCAACTCAGCAGATTATTTATCAGGGACCAAAAAGCAGAGGCAGATTTTCAGCGTGAAACGAACCCCGCAGAAATCAGCTATTTTGGCCGGCGCTTATTTTCATCAGCAAATGACGCTAATGCTTCGGCAGAGCATGAGTCAGGAGATTCTGATACATCAGCAGCGAAGGACGGAGGTATAAAGGATGGAATTACAGGCGTACCTGAGAGTATACTGACAGCTCCCCGAAGTTTTATGGAGAGAGCCGTTGACTGGATTGGCAACAACATTGTTAAGTCTGTTGGGATCGTGGGGATGTTAACCTGTGGCGGTATACTTCTTAAACAATTCCTGCAAGGGGAACGTACCTTCTCTTTGTAGTCGGTAGGTTACGCAAACCTCGCGTGAGGGAAAGCATCATAGTAGAATCAGAATCTCAGACATAAATAAAAAAGGATGGATGATAAACCATTATCTGGAACCGTATCAACCCATGCGGGATTAAGTAAATTGGAACAGCATTGTTTTCAAACCATGACTAAAGACGAGATCATTGAAAAGTACATAGAAATGAAGTCTAAGGTTACGAACGCTGAAAAGAATGCTGAGCTTTACTACTCCTGTCTTCGGACCACACAAACGCAATATGAATTGCTGAAATCAAAATATCCGGACATTAACACAACTGAGTATAACCAGCATTGGAGCTGGGTTAACAAGATTGTATTTGTGCTGAAGAAAACGGACCGGCCCTTATTGTCGGGGGAGATCATCGGTTTGCTGGTGCCTCAGGAGCCTGGATTAAAATCAAGCAGCAGAAGACCACAGGCGTTTTCAGCTAATCTTGGGAAAGCTGTCAAATATCAACGTGTTGCGGCATACAAACGTGGAGGAGCACGCGGCTATTACTATGTACTTCCGCAATGGATGGATAATCATGGTGTACTTCAAAAAGAGTATGAAGAAAAAATTTTAATGAAATAACGAATGTCATAAGTTCGGGGTAGGCGGTATTTCAGCACTGCGATAAATAATAACAATGTTGTATTTCCCCAGGCAAATCACAAACAGCACTTCTCGGATAAAGTAAGGAACCTGATAAGCTCAGGCAGTTTTCCCTCTAAAATTCATGGAAGAAATCCGGTCTTTAAGACCACTCCAGCGTGCTGAAGCTTCAGTGCAGGTTCATTATCTGCTCATTTCCAATGCAGATATATTATCACTCTTACCAGCCTGCAATACGGTTAAAACCGTTTCCCCATACAATCAAAAGTCTTACTTAACGTAATTTATTACAAATCAGGAATGTATGTCAACTGAATTGTTGTTTTCAAGAAGAACCACGTTTTGCAAGTATTGTACAATTGAATAAAGGGATTATATGAAGTAGAAATCGAGTTATATTAAACTGATATACGGATGAAAATCGTTAGAATTATGCGAGGTCATTCCGATTTTTGCAAATTGTAACACGAATTTTCAGTATACAGAATATCGAATTAATGCCTTTGTTTACCATTCAGGACCGACCCAATATTACAAGCAGCAGCCTATTTTTTCCAAACTAATCGGCAACCAATCCGTCTGTTCATTTCTGTTCCTCTATGCTTAAAAGCCCTCCCGGCACATGGTTTAATATTACAAGCTATTCCGCAAGCTTTTTAGGCAGTCCATTTGTCCTAATAATTAAACACCACGCGACAGTATTAGTCAGAATATTGAAATAATCAGGCTAAAAATGAAAGTAAGATCGTCGAAGCCTTGAAAAGCTGCTAATTAACCATATTTTAGTTGTTATTAACTATTAAAAAATGCCCCGAAACCTATCTGTCCCGTTGTGACAATGTTGTATGACATACTCGGAATGGAACGAACATATTGCTCAAATTTTCTTTAAGCCCGACAATGCAGGTAAAGACATAATTTTTTACCTAAGCAAACAGGATCTTATAAAACATTCAAGAGAATATCACTCTGGGCTTTCCGATGATCAAATCTGGAATGATTTCATTCTCGCCATTAAATACGGTACCCAGGAAAATAAGAACCTTGTGCTACCATTCTCTCCTATTGATCGTCCTATCGAATTGTTCAACAGCTGGAACAAAACAGATATACCTCCATTCATTGCTTATCTAATATGTTATATCATTCCACTAACAGAGAGCTATGAAGAACACTTTAATGCGTCAAATTTTTACGGAAAGGTCAATGTCTTTTTTAGAAAGCATGGAATACTAAGCGAAACTACGCAGGACGCAATCGGTACTACCAATTTTCAGCACATTTCACACCTATGGATTGAAATGGAGAATTGGGCTGTTATTACAATGAATTGTGATCTTGGAATTTTTGAATTAAAGCAATTCGGAAATCCGAAATGGAAACATGTTGGTAAACCATTTTCACATTGCGTGTTACCACCACGGGCAATTAATCGATTGCCGATGTTATTTTATGAGGCAGGCCTTATTCCTGACTCAGTTTATTCGAAAGATGAATTTCGTAAGATACTATTACGGTATGGTGGAAAAATTCTAGGTTTTAAAGAAAGTGTAATAGAACTTATCAAGAACAAAAGCACTTCAAATGAACTTGGGCAATCAATAATTGAGATCGTTAGGAGAGAATATAATAAATGGACAGGTGAAACCATTCAAAATGATGAAACAGATTCATTATATCAGGTAAGACGAAATTATACCGTAGCACCTCTTTTCCTACAGTTCAGAATGAGTGAGATTCTTGGAAATATTTACTTTTCTTATCGAGTATACTCTTCAAAATTCTTAATGCCATTAATTTTGGTGTTCCTCAAGACAGAAATCGACTTTTTATTGTAGGTATTAAGAAAAGTCTAAAAGGTGAAATTCCTGCTTCAGAATTTAATTTCCCTTGGCCTGTGGATAAACGATATATAAATGCTTTGACAAAATATGATTGGCCTGGAGTAACTGATTTTCAAAATGGAACAAGACAACCCAAAAATATACCAATTGAATTATGTGTTAAAGAGTTAATGTTGAATAAAAAAGAGGAAAAAAATGTTCCAAATGGAGATGAGTATTTCTTGCCATATTCTCAGAAATTTTGGGAAATTGAAGAAGGGAATACCCTCAATCGGTCGTTTAAAAGACTACATCGTTATCGCTACAGTCCAACTGCGTGTTATGGAAATAATGAGGTGCATCTTCATCCATTCTTACCGAGACGAATTTCTGTAAGGGAGGCATTGAGAATCCAAACTGTAGATGATTCTTATGTTCTCCCAAAGGAAGTTGGGCTAACTCCAAAATTCAAAATGATTGGAAATGGAGTTCCGGTAAAATTGTCCGCGGTTGTGGCTCGATCAGTTTTAGAGGTACTATTATCCAGCGAAAAAATGATTTAAGAATCCAACTTGTTGAAGGTTAATACAACAACTTTCCTTAACAATTGATTGACTGGGACTAGTAGTTCACGTTGACGTTCTTCAAAACCTTTTTGTCCATGGAAAAGATTGCACCGCACGTGATACAGTAGACTCAAAATTGCTTTGGCTTTTTCTTGTTTACTTGCTGATCGAAGATACCTAAGGAGTTCTATATCCAAGTCTCTTCTTGGGTGGCCGTAGTCAAGGATAATATGAAATCTATCTTGATCTATAATAGAGCAAATTTCATCCAAAGACGCTACACTTACTTCATCGTTTAAAAGCAAATCGATGAACGTTTTACTTTTTATATATTGGATAACATAGTCTGTTGCGGCTTTCTTGTCTTTATAATCTTTTGGTATCAACTGGCCGACAAGGGTTAACTCAATCATGACCTGAAGATACAACGAATTAAAAACTACGTATAGTGAGGTAAATTTGTCAAATTGATCCGAAAGACTTTCAGTGTTATAACCATCAGCCTTTCCTAGCCAATTATGATAGAACATGCTTAATTGAGGATGCACCATAGACAAAGTTTGAGAAGGAATAGAAATTTTGTGTATAATATAAACAATATTGCTTAAGGCATTGTCACCATTTCGTTGCGTATTGAAATTTCAATTTCTTGCCAAACTTTCATTAACAAACAAGCCAAATTTATTCCGCTTCCGTGGTCTTCCTGCCTTTGGATTCCAATCAAAGGATAACTTATTAAGAAGACTTACCTTTTCTTTTGTAAGTGGAAGCTTTGATCTTCTTTGATACATTACCCAAATAGATAATTTCGGGTCTTCTTTCCAATATTCCGGGACCGAGGAATGTTTGAATCGTTTATAGAATTTTTCAAGTTTATCATGCATGCATACCAAGTTCTCTCCTTACTATCGCGAATATTTCCCGACCATTCAAAGCCTAATGCATTCAGTTTTTCTTTTTTTCAGTCAGCTAGCTTTTTTTCTTGAAGGCGTTGCACTTCAACCCATCTACCCAATTCAGGATTCTCCTTGCATATGCTTGTGCGAAGAACATGACCATGTTTTGCGCACTGCCATCTATTGAACTTGCTTCAGCTCCGACCGCACGCAAGTGTTGTAAATATGGCCAGACTTTCCAGCGTGACAAAAGTAAAGGGGCGCAGGTCACTCGTGTGAAATGATATTTTTTATTGTGAACAAAGAATAAGGCATGACAGATTATTGCTTCGTCTCTAAGTACTCTTCCTCAGCATTGATATTCCAGATGTTTTGTTTATCAGATTTCCCAGTAACAATGTTTTGAACCGCAGTCATGGCAGTAAGCATTGAATGGTCTTGATTATTGTAGCGATGCATTCCATTTCTTCCAATTAAGAATAAATTGTTAAATTGATTGACATACTCCTTTACCTGGTCAAACTCATTGTATGTACCAACATATGCCGGATAAGCTTTTGGCACTCGAATAACAACGTGATCGAGAACATCCGCATCATCTATGATCTGAATTTTGGCTAATTCGCTTATACCAAGTTTGCCTAGCTGCTCATCACTTAAATTCCAGAGTGAGTCACCTTCATTACAAAAATATTCCAAGCCAAGCCATGTCGTATTTTGATCCTTTACCATATAAGGACTCCAATTGTTGAATATCTGCAGACGACCGATCTTTACGTCTTTTTCCTGAATGTAAATCCAGTTATCTGCAATATCGGCGTTGTTTTTCCCCCTGTTTTTCAGATTGGAAACAAGCAGACCAATAGTTATAAAATCGCGGTATTTTAATCCCTCGGCAATTCGTTTAACATTTGATGGAACATCCTTGCCTAAGCCCGCAATCAAATTCTTCACAGGCATTGTGGAGAAAAAATAATTGCCAACAATTGGTGAAGTTATACCAGTAGTTGTATCCAATACGTGAATGCATTCTATTTTGGGGCCAGAATAGTCTATGTCTTTAACTCGTTTGTTAAAGAGAATTTCCCCACCCTTGTCTCTAACACAATTTGCAACTTCCTCCCATAGTTGACCGGGGCCGAATTTTGGATATAGAAATATTTCTATAAGACTTGTCTCTGTGCCCCGTTGGTTGACAGTATCGTCTTTGTCAAATGAGTTTTTAAGTGCATGTCTGATTGCTTTTGTTATGGACAAACCTTTTATTCTTTGTGCTCCCCACTCGGGACTGATTGCATGACAAGGTAATCCCCATACCTTCTCAGTGTAGTCTTTAAAAAAAGTTAAATACAGTTCTCTTCCAAATCTGTTAATAATAAAATCCTCCAATGAAAGCTCTTGCTTAATAGGAAACATTCGTACCTTTAAATAACTGCCTCCGATTTTAAGTACTTTGAATAATCCTAAATTCACTATCGTTTTAAGGCTTAGTCGAATTGGATAATCAAAAAATTTCCTTAAATAGTATATTCTCGATAGTCTTTGTCTTACCAGCATTACCTTGTCTGATTTCTCTGGATCAGGACCACCAGGTAAATATTGAATTTCGTGCTTCTGATTTTGATAGGTTATTTTGAAAGAAGTATCCCCGTTTGCCAATTGGCCCTGCGTTGGCAGAAATTTCGCCCACCAGTTCATAACCTTATCTGACTTTGAGAAAAACCTATGCCCGCCTATGTCTATTCTATTCCCTTTATAATTTACAGTTTTTGAGATCCCACCAATGTCATTACTCATTTCAAAAATGATCGGCTTAATGTCCGTATGTTCTAGTAATTCATAAGCAGCGGTTAAACCCGCAGGGCCAGCGCCAATTATGATAGCTACCTTTTTATTCATTCCCGTAGATTGATGCATATTACCATAGCGAGCAGCCATCAAGGAGTTACCTTAAAGATTATAAAGTCAGAATTTTGGAAAACCTTTTGAAACCCATTTTGCGAATCTATAAGATCCGGAGATATTTGAAATTGAGTGGTCTTACGATTTATAACTAAATAATTAGCTCGTTCCTTTATACTCTTTACACTATCAAACACTACAACTGACCTTCTTCCGGTATATAATGTTAACAGGCGCGCCCGGAAGAAACCAATGATATCATTTTCATAAGTATGGTCCCTGACATACTGAAACATTTCTTTACTGTTCGGTGTCTCAGGCCCATCTATGGTCGCATTCCTATCTGTATGTTTTGTAAAAGTAATTAAAGCATTTAAATTCAAAATAAGGATTAAACCTACAAGCACATAGGCAAAATCCTTTTCAAAAAAGAATTGACTTAACCTCCTAACCCCCTGAATGAAAAAATACAAGTAAAAAGGAATAATTGAAAACAAGTATCTGTTCTCATGAAAAGGCCATATTAAGATGATTGTTAAAATTATTGTAAAATAGGATAAGAATAGTAGATCCTCTTTCCATCGCGCTGCTACGCCTACCAAAAATACAATACTCAATATATAGAATGAATAGATATGTAACGTATATCCAGCCATGAATTTAAGAGTCGTAAAATAAAATGCAATATTTCCTAAACTTGTTTCTAGACTAACATCTTCTAAAAAGGTGTAATGCGACGTAAACCCAGTTGGCAAAAACAATTTAGAACTTACATACAATACTGCGAATGTCAGGTAAGGTACAAGAAGCAATACAGCAGATCTAATAGACAATTGCTTCCACTTTCCGGAAACGAATAACATTGCAACCTGGTAAACGGTCAGCGCGCATAAGAGCGCAATCCCTTCAGATCTTATAAAAAAAGAGAAAAGAAGTAAAAAGCCAATCCGTAGTCCAGAAAGAAAGTTAGCGACTATTATATTCTCCTTATTATAGGTTTTGTTAATGAGATACAGTGTCAATAATGAAAAGAACAAATAGGGAATTTCTGTCGTCACCGTATTCGTATATAGAATGTATGGTATATTCGATCCGATAAGGCTAACCAATAATAAATTATATATTCTGGAGAATCTTTCTTTAAATAACAGGTACAGAGAACTGAGACCAAGAATAAAAAAAATTGTCTCATACAATTTGAATATTGGATAGCTTAATCCAAATGCTGCATATAACGGGCTTAATAATACCGGAAAGCTCCAAGGGTAAGCTACTGGACCAAGAGGTTGATACGTTGACTTCTCCAGTGTATAAGCATTCACAAAAAGTGTTTCTTCTATCGTACCATCGACAAGCGCCCGTGCCTGGTTGATGTATAGTGCAAAATCATCACCCCAATCATGCCCCTTCTGATGATTTAACACACAAAAAATAAAGACAGTTGATAACAGCAGAGCAACCATCAAATAATGTATTGTTTTAGCAGTTTTCTCTTTTGTAATTTTAAACATTAACATAGACTTTTCATTTAACAGGGAATCATTTAAAAGGCTGTATTGATATTACGATTCTCCTACATAAGCAACTACTTTTATGTTAATCCAACACCCAAAATTAAATTAGCTGTTCCAACACTTAATATCAACATACCGATGAGATACCGTGGCCATTCTGTCAGCTTAATGACGTCACAGCTCAGATAACTATTTCGAAATAATCCCGGAAAAAAGTTGTTCATTAGAGTAAATACGACCAAAAGTTTAGGTTAATACACCACTTCAGTTATTGCCTTCACGTCTACATCATTTTGCTTTTTATAACTGCGTTTAAAGTTCCGGAACTCACTGACACTTTTAATACCTATTTGAAAAATTCGCATCATATTAATCGAATTTTTGCCGGCCCGTCGGTTATTGAAATGAATTGGTAGCCATTGCAAGCTCTCCTTTCTAAGCACCACCAGCATACTAATTAAAGCGTTGCTAAGAAAGAAATCTTTGGGAACGTGTCGCAGGATATCCTTTAGACTTTGAGCCTTCATCAAACGAAATGGTGTATTGGCATCTTTCACCTTAATTCCTAGCATTAAAAAAATAACAAGTTTGAGGACGTTGGCAACCACTAATCTGCTCAAGCCATCTTTTCGGTTAAACCTTGTTCCTATTATAAAATTGTAATCATTTCTTTTTTCCCAGAACTCCCAAAACTCCTTTGCGCTTGTTTGCCCATCCGAATCGGTTTGAAAAACAAACTCAGCATTATTCTCAATACTATAATTATACGCGAATAAACATGTTGACCCATGCCCTGTATTGGGCTTGGTAAGGGCTATAAGGTGGGGATAATTATTTGTTAACTCAATTAACTTTTGATAAGTACTGTCAGTACTTCCATCGTCAACAACAACCAATTTGCTATTATTGAGGATCTTTTCGATAATGGGATGCCATTCTTTTACAACGGCATCAATGTTTGCTTCCTCATTATAGGCCGGCAATACAACATATAGGGTCTTCATATATTTACGGGGGAGTAGTAGGTTTCTTTAATGTTAACTTATTACATAGAACTTTATTATGTATTCGACAATAATAATAATAGTCTCGCGTTCAATAAAATTCTGATATAAAATGAATTTCGCTAAAACGATTTACTAAAAGTATTTAAATTCAAACATATTAATATGCATTATTTAAATAAATATTTTTGAATTAAAAAGAATCCATATATTGCATCGCTGTTAAAGAAAAATTAAGACCCAATTCATGATACCTTTTGTTACCTTAATTATAAGGTCGTTTCAAAAATTCGCTAATTTTCCTGGAGAACTTTCCTTTGTCGCCCATCATTCACCTGGAGAAGTTAGTTTTCTGGGAAAACCTAAGCCTATATTCCCTTTCACTGTTGTTACCCTGATTGCTGCTTGTCTTATTGTTTACTGGCCTGTTTTATCCCATGAGTTTCAAACCGGATGGGATGACCAGTGGGAAGTCATAAATTATTATACTGACAGGGGACTCGCATCAGACAATCTATGGAGTGTCCTTACCGAATTCTACAACGGACAGTATGCTCCGGTAAATGAATATTATTACATCATTCTCCATTCGATTTTTGGGTATTCACCATTTTGGTTTCATCTGGGTAGTTTGCTAATCCATATTTGTAATGTGCTATTGGTTTACAAATTATTTAGAATGCTGTTGTTTCATACAAATGAATTCGAGGAAAAATCGGTACAGCGCATTGCTTTTTTAACCGCTTTGTTCCTTGCTGTGCACCCGCTTACGGTGGAGGTCGTTGCCTGGGTGGCAGCGTCTAAAAATACGCTTTACATTTTCTTCTACCTGGTGGGTTTGATTTGTTACATACAGTATTGCAGCACAAATAAAATCCGGTATCTTGTATTAACAGGGTTGGCTTTTATTTTTTCTTTTGGTGCCAAAGAACAAGCGGTAACATTTCCTTTTTGTCTGTTGTTGATAGACTTTATTTTACATCGCAACTTTTTTTCCAGAAAAGTATGGTTCGAGAAAATACCATTTTTTACTCTTTCATTACTTTTCGGTATAGTCACGATGCTATCGCAAGCCGATAGTGGTGAAGGTATGCTTTCCGACGAACCGCTCTATCCACTTTATCAAAATGTACTTTTTGGTTGCTACTCATTGGTAGAATATCTCACAAAGATATTGGTACCTGTAAAGTTGTCATACCTTTATCCTTTTCCTAATCAACCAGGAGAGCCAGTACCTGTTCGATTTTGGGTGTACCCCATTATTATAGCGCTGCTGGTTTTATTACTATGGAATTTCTGGAAAAGGCGTTGGGTATTTTTCGGCATGTGTTTTTTTCTTGTTCACATCGGTTTGGTGTTGCACATCCTGCCATTATCTCGTTTTGCCATCATTGCTGACAGATATGTTTACCTTGCCGCAGTCGGCGTATTTTTTATTCTTTCGTTTTATATAGATAAGTTTTTAATCCGTTGGCCCGACCGAAGAAATCTTATTCTGTCGGCGATTTTTATATACGTATTTTCGCTGGGAATTTACACCAACTTTCGCAGCAGGGCATGGCATAATACTGACAGCCTGAAAAAAGAAATCAGAGATTTGGTGTTAGAGAAAAGAAATGCGCAGGAAAAACCAAGGAAGTAGCAACATCGCTTTTCCTTTTAACAAGAGTAGAAGCGTTAATGATAATCAACTAAAATAATCCGCCTATGAAAAATAACTGAGCACTTAAAATTATTCAAGCATAACTCCAGGAGTCAGTGCTATTCTTAAAAAAAATACACCTAATAATGAAATCTTTAAACTATGAAAAATAAATTAAAAATTATCTGTGGCGTAGCAGTATTTGCTTTTGCGCTGGCATTCAATATGCAGTATGCGTTCGATGGTTATGGTGTGAGCAACCACTTCTTCATGCAAGCCATTGCTGAATCA
Organism: uncultured Cyclobacteriaceae bacterium; assembly: GCA_964235605.1. Taxonomy (GTDB): domain Bacteria; phylum Bacteroidota; class Bacteroidia; order Cytophagales; family Cyclobacteriaceae; genus DATCRE01. Next base: position 46,434 of record CAXSCR010000022.1, on the reverse strand, counting down.
GGAGGCTCCGGAGGTAGCGGCGGCGGTTCTTCAGGAGGTAATGATGATGGAAACAAAAAAGAGACATCCAATGACTGCATGAAATTAAACGCAGCGGGCAAGGAAGTAAAGTCTGGTTACAAAGAAAAAAAATGCGAAGGTAGTGGCACATTTTGTTTAAAAGTTTCTTGTCCTGAAGGCACTTACCCAAAAATCTAAATGATTATCCTTGTTATAACGGGAGGCAAAGCTTCCGTTATAACATTTAGGTCAGACCTTTTAAAACTACTAAACAAAACCTTAATGAAATATACTTTGATAGCGCTAGCTACCACTTTTTTATTTGCCTGTAATACAGATACTAGAAAGAATGAAAACGTCTTACTACGAAAAGGGAAAGCAATGACTGTTATAAAGCTAGATCCAGCACAGGCCGTCGATTTCTTCAACTTATCAGAAGTATCTGATAGCACTTTTGTTATACCACTTGAAACACGAGATGAATGTTTACTGGATGGCATTAGTGCTGTGAAAATTGCTGATGGTAAAATATTTGTTTCAGGAGGAGAAAATACCTTGTCTCCTGTTTATGTCTTTGATAGTAAAGGTAGATTTCTAAACAAAATAGGAACACGGGGCAAGGGGCCGGGAGAAATTATTGAACCACAAGGTTTTGTTATCGATTCCGAAAAGGAAGAAGTAAATATCTATGAAAATGTTTTGCGAAAGCATCTCTTCTTTGACTATAACGGTGTTTTTCTACGCGAAGTGAAAAATGACATTTATTGTACTGATTTTGCTCGCGTAACGGATGAGGTAAATGCCTATTTTAGTTGTTTTCAAGTCAATAGGCCTGAACATGACGGTTACAATTACCAGCTTATTGTCGCCAGCCCTTCTGGTAAAAGAGTAGGTGTGGCATTTCCCTATAGTAAAGAAATGTATGACGAAGGGTGCCGTGTTCAATCAACTAATTTTAGCACCTTCAAGGATAGTTTATATTTTCTTGACATATTCAATGACACTATCTATGCTGTAACAGAAAGTGAAATTTCACCACGGTTTATCTTCGATTTTGGAAAGCATGCAGTGCCTGAAGATATTTGGACTGATAGATATACCACGGAGCAACGATCCAAATTATGGGATAATCCCAACCTGATTCCTGGCCCGCATAGTTTTATACGTATAAAGGACTATGTGCATTTCAAATTCATTTATAACAATTATGGTCATACCGGTTTTTACAATTTAACGAATGGACGTTTAATATTTTCAACAAGAATTAATGATGACCTTAGTGGATTAATGCTACATCATATTGTCGGCCATGATAATACCTACCTGTATTATGCTGTTGAGCATCACAATCTTAAAATGTACCAAGATTATTTATTAAAAGAAGGTAAAACGCCATCTAAGCAATTATTGTCTATTGTGGAAAACTATGATAAATCAAGTAATCCGTTCTTGCTGTGTGTCAGAATTAAAGATGCTTTACGTTGAATAAACTTGAAGTTTCTCATTTGGTATATCATGATACAAGCTCAGTTAGATTCCAGACGTTAATACAGTTAATCACATTCTATAATTATGCGTGGTAAGCATTTTTCTTATTTACTAATTAACCAATGGTTGCAAAGATTTTATAATTGACCAATGACTGCGAATAAACTTTATATATACATAATCATAACGGTGCTATTTAGTTTTGACATTTATCTAAGCATAACACTTCAATCGACTAAGCGTCAGTTCAAAGAAGAGCGTTCCAATTCTGAATTGCTGAGTGATATACTATTAAGGCAAACAATGTATGGAAGTAGTCTTAAATTTACAGATTACATTGAAGTGGAGGATTTAAAAAATCAGGTTGTTGATTTGAAATCTGTATTTGGTGATTCACCAAAATTAATTTTTCGGTTTTCAGAAATGAACTGTAACGCTTGCATTGTCGCCGAATTACCAATGATAAAAACTATTTCGAGTGATGTCGGCAAAGAAAATATTATTTTACTAGGCTCATTTCCCCATATCAATGCTTTGAAGTCTTTTAAAAAAATTCACGAAATAGATTTTAGTATTTATAATGTTGATTCAGAACTGCTGGAGCACAATTTAGCTGAGTCATTAAATGTTCCATTTTATTTCGTAATTAACAGTTACCACAACCCCCAATCATTATTCTTTCCAGAGAAAACACGACCGCTACTTTCTAAATCATATTTGAATTCCGTTGCAAAATTATATTTCCATGATACGATACCGAAATTGATCAAACTTGACAGACAATTAGTTAATGACCTCATACTACATAAAGGGGAAACAAAACTAATAGAATTCAATTTTATAAATATTTCAGGCAGACCTTTAAAAATTACAAATGTAGAAAGCGATTGCGATTGCACAGTTGCACACTGGTCTAAAGATTATATTGGTATTGATCAATCCTCACGCATAACATTATCGTTCACTGGAAACAGCCAAGGACATTTTTTAAGGCACGCCTATATTACATTCGAAGGAGCTAAGGTACCCATTAAAGTAATCATTTCTGGAATTGTGACTAGTGATAAATAAATGATAATGGCTACTATACTGTAAAACTAACTTAAGTCTGAGGCGCCTAGAAAAATTGATTACAAGTTTTGTTATACTAAATGACTACACTCTACGACATAAGATTAATCCATCATATGTTCTCAATAGAAATATTTATCCTAAAAGCATAAAATTAAATCATGAAAAAGATCTGATAAACAATGTAAATAATCTGCCAATGAAATAATAATAAACTATTTTAAAAGCGTCGCTCAAGGGGTAGGCCGCGAGCTAGTGCCCTTATCTCGTTTTGCTATCATTGCTGACAGATATGTTTACCTTGCCGCAGTCGGCGTATTTTTTATTCTTTCGTTTTATATAGATAAGTTTTTAAGCCGTTGGCCCGACCGAAGAAATTTTATTCTGTCCGCGATTTTTATATACGTCTTTTCGCTGGGCATTTACACCAACTTTCGCAGCAGGGCATGGCATATACTGATAGCCTGAAAGGAGAACTTAGGGAAGCTATGGCTAACACAGGAGGTTCTGGTAGTTCAGTTACTACCTCCGTCTTTCAAAAAAAATTTTATGAAAATCTTTTATTATTTTTATTGTTACACTCAATCAATTAATTTTTGTATCCTGTTTAAAAGATTCTTCATCTACAGGATCAACATCAAAGAAGTATTCTAATGTAAAAGAGATAAAAATTGATATAAATGACGCTAGAGAAAAATCCTTATCCAATATAGTGGATTCACTGTCATATGTATTTCTCGAAACAAATGATTCTTGTTTGATTGGTCACATCGATAAAGTTGTAATCTATAACAATCGATTTTATATTCTTGATAAAGAGAAGTCAAAAACACTATTCATCTTTGATTCTCTTGGTAAGTTAGTTAAAAAGATTAATCGCGAAGGAAAAGGGCCAGGAGAATACTCTACTCCTGACGATTTTGTAATTGATAAAGAGGAGAAAACTGTTGAAATCTATAATCGGGCATTAAAAAAAATTCTTAAATTTAATATGATGGGGAATTCCTGTCGGAGTTTAATTTCCCATTCTATTCGTCGTCTCTGATTGCCTTGCCAGGTAATACTTACGCGATCTATTCTTCATATTGTATGAACCCTATAGGATCTAATGAATACTCTTCAAATATTCTCATCGTACGGGAAAACGGCGAAATTTTGGGACATTACCTTCCTTTCAATAAAGGTCAAACAACTAAATCTATTGGAATGAACTATAACTTTTCGTCACCAGATGCTTTCGGTACATTTATAGAACTCCTTAATGATACAATATACTATATTGATTCAACTAGAACATTTAAACCACTGTATGTAGCAAATTTTCAAGGAAAAAATGTGCCTTATGCAATAACGGAAAGGGTACAAAACTCCAATGCTTTTGATAATGAATTAATGTCTGAGGATTATGCTTTCATTAGTGGTCAGTATTGTGAAAATAATCTTTATGCTTCTTTTATGAGCTATGACCAAAAAAGCATTATGTGGTGCTTGTTGAATAAGCTAAATCAAAATGTAGAAGTAATGAGCAAAGTTCATAATGACATTAATATTGTTGGGTTCACTTATCCCCAATGGAGTGATGGTAATTTTCTGATTGGCGCAATTTATCCTGACGTAGTTTTAAAAAGAAGTATTAAGGCTAAAGGCATAGACTCTAAAAAATATACTGAATCGGAGATTAAAAGCATGGAACTTTTTTTGAGCAAAATCAATGTAAATAATAATCCGTTTTTGGTTTTATTTAAAATCCGGAATTAGCAAGGTGATTCTGATGGAAGTGTTTTATTTAAGACTCGTGTTTTTTATCATCATGTTTGTGCCAGTACACGGATCACACATAGTTATTTCTATTACCAAAAGGACTGTAAATATACTGGCCATGTAAACGATACATGTGATTGTATAAGGAAGTTTATGCATGTCCCTAAAGGTTTTCCAGTATTAAGCATATCATATATTGATTATTTTTTTTTAAATAAAATTAATATTGTTTTAAATCATTGGGCAATTACGGCCCGATGATTTAAAACAATGCAAGAAAATATAATATTGATATTGTGAAAATCTACATCTACTGTTTTTCTATTTTATTAGGAATAGTCTCTTGTAAAAAGAGTGAAGAAAAAAACTTAACATACAACCTTGAAAATAAATTTATCAAAAGATGAAGCCTCTGCCTATTTTCAACCAGGCTCCATAGATAAAAGCGGTAAAGCTTACTTTTTATCGTATGCTTATGAGAATTCTGATTTTGTTTTAGCGGGTATTTCTATTGGCGAAGATCCCTATTGGATTATTTTTGATAAGCACAGCATGCAAGAAGTTGTTTACAAAGATATTAACTGTGAACCCTATCAAATATCTCCAGGGGCTGATGCAGTCTATGGTGACTATTTTTGCAAAGTTCTGCCTGCATTTGTTATCAGCATAGTCAAAGAAAATATTGAGAAGAAAAAGGCTTTTTTAAAACCCAATCATCCGAAGTATACTGACTATTTAAAGCTGATGGAAGCAAAGCTTGATGATAATCCAGTTGTTATCCTTTTTAAGATAAAACCACAGGTAAAAATCAGAACTTAATAATGCAATGTAAAAACCAGTTTTATCTTTATTTAATGGGCATCTATGTGACACTCCTGATCTTTTAATATATTAAGTTTAACTTTCGAAATTAACGCGTAAATGTGATAAAATTCCTCATCCATCGTCCTATAGCTGTCTCCATGACATTCCTGGCTATACTCGTATTGGGTATGGTTGCCAGTTCTCTCATTCCCGTTTCATTAATGCCGGATATTGACATTCCCCAGATTACCGTACAGGTAAACAGTAAAAATGCTCCAGCCAGGCAACTTGAGAACAGTGTGATTAAGGCTTTAAGGCAACAGCTATCACAGGTTGCGCACCTCACTGATATTCACAGTGAAACCAGGGATGAAAAATCTGTTATCAGTCTTTCTTTTGAGTATGGCGCCAATATCGATTTTGCTTTTATTGAGGTTAACGAAAAGATAGACCAGGGCATGAACTCCTATCCCAGGGAAGTATCACGCCCCCGCGTCATCAAAGCCAGTGTCACTGACATACCGGTTTATTATCTTAACCTTACGCTTAAAAATCAGGCTCCCCGAAGTATATCAAAGGAAGGTCAGCCGCCGGAATCCCAGGTATCGGTATCGCAACGTTTTATAGAACTTAGCAGTTTTACAAATCAGGTAATACGCAGACGGTTAGAGCAATTGCCCGAAGTCGCGATGGCCGATATCAGCGGCCTTGTTTACCCCGAGTTGCTGGTAGTGCCGGATATGCAGAAACTTGAGACGCTGCAATTGAGTCTCAATCAGCTGGAGGGTATAATACAATCAGGCAACGTTAGCCTGGGTAATCTGCTTATCCGGGATGGGCAGTATCAATATAATGTCCGTTTTAATTCTACCCTTAGCACTAAACGCGATATAGAGAATCTGTATTTCAAAAGTATGGGCAGGCTGCTGCAGCTGAAGGATATTGCCGCCGTTTCAGAACGCGCTCAAAAAAGAAAAGGCATGGTAACATTCAATGGAAAAGATGCTTTAACCTTAGCTGTTATCAAGCAAAGCGATGCCCGGATGGGCGATCTCAAGGCCAGGCTCGATAATCTTGTGGGGCAGTTTAATACAGATTATCCCGACATTGACTTTTCCATAACACGTGATCAGACACAATTATTGCAATACTCCATTTCCAATCTCGGCCAGAATCTTATATGGGGTGCGTTACTTGCGTTTATGGTCATGTTTTTGTTTTTAAAAGACTTTAAATCACCTATGCTCATTGGCGTAAGCATGCCTGCCTCGCTGATTATTTCACTTATCTTTTTTTACCTGATGGACATATCCATCAATATCATATCACTGTCGGGACTGGTGCTTGGTCTGGGTATGATGATCGATAACTCCATCATTGTAATTGATAACATCACGCAACACAGGGAGCGAGGAAGTTCATTGATTGATGCCAGTGTTAATGGGACAAATGAGGTTTTAAGCCCCATGCTGAGTTCAGTATTTACGGGTTGTGCAGTTTTCATTCCGCTTATATTCCTCAGTGGCATTTCCGGTGCACTGTTTTACGATCAGGCGGTGGCTGTAGTTATAGGTCATTTTGCTTCGTTGCTTGTTTCTATTACCATCATTCCGGTGTATTATAAAATTATATACAGCAAGGGAAATATATCGGGCCAAAATAAGTGGCTCAGCAAAGTCAACTCCCTGGATTATGAAGCACTCTATGAGAAAACGTTTCGGCTTGTAATGCGGCATCAACTTATTGTATGGAGTGTTATTGTTGCATTTTTGCTGGGTGCTGTATTACTATATTTTGATCTTCCTAAAACAAGGCTCCCCCTATTAACAAAAGATGAGATATTGTTATCAATTGATTGGAATGAAAAAATAAACGCAGAAGAAAATAAACGCAGGGTGCAGAAGATAATGACGGCTATCGATAGTAGCATTACACAGAATACATGCCTTGTAGGTGAACAACAATTTTTACTTGAACGTAAGGCAGAAGCCGATGCAGCTGAAGCCGTAATATATATTAAAGCAAAGACATCAAATGATCTGGCAGTGGTGCAGGAGACAATCAGTAATTATCTCAACCGTAATTACCGCCAGGCAGTATTTAGTTTTAAGGAAGCTGACAATTTGTTCAACATGATTTTTACAGAAGAGGAATCTGCTTTGATTGTCCGGTTACGTCCGGTTGACGATGCAGGGCCAGAGCAGAATAAAATGCTAAAAAACGCGCTGCTTGATGTACAGAAAATTTTACCAGACAAGCTGATGGATAAGATATCCTGGCAGGAGCACCTGGTACTTAGGGCTGATGCCGTAAAATTGATCACCTATGATATTTCTTTTGATGATCTGTATGGAAAGCTTAAAACTGCGTTTAGTGAAAATGAACTTTTTTTAATCAGGGATAACCAGGATTTTGTTCCGTTGGTGTTAGGCGGAAAATCAAACAATATCAGTGAGGTGCTGGCGCATACTTATGTTGCCAATAAAAAAGGAGAGCTGTATCCGATCCGTGAACTCGTTACGGAAGTTCGCGACTATGATCTTAAAACCATTATTGCCGGCCAGGAGGCGAATATTTTCCGGTCAACCTGAACGTTAATGAAGAAGAAGGTCGTGATGTAATGGAGAAATTAAAGGCTGGCTTTGAAACGAATAAATTTTACGAAATAGATTTTACAGGCAGTCTCTTCTCAAATAAAGCGTTAATACAGCAACTGGCAATCATATTGTGCATTTCACTGTTGTTATTGTACTTTATTCTTGCCTCACAGTTTGAATCACTCCTCCTGCCCTTGATTGTACTTATTGAAGTACCCATAGATATTTTTGGGTCGCTGTTATTTCTTAAGCTTTTCGGATCGGGAATTAATTTAATGTCGCTCATAGGCCTTGTTGTTATGAGTGGTATAATAATCAATGATTCGATACTAAAGATAGATACTGCAAATAAATTGATGAATGAAGGTTATTCTTTGCTGCGCGCGTTGCTGGTTACCGGGCAGCGAAGGCTGAAACCCATACTCATGACAAGCCTTGTTACAATGCTGGCCATGGTGCCGTTATTATTTAGTACAGGTATGGGCGCCGAACTTCAAAAGCCATTGGCCCTTTCACTTACCGGAGGGATGCTGATAGGAACGCTGGTGAGTTTATACTTTATTCCATTGTGTTATTACTATCTGAAGAAAAAATAGGCGGAATACAACCTTGAGTACATTACAGCGATATCGTCTTTCATCTTTCTCAATCATCATACTATTTATATGCATGGCGATTGTGGGTGCAGGATTAATACCCTTGCTGACTATACAGATGCATCCTTCAGTTTCAACACACAATCTAAGCGTTAATTATTCATGGACCGGAACATCGGCCAGGGTAATTGAGCAAGAGGTAACTTCAAAACTTGAAGCGCTTTTCAGTGCTGTAAAAGGAATCGAAAATTGTTCATCTGTTTCTTCTACAGGCTGGGGCACAATTGATCTCAGCTTTAAAAAAAATATTAACCTTGATGCCATGCGGTTTGAGATAGCCAGTCTTATCCGCCAGTCTTATCCGGAATTGCCAGGTGGGGTTTCATATCCCCAGCTGTCGATGAATATTTCCGGTGACAGGCCCGATCCCATTCTAATTTACACCATTAATAGCAGCGGCAGTTCATATTTTATCAGGAAATATGCTGAGAGCAATATTCTTTCTGCATTAATCAAGATAAAAGGAGTGAGTGAAGTGCAGGTTTATGGTGCCACCCCTTATATAATTGAAATTGTGTTTAACCTGCAAAAAACGCAGGAACTTAATATTTCAGGAAATGACATTGCACAGGCGATCAATGCCTGTTTTAAGCGGGAACTGATAGGGAAAGCAACATATCAGCAATTTGACGAAGACTTTTCAAAAGAGGTTTCACTGCATATTGAACAAAACATGTCTGATACGGTTCATTGGGAGCGCCTTCCTATTAGAAAAATGAACGACCGGATTGTGTATCTCACCGATCTTGCCACCATCCGGTACAAGGAACAAACGCCTCCTTCATACCATCGCATTAACGGTCTAAATACAATCAACCTTGTTGTCTATCCTGAAAAGGAAGTGAATATCATAGCACTGGCAAAAGTTGTACATGAGGAAATGAAGGTTATAAAACAAAACCTGCCGCCAGGGTATTCTGTTTTACTTGCCAGTGACAGTACGGAATATCTTTCAAAAGAGATAAGTAAAATAGTTTTCCGCTCAACCTTGTCGTTATGCATTGTCCTTTTGCTTATACTGATTATGAGCAGGCAAATCAAGTATCTGATTATTACTATAATAAGCATATTTTCAAACCTGCTTATTGCCTGTATTTTATTCTATTTTTTTAAGATAGAGCTTCAGTTTTATTCACTGGCTGGAATCACTGTATCGCTAGGTATTATTGTTGGTAATACCATTATAATGATCAACCATGTGACAGACTCAGGCAACAGGAAAATATTTCTTGCAATTTTCGCTTCCACGCTGGTAACTGTTGCAGCGTTGGGTACCATCTTCTTCCTGCCAGGGGAGCAAAAATCAAACCTTGTTGAATTTGCACTAGTGATTATCATTAACCTGTTGGTTTCTTTTGTGGTTGCCTTTTATTTTATTCCTGCTTTAATCGGGAAGATAAAGCTTACGTCAAGGCGCAGGAAGAATTATAGCCAGGCAAAAAGGGCAGTCAGGCTTATCGCAACATATGGAAGAATTATCAGGTTTAACAAAAGGATAAAATGGCTTTACATTGTTTTGCTCGTCCTGGGGTTTGGTATCCCAGTGCATTTGCTGCCCAATGAAATAAAGGGAGAAGACGCCTGGGCACTACTGTACAACAAGACATTAGGAGACAGATCTTTCACGAAAGATGTAAGGCCCATTGCAGAAAAGATTTTGGGCGGAATGTTAAGGGTATTCACAAAAGATATATTTGCCGAATCCTATTATACTGAGCCATCGAAAACAGTTTTGCACGTGCGCGGGAGTATGCCAGAGGGGTGTACCGTACAGCAGCTCAATGAAGCAATTGAAATGATGGAGAATTTCATCAGCCAGTTTCATGAAATTGAATTGTTTCAGACAGCAGTTTTCAGTTATAAAAATTCTGACATTGCCATATCTTTTAAGGCAGAGCATGAATTAACAAGTTTTCCATTCGCTTTGAAGACCTTAATTGAAGGGAAAGCAATTAGTCTGGGGGGCGCAGACTGGCATGTGTATGGGGTGGGGCAAGGCTTTTCTAATGCCATTCAGGATGGTAATAAAAGTAACAGAATCTCCCTTGAGGGATACAATTATGATCAGCTCTATCAGTATGCGCAGCTATTAAAAGGCAACCTGTTAAAAAATCCGCGCATCCGGGAAGTGGATATAACAGGACCTGGAGTATGGAATTCAGATGTTGTTCATGAGTTTTTTATCGATTTCAAAAAAGAACAACTCGCACTTAACGGTGTATCGGCCAGTGATTTTTACAGAGCCCTTCATGATAAAAGTTATCAGGCTCAACTTAATCCGGTTTATCTCAATCATCAATTGTATTCTGTAAATCTCAAAGCAGATACATATGGCGCGTTTACGCGTTGGAATTTTAATAACGATCCGTTGAGAATACACAATAATCTGTTTAGGTTGAATAGCTTTGGTTCAATAGAAAAACGAAAAAGTGGCAATGACATTCATAAATTTAATCAGCAATATAAATTAGTAGTTGCTTATGACTTTATTGGATCGTACATGCTGGCAGAAATGATCAATAAAGAGCATGTCGAATCAATGAAAAATGAATTGCCTGTTGGATATGCCGTTCAATCGGAAGGGTATTTGGGTTGGGTTAAAGATTCTGAGGCACAGTACTATTATATTCTGTTGGCTATTGTAGCTATTTATTTTGTCTGCACCATTCTTTTTGAATCATTGCTTCAGCCCCTTGCCGTAATTGTTTTGATACCGATCTCCTTTATTGGTGTTTTTTTAACTTTCTATTTGTTTAACATTAATTTTGACCAGGGCGGTTACGCATCCTTTATTTTTCTTTCGGGACTTGCTGTAAATTCAGGATTATATATTGTTAATGATTACAATAATTTCCGGGCAGGCAGGTATGGAAGCAAACTTCAACTTTACCTGAAAGCATTTAATCATAAAATCATTCCTGTTGTTATGGCTATACTATCCATTGGCCTGGGTCTTGTTCCTTTTGTTATTGATGGCGAGAGAGAGGTATTCTGGTTTGCTTTTAGCGCGGGTATAATTGGCGGTTTACTCTTTTCAATTGTAGCCATTGTAATTTACCTGCCTCTCTTTCTGCCGTTATCAAATAAAATAAAGCATTCTTAATATGTTCCAAAATTATCATAGCCGTAAAGCGTGCCTCTTATCATATATCAGTTTCAAGCCACATGCAGTTGGATTTATAATCTTTTTACTTTCTGCTTCAGCTTGCAATCATGCTAAGAGAGAAGGTGAATCCAACAACACCGAGAAGAGAATATATGAAAAGCAACTGGACCTGGTTGATGTAATGATTCTAAAGAAAAAACCCTTCCAGAAAGAAATTATCTGTAATGGCAAACTAAAAGCTTTAAGAAAAAGTGAACTCAGATTCAAGGTAGCAGGAGAATTGCTTCAGTTGAATGTAAAGAATGGTAATTCTGTAGCAGCTGGACAAACAATAGCCATTTTGGACCAGTTTGAATACCGGCAAAGAATTGAGCAGGCTCAGACCTCGTTAAAAATGGCATCCATTAATTTGCAGGATGAGTTATTAAGTTACGGTCGGGGCAAAATGAAAAAAGATAGTGTACCCCCTGCAATTTATGAAGCGGCGGCAATCCGTTCGGGATATGTTGCCTCGTTGAGGGAGCTTAAAACTGCTGAATTTAATCTTGCAGGAACAATACTAAAAGCACCGTTTAGTGGTAAAGTGGCTAACGTAAAACGGAATGTCCACGAACAAACATCTGCCGGAGAGGCATTTTGTACAATTATTGATGACAAGGAATTTGAAGTAGAATTTCATCTTATTGAATCAGAGATTGCAGATGTTAAGGTAAACAATAAAGTGAAAGTAATTCCTTTCGCAGTCAATACACCCTATAACGGTATCATTTCAGAGATTAATCCTTTGGTAGAAGAAAGCGGACTTGTACTCGTAAAAGCAAGAATAAAAAATAACGGAAAATTATGGGAAGGTATGAACGTTAAAGTCCTGATTGAAAAGGAAGTGGCCAGCCAGTTAGTAGTTCCCAAATCTGCTATTGTATTGAGGCAAAACCAGGAAGTACTTTTTAAATACGTCAACGGAAAAGCATTTTGGACATATGTTCAAACAGGGCAAGAGAATAGCACATCATACACTGTAGTCGCTCATCCGGACAAAGGTGGCGTGCTTCTACCAGGAGATACAATAATTATTTCGGATAATCTTAATCTTGCTCACGAAAGTGAAGTAACGGTTAAGCAATAGGTTTACCTGTATATCCTAACTCCAGCAAGAATCAACAAAGCAACTCAGCAAGACTCTATTGTTTAACTACATTATGAATAGAAAAATAATTTTGGTGACATTTCTCCTTATGCTCTTACACTCATTAAGAACAAACGGGCAAAATGTTTTTTCCATTGAGGATGTTATCCAACTCGCAAAAGATCATTCACCTGCTTCTAAACAGGCCGAGACGCAAAAGGAAACAAGCTATTGGCAATATCGATCTTTTAAAACGGGTTATAACCCACAACTTGTTCTATCTGGAAATGCACCAGCATACAGCCAGCAATATATCCCTGTCCAACAACCGGATGGTTCCATAAAATATCGCCCTGTTAACCAGACCAACCCGGGGGTTAATCTGGGTCTGGAACAACCCATACGCTGGACGGGTGGTAAAATATCTGCAAATACAAGTTTATACAATTTTAATAATATGTCTACGCGCGAAACGCAATGGAGCGGACAAATTATGAATATCCAATTGTCTCAACCCATTTTTGCATTTAACCGCTATAAATGGGATAGAAAAATACAACCTTTTGTGTATGAGGAATCCAGACGGGCATTTGTTGAACAAGCGGAATTTATTTCAAGTCAGGTTGTGAGTCAGTATTTTGATGTGCTACTCGAACAGATCAATGTACAGATCGCGACGTTTAATTATGCCAACAATGACACCATTTATAAGATAGAACAAGGACGGTTTAATATAGGCACAAGTACACAAGATAAATTGCTGCAAGTAGAATTACAGCTCTTGCGTTCAAGGCAAGATGTTGCTCAAGCCAATCTTGATCTTCAGACAAACCGCCTTAGCTTGCGAAGCTTTATGGGGTTGAAAGCTGGAGAAGACTTTAGGCTTATTATGCCTGAAACGATACCCCAGTTTGAAGTTACAGTGGAGGAGGCTTTGCAATACGCCAGGCAGAACCGGGCAGACTATATTGCGTTCGAGCGTAGAAGAATGGAGGCCGAACGGGACGTAGCACAGGCAAAAGGTGATCGGTTTTCAACTTCGTTGAATGCTACCTATGGTTTAAATAACTCTGCTCCGGTCGTCAACGACATATATGTAGATCCGCAAAAGCAACAAACGTTGAACGTCGGTTTTACTATCCCTATTTTGAATTGGGGACGCAATCATGCAAGCATGCAAACTGCATTCGCGAATAAGCGCCTGAATGATTACATCATTGCACAAGATGAAGTAAATTTTGAACAGACTATTACTACACAGGTACTTCAGTTCGAAATGCTCAGGCTACAGATAGAGATAACGAAGAAGTCGGATGAAGTTGCGCAAGAGCGCTATAATGTTTCTCAAAACCGATACCTCATTGGCAAAATTGATATTACCAATCTTAACATTGCGCTGGAACAGAAGGATAATGCCAAGCGTAGTTACATTCAAGCCTTAAAAGCTTTCTGGAAGGCGTATTATGATTTAAGACGACTAACACTGTATGATTTTGCTAACAAGCAGTTATTATATAAGCCAGATGATCAAGTTTCATCAAAATGATATTAAAAAATGTATCAGATGGTTAGAAATATTTGTTGGAAACAACTTTCAGAATGTATGATTTTTTAATTGTAGGTGCTGGTTTCGCAGGATGCGTGCTGGCTGAACGGTTGAGTAGTATTAATAATAAAATCCTGATTATAGACAAAAGAGATCACATTGGCGGCAACGCATTTGATTACTATAATACAGATGGAATTCTAATTCATAAATACGGACCTCACATCTTTCATACAAATGCAAAGGAAATATTTGAATATCTTTCGAACTTCACGGAATGGAGACCATATGAACATAAAGTTCTTTCATATGTTAATCGTAAGTGTTTACCAATGCCTATAAATTTAACTACAATTAATAATCTGTACGGGCTGAATCTTAATAGCACACAGTTATTAGAATTTTTTGAAAGTAAACGTGAGCGAATTCCGGAAATACAAACGTCGGAAGATGTTGTTGTTAGCCAGGTTGGAAGAGAACTTTATGATCTATTCTTCAGAAATTATACTAAAAAGCAATGGGATCTTTTTCCACATGAGCTTGATAAAGCTGTTATATCACGTATACCAATCAGAATAAATGAAGATGACAGATATTTTACAGACAAATATCAATTCATGCCACTTTATGGATATACAACAATGTTCGAAAGAATGTTATCGCACAAGAACATTGATGTGAGATTGAGTGCAGACTTTCGCGACATTAAGAACAGCGTTTCGTTCAAGAATCTCGTTTATACTGGACCAATAGATGAATACTTCAATTATCGTTTTGGAAAACTACC
>CAXSCR010000022.1:0-31482 GCA_964235605.1 uncultured Cyclobacteriaceae bacterium | reverse complement strand
GTATAGATCATTAACTTTCGAACATCAAACTATTAACAAATCCACTTTTCAGCAGGTTGGGGTTGTAAATTTTCCCAATGAATTTGAATACACTAGAATTACAGAGTATAAACACTTAACTGGGCAAGTGCACGAAAAAACTAGCATCTCTTACGAGTATCCAACCTGGAAGGGCGACCCATACTATCCGGTTCCCCAAGCGAAGAACTATGAGATTTTTAAAGAGTATGAAACATTAGCAAACACATTCAATAATGTATATTTCACTGGAAGATTAGGGACTTACCGTTATTACAACATGGATCAAGTTGTGGGACAATCATTGACCCTTTTTAAAAGGTTGTGCCCATGTAACACTTAGTTTGTTTGGAAGCAGTATTGAATGCATGACGTTTTAATTTCCTAAACCTCAGAATTCGATTTGCACTTGCGGCATTGCCCGGTCATTTGTGTGAAGACCCTCGTCAAAAAATATTGCAGAAAGTATTAGACGAATATGAAATCCCAATGCATTTAGAGACAAATAGCTTACTGGATTAATATGTTGACAAATTTATAAAATTTTTTGGCGCTTAAGTGAGTAGTCACAAACTTTGTATACTAAGGGCCTTACTATTTAACACAAGCAATAATGAAAAAAATTATTCTCCTAATTCTTCTTTCATATTTCTTAATCGCGAATGCTTACTCACAGATTGTAATTGATAAACCGAAGTTTGGATATAGTAATGTATCAGAGTTAGCAATCAATAAAATTGAATTGACTGACACGACAACAATAATACATTTCCATGTTGCTTTTGGACCAGGACCTGGCAGTTGGATTTATATTCCTGATCAAACATTTATCAGATCTGCAAGTGGTGGTGAAAAACTATTTGTTAGGCGAGCAAACGGCGTTCCCTTGAATCAGCGATATACTCTGCCCTTATCGGGTGAGATAAGCTACATATTAACTTTTCCTAAAGTTGACCATTCCATTACGGCAATTGACTTTGGTGAAGGCAATGAAGAAGGAAATTGGGCCATTTTTGATATACAGATAAAGCTAGGCGGACAATCCTTAATTCCAGATGTGCTGGCAGGCAATTGGTTTAATACAGAAACAGGGACTTGGGAATTGAGTCTATTTGATAATGTTGCTGTATATAAAAATCAAATTTGGCAGTACGGCCCGATTACGCTTAAAAAAGGTTCAGGCTCTATTCAAATAAGAAATAAAACAAAGGCGATTGAGCTATTCGTAAAGGATGCCAAAAATGGAATGTACAGATTTGGTGAATCGGCTAAATCTTTAACACCGTACAACAAAAATATGACTATGTTGGTACCACAGAAGCCTGTTAATGATAAGCCTTATGAGCTTCCAATTTTTAATTTAGATTCTGCGACATATAGTGGATATATTAAAGGATACTCGCCACGCATCGGTGTTAAAAGCCTTAAAGTAAGTGCCAAGGATATTATTACAGGGGAAAGTAATTCATATCTGATTGCCATATCTGACAATGGTTATTTCTCAACGAAAGTACCACTCTATTACCCGCAAGAGGTTGTTGTCACCTCATCTGTTTTCAACGGGACTGTTTTCCTTGAACCTGGAAAAGAGGCATTTCAATTGATAGATCAAAGTAGCAATGGGAATGGCAACCTTTTTATGGGTGACGTTGCGAAAGTTAATTCTGATTTGTTGCGCCTACAGCATATCTATAGCTATAACTATCTGTGGGTGTTGAGTAACATTTTGAACATGTCACCTTCTCAGTATAAAGCTCACTGCCTAGACTTACAAGGAAAGGACATGAGGTCCCTTGACTCGATTGGTAAAGCCAGTACTGTAAGTAGAAAAGCCATGCAAATTGCAAAATTGGATTTAGAGTATCTCTATATGTGTAACATGATGGAGTATCAGTGGAGGGTAGAAAGTGCTTACCGCGAAAAGAATCAAATACCAGAAGAACAGAGAACCCTGCCTATCAAAATTGATTCTTTAACTGGCGACTATTTTA
The DNA here is from genome assembly GCA_964235605.1 of uncultured Cyclobacteriaceae bacterium. Lineage (GTDB taxonomy): Bacteria > Bacteroidota > Bacteroidia > Cytophagales > Cyclobacteriaceae > DATCRE01. The sequence continues at coordinate 29,473 of CAXSCR010000022.1, read as the reverse complement.
ATTTTATTACTAACGAAAATACTAACGACCACTTAGCGGCTTTGAGTTCACACTACTACACATTTGTAAATAGGCTTAAATATCTTGAAATAATACGCGGTGATAGAAATGTATCATACACAGCATTAGATATAATTGACGAGCTTAAGAAAACTTCTTACTTATTTACCGAAGAGGAAAAGAGAATGATCGAATATCTGGGCCCTCAACGAGAATTAGATAAAAAGTATTGGAGAAATATTGCTGAATTCTACATGAAGTATTTTGATAAATTCCGGGAAGTGTACAAACCGGCAAAAGAAACTGTGGACATTGCTGTAGTAGAGAGATATCTTTTAGAAAAAGGGATAGAATTTACTAATGATGAGAAGCTATTGTTAGAAGCGCTTAAAGCAGGTAATAACACGTTAATTGCTGAAAAGAAGAGATCCTATCAGTTATTAAACCTGGAATTGTGGAAGCAATTTTTTAACAAACACAGTAGTTTCATAAACGATTTATTTACTCAAAACAAAATTGTCACTCGTAATGAGAATGTACAAAAGGTATTGGGTGTAAAACAGGGTTTTAATACTGACCTAATGACAAGTCAGGACCGGTTGGGCAGGATTGTTGCTGAGATGTCGCCAGTGTCAGAGGAAGAGATAAGAAAGATGCAGCTTCAGGTATCCACCCCGTTCATTGCTGAATACATGTCCTTTTGTAATCAGCAGATAAAGATGAAAATTCAATCTAATAAAAGTCAGACTGGTTATGTGGTGAATAAGTTGTCCAAATCAGAAACCGCAGGATCAGTGTTTGATATCATCATAGAGAAATATAAGGGCAAAGTAGTGTATATTGATTTTTGGGCAACATGGTGTGGGCCTTGCCGTTCGGGCATTCAAGAAATCAAATCCTTAAAGGACGAAATGAAAGGCGAAGATGTTACTTTTGTCTATATCACAAATCACTCTTCTCCAGAAAACACGTGGTCGAACATGATTACTGATATAAAAGGAGAGCATTACAGGGTTACAGAAGATGAGTGGAATTATTTGAGTAGTAACTTCAATATTACAGGGATTCCACATTACGTTCTTGTGGGCAAGAATGGGGATGTAATTAATCCTAATCTACCGCATCTTAATAATGAAGCTTTAAAAAATGAATTGCAAAAACATTTGAAATGATGGCCTACCTTGAGTCTCATCGGGGATGGGTTGTTAGAACGTGGATGCATTTAGGCACTACAATAGTTTGAATGTTCTTGCCCAGTCAAAAGAGGCCTTATTGAATGAGAACAATATGCAAACTGCCTTACCTTCAATATTGCTCTTGGGAATAAAGCCAGTAAAACGAGAATCGAATGAATTGATTCGATTGTCACCCAAAGCGAAATAATAGTCTTGTTTAAAGGTATATTCCTTTATTTCATGGTTTTTGCAGTAAAATTTACTATCAATTTTTCTGATTGTTATGCCTTCATAATTCTCCAAAGTTTCTTCATAAAGAGCAAAGGAATACTCATCCAGCTTTATTGTTAATCCTTTGTATGGAATTTGGATTGGCCCGAAATTATCGGCGCTCCATTTGGAGAATAATGAATTCCATGGATAAACATGCGGTACAGAATCTGGAATGCTTATTATCTGTGATATTGAATCGGGCAGGTTTGATGAAACTAGCTTATTTTTTTCTAGCGGGTTTAAATATAGCCTGATACTTTTCCCGTCTGGCTTAAAGTCGAACATGTTGATTTTATGGCTGTATTCTTTTGCAACCTTTGCCAATGGCTTCGTTGTCTTAAACCATACTTCATAGTGTTGTCTCTCAGTGCCAAGAGCTGGTAGAAATGTTTGATTGATTTGTGTTTGGGTATTTATTAATGCTATCCTTTCACCGGGTAGTCCAATACACCTTTTAATAATGGCTTGATTACTTTTCTGGGGTATGGTAAATACAAAGATATCTCCACGCTCTATAGCCGAAAAGCCGGTTAAGCGTTTGCGTGGCAATGATGGTGAAGGTGTAGCATAGTCACACGCATGGCTTAAATCGGAAATAAAATTACCAAAAGGTACCAAAGGCCCATAGGCTAATTTACTGACAAGGATTTTGTCACCAGGTTCCAATGCATCTTGCATAGATTCACTTGGGATATTATAGATCCCCCCAATGAATATTCTTACAATAGCTGCAAACAAAACGATTACCGAGAAGTAAGCTGCGGTCTTCAGCGTTGTCCTTTTATTTAACCACAATATCCACTTACAACGCTTTATGTATAGTGTAAGACAACCGATAATTAACAATGCGAAGCCAAGCCAAATTAATCCAGTAAAGCCAACTAATACAGATGCAGCCACCAAAGTGATAAGTTTTAATTTCATTGCAATTTATATATTGGATCTAAGATAAATCCTGTCCTTATGTCATGTAGTAAATGGACCTCGAAAATAGGACAGCAAGTTAAGTGTAAAACTTAACTTTACCAGCTCCATGAAAACGGGAATAAAATTCAGTGGGAGTGTAAAGTGCAAACTGCAGCACGTATCACATTTCAGCAGGAAAAGTAACATCTGCCACGCCGCTTTAATTTGCTTTGTTCCTGCATCGATTACCGGGTGTGATATGGAGGATGTGGGTTTGCAGGTCGTGCCAGGTCAATCATAGGGTACGTCTAATACACCAGCAGGATTAGAGAGCCAGGTTGACGCACTTAAAGCGACACGGTAAGCGTTGAGGGAGCTTAATGGAAAAGGGAGCTCTTTTAACTGCAAGGTGATATGGAAGCACAATCCAATCTTCACTAAACGACAAACAACCTTGCGACTTGCTAATGGCTTCATACTCGCCAGGAGAGACTTTCATTCTCTGCGGGATATTCGGTATCTTTTTAATACCATTGCCCATGCCAGGCGCACTCAAAATCGCTATTCCCGCCTCGGCAGGAATTAAATAAATATAGTTTAGTTCATTAAACTCGTTCGGACGAAGGGGATATTTAAATGGCCCTTCAGGCCCTAACGCCGTTACCACCAAGCCGCTCGCAGACAGTGACGGAGTAATTTCTCATGTTATTGGCACTTCGCATTTTGCATTAGTGGCGTTACACAAAGGGAGAATTAGAGTTGAATGTCAATACCTAAATACTTCATATTCTTATCTATTTATGTTACAGAACAAGCACTACTCTTGATTTTACATCCTATAAACAGGCTTAATGCCTAGTGAACTGTCCAAAATCAAAGTAGAAAAGAGAGGTGACTATCATTGTTGACTGAATCATATATTCCTCTGCATATAGTAGCCTTACTCCACTCTTTTGTTCTTTCTCAAACTCAATTTAAATTGTTTTGCTAACTTAGGATGCATATAAAGCATGCCGGCAGAGTTTGATGATCAATAATTTGGACTGTCGGCGCGCTTTATATGCGAACGTTAGGAGCAAGGCATTATCTACAAGATGACCACACAAATATTAATAGTTCTAATTCTGACATTTGTAATTAACCTGATTACGACTCTTTCATATTCGGTGAGAATTGTAGGCATTAGGACTGGGCGAATAGCAATTTCATTTGCATTGTTTAACATTCTTGTTTTGGTATCGCGGACAGCGAATGGATTTCAGGCACCACTTCTAGCAAAGACCGTTGAGAATGATATCAAGCTTGGCGTGTTTGACAACCTTGACACCTTTCGACTAATCATTTTGACTTGTTCCTTCGCGACAATTATTGGAGCACTTCTAATTCCGACATTTCAGAGAATTCTTTCAAAAGCGGTAGCAGATTTCAGCATTCATAAATCATTGGGAAAACTACTACTCCATGGATTTTCAAAGGCGGGCGTTCTCTACTTCAAAGACAATATGACCTTGCCGACAAAGGAAAATATAACTGAAATAAAACTGGACTCTGAATTTCCATGGCGAATCTTTGTTTTGAATATTTTCGCAGTTGCAATTTTGACTATTGGAGTTCTGTCGGCTGTTTACGCATCCTATCTAAATCCGGAGTATAGGACGACAGCAAGTAATCTCTCTGCATTTGTTAATGGCTTTGCGACCATTTTAATGTTTGTGTTTATTGACCCACACCTGTCGACAATGACAGATGATGTGACAATGGGAAAATGCTCGGAGACAACTTTTAGAAAATATATTGTGTATATGACGGTTGCTCGACTCTTGGGGACAATTTTAGCGCAATTAATATTCTTGCCTAGTGCTAAACTATTAGCATGGACAGCGACACATTTATAGATTTGTGCAAAATGCCCAGCTGCTAACATCAGCTATAACGGGTGCTATCAGGCTCAGTGCCTAATGTACGAATCTATGTAAGTTAGTAACGGGTCTTGCTTAAAACAAAATTAAATAAATAGCAGCGAATATTCTTTTTACTTCATCTCCAAATGATCTACACGGGAAAATAAAATAGAGGGTTTGATGGTATGATATCTAAGGCACCTCTAATAGCCATAGGCTTGTTTAGACAATATGTATTTTCCCCGCGCCCTATTCACTTATGTATTTAATTGTTGGCAGGCAGGCGGCAGGCGTGAAATGAATCTTTTAGTTAGTTGACCTATTTTTTTTATCTTGGCACTATAATCCTTCTTTGAAATGTTGCCAGTGTTTCAAGGCTTTACGAGCCACCCAGATCACGTCTATTCCATTAGGTTATTTCTGTAACCAATTTGTAACCTGTCCTATCTAAAACATGGAAAAAATCCACAAAACAGTTTAATTTAGCAGCTTTAATAAATTACCCCGATTAACTATTAACTATTAACGAACTAATGGCAAAAAAATCACAATGGACGCAAGTAGGTAAACGAAAAATAGAACTTACCAATCTTGAGAAGATCCTATTCCCCGATGACGAGGTCTCCAAGGCTGAAGTGATTGCCTATTATCTGAACATTGCACCAACATTACTCAATCACATTAAGGGAAGAGCATTAACATTAATCCGTTTTCCTGAAGGCGTTGGCGGTGAAAGCTTTTATCAAAAGAACCGGCCACAATACGCACCCGACTGGCTTGAATTTGTAACCCTTGGCAAAGAAGTAAAAGATTATATCATTGCCACCGAGCCTGCTTCTTTGGTGTGGCTCGCCAATTCTGCCGCACTTGAGCTTCATCAGCTTCACAGCAGAAAGCCAACTTATGATTGCCCGGATTATATGGTCTTCGATCTTGATCCGCCAGAAGGATATAATTTCAAGTCGCTGATTCCAATTGCACTGGATTTGAAATCACACATTGAATCTTATGGGTATACACCTTTCGTAAAAACTACGGGCGGAAAAGGTATTCACATCTGTTGTCCATTAGAACCACGATGGGATTTTTCAACGGTGTTTGATGCAGCGCAATTAATTGCCCAACCATTTGTAGAGCAGAATCCAAATGACACAACCCTACATATAAAAAAGGACGCGCGTAAAGGACGTATCCTTATTGATATATATAGAATCCGCTCCGGACAAAGTATAGTATCACCTTATAGCTTGCGCGGAAGAATTGGTGCACCAGTGTCAATGCCGTTAAGTTGGGATGAGTTAACTAAGATTGATAATCCAAAGGTTTTCAATATTAGAAATGCACTTGATAAAGTATTAAAAGATGGTGACGCATGGGAAGGGATGGATGCCTATGCCGTTGAGCTGCATACCCATAGACCGGCAAAAAAATCAAAGGCAAAAAAAATGCCCATCTCAGAAAAACATAAGTCGCCCGAACAGCTGGAGACTTACTCTAAAAAACGAGATTTTGAAAAGACGCCAGAACCAAAAGCGGTAGTCATTGATACCAGCGGAAATAATTTTGTAGTGCACAGGCATCACGCCTCACACTTGCATTACGATTTACGGCTAGAACAAAATGGTGTGTTAAGATCATGGGCAGTGCCACGTGGGTTGCCACCTTATCCGGGTGTAAAGCGACTAGCGGTGCAAACCGAAGACCATCCGATGGAATACTTGACCTTCGATGGAAAAATCCCGAAAGGTCAATATGGTGCAGGCGAGATGTGGGTTTATGCTACCGGAAAATATCAGATCACCAAAGAAAAGAAAGACGGCTTTTACTTTAGACTAAACAGTAAAGAGATCACAGGAGAATATAGGATACATAAAACCAAAGAAAAAGAATGGTTGCTCGAACGTGTAGATGATCCGCAAATAAATTATCTCCATCACATAATTGAACCCATGCTTTCTGAAAGCGCTGATAAGCCACCGAAAGGAAATGACTATATATATGAGGTGAAGTGGGATGGAATTCGCGCGTTGATAGCGGTGGAGGCAGGCCAAGTAAAAATAAGAAACAGAAACGAACGCGACATCACTTTACAGTTTCCTGAACTTTTAAGTGGTGACAAAGCATTCCGTGCAAACTGTGCGCTCTTCGATGCTGAAATAGTTTGCCTAGACAAAACCGGAAAACCTGATTTTAAAAAAGTCATCAGCCGGCTCATGAGCTCGGGTGAAACAAACATTCAAAAGCTATCTAAAAGTAGCCCGGTTTACTGCTACATTTTTGATTGTCTTTATTTAGATGGCAGAGCGATCATTAACGAACCGTTGCTTAAAAGAAGGGAGTGGCTTAAAGATGCTGTGCGGATTGGTGAAACTCCTTATCGGGTAAGTGAATTTGTGGAGGATGGCATTTCACTTTTCGAAGCCGCACGAGAACATCAACTAGAAGGCATCATGGCTAAAAAATCGGATGGCAAATATCTTCCGGGTAAACGAAGTGATGTGTGGGTGAAGGTTAAGATCCGAAATACAAGGGATTGTATCATCATTGGATACACCAAAGGGAAAGGTGATCGCGGTCAAACGTTCGGTGCATTGCAGATTGCAGAAAGGGAAGGAAATGTGCTTCAGTATCGTGGTAAAGTCGGAACGGGCTTTGATGATGCCAAGATCAAGGAAATTTTACAAGCTATGAAGCAAGTAAAGGAAACTAAGAAACCACCAAACGTGCTCGGAAAACTTTTCGATGAAAAGCTAAGCACATGGATTGAACCTCAGCTCCTAGTCAAAATAAGTTGCTCAAAGATCACATCCGATAAAATGTTTAGAGAGCCTGTTTTTGTGAGATTGCGATTGGATCTTACATAGCCCGTATTGGATGTTTTAATAAATTCTACCAAGATTAAACCCTTTGGTTCGGAATCATGTTAATAACAGCATATGGAAACCACAAGAAAATCAACACGTAAGTCCGCAGCAGTACCAGCTGGAGCGCTGGACGAACGGATTAAGTCGACGTATATAGAATATCTTTTAAACCACGGCAACAAGCCTGTCTCTGTGTTTAAGTTTTGCAAAGAGCTGGGCATACAAGTAGAAGACTTCTATAATCATTTCGGCTCTTTCAAATCACTTGAGCGGGTAATTTGGCAAGACTTTGTTCAGACAACCGTAAAGACACTTCACGTAGATAAGGCATTCTTGTCATTTACAGCACGCGAAAAAATTCTCACTTTTTATTACGCATTAGTAGAGATACTTAAGAAAAACCGCAGTTTTATTCTGCTTCAATTAGAAGGTTATAACAAGCTTGAAATCATTCCCGAATTCATCAAAGATTTTAAAAAAGAGTACGAAAGTTTTATTGATTACACGCTCACTGCCGGGAAGACCAATGGTGAGGTTGCTATCCGTCCCTTTCTAGACAAGCGCTATCCGCAGCTATTCTGGCTTCACATGAGTTTTATTCTCATCTTCTGGAGAGATGATAACAGTCCAGGTTTTGAACGCACCGATGTTGCCATCGAAAAGTCTGTTAACCTTGCGTTCGATCTTATTGGCAAAGGCGCCATTGACTCAGCTATCGACTTCGCCAAATTCATCTACCAATTCAAAATGAAGTAGTTTATTTTTCCCATACGGGATATTACAGTTAACGATTAGCGATTAACTATTAACTATTAACGATTAACTACTACAGGGGAAAGATGAAAGAATTCGATAAAATGCCCGTCACGAAAGTAGAGCGGGCAACCAAATTCATTGCCGCAGGCGCAAAGATTGGCACAAATTATCTAAAGCATTACGGTAGAAAACTCATGAATTCTGAGGTTACGAAAGATGAACTTCATGCCGACAATGCAAAAGACATTTACAATTCCTTGAGCGAGTTGAAAGGAGGCGCGCTTAAAGTTGCACAGATGCTAAGCATGGATAAAAATCTGTTACCCAGCGCTTATCAGCAAAAATTTGCCATGGCACAATACAGTGCTCCACCGCTTTCTTATCCACTTGTAGTGAAAACTTTTCAAAAACATTTCGGTAAAAGTCCGGAGCACATTTTTGATATGTTTACACACAGTGCGAAGAATGCGGCTTCCATGGGGCAGGTGCATCAGGCCATGAAAGGTGATAAAAAACTGGCAGTTAAAATTCAGTACCCCGGGGTAGGTGATAGTGTTAAGTCTGACCTGGCAATGGTTAAGCCCATCGCGCTCTTCATGTTTAAAATCAATGCTATCGAATATGAAGAATTCATCCAGGAAGTAGAAATGAGAATGATGGAGGAAACCGATTATGCTTTGGAGCTAACACGTTCTATGGATCTTTCTCATCAAAGCAGACACATTAAAAACATTGTGTTCCCTACATACTATCCTGAATTTTCATGCGCCAAGATTCTTACTATGGATTGGCTCGATGGTAAGATGTTGGGTGAATTACAAAACACACCGCTGCCCCAAGATAAGGCCAATAGCATCGGACAAGCCATGTGGGACTTCTATCATTTTCAAATGCATACCATTAGAACAATGCATGCCGATCCACATCCCGGTAACTTTATAATCACTGAAGATTACAAGCTTGGCATCATTGACTTCGGATGTGTAAAGGTTATTCCTGAAGATTTTCATAAGATCTACTTCCAGCTGCTAGATCCAGATCTATTAGATAATATCAAGAAACGCGACAAGGTTTTCCGCCAGCTTCATTTCATTTATGAAGACGATACCGAAAAGCAGCAGGAAGTCTTTACCGAAATCTTCAGCGCTTTAGTCGGACTATTAAGCCGGCCCTTCAGGCACGATTTTTTTGACTTTGCAGACAAAAAGTATTTTGAGCAGCTGTATTCATTTGGTGAAGACTTATCTAAAATGAAGGAAATACGAGAATCAAAAAAGCCGAGAGGCGTAAGAGATGCCTTGTATATAAACCGAACTTACTTCGGATTATATAGCATTCTACACGATTTGAAAGCACGTATAAAAACCAGTTATTGAATTTGTAAGTAAGAACATTTTCAATACCTTAGCACCTCCTGGTTCAATTTTTTATCTAACACAAGTTATGAGAGCAATCTGGAAAGGTCACATACAATTTTCTTTGGTAACAATCCCGGTAAGAATCTATAATGCCATAGATGCCGCGCAATCCATTAGTTTTAATTTGCTAACCAAAGAGGGGCATAACCCCGTATCGTACGAGAAGAAAGATAAAGTTACGGGTAAGACTTTGCGCACCGAAGACATTACAAAAGGGTATCAATACGAGCCTGGGCAATATGTTATTATGGAGCAGGAGGATTTTGATAAAGTAAAACTCAAGAGCGAGAAGGTTATTGAAATAGAAGGTTTTGTAAACACAGAAGAAGTACATCCAACGCTTTTTGAGGCGCCGTACTTTGTAGGTCCCGATGGCGACATTGCGGCAAAAACCTATGGACTTTTGTGTGAGACGCTAAAACAGAGCGGCAAAATAGGAGTAGGTAAAGTTGTGCTTCGCGATCGTGAGACACCGGTTTTGTTAACGCCCCATGAAGGCGGCATTATTTTGTACAGACTTCGTTATCCGAACGAGGTCAGAAGCATCCGTGAAGTGCCACAACTTCTTGAGGTGAAGGCCGACAAAGATCAGCTAAAACTCGCCAAGACTTTGGTCGATTCCATGACCACTAAGTTTACCGAAATTGAGATGAAAGATCGGTATACCGATACGTTAAAATCGATCATTGACGCGAAGATAGCGGGTAAAGAAATTGTAACTAGAACCGAAGAAGAGCCTAAGGTTGTAGATATCATGACTGCCCTCAAAGCCAGTATCGACGCCGCCAAAAAGAAGCCAATGGAAAAAGCCAAAGGGCAAGCTGCAAAAGAGGAGAAGGCCACCAAGCAAACCAAGACGACTACAGCCAAACGGAAAGCGAGCTAGTCACTCACCGTATTCAATTCAAAAAACTTCAGGAACGTATAATCTGCGGATAGCTGACGCCAAAAAAATGGTGAAAGGGAGCTATTACTTCATTTCGTTACGCATCCAGTAAAAAATACGGTATCTTTTTTATACGATAGCGTTAGTTATGGATTGACAAAGGCTGTTCACCATTTGTGGCTGCTTGCAAAATAACTGTAAGTGTTACTTTCTTAATTTGATTTACGTAACTGGTTTACAGAATTATATGAATTAATATTGCCAAACAGCTCAGTAACATCTACGTAATCGAATTTACACCATAAAAAGGCTTGTTATAGATCTTTGTTACTTAGTTTTTCTTAGTTATTACTTGGATCTTACTTTATTTATTATAAGTAAATAGTATTTAAATATTTTGTAATGAGATAGTTATATAAAAATTATGAAGTAATACTTCATTTGATGGCGCTTAGTAATTTTGGCAGCTTAAACATAAACTTTTAAAAAATTGAGCTAGCAGCTCAAAGCTAGCAGCCAGAAGCTACGAGTTGATATTAAAAACTTAAAAGCGATTCCCTTGCGATTGCTTGAGTTTAAACACGTACATAAATATTTATCAGGTTTTTATAAAAAACACGCTAACCATAATTCCGGCATCATGACAATAGCTAATTTGCACAATTATTAATTTCATGGCGCAATCATCAGTCTGGGGTAGTTCTGCTACTCCTTTCAAATTAGTTTTTTTAATGTGGGGCGTTTTTTATTTAGACCTGTTGTTAGGTTTGCCGCTTGCTAGCTTTGGTATTATTCCACTTACATTACAAGGAATCATTGGTATCTTCATCGCGCCATTAATACATGGGGATATAAACCATCTTATCTCCAACACCATACCGTTACTTTTTTTAGGCACCGTTTTATTCTTCTTCTATGCACGCATAGGAGGTATCGTTTTTCTCCGATGCTACTTCTTAACCAATTTTCTCGTTTGGCTTTTCGCTTGGCGACAGGCAAGTCATATCGGGGCAAGCGGGCTTGTATATGGACTGGCTTTCTTTCTTATCTTTTTTGGCATATTCCGGCGTGACTTTATTTCTATGTTGATCTCTATTATAATTATCCTTATGTACGGCGGTGTGTTCTACGGTGTACTTCCTAGCGATCCAAGAATTTCGTGGGAGTCACATCTTGCCGGTGCTTTGGTTGGTATATTTACGGCCGTAACTTTTAGTAAAAGCAAACAAGTGAATTGATGGACGCAAATGCTAAGAAAATATTAATAGATCTTAAGGCAATGAAATACAGTCCTGTTTATTTCCTTCAAGGCGAGGAGAACTATTTTATTGATGTCCTTTCAGATTATGTGGAAGCACATGTTCTAACTGAAGCTGAAAAGGGATTTAACCAAGTAATCGTTTATGGCAAAGACGCTGCCATGGCAACAATTCTTACTCACGCCCGCAGATACCCAATGATGTCTGAGCGGCAGGTAGTCATTGTAAAAGAAGCGCAAGACATTCAAGATCTAAACAAAGAAACGGGAGCAAAGCTGTTGTTAGATTACATCACTAGACCCGTACCAAGTACCGTTTTGGTCTTCTGCCACAAGAATAAACCCTTGGATAAAAGAAGAGAACTGGGAAAAAAGATCGATCAATACGCCATCACCATCAACACCAAAAAGCTCTACGATAATCAACTTCCAGAATTTGTTGCAGACTACGCTAAGGAAAAAAAACTAGCAATAGAAGATAAGGCAATCCAGGCTTTATGCGAATATGTAGGCAACGACTTGCATCGCCTAACCAACGAAATCGACAAGCTCATGATTTCTTTATCCCAAGGAGGAGGTGGAATAACACGAGAACAAGTGATGGTTCAAGTAGGAGTAAGTAAAGAATACAACATCTTTGAATTACAAAAAGCCATCATTAACCGCGACACACTACTAGCCAATAAAATTGTTAATTACTTCGAAGGCAACACAAAAAAGAACCCCATGATACCCGTCGTTGCATTTCTATTTTCCTTCTTCAGCAAGCTATTAGCCGGATCTCAAGCTCCAGATAAAAGTGACAAAGGCCTAGTCAGCGTTTTAAAAATCAGTCCCTACGCGGCACGCGACTACAGCTTCGCGCTACGTCAATATCCAACTCAAAAGATCATTAGCAACATAGGCTGCATCAAAGAAGCCGATCTAAAACTAAAAGGAGTTAACTCCGGCGCGGACACAGAAGGCCAGATATTTAGGGAGTTGGTGTATAGGTTGATGCATTGAATAGGTCCACAGACCACGGTCGACAGTCCACTGTTGTGTACCGTAAACTTTGCGTTTGGTTGATCAAATGATATGGCTGTGACGGATTTTACAATTGTTTTAAGAACACAAACCGTGGACTGTCGACCGTGGTCCGTGGACTTTTTTACTTACTCTTCAAATAAATCCCCCACCCATTCCGTCTATACCTACAAACAGATGTACTTCTTATGGAATTGGCCATGCAATTGAAAGAACAGACATTCCTTAGAGAGAAGGACAGATTGCTGAGCTTTATCCGTAATCGGGTATCGTCTGTAGAGGAAGCGGAGGATATTCTGCAGGATGTGTTCTATCAATTTGTTGCAGGGTATGATACCATTGAATCTTTGGATCGGGTTACATCCTGGCTGTTTTCCGTTGCGCGTAATAAGATAATTGATCGTTACAGACGAGATTCTTCACGGCCTAAACCGACAGACTTTGGTTTTCATGCTGGCACAGAAGAGGATGCACCTATAACATTACAGGAGATTTTACCTGATCTTGGAAACACACCTGAAGATTCATTTTTACGTGAGGCCATGTGGGACGCCATCATGGAAGCGTTGGATGAGTTGCCTGCTGAACAGCGTGCTATATTTATATTGAATGAAATTGAAGAAAAAGGTTTTCGAGAAATATCAGAAGAAACGGGTGTGTCTATAAACACGCTGTTATCAAGAAAGCGATATGCCATCCTGGCTTTAAGGAAGCGATTACAAAAATTATATGATGAGATTTAGCTACAGCCCATGTAGTTGTTAAGGATACTAAAAATATTGAATTATGAGAAAAGGTTGGAAGATAGTTGGATGCGTTGTACTGGGATTTTTATTCTTGGTGCTCTTCGGTTACGTAACCATGTTACTATGGAATTGGCTGGTGCCAGTACTATTTAACGGACCATTTATTAGTTTTTGGCAAGCACTGGGTTTACTGGTGCTATCTAAAATTTTATTCTCGACTCCATGTCGCGGAGGCTGGCAGAGTCATCACCGCGGCCATTGGAAAGGTAAAATTTATGAAAAGTTTTCTAGCATGTCGCCAGAGCAACGCGAGGCATTTAAAAGTAAAATGAAAGATAGATGGTGCCGTTTGGATAAAAATATTTCTAACGAAAAAGCGTAGGGTTCAAACGTTTGTGAACGATTTTTATAAATACCTACCTTAAACATTCGAAAAAACGTGTAACAAAAAAATGGGTTAGGCGTTAATGGAAACACTGGAAACTTTTGAAATGTTAAAAGTTTCCATAGTTTTACGCCAGATATGGAAGAAGTAAGTGTTAAAGACAAGATATTAAATGGAGCAGTGGAGCTTTTTATGAAATATGGAGTTCGCAGCATTTCAATGGATGATATTGCGCGGCACTTGGCTGTTTCTAAAAAGACCCTCTATCAACATTTTGCTGACAAGGAGGAGCTTGTAACAACAGCTTCAGAAATACATATAAGCGAAAGTAAAAAACAATACGAATTATTGACAACTACCGCAGTTAATGCAATTGATGAATTAGCAAAGATCTCAGTCTGCTTACGCAAAGACATGACAGAGATGAATCCTGCACTGTTATTCGATCTTCAGAAATATCACCCTAAAGCATGGAGTGCTTGGCTGGATCATAAAAATAAATATGTACGCGATTCGGTGGTTAGAAATATCAAACAAGGAATTGAAGAAGGTTATTACCGTGAAGATGTAGACCCCGAAGTGATGGCTGCAATCCGGATCGAGCAGATACCGTTGCCCTTCGATCACAGAATTTTCCCTATAGATAAATTCAAACTTGCAGATGTACAACTGCAGATATTCGATCACTTCGTGTATGGCCTCTGTACCGATAAAGGAAAAAAACTTTATATAAAGTATAAAAGTAAAATTAATCAGCAACCCTAAATACAAGACGCATGAGACGTTTCTATCAAATTTTATTTCTGTTTTTGCCAGTGCTCGGTATAGCACAGCAAAATCCAAATCCCCAACAATTTACATTAGATGATTGTATCACTTATGCTCTGCAGAATTCAGTGAATGCGAAGAATGCAGTGCTTGACGTGGAGATAGCAGAGAATGTTATACTAGAAAATAGGTCTGCAGGATTACCCCAGATATCTGGTACTGTCTCGTTACAGGATAACATAAAACTTCCTCGTTTTTTTACCACATATAATCCAGATGGACCTTCAATAGGAGGAGATCTTTCAACAGTACCAGGCATTAAGAGAGGTGATGTTGTAGCTGCACAAAATTTCTTTCAGCTACCAAGTAATGGTAATGCTGGCATTACAGTTAATCAATTAATTTTTAACAGCTCTTATTTTCTGGGCCTGACGGCAATGAAGACATACCGCGAACTTTCAGTTAAGACCGCTGAGAAAACTAATCTACAAATTATTGAAGATGTTACTAAAGCATATTATGGGGTGCTTATTAATAATGATCGTGTAAATCTTCTTGATAATAATATTAATCGAGTTGACTCTTTGTTAAAGAACACTAAAGCATTAAATGAAAATGGTTTTGCAGAAGAAATAGATGTAGACCGAACTATGGTAACACTTAATAACCTTAAATCGGAGCGTGATAAGCTTCATGGTGTGCAGGAATTGGGAATCCAGTTATTAAAATTCCAAATTAACTATCCACAAAACCAACCGCTTGAAGTTGTTGGCGACATCGCTTCGCTTCAGGTTGATCCTGGTATAGTTTCAAGTTATTCATCTAACATGACCTATGATCAACGAATTGATTATAGAATACTCCAGACAAATCATAAGCTACAGAACCTTGATATTAAGGCCAAACGTGCAAAGTCCCTTCCAACCTTAAATGCTTTTTATAATATAGGATATCAAACTCAATCCCCTAATGTTAGCGGATTATTTAAGACCAATTCTAACGTTAAAGATTATGGAACAATAGGTCCCGATAAATGGTATCAATACTCTAATTATGGCATTTCATTAAGTGTTCCTTTATTTAGTGGTCTTAGGCAATACTCTAGTGTACAACAGGCACGGCTTAATCAGGCTAAATTAGAAAACAACTTTAAGCAACTAGAAAGCTCAATTGATCTTGAAACAAAAAAGGCATCGATAAATTATTTAAATGCGACTAAGTCACTTCAGGTACAGGAGGCAAACAGAGTACTAGCTGAAAAGGTAGCGCGGATTACTAAAATCAAATATCAGCAAGGTGTTGGCTCAAACCTTGAAGTAATTACTGCTGAAAGTAGCCTGAAAGAAACACAAGTGAACTACTACAATGCTTTATATGATGCGCTTGTAGCCAAGGTAGACCTTGACAAGGCCTATGGAAAATTAACCCCAACAACTACCGAAGAAAAAAAATAATCCCATGACTCACGTTAAAAATACATATATGAAATCTAATATCTACTCACGTTTACTTATTGCAGTTACTGTTGCTGGATTATTGGCGGCGTGCAGTGCAGCTCCAGACAATGATAAAAAAGCCCGGTTAGATAAACTGAAGACTCAGCAGACTGATCTCACGAAAGAGATAAAAAAACTTGAGGAGCAGATAGCAAACGAAAACCCAGACGCAAAGAAAACAGCGAAAGCAAAAGAAGTAGCCGTTGCCGAAATAGCACCGCGCAAGTTTGATCATTACGTACAAACTCAAGGTAGTATTGAATCCGACAATAATATTTTGGTTAGTGCTCAGTCACCGGGTGTAATTACTCAAGTATTTGTGACGGAAGGTCAGCAGGTTGCTAAAGGTCAGGTTTTAGCCCAGATTGACAACTCAGTCGTTGCAAGAAATATCGAGTCAATGAAATCTCAATTAGAGCTGGCTACTTCCAAATATAATCGACAAAAAAATCTTTGGGATCAAAAAATTGGAACAGAAGTTCAATTCCTGGAGGTAAGATCGGGTAAAGAAAGCCTTGAAAAGCAATTGGAATCTTTACAGGAACAAAATGCCATGTTTCGTATTAAGTCGCCAATTTCTGGTACTGTTGATGAAGTGCATTTAAAAATAGGTGAGAATATTGCACCCGGCCAGCCAGCCGTACGGGTCATAAATGGAAATGATCTTAAATTAACCGCCAATGTTTCTGAAGCCTATGTTACCCAGATTAAAAAAGGCAACAACGTAATTGTAAACGTACCTGAACTTAAAAAGGACATTGAAGCTAAGGTTACATTTGTAGGAAAGAACATCGATCCATTATCAAGAACTTTCAACGTTGAAGTTAATCTTAAATCCCTTCCCGATCTTCGCCCAAACATGACGGCCAACATCAAAGTTGTCTTTAAGTCAGAGGCTTCAGCACTGGTTGTTCCGGTTAACGTAATTCAATCGCTTAACAATGAAAAAGTACTATACATTGCAGAGCAAAATGGAAAGGAAACTGTAGCACGTAAAAAGACAGTTACTATTGAAGGCGTTTACGGAAATGAAGCTCAGGTAACTGGATTAAAAGCTGGTGATAAAGTGATCACAGTTGGTTATCAGGGTTTAAATGATGGCGATCTAATTAAATTTTAAGAAACTGATTTAATAATCATTCAAATTAGAAACGTATGCAAGACGTAGAAAAAGAATTTAGACTCACCAGTTGGGCAATCGATAATAAAATAGCCATTTATGTAGCTACTATTATTATCTGTATTGCCGGTATGGTAACGTATAATAACCTGCCAAAGGAAAATTTTCCTGAGGTGGTGTTCCCGCAAATTTATGTGGCAACTATTTATAACGGTGCGCCTCCAACAGATGTAGAAAACCTGATTACGAAACACATTGAAAAACAGGTTAAGTCTATTGCTGGTGTAAAGAAAATTACCAGTAACTCACTTCAAAATTTCAGTAACGTTATCATCGAGTTTCAAACTGATGTTGACGTACAGCAGGCCAAGCGCGAAGTGCAAGATGCTGTTGATAAAGCAAAGCCTGATCTGCCTTCCAACCTGGAAGATGATCCGCAGGTTATTGACATTGATATCTCTGAAGCGCCTATCATGTTTGTAAACTTGTCAGGCGACTATGATTTGCAAACGCTGAAACGCTATGCAGAACAAATGCAGGATCGTTTTGAAACTTTAAAAGAGATCCGTAGGGTAGACATCGTTGGTGCATTGGATCGCGAAATACAAATAAATGTTGATCTTTACAAGGCTGCACTCGCAGGCGTGGCATTGAACGACATCGGACAGGCAATAGGGGGAGAGAACGTTATTGTACCGGGCGGTCAGCTCTCGGTTAGTGGCATGAAAAGGTCAATCAGTGTGAGCGGTGAATATGCAAGCGCTGAGGAAATAGCCAATACGGTTATTGGCTCAACAAAAGGAGGCAAGGTTTATTTGAAAGACATTGCTGAAGTTGTTGATACGAACAAAGAACAAGAAAGCTTTTCTCGCCTGGACAAGAAGAACGTAATCACGCTTAATATTATAAAGCGTAATGGTGAAAACTTGATTGCAGCTTCTGATCAAATTAATGAAATCATAAAAGAATATGAAGAAGGGGTTTTACCACAAGGCCTTGATATTACGGTTACTGCTGATCAGTCCGAGAATACAAGAACTACCCTTCATGATCTGATCAACACTATCATTATTGGTTTTGTGCTGGTAACAATTATCCTCATGTTCTTCATGGGCGTCACCAATGCTATGTTTGTTGGTTTATCGGTACCGATCTCCAGCTTTATCGCATTCCTCGTTTTTCCAGCGATAGGTTTCACGCTGAACATGATGACGTTATTCTCATTCTTACTCGCATTGGGTATTGTAGTAGATGATGCGATTGTGGTCATAGAAAATACGCACCGTGTTTTTGACAACGGTAAAGTGCCTATCAGAAAGGCAGCCAAGATTGCAGCTGGAGAGGTGTTCCTTCCCGTGTTATCTGGTACCATGGTTGTACTTGCACCGTTTATTCCACTAGCCTTCTGGCCTGGTATAGTGGGTAAGTTTATGATGTATTTGCCTATCACTTTAATTATAGCCTTGATTGCTTCTTTATTGGTGGCCTACATTATTAATCCTGTGTTTGCGGCTGACTTTATGAAGCCTCATGATCATGATCATGGCGACAAGCCTAAGTTTAGCAAAGGTTTTAAAATAACTACTGTCGTATTTGCAGGTATCACAATTGTTTCGTACTTGATCAACTTTGGTCTTGGAAATTTTGTAGTGCTTATGTACTTGCTATATGCAGCACATCATTTCTTTATTAAGAATGTTATCTCTTCATTCCAAACTTCGGCATGGCCAAAAGTTCAGAATGGATATAAAAAATTACTTACCTGGACACTGTATCGCTACAGACCAATACTTGTAGGACTTAGTGTTATAGCGTTGTTTATCTTTTCACTTGTATTCACAGCGATTCGTAAACCAGCCGTTGTATTCTTCCCGCAAGGTGATCCTAATTTCGTGTATGCTTTTGTTCGCATGCCTATCGGAACGGATCAAAAGGTAACGGACTCTGTCACCAGCATTGTAGAAGATAGAGTCATAGCAACGCTTGGTAAAGATAATCCTATGGTAGAGTCTGTTATCTCAAATGTTGCTATAGGCGCAAGTGAGAATCCATTTGAGGCGGGCGGAAATGCAAGTCCGCATTTGGGTAAAGTTTCTGTAGCATTTGTTAAATTCTCTGAGCGTGGTGGTCAGTCCACAAGGGAGTTTCTGAATAAAATTCGTGAAGCAGTAAAAGGAATACAGGGAGCTGAAATCTCTGTAGACATGGAGCAAGGTGGTCCGCCAACCGGTAAGCCTGTGAATATTGATATCGCGGCTGATAAATTTGATTTGCTTGCAAAGACAGCTGATGACGTTAAACGCTATCTTAATTCCAAACAAATCGGTGGTGTAGAAGAATTGAAGTCTGATTTTCAAAGCAATAAACCAGAGATCCTGATCAACATTGATCGCGAGAAAGCGAACCGTGAAGGCATTTCAACAACTGATATTGGACGTGCGTTGGGAACTGCAGTTTATGGATATGAAGTGTCTAGGTTCCGTGATGAAAATGATGACTATCCAATCCAGTTGCGTATCAAGGAAGAACAACGTAATGATATCAATCTGCTAATGAATCTTCCGCTTACCTATCGCGACATGGCGTCAGGGGGTAGGGTCCGTCAGGTGCCGCTTTCAGCAATTGCTAAAGTAGAATACTCGAATAGCTATGCAGGTATCAAACGTATTGATCAAAAACGTGTGATTACATTATCGTCGAATGTAACGGGAGACTACAATGCGAACGAAGTTGTAGCTGAAATTCAGCAACACTTAAACGCATTCTCAACACCAGAGGGTGTCACGATTAAGATGACAGGTGAGCAGGAAGACCAAAAAGAAACCTCAGCATTCCTTGGCGTAGCTTTCGGACTTGCCTTTGCATTGATCTTCATGATATTGGTATTGCAGTTTAATTCGATCAGCAAACCACTTATCATCTTATCGGAAATTGTATTCAGTATCATAGGTGTATTGATCGGTTTCTCTCTCTTCAAAATGGAGATATCGATTATCATGACGGGCGTGGGTATTATGGCGTTGGCTGGTCTTGTTGTACGAAATGGTATTTTGTTGGTGGAGTTTACTGATCTGCTTCGTTCACAAGGTGTGCCACTTTATGAGGCCATTATTGAAGCAGCTAAAACTCGTATGACGCCGGTATTGCTCACCACAATTGCAGCAACAATCGGTCTTATTCCATTAGCTGTAGGTTTAAATATTGACTTCGTAACGCTGTTTACAGACCTCAATCCGCATATTTATTTCGGTGGTGATAACGTAGCCTTCTGGGGACCGTTATCATGGACTATGATCTTCGGGTTAATATTCGGAACATTCCTAACGCTTATACTGGTACCATCAATGTATCTGCTGACAACTAAACTGAAAGAGCGGTTATTTAGAAAGCGCAGTGTGCCAGCAACGAATGGCGTTTCTGTTACGCATGAAAAGCCAAGTACAGTAGCTTATTAAAAGAACTAAAATCAAAAGAAAGTCGTCTTACAACCTAAGACGACTTTTTTCTTTCATATGAAATTCAGACTTATGCTGTTTATTGTTTTCTCCGGACTCTTTTTGTTGATCGATTATTATTTTTTCCAAGCGGTAATTGCTGCAAGTAAAAATCTTTCTCCGGTATGGAAAAGTATAGTTAGGTACGGCTTTTGGGTACCAACTCTCTTAAGCTTGTTCGCCCTGTTATGGTGGGCTGTTGCCGATCCTTATAAATATGGGGCAAGTGTAAGAAGCCTTATGATTACAGGTCTGGCAGCTCTATATGTTTCTAAGACTTTGGGTGTGTTTATAATTTTTATTGATGACATACAAAGAGGTGTGCAATGGGTTGTTCAGTTTTTTAATAAAGGTGAGTCTGAAAATCTGTCCGGTCAATCAATTCCTCGATCAGAATTTTTGTCTAAGACAGCGCTGGTAGTAGCAAGTATTCCATTTGGTGCAATGGCCTATGGCGTGATATCTGGCGCACATGATTATAGGTTGAAACGTGTTACAGTAAAACTCCCGAATCTGCCAAAGGCGTTTGATGGATTAACGATCGGCCAAATTTCTGATATTCACGCTGGTAGTTTTTTTAATAAGACGGCAGTGCAGGGCGGTGTGGAAATGATAATGAAAGAAAAGCCCGATGTAATCTTTTTCACAGGTGATCTTGTAAACAATTCCACCACAGAGGTGAAAAACTACATTGATATATTTAATAAGTTGAAGGCGCCGTTTGGAGTGTATTCCGTTACCGGTAATCATGATTATGGCGACTATCACCAATGGGAAAGTCGCGATGCTAAAATTAAGAATTTTAAAGATCTTATGGAGGCACATAAAATTATGGGTTATAAATTATTAATGAATGATCATAAATTAATTGAGCAAGGCGGAGAGAAGCTTGCCATTTTAGGTATTGAGAATTGGGGTGCTGGCAGGTTTTCAAAATATGGCAAACTTGATAAAGCTTATGCGGGCACTGATGAGGCAGCGGTTAAATTATTACTCTCACATGACCCTAGCCATTGGGATGCGCAAGTGCGTCCGTTGTATCCCGATATTGACGTTGCCTTTGCAGGACATACGCACGGTTTTCAATTTGGTATAGAATTCGGTGGTATAAAATGGAGTCCTTCACAATACATATATAAACAATGGGCAGGCTTGTACACACAAGGAAATCAACATCTCTACGTTAATCGCGGTTTCGGATATCTGGGTTACCCTGGAAGAATTGGAATGCCCCCCGAGTTAACGATCATTGAGTTGAAGCGCGGCTAGTTAATTTTCTAATTTCACTCTTCCAATTTCCAATTCCATTTTCACTTTCTAATTTCCAATTTCACTTTTCTAAATTCCACTTCCTCACCCACTCCACATGCTTGACGAAAAGATCATAGAGATAAAAAAGATGCTTGTGAAGGCAGATAGTAATATCAAGCTTAAGGATTACGAGACCTTCTATGCCGGAGAAAACCTTAATAAGAAAGTAGCTGGGCCGATGCTTATAAATAGGCTGAAGCGTTTAGCAGAACTCCAAGAGAAGCTGTATGCACATAATAAACACAGTGTGCTTATTATCTTTCAGGCAATGGATGCTGCGGGTAAGGATAGTACGGTAAAACATGTTATGTCTGGTTTTAATCCATTGGGCGTAAAGGTGTATAACTTCAAAACACCAACTTCACATGAACTTGATCATGACTTTTTATGGAGACATACGCTTGCTTTACCTGCTCGCGGAGAAATTGCCATCCATAACCGGTCGCATTATGAAAATGTCTTAGTAACAAGAGTGCATCCTGAGTACATATTCAATGAGAACATTCCTGGTTATGATTCCATAGAAAAGATAGATAAACAATTCTGGGCAGATCGATATAAGCAAATCAATAGATTTGAGAAAAATATAGCTGCTAACGGCACTTTAATTTTGAAGTTCTTTTTAAACGTGTCCAAAAAAGAACAACGTAAGCGATTTATAGAAAGAATCGACGACCAATCTAAGAACTGGAAGTTTGCAATTGGAGATTTAAAAGAACGGGGGCATTGGAATGAATATCAGCAGTATTATGAGGAAGCAATTAACGCAACGTCAAAAGATCATGCTCCTTGGTATATTATTCCAGCTGATGATAAGTGGTTCACTAGACTTGCCATAGCAGCAGTCATCGCTCAACATTTTTCAAAATTGGATTTGAGTTATCCTACGTTAAATGAAACTCAGATTTCAGATCTTCAAAAAGCAAGACTAATGTTAATGAATGAGGATGAAAGTGAGGGAGACAAAATATAAAAGAGAAAAAATTCTTTCCTTCAAGTAAAGCAATCTCACACAACTTTACCTTGTAAAAATCATTCGTTGTAATCACGATAAAATGTATCTAAAACTTCTTTATTAGAGTCAAAAACAGTATTTTTGATAGTTCTAATAATAACAAATGAGCCAAGTAAAAGATAAAGTTCCTGCCAATTATTCAGCGAGTAACATTCAGGTTTTAGAGGGTTTAGAGGCGGTACGCAAGCGGCCTGCCATGTACATCGGTGATATCGGTGTAAAAGGTCTTCATCACCTTGTTTGGGAAGTAGTTGACAACTCAATCGATGAGGCGCTTGGCGGATATTGTGATGAAATCCACGTAACAATAAATGAAGATAATTCAGTTACAGTTCAAGATAACGGACGCGGAATTCCTACAGACATGCATGAAAAAGAGAAACGGTCTGCCCTTGAGGTAGTTATGACTGTGCTTCATGCTGGTGGTAAGTTTGATAAAAATACATATAAGGTTTCGGGTGGTTTACATGGTGTTGGTGTATCATGCGTAAATGCATTATCTGAGATGCTTCACGTTACTGTTTACCGTGAGGGACATATTTACGAGCAAGAATATTCGCTCGGTGCACCACAGTATTCAGTTAGGCAAATTGGCGATAGTGACAGAACAGGTACAACGGTTCATTTCCGACCTGACAAAGGTATATTCACAGCAACAACGGAGTATAATTACGAAACGGTTGCAACGCGTCTTCGCGAATTGTCTTTCCTTAATCCTGGAATTAAAATCAATCTTAAAGACTTACGCGAAAAAGATGAAGCAGGTGAACCGCGACATGACAACTTCTTATCTATTGGCGGTTTACGTGAGTTTGTAGAATACATTGATGCTACACGCGAAAAGTTGATTCCACAACCCATCTACATAGAGAACGATAAAGGTGATATACCGGTGCAAGTGGCCTTGAGCTATAACACATCTTATAGTGAGAATTTAATATCATACGTAAATAACATTAATACCCATGAAGGCGGTACCCATGTGGCCGGTTTCCGTAGGGCTTTGACCCGTACTTTAAAAAGTTATGCTGACAAATCAGGTCAGCTTGATAAGTTAAAAATTGAAGTAAGTGGTGATGACTTCCGTGAAGGATTAACAGCAGTTATTTCTGTTAAGGTTGCTGAACCCCAATTTGAAGGTCAGACCAAAACCAAGTTAGGAAACTCAGATGCAATGGGTACGGTCGATACAGCCGTAAGTGAAGCACTACAGCATTATCTTGAAGAGCATCCAAAAGAAGCCAAGCTCATTGTTAGTAAAGTAATCTTAGCGGCACAAGCACGCCTTGCTGCACGCAAAGCCCGTGAAATGGTGCAACGCAAAAATGTACTTACGGGTAGCGGCCTTCCTGGTAAACTTGCTGACTGTTCAAGTACCGACCCTGCAATTTCCGAATTGTATTTGGTTGAAGGTGATTCTGCCGGTGGTTCAGCTAAGCAGGGTAGAGATAGAAACTTTCAAGCGATCCTTCCATTGCGTGGTAAGATTCTTAACGTTGAAAAAGCACAAGAGCACAGAATTTACGACAATGAAGAAATCAAGAACATGATTACCGCATTAGGCGTAAGCTTTGGAACTGAAGAAGGAGAAAGAGCGCTTAATATGGTTAAGCTTCGTTATCATAAAGTTATTATTATGACGGATGCGGATGTGGATGGAAGTCATATTAGAACACTGATTCTTACTTTCTTTTTTCGTTACATGCGCGAACTTATTGAGCAAGGATATGTATACATCGCTTTGCCTCCTTTATATCTTGTGAAAAAAGGTAAAGAAGAACGCTATTGCTGGACAGAAGAAGAACGTGCTGTGTTCGTAAAAGAACTTGGTGGCGGTAAAGACGATTCAGTAGGCGTTCAGCGTTACAAAGGTCTTGGTGAAATGAATCCTGAACAATTGTGGTCAACAACCATGGATCCGGCAAAACGTTCATTAAAAATAGTTAATATAGAATCAGCAGCAGAGGCTGATCATTTATTCTCTATGTTAATGGGAGACGAAGTTGCACCGCGCCGAGATTTCATTGAGAAGAATGCCAAGTATGCACGTATTGACGTATAGGTAAGGAGAGAGAAATTAGAATAGCGCAGATTGGATGTAATGTTATATTAGTGTTACTTCATTTGTATGTATATTATTAAAGAATTTAGAATAAGGAACAGATATAAAAGAAGCTTAACAGTAAGCGATTTTAATTTCTAACCATATGTTTTAAATTCTATTTTTTTTAACCTTAAAAAGAAGTGGAAATTTGAGGTAGGATATAGAGACCGCTTATTACGATTCTACCCTACGTCTTAATTCCATATTCTAGTTTTTTACCATGCACGAAATTTCATCAGCCGATAGAATTGCCCAACAGATTACCGAAAGTAAATACATTAGCCGTGATTTAAGCTGGCTTCAATTTAATTATCGTGTACTTGACCAGGCTCGAAATGAAAAGCGTAGCATATTCGATCGCTTAAAATTTCTCTCAATAACAGCATCTAATCTTGATGAGTTTTGTACCATCCGCCTGGGTAGTTTATATAACTACATAGATTACGGGAAAGAGAGATTTGACTACAGTGGCCTCCGTGAGGAACCATTTCGAATTTTATTACTTGAGGAAACACAACGATTCTATAAAGGACTGAATGCAGTTTACGTAAATGAGCTGAGACCATTTTTTCATGAAAATGGATTTTGTATTTGTGAATACAATAATCTATCAGTCGAACATACGGATAAGATCAATCAGTACTTTCTTCGTACGATCTATCCCATGCTTACGCCCATGTTGTTTGATAGCTACCACACATTCCCAACACTGATGAATAACAGGTTGTTGTTTGCCGTGGTGACTAAGAATCCAAACGATAACCAAAATCAACTGAAGGCATCTTTCATACAAGTACCAAGCAATTTACCTAGGTTTTACGAGCTTGAAGTTGATGGCGTAATTCAGTTTATTCCGATAGAAGATATTATTAGAAATAATATTTATAACCTTTTCAGGAATGTAGAAATAATCAGCACCAATCTTTTCCGCATAAACAGAAACGGCGACTTTACACTTGAAGAAAGTGAAGATATTGAATCAAACTTTTTAGAAGACCTTAAACGCAAAATAAAAACTAGGCGCACAGGTCGTGTGGTTCGGCTTGAGGTACAAGAGCAACCTGATCCGTGGATCATGCGGTTGCTTAAAGATCAATGGGACTTAGATGATCATAACATATTTCAAGTTTCAAATGAAAGTCTAGTAGATTTCACCAGCCTGCTTCAGATAATCAATCATAAAGAATTTAAGAGTAAACGTGCACAGCCGCGTAATCCCATTAAACCACTTAATTTTCCTGAGCATGGCTCACGCGATCTCTTTGAGGTATTAAAGGAGCGCGATATACTCTTGCATCATCCTTATAATTCAATGGAACCTGTGCTTGAACTTTTAGAGAAAGCAGCTGATGATCCATTTGTATTGTCTATCAAAATCACCATCTATAGGGTTGCAAAAGAATCTCGTGTAACATCGGCTTTACTTAGGGCTGCTGAAAATGGAAAACACGTTGCTGTTTTATTTGAGGTGAAGGCGCGCTTTGACGAAGAAAATAACCTACGTGAAGCGCAACGTTTACAAAAGGCCGGATGCTTTGTAATTTATGGCGTTAACAGTTTAAAGACACATACCAAACTCTTGCTTATTGTAAGGAAAGAGGAAAATGATAAAGTAGTGCGGTATGTCCATCTCTCTAGTGGTAATTACAATGAATCAACTTCACGCTTATATGTAGATATCGGTTTGCTTACAACGAAGGAGGTTTATGGAAGTGATGTCTCTGAGTTTTTTAATGTCATAACAGGCCATTCACAGCCTTCAACTTATCGTAACCTTATCACATCTCCGCGTGATATGCGCATACAACTTTGCAACCTTGTAAAACGGGAGGCTGAGAACGCAAGAAATCGGGTTACCTCTGGAATCGTAATAAAACTTAATTCTTTACAGGATAAGGAATTGATAGACGAGCTATATGCCGCCTCACAAGCTGGTGTTCCCATAAAACTAATTATACGCGGCATGTGTTGCCTACGTCCTGCTCGTAAAGGTTTAAGTGAGAATATTGAAGTGTTCTCCATAGTAGGAGAGTACCTCGAACATTCACGTATTTATTATTTTCATAACGCAAGTGACCCCAAGGTTTATATAGGAAGCGCCGACGCTATGGTTCGTAGTTTCGATCGTAGAATTGAATCTCTCTTTTTACTAGATGAAGAGATTCTTCGTAAGCAGGCCATTAATAACATTCGCTATAACCTGAAGGATAATGTAAACAGTTACATCATGCAAGAGGATGGCACGTATCTTTTGAAGCAACCTAATGGTGAACCTCCATTCAATATTCACAAAGAATTCTATCGTGTATCAAAAGATATAGTGATTGAGGCAAGTTTGTTCTAGGCATCCCAGCCGGTTGCTGTTCGCCTCATCTGTCTAGCGCTTTTACATTGTTCATTAGATCAGATTAAACGCATCAAGACCCTAGATTAATCAACACGGGTTCGAAAAACCTTCCCAAACCCGTCGTTGTTTATGTTATTTCGAATCTATTAAGCCTTCTCTTCAACAATCACAACCTTATCCATTACATCACCTTGACGAATGCCATCAATGATATCAAGACCTTCAATTACTTTTCCAAATACGGTGTGATTACGATCTAAATGTTTAGTTGTATCGCGCGTATGGCAAATAAAGAATTGTGAGCCACCTGTATTACGGCCAGCATGTGCCATAGATAGGACACCACGATCATGATATTGATTGCTGCCTGTTAATTCACAGTTGATATGATAACCTGGCCCGCCATTTCCAATACCGTTAGGGCAACCACCTTGAATCATGAAATTAGGGATTACTCTGTGAAATGTTAAGCCATTGTAAAAGCCTTTTTCAGCTAGATCTATGAAGTTTTTTACTGTGCCAGGAGCATCTTCTTCAAAGAACTTGATTTTCATGACTCCTTTTTTTGTATGAATTTCTGCTATCTTCATTGTTGATTTAATTTGTGCGCAAATTTAACAGGAGTTATCAATATTTACGATTTGATTTTACATTTAGTATAGTTACCGTTTGAATGTCGCAATTTGTAGCTTGTAGTATATTATCGATAAACCTCTTTTGTACAAAACGTTTTTTAACTAAAATCCATCGCATGATAAAATGCGTTTCAAATAAAAAAGTGTACACAACAGAACAAATAGCCGAAGATGTTCTAATAGAAACGCGAACTAGATTTGACTATTCCAGTAATCATGGTCCTATTGCTGTATACCGGTGTGATGATTGTGGTTTCTATCATTTAACCTCAAAGGGCAATATGAATCCAAAACTTCGTGAGAATCTTAATAATGGTAAAATCCAAAAGCAGAAAGAAGCAGAGGACTGGTTAAGAAAATTGAAGAAAAAGTGAAATGGAGATGTGTACTATTAAGTTTTGATATCAAACTTATAGCTTCTGTCTGCTAGCTTTGAACTACTAGCGCAATTTTAAAGTCTATGCAGATGACTCACATGGCGGGGCTCATGTTAAGGATCTGTATTTCTTGACTAGGTGGCATAAGGAACAAGTAAAAGCGCAGATGACCATCATCGTTGAAAGCACAATGCCTCAAGGGAATCGCTTGTAATATTGTATGTTTTGGCGTAATGAGGATTTGTTACGAATAAGAACAAGAATCGTTCAAGCTTATAAAATTATAGAAAAGACCGATTTGGTACGTGGAGGGGAGTGTTATATTATTTGAGTCTTATATAGCTGTACTGATCTTTTATTTTTTCATTGTAAAATTGCCCATGTGAAGAAGCCTCCATAAGACCAATGTAATCCGCTATAGGTACGTCTTCATAATGGTAAATAGTATGGTTGTTAAATTCGATCTCCAAAATCTTGGTAGAATAATTATAACCAACTGTATGTATAACAGAAGAAGTTACATGTTCCTTTTTAGTAAATACATTGGTTAGTCTATTGGCCATAAATATGTAGCCACAAAAGATAATGCCAGTATAAAATGCTTAATGCTTCTTTTAACAAAAGCTTTGGATTTATAAAATTCTGAAACGGCTTTGATAGGTTACCATCTTGGACCAAAATCTTCAGCTTTACATTGTCTGCTGTATATTTTTTGAGTTGATGGTAAGTGTATCTTTTGCTCCGTAGCAGCACCCTGTTTATAGAAATTTTATGGTTTTGCTTATCCGGCTCCATTAGGAGCCTCCTATAATTACTATTCTATAAAGGTGAATAAATATTTTCTTTAAAAGGTATTTCAAACCTCTTTTTAATAATTCTAGATATTCTTGTTTGAATGTTTTCTTCTGATGATGAGTCTCCTGATTTAAGATATAATCAGCGTCTGCTGAAAAAGTTTAAAATTCTTTAGAACATTAGATTTTTAATTGGACATGAATTTTTTTGCTGATCTTTAAAAATCAAGTGCTTGGAAAAATGCCAAAAGCCGTAAAAAACCGTGCATCGAAACAAAGCTACCTCAGTCAAGGTCAGCCTTTGCACGATGAATTTGTAACACCCTTTTCCAAACAATTTGTAATCATATTCACTGATTGCAAATCAGCGATTCAGCGATTAAATTTTTTTCAGATTGCTGACCTCTACTCTTTAGGA
>CAXSCR010000021.1:13197-62404 GCA_964235605.1 uncultured Cyclobacteriaceae bacterium | reverse complement strand
CCCGCTCATAATCAAACACTATCAACTATTCTTTTTTTGTCGCTGAACCGCTGAATAACTAAGCTGTCTTACATATTATAAAGGTATCTTCTTTAAACTCCCTTTTAGCAATACACTACCCCATTGTAAAGTAGACTGGTTAAGAAATGTGTGATGACTGGTATTAATTATTTCTAAGTCAATTAAATTCTCTGAGGAAGCAAACCATGATGTAAAAGGCTCTGTAAAAAATAGATCGATTTTATACTTACCAGACCGGAACTGTGGTATCAATATAACATATCTTAAATGGTGGCGTCCGGGTAAATATGTTATGACCTTATCAGTGACAAAATCTGAGTAACTCGCAATTTTAATTTCATCTTTTTTTATATGAACATCTAATTCAAATGCAGTTCGTTTGTAAAATTCAACATCTAGATCAATTGTAATTTGGTTATTGTCAAAAGTGACTGTGTTTGTTTCGGAACCATTAATTGTAACCCTGTGAATCTTTAATGATTTTTGATAATAATGAATTCCATCGATTATTCTGTCTGTCGCATTTGTAAATGAGGTATAAAAATCTACAACATCATCAATAGTACCTTGCTTAATCAATTGACCGTCTTTTAAGAGCGCACCTGTTTTACAAATAGCTTTAAGAGATGGCAGGTTATGACTAACAAATAGTACCGTTCTGCCTTGACCTGTAACATCTCCCATCTTGGTAAGACACTTCTTCTGAAACTCAGCGTCTCCTACTGCAAGCACTTCATCAATAATTAAAATCTCAGGCTCCAGATAGGCTGCGACCGCGAATGCCAAACGCAATTGCATCCCACTAGAGTAGTGCTTCAAAGGGGTATCAATGAATTTAGCGGTATCACTAAAATCAACTATTTCATCAAACCTTGACTTTATCTCGGCTCGCTTCATACCCAAGATAGAGCCATTCATAAATATATTTTCACGACCTGTTAACTCATAATGGAAGCCTGTTCCGACCTCTAACAAACTTGCAATTCTTCCCCGTGCAACAATTTTTCCATGTGTTGGAGGTGTTATATGGGATAATAATTTTAATAGGGTAGATTTACCTGCTCCATTTCTTCCAATAATACCTAACGCTTCACCGGGCAAAACTTCGAGATTAATATTTTTAAGCGCCCAGAATTCTTCTGTTGCTGACTGACCTTTAAACATGCCCGATATTTTTTCCCTAAGGCTTAAGTATGGCAATTGTTGATGACCAATCAGAAATTTTTTTGATACATTTTGTATTTCAAGGATGGGTCTCATGTGAGGTCAGCAAAGTACATTTCTGTCTTTTTGAAATAAATTAAACCAACTAAGGTAAATATTAAAGCACTTAACAAACTAATGCTTATAAACAAAACATTAGGTTGAGTAGCAGTAAATGGCATTCTGAAAAGCGTAATTGCTCCATGCATTGGATTTATTGCAAGTATGTAATTTACCCATTGAGCATTTAATACAGAAACAGGATATATAATTGGTGTCAGAAAAAATGAAATTTGAATAAGAAAGGGAACAATAAATCTAAAATCTCTGTATTTTACTGTTAATGCCGAGAGCCAACATCCTAAACCAATGGATCCTAAAACAGTTAATAATATAGCAGGTGGCCAAAATAATACTACACGTAATATATTAATTCTGGCAGAATAGATCATTAAGAATACTATAAAAACAGGAAATGACACGAAAAAATCTACAAGTGATACAATCACAGATGAAAGTGGTATGATTAGTCTCGGAAAATAAATTTTCTTTATTATTTGAGCATTTGCAAGCATACTATTTCCTCCATTTATTACTGAAGCTGAGAAAATATTCCATAGAATAATTCCAGAAA
Organism: uncultured Cyclobacteriaceae bacterium; assembly: GCA_964235605.1. GTDB lineage: Bacteria > Bacteroidota > Bacteroidia > Cytophagales > Cyclobacteriaceae > DATCRE01. The sequence goes on along the minus strand of CAXSCR010000021.1, from coordinate 60,546 downwards.
AAGCAAATATTGGATAGGGTATATCTTCCGAAAAGCCTTTCAGGGTTCGACTGAACAAGAATGTAAATACGGCAATCATTAACAGAGGTTGGATCAACACCCATAATAATCCTAAAATAGTTTGCTTGTATTTGACCTTTATATCTCGCCAAGCAAAAAAATAAAACAATTCACGGTATTGCCATAATTCATGAAAGTTAAAAGTGAATCTACTAGCAGGTTCAATTATAATTTCATTTTTAGTGTCCATTACATCTTTGTTTAATTAGCAAAGTTAGCGTAGTCTCAAGCTTGGCAATTTTAAAGTTATTCAATATAATTCAATCACCAACTAGCAAAATATTATATTCAATTTTAGAACTAGTTTTGGAAGCTTGTATTAAATTTTACTACATGAAGGTGTTATTTTTGTTTCCTTACCCTTTAGATGAATCACCTTCGCAGCGTTTTCGATTCGAACAATATTTTGTTAAGCTTGCTTCTGTTGGTATTACTTATTCATATTACTCATTTTGGGATTTGAAAACATGGCGTATTCTGTATAAGCATGGCCATCTAGGTTTAAAGATACTTGGCTTTCTCTCTGGAAGTGTTAAAAGATTTTTGGTTCTTAGTAAGGTTCGTGGTGTTGATATTGTATTCATCCACAGAGAATGCCTTCCTATTGGACCACCACTTATAGAATGGATTATTGCTAAAATATTTAGAAAGAAAATTATTTATGATTTTGACGATGCTATTTGGCTACCTAATACAACTACTGAAAATACATTGGCGTCCAGTTTAAAGTGGCATTCTAAAGTACATGATATCTGTAAATGGAGCTATAAAGTCAGCTGTGGCAATGCATACCTCTATGATTATGCAAGACAATACAACACAAATGTTGTACTCATTCCCACAACAATAGATACGAATTATCACGATCCAGATAGGATAAAGATTTTAAAAGATGAACAAACAATTACAATAGGCTGGACAGGCACACATTCAACACTTAAATATCTAAAGTCTTTAGTGCCTATAATTAAAAAACTCGAAAGCCAGTATAGCAATATCCGATTTGTAGTTATTGCTAATAAAAAACCTGAATTACCAGTCCAAACTTTGACTTTTATTCCATGGTCTAAAGAAAATGAAATAGTCGATTTACTAAAATTCGATATTGGGGTAATGCCTCTTGAGAATGATGCTTGGGCCCAAGGGAAATGTGGTTTTAAAGCTTTGCAGTATATGGCTTTAGGTATACCATCACTCGCCTCCCCTATAGGAGTTAACAAATCCATTATTGATCATTCTGTGAACGGATTTTTATGTAATACTCCTGATGAATGGTACGCTTATCTATGTAGATTAATTGAACAACCTGAACTGCGGCATAGCATCGGAACTTTAGGAAGAAAGAGGGTAATCGAATCCTACTCGGTATCATCCAACTCTTCAAGATTTGTTTCATTGTTTGACTGACTAAACAGTATTAGACAAATTAAATAAAAGGGCAATAATGGTATTTTGTACCGTGCTAGTGTACCGAAATTAAAAGTTGAGACGCCTACTGCAAACGCAAATACCATTGAGAACACAAATGAAAAGGTTATTTCTGGATTACGGAATTTTTTAAATAGTCCAGTATTCTTTTTATATAGAATTAAAGCTGTAAACAATAATAAGCCGAGGCTTTCTAAACTAGACAATAACATTAGGACGTTATTTACTTCCCATAAATAAGGCCTAAATAAGGCAACATTGATTGCCTGAGGCGCTAGTTTAAACATGCCTCCTAAACTACCATCTAAGTCACCAAGTGAGTAACCCGAACCAGCATCCTTACCGGATTGATATCGAATATCAATTGCTGTAGTCTTAGCGGTTTGTCCTAATTGTGCAAGGGAATATCTCGCATCTGCCTCTCCTACTTTCACAATTAAAAAGTAAGAGAAGAGTGCACATACGCCAACTATAAATGGAAAAATAAGCATCCTTACTACTAATGACTTAATACTTTGAATATAAGATATATATATCCATAGAATCATTGCAGGTAGATAGGCTTGAAGAACAAACTTTTTAACAGAATAAATAAGATATAATGATAATATTAGAATAATAATATATCCAATGGAAATTCTCCTTTGAAGAAACAATCTATCTATTGCAAAGCTTGCAGCACCCAATGAAGACAACACAATTGTATCTTTTAAAAGGCCTGATCCCCAAAAGAAAACTGAAGGAATAAATAATGTCGCAAAGGCCATCCACTTGTGAAGGTGAGGATACTTGTTATCGAACGTTAAAAATAACATCCACGCACCCACGAAACTGAATACTGAAAAAACAACAGCAGTAGCAGAATACGTTGAAAACGTAAACAAATCAATTATTGCTGCTACTCTTATTACATAAAAAGATGATGGATCAGAAAAAAAATAAATTTGGCTTGAGTATTTATAAAAACTTGCATTGTGTTTACCATCTGAGAATAACATATCAAAGAATTTAGATGGTGAGTCTAAAAATGCTTCCCAAAAATACCTGCTTCCGTATGTATGAAAGTTATACGTATCGCCACCGTGGTAATAAAACTGGTAAATAAGTCCCACAGCAAGTGCGCCGATTATTCTTACTGTAAGGGCTGGAAAAAAATAAACGCGGTTCACCTCATCAGTTACCATCGGTCGAATCAAATACGCCATGATATAGACGAAAGAAATGAGGATTGGCGTAACTATGAAATCGCGTAGTTCCAAGCTTGATTCTTTTATGTCTCTATGTAAGCTGGGTAAGCATATATCTTGCAGCGAGACCTTTAATTATTAAGAGTTATTCTTTTTAAGCCATACCGATAATTGCATACCGGTTTGACTCCGTTGCATATTTCTTTTAATAATCGATGCGTAAATTTTGGAAATGGTTCAGCCGAACAAACATAATATTCATGAAAAGCTATACTGTATTCACTAGATTGCTTTACATAAGCTTTAAATGATTCTAAACTAAATTCATATAGGTGAAAAGGATCATGCATAGGACTTAGGTTTGTAACGTAATTGGTACCTATAATCCGAAAATACGTGTTAATAAATTTAGATACTATATAGTCGCTTGAAGGAACTTCAATCTGCATTAGGCCACCAGGTTTTAACCACTTCATTGCACGACCAATACAGGCTGCGGGATTGTAAAAGTGTTCCAATACAGCACCGAAGTTTATGAAGTCAAATTCGTTCTCTGGATATTCAACCTCCTCGATCATCCCTAGCTTTAATCTTTTTTGATCTATATTCATTTTATTTAATGCTCTTTCATAAAATGATTTTGACGGCTCAAAGCCGCTTGCATCAAATCCTGCTTTAATAAGCGCTATTATACATTTCCCTATTCCAGCGCCAACATCTAAAGCCTTCATACCGTTTTTAAATTGTTTAAGGGACTTGAACCTTGCAACTTGATCTGCAAAATAATTTTCTTCAATTTGAAAATAGCTCGGTTTCCAGTAATCCTCAGGAGTTACTCCATAGTGATCTTGCAAACTAAATGGTATCGGCATCGGATTAGCATAAATCAATTTGCAATTGGTGCATTGCATAATGGTTGTAGATATTCCTGATTTTGTTTTTGGGTTGAAGCCTTGTGATTGATTTAATCGCTGTCCAAGTATTTTATGGTTCACCGTGGAATCTTGACACATCTCACAATGGTCACGGTAATTAAAATAATAGTGCAAGCGCTTACTCATTTTTATCTAAATAAACCCATTTAATCCCCCTTCTCCAATTTCTTCAACCTCCGTTTCGCATCTTTAAATGCTTCCTCTTTTCTTCCTGCCTTCTTCTTCACTTCTTTAAAATACATTTTCGCTTCTGCTTTGTTTCCTTGTTTCTCACTTATCTCACCAAGTGCAATGAGTGAGTAGAGATAATAGCCTGATTCTGTTGCGTCGATTTGCTCTGCGAATTTGATACACTTTTGGTAGTACACTTTAGCATCATCATATTTTCTACGCGCTTCATAAATCTGTCCTAAAAAAAACGCTGCGTAGCGGCCGCTTGTAGCTTCATAGCCGAGCATACCACTATCAATGCGAGTAAGAATGTCTTTACATGTGGGTTCCGCTTGCGCGTAACGGCCGGTTGAATATAACATGCGTGCATAATATCGCTGAAAAAATGGATTGTCAGGGTACGTTTGAGAGAGGTACTCGCTAATTTGAAAAGCCTGTATTTGATCTCCTTCATAACTATTTAAAATACGCATCAACCAAACCATTGCTTCAGTGCGGGTATAAAATGCGTTATATGAAACCTCCTTCAGCTGCTTCAACCCAAGTGCCTTGTCTCCTTTCGGAAAAAACCAGAGAATGGGTTTAAGTGAGGGATAATTTTCGGGCACCCATACAGAGAAATAATTGTACAGTGCATCGCCAAACAATAACTCAGGACTAAGATTTTGTTCCTTCTTGCATTCCTCCATATAATTAAGCGCACTCTTACCTACTGAAACGGCCTTGCCCCAATTCTTTCTATCTTCATCTGAATAAAGTCTAGCCTTAAAACTATAAGCGGCGGCCAAGAAAAATGCTGCTTCAGTTTTATACCTCGGATAATTATCAAAGAGATTTTCACCTATCAAAATTGTGCTGTCCATGCACTCTAAGAATCGGTCATCATGTGAGGTGTCTTTCGTGTTCGGCATGATCTTCCACCATTCAACAAGACCATTCAAAAAATAAGGAAGCGGATGCCATCCATATTTTTCCTTTATGTACTTAAGCTGGGATTCAGCATCCACAAACTTAAAGTTATATATATCACTCATTGTCTTGGCGCACTCTAATTGTACACTCAAATCAGACAATAAAATAATGGTGGTGTCTTTCTTTGCAGACGTTTGGGCAAATGTATATGGGTTGATTCCCAACACCATAATTATTAAGAAAGCTATTACACGGGTTATTTGACTTTTGTTGTATTGATAATTCAAGATTGTAGATTTACTATTAAAGATCATACTTTGAACAACGAACTACGGATATTACAACAACCCTTTTAACGTGAGCGAAACTAAGTCATTATTTGCTGCCGACAAAAAATTACTCTTTGTGCTGCTTTGCATACTTACCCTATTGCTGTTATACCTTAAAATTTCTTTCATAGAAAACGAAACTGCTGCATTTGAGTTTCTCCAAGATAGGCCAGAAGGCGGTATTTTACAGTTAATTAATGCTCTGAAATTCTTTTCTGTGCCTTTTGTCTACTTATGGAAGTTTACTGTCATCGCCTTTGTTATTTGGGTGGGGTGTTTCCTTTTCGGTTACCGCGTTACTTACATACAGTGTTGGGGAGTTGTAATCGGTTCTGAGTTTATTTTCCTTATTCCTGAAGTTTTAAAAATCATTTGGTTTATGGTTATCGAAACTGATCCCAACTACCATGACATTAGGGCCTTTTACCCCTTTTCTATAATGGGTTTTTTCGATTACACGTCACTAGACAAGCGCTGGGCCTATCCGCTTAGGGCGCTGAACTTATTTGAAGTTTTTTACTGGTTTTTACTTGTTGAGGGCATCCACCATTATGCTAGAAAGAGTAAACGAATTGTTTGGTTCATTGTAGCCTGTTCCTACATTTTGATATTTATACTTTGGCTGGCATTTTATGTCATTGTTTATAAGTGATGAATCGTTTCTTCTAAACTCTATTTCTTTAGAAGAATGTCGGGTCTCACTATAAGAACTATAATGAATAGTATGCTTGGCGCGGCTACAAAGATGATCGGCCAAAGATTTGTTTGAAGTGATTCAGGCACCAAAATAACTGCTGTAATTAGCCCGATAATCGCGCCTCCTAAGTGTGCCTCATGCCCAATGTTTCCAAGGTTAGAACGAATACCATAAATTGTATAGAGTGCGTATCCAATACCAAAGACCCAGCCTGGAATAGGAACTGGTATAAAAAGAAACCCGATTTCAATACCTGGAAACATGGCTATTGCTGCGAAGATGATTCCGCATACCGCTCCCGATGCGCCAACGGCACGGTATGTTCCATGGTTCTTATGTATGCTTAACGCTAGAATATCGCCACCTACAAGGCTTGCGAAATAAATGGCTAGAAATTTTACAGGACCTAAGTAAGTTTCGAGATTGTCACTAAAGCTGTAAAATGAAAGCATGTTGAAAAGCAAATGCCCCCAATCGGCATGTAGAAAGCCTGAAATGAAAAGGCGTCTATATTCTTTGTCGTGTAATACCTTGTTGACTTGGAATAAATTGTTCTCAAAGAAACGTGGATCGCTAAATCCTTTATAGGAAATAAGAACGTTTGCTCCAATAATGGCCAACGTGAACATACCAATCTTTTCCATAAGCCAATGTTAAACTAACCACCACTAGTAGTTAACTTATGTAAAATACAGTAAACCTATTGGATTAAAATGACATTCGGGTTATAAAAATCATAAAAAAAACTCGTTCATTTTTACTGAACGAGTTTTAAATGTTTAAATCGCCAGCTTAAGGTGCCGATATACCAAGGTACGTTCGGCCCTTACTCGGTCTTCAAATTTTATAATTTCTTTTAAGCTCGCTTTAAAGTGCACTTCTTTTGCAAGCCAATTGAATATAGTTTCAAAATAATTTAGAATCGCTGTACTTTGATTGGATAAAACCTCGATGCTGAAAGTCTTCGTTGCACGATCTGATGAAATGGTAATGCCGTGTTTCTTTCCAAACTCAAAAAGGCCCCTTAGCAAAATGAAATGAGAAGCGTATTTATCAGCCAAAGCAAAAGTTAACACCACATTATGCTGACCACTAAAAGCGTGCTCTTGATACAGGACAGCAGGTATCAGTTTGTAGTCTATCTTACTAAGAAACTTTGACTGCCCTAGCCATTGAACTATCGCTACCACCGCATCTTCATTTCGAATATTAAGTGGTTTAAATGTATTCCAAACCTTATCGAGTTGGTTTGTGTTGGCCTCTTGTATAGTTGAAGAATTTAAAAAATTATAAATATTACTATTCCCATTAGGGATATTTTCTACAGTTGATAACATGATGGATTAATTTAAAGTGATAAGAAAAGAATATTATTGTCGCTTGCCTGATGGCAGCAAAAAGTTATTAGCAACAACAACAGCGAAGAAGCTGTAGGGAGATGTAGATAGAAAGTGTTTTTAGCGTAGTCATCAAACCTAATATTTATAACGGGTAAGCCCTGTAGTATAAATTCATTGCAAATATAAAATCAATTATCTACTCAGTCAATAGAGTTTAAAAAATTATTTTTTAAATACAATTTATACTGGTATGTTCATTATACTCCATATGGTCACATAAAGTTTCTCGCTAACTGCATTTTGTTAAACCAAATACTCGTACGAAATGATACGTAACATCATAGCGCTTACCTGAAACCTTCCTTCTGCGATACCGTGTCTGTACTGTGCACTATGGACTTATTTACTTATTTTCGCCCCGAGTTTTTTAGAAACATTATAACATGAACGCAAACTTTCAGAAGTTTAACAACATATTTGGATGGTTCGTATTTGCTATTGCCCTAGCAACTTACTGGCTAACCATGGAACCAACAGCCAGCTATTGGGACTGTGGTGAATTTATTTCCGTATCGTATAAGCTTGAAGTTCCTCATCCGCCAGGAGCGCCATTCTTCCTATTAATAGGCAGGTTATTTTCTTTTTTGTCCTTTGGGGATGTTCACAAGGTGGCTTACTGGATTAACTTTAGCAGTGTATTAGCCAGTGCGTTTACCATCCTCTTCTTGTTTTGGTCTATTACTTTGTTTGGGCGAAAGCTAATGAAGATCACAACGCCTGAAGAATTTACCAACGATAAAATTTGGGTTTTAATGGGCGCAGGACTAGTTGGTGCCTTGGCTTGTACTTTTTCTGACTCAGCTTGGTTCTCGGCCGTGGAGGGTGAAGTATACGGCATGTCCTCATTCTTTACAGCATTTGTAGTTTGGGCTATGCTCAAGTGGGAGTTAATTGAAGATGACGCGCAAGCTAATCGCTGGCTACTTTTAATTTTCTATATGATGGGACTATCAATAGGAGTCCACATGCTTAACTTAGTAACAATACCTGCTTTGTCGCTTATCTATTATTTCAAAAAATATACTCCAACTGTATGGGGTGTCATTGTTGCCATGGGTGTTAGTCTTTTCATTATACTATTCATCAATGATTTCATTGTTCCTGGATTACCATCAATCGCTGCAAACTTTGAAGTATTTTTCGTGAATTCACTTGGCCTACCTTTCGGCTCAGGCGCTACCGTCTTCATTTTGTTATTACTAGCGGCACTAGTTTGGGGTATCTGGCATACGCAAAAGAAACAAATCGTTTTAATCAACACATTCTTGTTGGCTACAGCTTTTATTCTAATCGGATATTCTTCTTACTCCATTGTAGTTATACGTTCAAACTTCGCACCGCCGATTAATGAAAATGATCCATCTGATGTAATGAGTTTTGTTAGCTATTTGAAACGTGAGCAGTACGGTAGCCGTCCGCTTTTATATGGTCAACTCTTTACAGCCCAACTTCAAGGATACGATGAAGGTGCGCCTGTGTATGCAAAAGGAAAAGACAAGTATGAGATTAAGGATAGAAAAGTAACGCAAAAATATGATGACAAGGACATGACGTTCTTGCCACGTGTCTACAGTACAGATCCTGACCATCAACAAATCTATCGGAGTATATTGGGATTACAAGAAGGCGAGAAACCTACTAAGATTGATAACTTCCGCTACATGTTCTCCCATCAAATTGGCTGGATGTATGTGCGTTATTTCTTCTTCAATTTTGCAGGAAGAGAAAGTGATATACAAAATGCAGATTGGATGAGCCCGAGTAAGTGGTTTGAAAAAATACCGAGTACCCTGGCAGAAAATAAGGGGAGAAACAATTTCTATATGATCCCTTTTATCCTGGGACTTATCGGCATGTTTTATCAGATTGTAAATAACTCTCGCAACTTTGTTGTTGTTGGTTTGCTTTTTGTTCTCACGGGTGTCGCGCTTGTAGTATACCTCAACTCACCACCTACAGAACCCCGAGAGCGAGACTATATTTATGCCGGCTCATATTATGCTTTCTGTTTCTGGATAGGCTTCGCCGTCATCGCGATAGCCGATATATTAACAAGAGTAACCAAAAATTTAAAAGTAGCAGGTGTTATTGCAACATTGATCTGCTTAGCAGCGCCAGCTTTAATGGCGAAAGACGGTTGGGATGATCATAACCGTGCGAAACGTTATTTCTCAGTTGACTCAGCAATAAACTACTTACAGTCATGCGCGCCCAACGGTATTTTATTTACAGGGGGTGATAATGATACCTTCCCTCTTTGGTACGCCCAGGAGGTTGAAGGTGTGCGTACGGACTTGCGTGTAGTTGTGTTAAGTTATTACAACACCGATTGGTACATTAAGCAAACCATGAATAAGGTGTATGAATCAGGTGCCTTCCCCTATACCCTCACGCTTGACAATTATAAACAAGGCGGTCCAAATGATTATCTCCCTTATCAGGATATGAAAATCAAAAACATGGACTTGCATCAATTCTTAGGCTTGCTTAAAAAAGAATATAAAGGTTTAAGGGTTTATGAAACTGCCAATGTTGTTCCTACAAAGGATATCATTCTTCCTGTTGATGTTGACAAGGTGAGAGCGATGGGAATAATACCTAAAAGCATGGATAGTTTGGTTGTGCCTATGATGAGACTGCAACTTAGAAAAGGAAGAAGTGGATTGGAAAAGAAAGATCTTGCTATGCTTGATGTACTTGCAACAAACAATTGGGAGCGTCCAATGTATGTAAATAATACTTCCATGTCGCAGTTCAATATTGATCTTTCTCCCTACGCTGTTCAAGAAGGTAATGCCTATCGCATTCTGCCCGTGTTTAATAAAAATTCGCAAGTGGAATTAGTGGACACTAAGACTACGTTTAAAAACATGACGGAGAAGTTTCAGTATCGTGGCTTAGATGATCCTGACATTTATTATACACAAGACTATCGCAATTTTGTATTGAATCAACGCAGCAGTTTTAATGCCTTAGCAGAAGCATTAATCTCAGAAGGAGATACAGCAAAGGCACGCGAAGCGATATTATTTTCATTGACAAAGATGCCTGATAAAGGTGTTCGATATGATTATACAACGGCGCAAACTGTTGCTATACTTTTAGAAGTTGGTGAAAAAGAGAAGGCATTAGAGATTGCAAATCTCATGGGGAAACGTGCTGATGAAACAGCTGATTACTTACTTAAAAAAGGAGAATACGGTCGCGACCTTCAAATTAACGTGGTTATATTAGGAGAACTACAACGCGTACTGTATCGCTATGGTGAAGCCGACCTCGCTAAGAAATTTGAAGAGGCCTATGAAAAATATGGCGCTGCACTGCAAATGGATGGTGGAGCTGATTAAAGAAATAAAAATTAACATAAAAAAAGCAGTTAGAAATTCTAGCTGCTTTTTTTATTAGGGAAAAGTAATGGGGCAGCAGGGATTATCCAGCTCCGTAGGAGCTTACTGTTTATAGAATATATTGAGAACGTAGTATAGGCTCCATAGGGGCCTCCTGAAAATTACCTATATAATTTATGAAATGCGTTCCATAACATAAACGTACATAGGCGGCTCCTACTGCCTATTTCAAATTAATAATGTTACTATAAGCAGGCTGCTCCTCTGGAGCTGAATTAAGATAAGTTGTCCTGTTGCTAAATAGAATATATTTGGTAAGCATTAAAAATTAGAAACGTTACTTCTTAAAAGGTCTAAAATAAAAGATAATCGTAATCATTTTGATGTTGAAATGTGGGTAACGATCAAAGCTTTGTCAGAACGCAAAGTTTAACCTAGGGAGTTATCCATATTTCAATTAATTATTATTCTCAACTTTTGAAAGTGATCAGAATAATCTAACCTAGATAGAAATATAAATTAGGAGTTAGAATGACTAAAGAGCATTGACTACTGAAATAAATTCTAACTCCTGAATTTTATAAATGTATTACCTCCCCATAAGCTGCCGCAGCTGCTTCCATAATGGCTTCGCTCATGGTAGGATGTGGATGAACAGTTTTAATTATTTCGTGGCCTGTTGTTTCAAGCTTTCTGGCTACGACAACTTCAGCAATCATTTCAGTAACGTTAGCACCAATAAAATGAGCACCTAGCCACTCTCCATATTTCGCATCAAAAATTACTTTTACAAAACCATCAGATGCACCGGCCGCTTTCGCTTTACCTGACGCTGTGAATGGAAACTTACCAACTTTAATTTCATAACCGGCTTTCTTTGCTGCGTCCTCAGTATATCCTACTGAAGCTATTTCAGGAGAGCAGTAGGTACATCCTGGAATGTTACCGTAGTTAAGTGGTTCAGGGTTTTGACCGGCTATTTTTTCTGCGCAAATTATACCTTCAGCAGATGCTACGTGAGCAAGCGCAGGGCCTTTAACTATGTCGCCAATAGCATAAACACCAGCTACACTTGTTTTATAAAAATCATCAACAATTACTCGTCCTTTATCAGTCTTCACACCTACTTCTTCTAAACCAATACCTTCAAGGTTAGTGGCAACACCTATAGCTGATAAAACAACATCAGCCTCAAGTTTAATTTCCCCATCTGGAGTTTTAACGGTTGCCAAACAGCCCTTGCCTGAAGTGTCAACTTTGGTAACTTCGGAGTTGGTATAGATAACAATGCCTGATTTTTTAAAAGACTTTTCCAAAGCTTTAGAGACTTCTTCGTCTTCTACAGGTACAATGCGCGGCAAAAACTCAACGATCGTAACTTCAGTTCCTAAAGACTTATAGAAGTAGGCAAACTCAACTCCTATAGCGCCTGAGCCAACAACCAACAATTTCTTTGGTTGCTGTTCCAAAACCATCGCTTCGCGGTAGCCAATAATTTTCTTACCATCAATTTTTAAATTTGGAAGTTCACGTGAGCGACCGCCCGTTGCTACAATGATATTCTTAGCTTCAAAGTCAGTCTTTTTACCATCGGCACCGGTAACTTCAACCTTGCCACCTTTCTTAAGTTTTCCAAAGCCAACTATTTGGTCAATCTTATTCTTTTTAAAAAGGAATTCAACGCCCCTGCTCATACTAACAGCCACATCACGACTTCGTTTAATTATGGCAGTAAAATCTGCTTTAGCTTCTTTTACTTCAATACCATAATCCTTAGCGTGTTGTATATATTCAAATACATTGGCACTCTTAAGTAAAGCTTTAGTCGGGATACAACCCCAGTTAAGACAAATTCCACCGAGTTCCGCCTTTTCGACAACGCCCACCTTCATACCCAGCTGAGAAGCACGGATAGCAGCAACGTAACCGCCTGGGCCACTCCCGATCACTATAAGATCATATTTTGACATAGTATTGGTTTTAATTTCGCAGCCAAAGATAAACTGCTGATCGCGCTTTCAAAAAGTTTACGAAATTTTAACGCCGGCCGTCAGAAACAAATTCCTCTTTTTAGTTATTACAATGATTTTTATCAGAATTAGCTATTTTTGACGTTGCTTTTTATGCGCTAACCATTTACGAACGGATTACATGATGAAATTACTTCAGGGAAAAACAGCTCTTGTTACCGGGGCATCTAAGGGTATAGGAAAATCGGTGGCTATTAAATATGCCGAGCAAGGTGCTAATGTTGCCTTTACCTATCTCTCTAGTGTTGAACAAGGTGAGGCACTTGAGAAAGAACTAGCTGCCAAAGGTGTGAAAGCTAAAGGTTACCGCTCAGATGCCGCTGACTTTAAACAAGCCGATAAACTTATAAATGATGTAATAGCAGACTTCGGATCTCTTGATATTCTTGTAAATAATGCAGGCATTACCATGGATAACCTGCTGCTACGAATGAATGAAGAGGCCTGGGATAAAGTGATCAATGTAAATTTGAAATCTTGCTTCAATACGGTAAAAGCTGTAGCCAAGCAAATGATGAAACAAAGGAGTGGCTCTATAATTAATATGACTTCTGTTGTTGGTCTAAAAGGAAACGCAGGCCAAGCCAATTATGCAGCTTCTAAAGCGGGCATTATTGGATTTACAAAATCTGTAGCGTTGGAGCTAGGCTCACGTGGTATTCGTTCAAATGCTGTGGCGCCGGGGTTCATTGAAACCGAAATGACAGAGAAACTGGATGAAAAAACCGTACAAAGCTGGCGTGATGGGATACCCTTGAAAAGAGGTGGTAAACCCGAGGATATTGCAGATGCCTGTGTATTTCTAGGATCAGACATGGCATCCTATATCACTGGGCAGGTTTTACAAGTAGATGGGGGTATGCTTACCTAATCCAATCTTACCTTAAGTTTCATCTTTAATGTTTCCTGTTAAAAGAAAACAGGGATTTTTTGTCGTTAGGTAGTTAGGCGCAAGCAGTTTCTGCGATTAACAAGGGATATTGTAGTGGAAGATTAGCAGTCTTCAGTGCCCGTCATTTTACTCGTGTTTTCAGAATTGAAATTGTAAAGCGCATTGCGATACACTAAATGAGGCCAAACCAATCCCATTTGCCAATTCAACAATCTTATATTCTTGAAGAAAAGAGGTCCGTAGATCTCCTGCAAAAAGCTTACGAAGCACGTGTCAATAATCCAACTTCCATCTTGGTTTGCAGTATTTGTTAGACAGTCTTTATAGCTAAAAAAAATTAAACGACCATTATAATGAAGCTCGGGTACTGAAAGCAATAGGTACGATTTATGAATTCTTCGGAGACCAAGAAAAGGCCATTGATTCATATTTAAAATCCGTAGAAGCGGGCAAGCTTGCTAACGACGGCAACCTAGAGTCAAACGCTTATAACCCACTTTCTGGATTTGCCTCAAAAAAGGACAGCATTATGTTGCCATGTCAATTATTGAAAACAGTATTGCAATTAAAATCCGAACAAAAGATATACGGGGATATACATTCGCCCTATATGGTCGCGGCAAAGTTTATCTCAAATTAAAAAAATATGACGAAGCCCTGGTTGATTTAAATCAAAGCTTACAACTCCAGCTAGAGAGGGGCGATAAATCAGGGATTTCTATGGCCTATATAAACTGGGCCTACTCTATTTGGAATTAAAAAAATATGACTCTGCTAAAAATCATTTAATGTTAGCCCTCCAGACTGCCGAACAATTTAACATTCATTTCATCCGCTATAAATCGTTGTATAATCTGCATCAGGTAGCACGTGCCGTCGTCGGTAATTCTATTGAGGCGCTTGACTATCTGGAGCGTTATGTTACCATCAAAGAAGTTATTATTAACACCCATACTTTAAGTACCATTAAGAGCTACGAAGCAATTTCTAAAATAGAAACACTAAAGCGAGAAGCAAAAGCGCAGAAAGAAAAAACAGATATAATAGAAAAGAAAAACGAGGAACTTGATTCATTTTTCTACCGTGTTTCGCACGATCTTAAAGGGCCAATTGCATCACTCTTAGGCCTGCATAACCTTATCAAGCTTGAGGTTAAAGATGAACATTCAAAGCACTGTTTGACATGTATTAGGTACAAATTCAAGGACAAATAACGATCCACAGCGTAATCATAGCTAACAAACGTCAGCCCGCCGTCATAAAAAATTTACGCCTCCGCTTGGAAACAAACGCTTCAAACCCTACGTTTGTGAAATCAAAGTCGAATAAGCACGTTCCGCTTAATTGATTTATAAAGAAGCGCTGAGAGACAGGCTCGAAGAAGCGCTAGCAACCTCTCCTATTTGGGAAAAGGTGCTAATTCCTGATCCGCTCCAAAATTTTGGAGGGAAAATATAAACCGATAAAAAATGAAAAATCTGATCAGCGTATTTCAAAGAACCTTAAGCTACGAGAATATCCGTATTTTTTACGCCAGGCTTACCACCTCCATTCAATCTATTTTTTGTGCGTGTGATGACAACACTTATATGTGCTGCTGTTATAATACGTGCTGTTGCTGCTAATCATTTTTCTGACAGATCAACATCAAACAAACAACACTGACCTAATCGGTCAATGCAAGGTCAAACTACAATTTAACGAGATTATAAAACATTAAATACTATAGCCATGTCAACATTACGTTTCGAAACCCTACAATTACATGCTGGCCAGGAAGCAGATCCAACAACAGGCTCAAGAGCAGTACCTATATATCAAACCGTATCATTTAATTTCAAAAGTTCTCAGCACGGTGCTAACCTATTCGCGTTAAAAGAATTTGGTAATATCTATACCCGCATCATGAACCCGACTACCGATGTGTTTGAAAAACGTATTGCTGCATTAGAAGGTGGGGTAGCTGCTGTTGCTACAGGTTCAGGCCAAGCGGCTCAATTTATTGCACTTAATAACATATTACAAGCAGGTGATAATTTTGTATCTACATCATTTGTTTATGGTGGAACACATAATCAATTTAAAGTTGCATTTAAACGCCTAGGTATTGATGTTCGTTTTGCCGATGGAGATAAACCTGAAGCATTCGAAAGTCTCATTGATAAAAATACAAAAGCTTTATACCTCGAAACTATTGGTAATCCAGGGTTCAATATACCTGATTTTGACGCCATCGCCGCGCTTGCAAAAAAACACGATTTGCCTTTAGTAGTTGATAATACGTTTGGTGCTGCGGGATATCTTTTCCGACCGTTTGACCATGGCGCTAACGTTGTTGTTGCCTCTGCTACCAAATGGATTGGCGGACATGGCACATCAATTGGCGGAGTGATTGTTGATGGCGGAAATTACAATTGGGGTAATGGAAAATTCCCTCAATTCACTGAGCCTTCCGAAGGTTATCATGGATTAAAATTCTGGGAAGTTTTTGGTGAAGGCAATCCACTTGGTTTACCAAACGTCGCCTATAGCATTCGCGCACGCGTAGAGGGCTTAAGAGACTTCGGCGCATCACTTAGTCCCTTCAATTCATTCTTGTTTTTACAAGGATTAGAAACGCTTTCACTACGCGTACAACGTTCAGTTGATAACGCCTTAGCTTTGGCACAATGGCTAGAGAAACATTCACTGATTGAAAGTGTTAACTACCCTGGCTTGGAGAGTAGCACGTATCATAAGCTTGCAAAAAAATATTTACGTAATGGATTTGGTGCCGTGCTCTCACTTACCGTTCGGGGCTCCAAAGAATTTACAACCAAACTTGTTGACAATCTTAAGTTGGTGAGCCATCTCGCCAATGTTGGGGATGCAAAAACACTAATCATACAACCCTCAGCAACAACGCATCAGCAGTTAAGTGATGAAGAACAAATTGCAGCAGGCGTGTTGCCAAGCTTATTAAGATTATCGGTAGGCATTGAACACATTGAAGATATAAAAGCAGATTTCGAACAAGCCTTCGCTAAAGTTTACGAAGGTGAATTAGTATCATAAAAAATTAATCCCCCGCTCCACCAGCGTGAGACTATGGAAAAACACGATCACACATTTCATTATCAGCAAGAATTTGAATTGGAATCCGGTAATTCTTTATCGGGCTTTCAACTTAAGTATACAACCCTTGGAAGTCTCAATGAGAGCCGCAGTAATGTAGTGTGGATCTGTCATGCGCTGACGGGAAACTCTGACTTCACAGGTTGGTGGGGAAGTTTATTTAATGAAGGCCGTTTCTTTGATCCCAAAAAATACTTTATCATTTGCGTTAATGTACTCGGCGGTTGTTATGGATCAACAGGTCCATTATCATTAAATCCAAAAACAGGAAAACCTTATTATCATACCTTTCCAACAATTACCAATCGTGACAGTGTGCGTGCTTTCGACTTGTTACGCCAGTCGTTACAAATCAATAAAGTTCATACACTTATTGGTGGTTCATTAGGAGGTCAGCAAGTTTTAGAATGGGCTATTGAGCAGCCCGAGGTTTTTCAACACATTATACCTATTGCAACCAACGCACTTCATTCACCTTGGGGCATTGCTATAAATGAAGCACAACGAATGGCTATTGAAGCTGATGTTACTTGGAAAGAAAAAGATGCTCGTGCCGGCGCTGATGGATTAAAGGCTGCACGTGCAATTGGTATGATTTCATATCGCCATTATGAAACTTACAGCCTATCACAAGCTGAAAAGAATAATGAAAAAACAGATGATTACAGAGCATCTACTTACCAGCAATATCAAGGGCAAAAATTAGCGAATCGTTTTAATGCATTTACGTACTGGCGTCTTTCTAAAATGATGGATAGCCAGAACGTAGGAAGAAAACGCACAAGTATAGAAGCGGCGCTTCAATCAATAACGGCAAGAACATTGGTGGTTGGTATCGATAGTGATATTCTATTTCCATTAGCTGAACAGAAATTTTTGGCCGAAAATATTCCAAACGCCAGACTTGGAATCATGACTTCCATTTATGGACATGATGGCTTTCTGGTAGAATTTGAACAACTAAGCAATCATATTAAAAATTTCTTTGCTGAAGATCTTGTAAGCATAGAAGTGAAACACAGAAAATAATAAAGCAATGTCAGAAAATAATGGAACATTAAATCAGCCAATTAATCACACTAAGCACAAGCATCTTAAGTTAGGACTATTTGGATTTGGTTGTGTAGGACAAGGTCTTTATCATGTATTAGATGAGACACCTGGCATCAAGGCTGAAATAAAGAAAATTTGTGTTAAGACAAAAAACAAGACAAGACCATTGAGTCAAGATCTTTTCACGTTCGATAAAGATGAGATACTTAATGATCCGAGCATCGATGTTGTCATCGAGTTAATCGATGATGCTGATGCAGCTTTTGAAATTGTGAAAACTGCTTTGCAAAAAGGAAAAGCAGTTGTAACTGCTAATAAAAAAATGTTGGCAGAACACCTTGAAGAGATTTATCAATTACAACTTAAGTATGGCAAACCTGTGTTATACGAAGGTTCGGTTTGCGGCAGCATTCCTATTATTAGGAACCTAGAGGAGTATTATGACAACGATCTATTAACAGGCATAGAAGGAATCTTTAACGGATCGACGAATTATATTCTTACAAAAGTTTTTGAAGAAAAGAAAACCTATGCAGACTCCCTGAAAAAAGCACAAGAACTTGGCTTTGCAGAATCTGATCCGAGCTTAGATGTGAAAGGTTTTGATGCGAAGTATAAATTAGTTGTTGCTATTGTACATACGTTCGGTGTTTTTGTTAAACCCGAAGAAGTAATCAACATTGGAATTGATCGAATTTCTGATCTTGATCTCAAGTTCGCACGTGATAACGGCTATGGTATTAAGCTCATAGCCCGTGCCTTTAAGTCCGATAAACGTGTTTTTGCTTTTGTCGCTCCCCAATTTATTGAGACCACGCATCCATTATACGCCGTGCGCAATGAATATAATGCAGTGCAGGTACAAAGCGCATTTGCTGAACAACAGCTGTTTGTTGGCAAGGGCGCAGGCAGTTATCCGACTGGGTCTGCCGTACTCTCAGATGTTTCCGCGTTGACTTATGACTATCAATATGAATACAAAAAGCTTCACCAGCTGCACGATCTAAAGTTCTCTAACAACTTGTCAATCGATGCCTTTGTGAGTTTTGATCATGGCACCGCTATTACAATCAGCGACTTTGTCAAATTCCAATCAGGCTATGCTGCGAATGGAAAGCAATACATGGTAGGCCGCGTAAAACTTGAGAAACTCAGAGAATGGTCAAAGGTTGAAGGTGTTGGGATTATACTAGCGCCTAACGCAACTTTCGTACCTGAGAAAGAGGTAGAAAATGAGCTTAATTACTCTTTGGCATGAGAACATCTATTTCTTAAAATTAACTCTATTCCAGTTTTTAAAATTCTTTTTTTTTAGGTAAATAGGCCCTCGAAACAGTCCTAAACCTGAAAAAACTGATATCCATAGCGCTTTTAATGCTATTCCTATTTAATCTAGGAGGATATTATCTTGTGTTCTGGGGTATCATGTATCAGACTGATAAAGAAACTTGGAGTCGTTTAGAGGCTGAACAATATGATCAAAAAGAAAGCCTTACGATTAAAATTCCACTTGCACTCCCTTACTCTTTAAATGAGGGTGTCTATGAAAATATCAACGGTAATTTTGAACAAGACGGCAAATTCTATAAAGGCATAAAACAAAAACTGGAACGAGATACACTTTTTATACTTTGTATAGAAGATAGCGAGAAAGCACACCTCGCCAATACCCTTGCCGATTACCAAAGGGTATCAAGTGACCTTCCATCCCAATCAAAACAAGGTCAACAATTATTAAGCAAAGTTTTAAACGAATATGAATCGTTTCGTCAAATAGAAATAATTCATTACACAGGGTGGGAAGAGATCATACCCTATTCACATTCATCATTACAGTTGATATCTTCAGTGCGATCTGTTCAATACCTGCCCCCTAAAACACTCTCGTAAATTTCACTATCCAGGTGAAGGCTAACGAATATTTCGTGTAGCCAGATTATGCTATTACAGCATGTGCAATTATCTCTATCTATTAAATATTTTTTTTATGAAATTCAACATCTACTTACTCATATTTTTATTTGTTCTGTGTTTAGCCTCAAATGAATTGTCTGCGCAAGGCTGTGTAGCCGTTCGTCAAATGGGAGGCAATAATGTTTGTTCAACAAACTCATACAATCTTCCAAAAGGAGAATTCCAAATCGGTACTGGGTATCGTTACTTTCATTCATGGCGCCATTTTGTAGGCACCGAAGAGCAACCATATCGTCAAAATACGCAAGGCGGTTTTGATGCCAATGGAAAAGAGCGTGGAAATGCTGTGAATATTTATTCACATGCTATAGATTTAAACATATCTTATGCAATAACTGATCGGATTCAATTCAACATCTCAATACCATATGTTAATAATGAACGTTCACAAGTTCTTAAAATAAGCACAGAAGGAACAATAAACATAGACGGCCAAGACGTTCCGCATACAAAAGAGGCGCAGCGTTATAGTGTGTATGCGCAAGGCCTTGGTGATATTCGCGTAAGTACCAGCTACTGGATATTCGATCCGGCAAAAACTGCTAAAGGTAATTTAATGGTTGGCGCAGGATTGAAGTTGAATAATGGAAGCTATACTGAAAAAGATAACGGACTGTTTCTGGATCCAAAGTCTAAGCATGGCGACACACCGTTTGATTCGCTTGTAACGATGGACCAAGCCATACAGCCTGGCGATGGAGGAATTGGTTTTTCTGTGGAGTTACAAGGCTTCAGACAACTAGTTAAAAACGTCTATGGTTTCGTTAACGGTTATTACTTGTTTAATCCTAGAGAATCTAACGGAACTTTTAAGTCGAAGCCAACAGTGGTGAAAGACCCAGATGGTAATACCCTTGCAACTTTAACAGGGTACAATATCTACGCATCACCCGATCAGTATTTTGCACGTGCTGGTGTTATGACTTCTTTTCTAAAAGAGAAAACATTGACAGTATCATTAGCAGGAAGAATGGAAGGAATACCTGCATATGATGTATTTGGTGGCCAAGTCGCCTATCGCCGTCCTGGTTACGTTGTTGCTGTAGAGCCAGGAATTTCTTATCGTATAGGTAAACATAATTTCAGCTTGCTTGTGCCTTATAACGTTGTTAAGAACCGAATTCAAAGTGCAGCAGATTTAGAAAGTCAAAAGATTCAAAACGCTGCGATCTCTAATGAATCAGAGAAAGTTCACGTACAAGGCGATGCGGCGTTTGCTGATTACTCTATTAATTTTAATTATACTTATCGCTTAGGTAAATTGTTTTAATGTTAGACTTCTGGCATAATCGTTATACGTAAAGGAGAGAAGAAATTCTCTCCTTTATTTTTTAAAGCAACTTAAGTGAGGCATCAGAGGAATAGTCAGAGATACACCCACTCCACATGATTTTGCAACTAAACAAGTTGTTTCCGAATCCATCTACAACCCATGCACATAGCGTTATCCTACTGCAATACTGCAGGTGACATAATTGTTCATGTAAAATGTGAATGGTGCTGATATTGTAACAAACAAGGTCTTAAAAAACGTTAGAAAAGAAGTTGCATTGAACACATGCATGGCCACATGGATTTACGTGATCAAGTTTTTTTATTGAAAAAAGCCACTATCACATAAATACGTCGTAAAATAGAAGGTTTATATTTTTAATTAAAAAGATAGCTGCGTGCGGCTCTCTTTTTTGTTTCCTTAAATTCTATTCTTAAATCACTTAGAAAAATCAGCCAGTCAAACCAAATACAATAATTCTTTTCAGTTTTAAGGTCGGCAGTAAAAGTTTTTTTTGCAGAAATAGAAATCTCTTATACATTTGCAGTCCCAAAACATGGCAGATCTTATTGTTCAGGTTTTAGGACTCATTTAGGGAGCTTAGCTCAGCTGGTTCAGAGCATCTGCCTTACAAGCAGAGGGTCGGGGGTTCGAACCCCTCAGCTCCCACACAAATACCTCAATTCTCTGAGGTATTTTTTTTGCCTGGCTAATCTGTCAGAGTAGCCTTCAATTTTACCGCTAATACAATTTCATCCTCCCAAAGTCTCGAATTTGTTTATTTTCACGTTCAGACTTAACCTAAACATCAATTAAAACAGTAATTTCCTAATAACTGAATCTGTACAAAACAAACCTGCGTGTTAATAGTTATAAGCTTCAAGCACGCTTGGTTAGCAATGCTTTCATTTAAAACATAGCCATGAAATACCTATTCTATTTGCTTCTAATATTAATTACCCAAACGGCGTATTCACAATATGCAGACCCATCTCAATTGGCTAAGAAAATTCTAGCATTGGATGTCAAGGGAAAAATATCCGGTATTATAAAAGATTCAGTAACGCAACAACCTGTTGAGTTTGCTAATGTGATATTGGCTGATATTGCAACTGAAAAACCAATTGATGGTACAATCTGCGACGATAAAGGGAAGTTTACTATCAATAAAATTAAAGCTGGTGACTATAAGCTCATGATTACGTTCATTGGTTTCACAACTAAAAGCATAACCATAAAAATTCCGGATGGTAATGAAGACATAGATCTTGGCACCCTGCTAATAACACCGTCTTCGGAAATACTAAAAGAGGTAATTGTAGAAGGTCAGAAAAACCTTATTGAAGAAAAGGTTGATCGCACAATCTATAACGCCGAGAATGATGCGACCACACGTGGTGGCGATGCTACCGATGTTTTAAAACGTGTACCCATGCTGTCTGTTGATTTAGATGGAAATGTTACCTTACGTGGCAGCCAAAACATTCGCGTACTTATTAACAACAAACCATCCACCATTGCTGCCAGCAGTGTGGCAGATGCCTTGAAACAAATACCTGCCGATCAAATCAAAACGGTTGAGGTTATTACATCGCCATCAGCTAAATATGATGCCGAGGGATCGGGAGGTATCATAAACATTATAACCAAGAAAAATAATTTACAAGGTGTTACGATTAACATAGATGGCAGCGCTGGCTTACGGGGATCTAACCTGGGATTAAACGGTAATTACAGGAAAAATAATATGGGATTTTCCCTTGGCGGGTGGGGACGTACCAATTACAATGTGAACGGAAGCTTTGAAAACCATCAGATATCAAAAAGCGATGGAACTGTTGTTATTCAGCAGGCAGATACACGTAACAATGGAATTTTTGGACACTATACTTTAGGCTGGGATTATGATGTTAATAAGAATAATAGTCTGGCAGCTTCAGTAAGATATGGAATACGTAATAATTCTTCTTATCAAGACAATTTAACTACACTAGTAAATAATGTCCAAAACAGTTTAAGTGGCATAGAGATTCAGGACTTATCAAATACCGTAGATGCTAGTTTGACTTACACACATACTTTTGCAAAACCCCAACGAGAATTTAGCATACTAACTTTGTATAGTCGTAACAACAAAGACAACAATTATTATAATACCGTATTTAACAACGCTGATGCAATTGATAGCATTCAAAAAAATATTAATCAAAGCTTCAATCAAGAGATCACTATTCAAACAGATTATCAAACACCAATCGGAAGTAATCAAATGTTTGAAATAGGTGGAAAGAATATTTCAAGAGAAGTCTCTAGTGATTATAAATATCTTGTGGCACAGAGTGCAAGTTCTGATTTTCAATTATCTGCGATCCGCCCGTCTAACGTTTTTAATTATACGCAAAATGTTACTTCAGGCTATCTATCCTATACACTTAACTTTCTAAAAAATTACAGTTTAAAAGTAGGTAGTCGATATGAACACACAACCATCTCCGCGAATTTTGAAAATGCAGAGCGTACAGATGTAAGTGGTATTCCGTCTTACGGTATATTGGTTCCCAGTGTTAATATTTCTAAAAAATTAAAAAGTGGCAGTGCGCTAAAAGCATCATACAACAGAAGAATCCAAAGACCTTCAATACAATTTCTAAATCCTAGCGTTCAAAATTCAAATAACCTAAACTATACGCAGGGAAATCCAAATCTATCTCCCGAGTACACCAACAATTATGAGTTAGGATACAGTACTTACATTAAAGGAAGCTCGTTGAACGTTTCAACTTTTATGCGAAATACAAATAACGCCATTCAAAGTGTTGTTGATACGATTAGTGGTGGTGGTATACTTACAACCTATAAGAACATTGGGCAGGAAGATGCTTATGGTGTTAACATATTTGCCAATATTAATTTTGGAAATAAGTTTTCATTAAATGGCGGAACAGACATGTATTATGCTGTATTGAATAATAATGCCTCAGACCCAAAATATAAGGCTAATAACTCAGGCTGGGTTATGAGCTATCGCGTGTTTGGTAACTACAATATAGGAAAAGGATGGGGCGCACAGTTCTTTGCATTCTATAGAGGCAGGCAAGTGCAACTACAAGGAACGCAAGGCGGTTTTGGAATTTATAGTCTCGGTTTAAAAAAAGATTTTAATGATAAAAAAGGCAGTATTGGTTTTGGAGCGGAAAACTTTTTTACCCCTGCCTTCAAAATAAGAAGAGTAAGTGAATCCTCGGTGCTATCCCAACAAAGTTTGACAATACTTCATAATATGAATTTCAAAATTACATTTAGCTACAGAATAGGCAAGATGGGTTTTGATGCGCCAAAAAAACGTAGTCGTTCCATTAATAACGATGATTTAAAAGACGGTGGTGGTGACAATGGACAGAATAGCGGAATGCAGCAGCAAGCACCTACGCAAGCTCCTACTAATCAAAAAAAGCCGCAAGAAAAACAGCGTCAGCAAGGCCAACGCACAAATTAATTACATCCAATCTCTACAGTATGTGTTATTTTTATGGCTAGGCGTACCCGAAGCTTTATCTGAGGTGGCATGCTTTTTTCAAATTATAATTGCCAGGTACATGGCAGCCAAGTTACGTTACGTAACAATTTTGTAATTATCAATTTACCTAATGGAATAAAGTAATGGATGAGAAGTTACGCAGGCGATTAATGGTGGTCTCCAACCGATTACCATTTAAATTAATTGAAAAAAAAGGTAAAGTCGTACTCAAAGAAAGCGATGGCGGTTTAGTGAGCGCGTTAAAAAGTTATTTCGAATCTAATGATAACGCATCCAATTCTTTTAGTGCCACTTGGTGGATTGGCTCTGCAGATTTTTCAGAAAAGAGGTGGACCAAATACACACAGCAGAAAAAAAATAAACAAGCATTTGAAGTAGAACCAATCTTCGTTGAAAAGAAAACTTACGATTCATACTATAATGGATTTTGTAACGCTACACTATGGCCTTTATTTCATTACTTCCCATCGTATGTTGAATTCGATGACAATACATTTCAGAGTTACGAAGAAGTAAATAGAACTTTTGCGAACAAACTATTATCCATCATCCAGCCCGATGACATTATTTGGATACATGATTATCAACTGCTCTTAGTGCCCGATATGATTCGAGAAAACATGCCCAATATCACCATCGGCTTTTTTCTTCATATACCGTTTCCTTCTTATGAGATTTTTAGATTATTGCATAGACCTTGGAAAGAGAAAATTATATCCGGTCTGCTGGGTGCTGATCTTATTGGATTCCATACCCATGAATATGTACAGCATTTTTTAAAAACAGTTAGGATGGTTAAAGGGCTTGACCATAACTACCGCTCTGTTTTGAAAGACAGTAGAATCATTAAAACTGATCTCTTCCCACTGGGCATAGACTATAACAAATTTTCAAGCGCAGCTGCGCGTGAAGAAGTAATCAACCAGAAGAATGACATTCTTAAAAACTTTGCAGATAAAAAAATTATCTTTTCTGTAGACCGCCTAGATTATACCAAAGGCATAACACATCGACTGGCCGGTTATGAAAGATTTTTGGAGCTACATCCAGAATGGCAGCAGAAAGTAGTATTTATTTTAGTGGTTGTTCCTTCGCGCCAAATTATTAGTAAATACAATGAGCGCCTTAAATTGATCGAAGAGGAAGTTGGTAGGATTAATGGTCGATATTCTTCACTGCAATGGCAGCCTTTAATTTATAGATACAACACCTTATCATTCGATGAACTTTGTGCATGCTATCAAGCTGCAGATACGGCTTTGATTACACCACTTAGAGATGGTATGAATCTGGTAGCTAAAGAGTATGTAGCGAGTCGCGTTGAGAATAATGGCGTATTAATTCTCAGCGAGCTTGCAGGCGCTGCTAATGAACTGAGTGAAGCCATTCAGGTAAACCCAGTAGACAAAGATGAGGTAGCCCAAGCTATCTTAACTTCCATTACCATGCCGTTGCCTGAGCAGAAACGAAGCATGATGCTCATGCAAAAGCGCCTAAGAGAGTATGATGTTATTCATTGGGTAAATGATTTCATGAAGCAATTGCAGGAGGTGAAAGACCAACAGCAACTACATGAAGAGAAAAATTTGACAAAAGATTTAAGAAAACCAATTATTAAAAAATTCCATGATGCTAACACACGTCATCTTTTTCTTGACTATGATGGCACCTTAGTTCCATTTGCAAAACATCCACATGAAGCTGTACCAGATAAACAACTGCTTCATTTATTAAAGCAGTTAACCCTGGATCCAAAAAATGAAGTTACTATAATAAGCGGCCGTGACAGTGCAGTTTTAGAAGCGTGGTTTGATAAGTTTAATCTCAATCTTGTTGCTGAACATGGTGCGTCTATACGTTTAAAAAACGACACATGGACACATAAACAAAAGAGCGACGAGACCTGGAAGCCGTTAATTAGACCTACCTTGGAATTATTTACCCAACGCAGTCCGCGTTCATTTATTGAAGAAAAAAGCCATACCATTGCATGGCACTATAGAAACGTAGATCCTGATCTTGGATTTATCCGATCACGCGAATTATTAGACAACTTATTTCATCTTGTTCGCAATGGAAAACTTCAAGTTATAGATGGCAATAAAGTAATCGAAGTACGCATAACCGGCTTAGATAAAGGCTTTGCATCTCGGGAGTTGCTTGAAACAAAACCGGTAGACTTTGTTTTAGCTATAGGCGATGACAAAACCGATGAAGACATGTTTAGGGTTTTAGCAGAAAAAGCAGTGACTATAAAAGTTGGTACGGGAGGGCAGACACTTGCTCAATATAGTATTGCCAATCAAAAAGATGTTATTCAATTTTTAAATCAGTTAGTGGAATAAATCGAATCATAAGCTTTTCTTTTAAAGAACGGACGAAAGCGTAATTTCGTATCAACATAGCATAGATGCAAAAATCAACAAACATACATCATCCTGTAGCTGAACTTATTCGCAATCGAAAAAGTATCAGGTCATTTGCTACCATACCTGTCGAGCAGAAAAATATCAATTCTCTTTTTGAAGCAACGCGTTGGGCACCCTCAAGTACAAATGAGCAGCCATGGCTTTACATCTACGCAACTAAAGACCAGCAAGAACTTTGGAATAAGATTTTTGAACCCCTTAACGAAGGCAATAAAATCTGGGCTAAAGATGCGCCCCTCCTTATCTTAAGTTTAGCTAGAAGAAACTTTTCGCGCTTCCCAGGGGCTAATGCACATGCCATGTATGACCTCGGCGCTGCAAACTCGTTCTTATCTTTGCAGGCCGTTGAAATTGGTTTACAAGTAAGACAGATGGCGGGTTTTCATCCTGAAAAAACAAGAACAAATCTGAACATCCCTGACTACTATGAAATTGGCGTATTACTGGCTGTTGGTTATCCAGGCGACCCAGGTAATTTACCTGAGAATTTAAAGATGCGTGAGCAAGAGCCCAGAGAACGATTTCTACAAGAAGAGTTTGTTATGAATAAATCCTTTTAATATTCAAATCATTTTGCTAATTATAATTAATTATGGAATTGAAGAATGTTACGTTCAAAAGTACAATTCTTATCTTGCCTGGTCTGGGTAATTCTGGTGAATTACATTGGCAAACGAAATGGCAAAAACAGTTTAATTTTCAACGCATAGAACAGACTAATTGGGATACACCCACCTGCAACGATTGGATTAAAAAGGTTGACGAAAAGATTGCAAGTCTTAATACTTCTGACATCATTTTAGTTGGACATAGTCTTGCCTGTTCTACCATTGTATTCTGGGCCGCACAACATAAAAGAAAAATTAAAGGAGCGTTACTTGTAGCACCAAGTGATACCGAAGCGCCAATATATCCACCAGGAACTACGGGCTTTGCTCCTATGCCATTAAACCGATTACCTTTCCCCTCAATAACAGTAACCAGTAATAATGATTTTTATGTCACCGTTGATCGGGCCAAAGAATTTGCCAACGCATGGGGAAGCAAACTAGTTGATATTGGTGAAGCTGGGCATATTAATATTGCTTCAGGTTTTGGGGATTGGCCAGCAGGACTTCGGTTGTTAAAGGAACTCGATACTTAGGATGGCTATTTCTGTTTATTTTTTAATGATGCTTCAAATCCATACCACAAAGTTGTGTAATCTATTTTCAATATTTTTCTATGGAAAACAAAAAAGACCTTCGCCTTGCTGTTCTTATCGATGCCGACAATATACCTTATGCCAATGTAAAAGCGATGATGGAAGAAATTGCAAAGTACGGCAATCCCACTTTTAAAAGAATCTATGCTGACTGGACTAAACCTACAGTATCTGGCTGGAAAAGTATTTTATTAGAAAACGCCATAACTCCTATTCAACAGTATAGCTATACTACAGGTAAGAATGCAACAGATTCTGCAATGATTATTGATGCCATGGATATTTTATACACAGGCAGAGTAGATGGATTTTGTCTTGTATCGAGTGACAGCGACTTTACAAGACTTGCCATGCGATTACGAGAAGCAGGTATGCGGGTGATTGGCATTGGCGAAAAGAAAACTCCAAATCCTTTTATTACGGCTTGCGATAAATTTATATACATCGAGATTTTAGCCGAACAGGAACAGGAGAATCCAGAAAATAAAAGCTCAAAGAAAAAAGTTCCAAAGCTCGAATCATTTCAAAAAGTTGATAATCGTGTCATAAAATTAATTCGGTCAAGCATTAACGATTTAGCCGATGAGGGTGGGTGGGCTTTTCTTGGCGAGCTGGGCAACCTAGTACTAAAAAAGCAGCCAAACTTCGACCCAAGAAATTATGGTTTCAAAAAACTAATGCCTCTCATCAAAAGCATCAACCAATTCGAAACTGCCGAAAGACAAACCGAAAACGACAGC
This sequence comes from uncultured Cyclobacteriaceae bacterium, assembly GCA_964235605.1. Taxonomy (GTDB): domain Bacteria; phylum Bacteroidota; class Bacteroidia; order Cytophagales; family Cyclobacteriaceae; genus DATCRE01. The sequence continues at coordinate 31,833 of CAXSCR010000021.1, read as the reverse complement.
ACCAAGCACGTGTACGTTAAAAATAAATAGGTGAATTAATTTGTCAATTAGTCAATGTGTAAATGTGCAAATGATAGCACCACACCTTCGTCTTAATTAAATACCACATACCAAAGTGCCTAGCACGTTCCTATAATACCTAATGCCTAATAACGCCCAATGCCTAATGATGCCATTGATCGATGTTGTTTTGAAGAATAGCTGAAAAAGTGGTTCGGGGTGAAATGTCGAGATACGGATAGGTTACTTTTGATAGGAAAAGTCCTTGCGGATATGCTGGCTCTATAGTCTTCGGCACTACTTTATTTAGTAAACAATTTTCGAATTCATCTACGCTAAACTCTCCTCTTCCTACTTCTAAAAGTTTACTTACAATGATTCGTATCATTTTGGTAAGAAATCTATTAGACGAAATTTGAAATCTTATTTTGTCTCCTGTTCTATCAGTGAATAAAATCGCAGAGGTTACGTTGCAAATTGTATGTTTAAAACTATCAGGACTTTTACAAAATGCGCGGTAATCATTGTACTTAGTAAGAAGTGATGTTGCCTTCTTCATCTTATCAATATCTAGACTTCGTTCTAGGTATAATGAACTGACACTATTAAGGAATGGATCTTTGTATGTATGAATAAAATAATCATAGGTTCTTTTATTAGCGTCATACCGGGCATGGCAATTTTCAGCCATAGGTATGATTTCAAAAACAGCAATATCTGAAGGCAATAATTTATTTAACCGAAACAGTAAATCGAACTCCCAAACATTTTCAACATCTAAATGAAAAAAGTATTGACTGGCATGCACTTGGGCATCTGTGCGCCCACATCCCATAATTGTAATGGGAGTTTTTAAGATTTGTTTAAGGCTTGTTTCTAATACCTGTTGAATATTCCTTACATCAGGCATTCGCTGCCAGCCTCTATAGTTATGCCCGTTATAACCTATATGAAAGAAGTACCTCTTCCCGGGCATTAAAGATGTAAGTTGATGGTTTGCTTCAGCGCAGTAAGTGCGGTTATCTCTGAGTCTTGAACCATACCATCTGCTTCGATAATATCAGATAGATCTGCCAGTATTTTCTCTTTGTCTCGATCCTTGCCAAAGTATTGCAAAGTATCAGCAAAGAGTTCTGGCAATTTAACCTTATCAAACGTGTTATAGTCGCGAAGTGTTTGGTAAAGCTTTTTATCAAAATCCATTTTTTCGGGATAGATGTCTTTCATCTTTTCCTGTATTACATCCATCTCTTTCGGATCATAAGTATTGTCTGCATGCGAAATGTGGACATACAAGAATAAAAGAAAGTCCTCGAATGATGTATGAATAATCATAATTTTATTTGGATCAATAAATATAAAATATTTTCTTGGACGTTATGGATAAATGTGATGCGGTAAGCCCTAAATGATAATATACTATCATAATAGTTAGTTGAAAAGTCCCGCAATCGTTTCCGCATGGGATGAGAATTGATCTAGAAGCACATTCTTTCGTGCCGTTTCAAAATCCTCAAAAGTTAAAACCAGGAAGATACTGTGCAGCCAGCAAGTGTATAGCTCTCTAGTTTTCTGGTTCATTACTCAAGCACCAAACGCCCAGTTAGCCGGAATCACAGCTTACAAAGATTGTAATCTCATCTGATTTTATCTTGTGAAACAAAGACCTGTCTTGAAACCGAAGCAAAATAGAAGCGGCCGAAATGTTTCGAGCGCCTGTAAAACGGTTAGGTAAGGTATGATTTCTGTTGAGCGGTATGTCTCTTTAAGAAAAACCACCTTCCTGATGTGGTTGCAGATGTAAATGGTCAATTCAATATTGTGCAGAAGCATATCTTCTTATCAGTGTCAATACATTAGAAGTAAAATTAAATGTCCAAAATCTTTTTCTTATTGCTTTTGCTAATCGAGTCAGGCAATTGTTTCTCTATCTCAAGTTTTAATGCATTAAGTATGCTTGTGCGATGAAAGTTTTTATTAACTACCAGACTAATTTCACGCACGGGTTTAGGATGCGCAAACTCGCGAATTTTTTCCTTTTGCTTCTTGCTTAGATTAAGTGTTGCTAAGTGAGGTAAAATGGTAATCCCCTTATGATGGTCTACTAAATTCTTTAATGTCTCAATGCTCCCCGCTTCATATTGTAATCGTGAACCTTCAAAATCTTTTTTCTGAAGCTCACAAAGATTTAATACCTGGTTACGTAAACAATGACCTTCTTGTAATAACCACAACTTGCTTAAGTCTATATCTTTCGGCAACAAATATTTCTTTCTCGATACTTTTTCTTCATTGGAAGTGTAAGCAAAGAACTCTTCATAGAAAACCGGATGCTCTTCTAATTTCGGATCGTTTAATGGTGTTGCTAATAACCCAATATCAATATCGCCATTTCGAAGTGAAGCAATAATATCGTTAGTAACAAGTTCTCTTATATTGATTTTTAAGAACGGATTTTCTTCGACGAATGACTTTAAAAACAATGGCAATAGGTAAGGCGCCAGCGTTGGAATAACGGCTAACTTTAATTCACCTGAAATTTCATTTTTTAATGCCTTCGTATATTCTTTCAGTCTGTTAACATCCGAAATAATTTGTTTTGCCCTTTTTATGATCTCTTCACCTTCCGCGGTTGGAGATACGGGGTGTTTGCTTCTATCGAAGATACGCACATCCAACTCCTCCTCTAGTTTCTGAATCATCATGCTTAGCGTTGGCTGCGTTACAAAAGTCTTGCTTGCAGCTTTTGCAAAGTGTCGATGCGTGTCGACAGCGATAATGTATTCCAGTTGTTGTAAATTCATGAATAGATTAAATCTATAAAATTATGAACACCATCAGTTTGATTTATCATGCAAAGTAGAAAAACGTAAGGCAATCTCTTAAAAATGATAGAACTATAAACACCAAATGCATCTGTTTGCCCACATTTCTAATGAGTGCCCTGTGGCAAGAAAAGTCGAATTGATTTGTTGCTGGTTATCGCTAATATCTATTCTCTATTGTCTCATTATACATATTGCATACTGCACATTTGCGGCTGCCAATAAGATTGACGTAGCTTTTTAACGTCGAATGACCTGGACTTCCTATATTCACGAGAATTTTTAAAGATAACGCATGGATCTTACCATTCTCTTCTCTCCTATTGAAGAATCCGTTTACGAGAACATCACTTCACCTGCATCATTTTTTAAAAACATTAGAGCATTTACAGAAAAGATGCCCGATCATAAAGATGCTCATATCGCAATTTTTGGAGTCAGGGAAGAACGTGGTACATCAAATAAGGGAACGTCTGAAGCCCCTGACGAAATCAGAAAAAAACTTTATAACTTAAAAAAGGGATCTGGAGCGTACAGAATCGTAGACCTTGGCAACTTAAATCCAGGACATGATCTTGAAGAAACGTATAAACGGATCAGCGAAGTCTGCCGAATATTGTTAGAACATAATGTATTACCACTTATTATTGGCGGTTCTCATGACCTTGACTTTGGCCAATACACGGCATACGAAACGCTTGATAAACTGGTAAACTTCCTGAATGTTGATTCGTTTCTAGATCTCGATGAGAAAAGGGAATCTGATGCCAACAGTCACCACATACACAAAGTGTTATTACACGAACCGAATTTTCTTTTTAGCTATACACACCTTGCCTATCAAAGTTATTTGATCGATCCGATGGCGGTTTCGGTTTTAGAAAAGTTATATTTTGAAGCTTTTCGCGTCGGACAAATGCGAACCAATATGCAAGAGATAGAGCCCGCTATCCGCAATGCAGATATGGTTTCTTTTGACATTACATCTATTCGATCTGCCGATGCACCAGGCAATATTAACGCGCAACCCTTTGGCCTAACAGGCGAAGAAGCTTGCCAGATCTGTTGGTATGCAGGTTTAAATGAAAAGCTAAGCTCCATCGGTTTTTACGAATACTATCCACATGCCGATGATGCGCATAAAAAAACAGCTTCCGTAATAGCTACCATGATTTGGTATTTTGTTGAAGGTTATTACAATCGAAAAAATGATCAGAACTTTAAAAGCAATGATTTTTTGAAGTACGTAGTTTCAATGCCCGTAGAACCTGAGACTCTTAATTTTTATAAAAGTAAATTCAGTGATAAATGGTGGATGGAAGTTCCCTATCCAACTGGCATTAAACGTTATGCCCGTAACAGCATCGTACCCTGTAGTTATAGCGATTACCAAGTAGCAGCAAAAGGCGAGGTGCCTGAACGATACATTAATACATTAGCAAAATTAGTTTGATTGTGTTCTATAAGGTATTTGAGGAAAAGTTAAAAGTTTAGAATCACAGCATTCATCCATGGGCGACCAAAAAAAAGCTTCATCATTATACCTGGTGCCTACCCCGATCGGTAACCTAGGAGACATTACTATTCGAGGACTGGAAATTTTAAAATCTGTAGATTCAATACTTGCCGAAGACACACGTACATCAGGCGTTCTGCTCAAGCACTACGACATTAAAAAGCCGCTTCAAAGTTTTCACAATTTCAATGAACATAAAATCGTTAGCAAATTGATTGAACGTTTTAATAATGGTGAAACAATGGCTTTGATATCAGATGCTGGTACGCCGGGCATTTCAGATCCTGGTTTTTTGATTGTTAGAGCGTGTATTAAAGCGGGAATACGTGTAGAGTGTTTGCCCGGAGCAACGGCATTTGTACCGGCGCTTGTGAAATCAGGCCTACCAACAGATAGGTTTGTATTTGAAGGTTTTCTGCCACAGAAAAAAGGTAGGCAAACCATGTTAAAAAAATTAGCTGAAGAAGAACGCACTATGATATTTTACGAATCTCCTTATAGACTTGTAAAATCGCTAGAGCAGTTTAAAGAATATTTTGGTGCTGAACGAAAAGCTTCTGTTTCAAGGGAAATAACAAAGCTATTTGAAGAAACAGTGAACGGTACAATTCAGGAAGTGTTAGATCATTTCCTTGCTAAAGAGGTAAAGGGAGAGATTGTAATGGTTGTGGCAGGAAAGGAAGAATAAATGTTTTAATATCTGACATCAGGTTTATCATATTAAATCAAACCTTCTTTCTAAACTGCCGTTTGTAAAGCGGGTTTAATCTTTATGGCGGCTTAATATTATTTTTGATCATTATAATCACTGTAAAAGTCACGCAAAAAATCAAATGATGAATCTAAAGGACATTGAAAAAGGAGTTATTGATATCACACTCGAAGTTGGTGACTTTATCAAAACTGAAGGCGCATCCTTCGATCTCTCACGCATAGAACAAAAAGACGGATTTAATAACCTTGTCTCCTATGTTGATAAAGAAGCTGAGCGAAAACTAGTACAAGCATTACAAAAAATTCTTCCACAGGCCGGATATATTACCGAAGAAGGAACGATAGAGCAATCAAAAAAACACGAGTACAATTGGATAATTGATCCGCTTGACGGCACAACAAATTTTTTACACGGACTTCCTATATTCTCAGTTAGCATAGGACTCACAAGAAATGATAAAACAATCCTTGGGGTTGTACACCACATCATACGCAACGAATGTTTTCATGCCATTGACGGCGATCAAGCTTATTGTAATGACAAAGTCATTCACGTCTCTCCTATTAAAAATCTAAGTGAAAGTCTGCTAGCCACTGGTTTTCCATATTATCACTTTGACAAAAAAGATGTATACCTCGATATCATAAAAGATTTTCTTGAAAAAACTCATGGCATTAGAAGGCTTGGTAGTGCGGCAATAGACCTTGCGTATGTTGCCTGTGGCAGACTAGAAGGATTCTTCGAATATAAATTGAATGCGTGGGACGTCGCCGCCGGTACTTTCATTGTACAACAAGCAGGCGGAAAAGTAACAGACTTTAAAGGCGGAAAGGATTTTGTATTCGGTGGCGAACTATGTGCAGGTAATATGCATGTTCAAAATCAAATGCTTGAAATCATAAAACCGAAATGGGGATATTAGATTGCTTTGAGTTGCTGGCTGCTAGTTAAATGTACCACTAAAGCGTGTTCTTATGTCAGCCGCACATACCTGTTCTTCAAATAATGTATTAAATTTTAAAACTATATATGATCCACAAGAGAAAACAAATTCCCACTTTCAGTAAAATTTTATTCGCGTTACTTTTTATAAGTAGTACGCTTTCGGCACAAACGAATCTTACCGATAAGCTGCCGCAAGATCCGAATTTAAAAACTGGCAAACTATCAAACGGTATCACTTACTATATTCGCAAAAATCATAAACCAGAAAAGAAGATTGAGCTTAGGCTGGTTGTGAATGCGGGCTCTATACTTGAAGATGCAGATCAACAAGGGTTAGCTCACTTTACAGAGCATATGAGTTTCAATGGATCTAAAAACTTTAAGAAGAATGATTTAGTATCCTACCTCCAATCCATCGGCGTAGAATTCGGAGCTGATCTGAATGCATATACAAGCTTTGATGAAACGGTTTATATCCTTCCTATTCCCAGTGAAAAAAAGGAAGTAATAGAAAAAGGTTTTCAAATTCTTGAAGATTGGGCAAGCACAGTTGCTTTTGAAGATGGAGAAATTGATAAAGAGCGTGGCGTCGTTTTAGAAGAATCGAGACTTGGAAAAGGTGCTGATGACCGCATGCAAAAAGTTTACTTACCCAAAGTGTTAGAAGGCTCTCTTTACGCTGATAGATTACCAATTGGTAAAGATGAGATTTTGCAAAATTTCAAATACGATGTCATCAGAAGATTTTATAAAGACTGGTACAGACCTGACCTCATGGCTGTTGTTGTTGTAGGTGATATAGAACCTGCTGAAGCCGAAAAATATATCAAGAGTCATTTTGAAAAACTAAAGAATCCTGCGAAACCGCGTGAACGCAAAATTGCTGGTATTCCAGCAAGAAAAAAATCTGAAGGCCTCGTTGTAACAGACAAAGAAGCAACAAATCATTTTGTTCAGATTTACTACGCAACTCAAAAGTTAAAACCAGATACAACCGTTGGTGATTACAGGCAGACGATCATCAAGAAGTTTTTCGCCACCATGTTAAGCCAACGTCTACAAGAATTAACGCAGAAACAAAACCCACCCTTTGTTTTTGGCGCTAGCGCTCTAAGTGATTTTCTGAGAGGCCATGAAGCCTATGTTACGTATGCTGTACTTGGTAAAGCAGGTGCAGAGCCTGCTATAAATGCATTGATCGAAGAAAATGAAAGAGCTAGAAAATTTGGATTTACACCAGCTGAATTAGATCGTGTTAAGAAAACTTTTTTACGTAACATGGAGCGCGCTTATAACGAACGTGATAAAACTGAATCGAGCAATTATACCGCAGAGTATGTACGTGCCTTCTTAGAACATGAAGCGGTTCCGGGAATTGATGTTGAATACGGCTACTACAAAACTTTTACAGATGGAATTACACTGGAAGAAGTAAATAAATATGTATCAAAAGTAATCCCAACAGTTGATAAGAATAAACTTGTTTTACTAACCGGTCCAGATAAAGCTGATTTCAAAATACCTACGCCAGATGAGCTTCTTAAGATAGCAGATAATGCAACTAAAATAGAAGTTAAACCTTATGAGGAAAGCGTTATAGCCACATCACTTATTGAAAAAATACCTACTCCAGGAAAAATAGTAAGCGAGAAAGAAAACAAAGTGCTTGGTACCACATACCTAGAACTTAGCAATGGCGTAAAGGTGATTCTAAAACCTACTGACTTTAAAAACGATCAAGTGGTTATGTCTGCCACACGTTTCGGTGGACAGTTTTTATATGATGACAATGAAAGATACAGCGCTGAGTATGCAGTTACTTCAGTTGCTCAAATGGGTGTGGGTCAATTCTCGCCTGTTGATCTCAGAAAAATGTTGGCCGGAAAAACAGTAAGTGTCAATCCAAGATTTGGAAGCATATCAGAAGGCTTCAGCGGGCAGAGCGGATCTAAAGATATTGAATCCATGCTGCAGCTTGTCTATCTCTATGCGACTCAGCCACGTAAAGACGAAAGCTTGTTTGGCTCCTTCGTCTCGAAGCAACAATCGGTATATCAAAATGTAATGTCAGATCCAGATGCTGTATTTCAAGATTCACTCTTTAAGGCTGTTTACAAGAATCACCCGCGCGCACCAAAAATTCCAAGAGCTGAAGATTTCTCTAGCATCAATGTAGACCGTGCTTTACAAATCTATAAGGAACGTTTCGGCAATGCCAATGGATTTACCTTCCTTTTTGTTGGAAGCTTCGATATAAACACAATTAAGCCTTTAATAGCTACATATATTGGTAGTCTTCCATTTGTAAAACAAAATTCTACATTTAAGGATATTGGTCTTAGACCAACTAAAGGTGTTGTAACAAAACAAGTTTTTAGTGGTACCGAACAGAAAAGCAGAATCAATATTGCCTTCTATGGTGAAAGTTTATATTCTGAGGCTGAACAATTAAAAATTCAGGCTTTAATAGAATATTTAAACATTAAAGTTATAGAAACCTTACGGGAAGAAATGGGGAATGTTTACGGAGCGGGTGTACATGGTGGCCTAAGCAAGAATCCATTTAATGGCTATTCATTAATACTTTCTATGCCTTGCGGTCCTGATAATGTTGATAAACTTGTAAAGGCATCGTTTAATGAATTTCAGAAAGTAAAAGACAATGGCCCTACTGAAGCTGATCTGAATAAAGTTAAAGAAACATGGAAAAAGCAGTATGAAGAAGATATCAAAGACAATAGTTTTTGGCTACGTCAACTTCAATCTGCAGTAGAGAATGGCGACAATCCTGCGGAGGTACTTTCTTTTGTAAAACGTGTAGATGCACTTACTCCGAAAGACATTAAAGACGCAGCCAACAAATATTTCGATTTGAAGAATTATGTGCAAGTAGTACTTTATCCTGCAAAATAATCTCTGTAGTGAACCCTTGTAAAGCCTTCAGCGTAGAAACTGAAGGCTTTTTTTATATCAAGTTGCTGCTACAATGATACCGAACTTTGAGTTAGCTACGGCATCAATTTTATAATAATTGTAACAAAAATAAGGATTAATTAAACCACCATTTAAGATATGTTAACAATTGCTTGGATGGTTTGGTTGAAACCTTCAACAGTGGAAGGCTTTGTAAGAAATAAATTAGCACCGCAGTTAATACAATTGTCCTTTTCCATTTGGGAAGAGGCCGTAGTTAAAATGGCAACTGGAATGTGCTTAAACCGACTTATGGATTTAATCAACGTAAGAATTTCTCGGCCGTGTAACTTCGGAAGATTTAAATCCAATATTATTACGTTGGGGAAACTTTTGCACATCTCAAGATGCGGTATAACCTTATCACCTTGGCTTATAATGTCCATGCTGTATGCAATATTTACATTTTTTAATGCTTCCTGCATAAGTTCAATGTCATCAGGATCATCTTCCACTAAAAGTATGGCGAGCTGGTTCATTTTTTAAATATAGCTACATATTTTATGGCTACAAAGAAAATTGCAATGGCGCAAAAAACCACAAACTTCAAAAAAAATAGAAAAGTGTACATTGTAGGGGTTGGGGCATCGGCCGGTGGGCTTGAGGCTATTCATGATTTGTTTGATTATATGCCAGACAACTCCGGATTTTCCTTTGTTGTTATTCAACATTTATCTCCTGATTATAAAAGCCTGATGGCCGATCTGCTTTCCAAGCACACGCACATGCGCGTGCAAGAAGCTCAACATGGGATGAAAGTTGAGCCAAATTGCATTTATGTAATTCCAAGTAAAATGCTAATGACTATTAAGGATGGGCATTTAGAACTGGTTGAAAAACAAAAGACAAAGCTTCCCAATAATGCCATAGATGTCTTTTTTGAATCGTTGGCCAAAGATTGCAAAAATCAGTCTATAGGAATTATATTATCTGGGACTGGCACCGATGGTACTAAAGGTATTGAATCAATAAAAAACGAAGGCGGTATAGTTATAGTCCAAGATCCGCTCAGCGCTTCATTTGATGGTATGCCAAACAGTGCAGTTGCGTCTGGTTTTGCTGACCTTATACTGCCTCCCGAAATGATGGGTGAAGAGTTGATGGACTACATTGAAGAAGGCCCTTTTATAAGCTCTTTAAATAGACCAACGCATAACGATGAAGTAATTCTCCGTGAAATAATAGAGATGCTGAATCATTCTACAAAGCTTGATTTTAGCAACTACAAACGCCCAACGCTTTTCCGGCGCCTTGCTAAACGCATCTCAGAACTGGGCATTTCTTCTATTTTAGAATATAAAAATTATCTGATTATTCATGAGGAAGAAGTTAAAGTTCTAGGAAAAGAGTTCTTAATAAACGTCACTAAATTCTTTAGAGATATAGAAGCTTTTGAAAGTTTAAGAACAGAAGCTATACCCACTATCCTTGCAAGTAAAAAGCCTGACGAGCCTATAAAAGTATGGGTAGTTGCTTGTAGTAGTGGTGAAGAGGCTTATTCTGTTGGTATACTATTCTTAGAACAACTTGAAAAAGACCAGCGAGATCATACCACCTTAAAAATATTTGCTACTGATATAGATACCGATGCATTAGAAACTGCATCAAGGGGACTTTACACAGATGCAATTGAGAAAGATATTACCCCTGAACGTCTTAAAAAATATTTTGTGCGCGAAGGAAATATGTATCGGGTCTCTGTAGACCTACGAAAACATGTTGTTTTTGCCAATCATGATATTTTAAAAGATCCACCATTCAGCCATATTAGGTTAATAACCTGCCGTAACATGTTTATCTATGTTAATTCGGCCTTACAACAAAAGATGCTAAAGAAATTTCATTTTGCCCTTAGCATTGATTCCTTCTTAATGCTTGGCCCAAGTGAAAACATAGATATACTAAAAGATTCTATGGACGAAGTTAACCGGAAATGGAAACTATACAGATGCACCAACAAAATCAATATATCGGAAACAGATAATGTTTTAGTACCATTAGAAAAAGCCAACGTTTTTAATACTTCAAGAGTAGGCGCTAATTCACGTAATGTATTAAACCACCTCTCAGAAATTTTTAAAGATACCATGTTGGAAGGCCATAAAATGGCTGCCATCTTTATTGATAAAGAATTTAATGTTAAACAGGCCATAGGTGCATATAAAACATTCCTGCGCTTCCCTGAAGAAAGCTTTAACTTTAATTTATTAAAACTGGTGCCTGGTGATCTGGCAATAGCACTTGGCGTAGCCGTAAGAAAAGCGATAGATAAAAATGAAAAGATTGTAATGAGGCGCGTTGTGCTTCATGAACAAGAAACGCTACGTCATGTTAGCATACAGGTAAAACCCTTTCTAAAACAAAAGGAATTTCAGCAGTCGTTTTTATGCATCGTAATAGAAGAGGAAATTCAAATTGAACAAAAAGCATCTAAAGCCCTTGTAAATCATTCGTTGGCTAGCCTCGAACGCATTGAAGAATTAGAACGTGACCTGATAGAGACGCGCGAAAATCTTCAAGCCATAATTGAAGAGATGGAAACCTCAAATGAGGAGCTCCAATCTAGCACAGAGGAGATGATTTCAACAAACGAAGAATTACAAAGTACCAACGAAGAACTCCAATCGCTTAATGAGGAGTTGCATACCGTAAGTGGAGAACATCAATTAAAAATCAAAGAGCTACTAGAGCTTAATGATGATCTTAACAACTATTTTAATAATTCAGATATAGGACAAATCATTCTAGACAAAAATTTATTCATCCGTAAGTTTAGCCCCGCAGCCAAACAAATGGTGAATTTAAGAGAGACAGACATTGGCCGATCAATTAGTGATATCACTACCAACATAAAAGATTTCGATTTTATTGATACCATTAGAACTGTATTAAAAACTTCGGATTCGGTTCAAAAAGAAATCAAAATTCTTGAGGATGGATATTACTTAATGAAAATTACCCCGTATGTGCGGCAGGATAAAACATTTGATGGTATAGTCGTCAACTTCACCAACATCTCTGAATCTAAAAGACTATCCAGTATTATTGAAAGTGTTTTCCTTAGTTCACAAAGTGGCATTACAGCAAAAAAAGCAATTAGAGACGACCAAAATAAAATTGTAGATTTTGAGTATCTGGCCGTAAATAATGCAGCAGAAAAATTCTTTGGTGTACCGCACAACTCGCTTATAGGTAAACGATTAAAAGAAACATTTCCTTCTAACAATTCAAACTATATAACCATCTATGCCGATGTGGTTGAAACTGGCAATGATTCTACTTTTGAATTTTATAATGAAAAAACCAACAGATGGTTTAACATTAGCGTTGTAAAAATGCTTGACGGTATAGTTACTACCCATGTTGATATCACAAATGAAAAAAAGACAGCCAATACAATAGCCCGGAGTTATGAAGATTTAAAATTCACAACGCAGCAGTTAAAAGAATCTAACACGCAACTTGAGCGATCTAACTTTGATTTGCTTCAATTTGCCTCTGTTGCCTCCCACGATCTTAAAGAGCCTTTAAGAAAAATACAGGCCTTTGGAAATGTGCTCCAATCAAAAATAAAAAATAAGCTTACGGAAGATGAAACTAATTACTTTAATAGAATGATTCAGGCTTCAGGAAGAATGCAAAAACTTATTGAAGACGTTCTGTCATTATCCAAATTGTCTGATAATAGCATTCCAAAAGAAAGCGTTGATCTGGTTAGTTTAAGCAAGGCTATTTCTGATGACCTTGAAATAGTAATCAAAGAAAAGGATGCTATCATTGAAATAGGTGAGCTTCCTGTTATCAATGGCGTATCCTGGCAAATGCAACAATTATTTCAAAACCTCATTAGCAATGCTTTAAAGTTTAGTGATAAAACAAAAGGCCAACCGCGTGTAGTAATATCGCAAAAGGAAATAACGGAAGATTTAGCTGATGAATTTAAAATAACACCTGATGATTTTGTCTGCGTCGCCGTGCGTGACAATGGAATTGGATTCGAAAAAGAATATAAAGATAAAATATTCGGCCTTTTCCAACGCCTACACGGCCGAAATTATGAAGGCACAGGAATTGGCTTGGCTATCTCCAAGAAAATTGTAGAAAACCACGGTGGTTATATCTCCGCTGATGGGAAATTGAATGAAGGAGCAGAATTTTTTATCCTGCTTCCTAAAAATTCAAACAACTTAGTTCATCAAGGCAACGGCCATCATTCCAAAACAGCCATTGATAGCTGAAAATGATTATTCATAACGCAATGCTTTTACTGGATTCATAATGGCCGCTCTAATTGATTTATAGCCAACCGTCAATGTTGCAATTGTAAGCGTAAGACTTAGCGCCATTAGAAATATGCCAGGACCCAAGGTAATTCTATAGGCAAAATCTTCAAGATATTTTGTCATTACAAACCAGGCAAGCGGTGAGGCTAGCGCAAAACTTACTAGTATTAATTTGACATATTCCTTGGTGAAGCGATATAGAATGCTTTCAACTGAAGCGCCCAAAACTTTGCGAACACCTATTTCCTTAGTTTTTTGATTGGTCATAAAAGCGGCAAGACCGAACAGACCAAGGCAACCAATAAAAATAGCAATACATGTAAAGCCAGTCAGTAATATTGATAGCTTCTGATCGTCTTCGTAAAAATCACGTATGTGTTCATCAAGAAATCCGTAATCAAAAAAATGTTCAGGATAAGCAACTTCCCATTTTGTTTTTATCTGCGCAATGGTCTGCTGGAAGTTAGCCGGGTTAACCTTTACTGCAAGCGTTTCATACCCCTTGATACCATTAAACATAATAACAGGCTCAATAGGGACTTTTAATGAAACAGTATGGAAATCTTTAACTACACCAACAACAGGAAACTTCATTCCCCACATAACAATTATTTTTCCAATCATGTCTTCAGCTTTGCCGAATCCTGCTACTTTAAGTAGTTGCTCATTTACTACAAACCCATTAGCGGTATCAAGATCTGATAAGCCTCTGCCTGCAATTAATTGCAAACCAAACAAATCCAGATAATTACCATCAGCAATCTTCACCTGTGTATTTTTTCTCTGATCTTCATTTTCTCCCTCCAGAGTAAATCCTGTATCTCTAGACGACCCAGACGAAGGCGGCATGTAGCAAAGACTCGCCATTTCAATTCCGGATTCATTTAACAACTCGTTGCGCAGTGTACGCATCTTATCAAATGATTTATTGGCAGTGGACTCAGGAACAGGCACGATAAGAATGGCATCTTTTTTAAATCCCAGATCCCGATTCTGGAAATAATTCATTTGGCTTATCAGGACGATGGTACCTATAATAAAGAATTGTGAAATCATAAATTGAAATACAACCAGACTTCTGCGTAAAGTAAAACCAGATGATGAAGCACTGTTAGTCTTGTTCTTCAACGCATGAACCGGCTTGTACCCTGAAATCACCAAAGCTGGATATAACCCCGACAATGTAGAAACCACAGAAGTAACACTGATTATATAAATCCATAAAAGTTTATCAGATGAGAAATCCAATGACAATTTCAAATCAAGAAAAGGATTAATAAAACCTAACATTAATTGTGTTAACGCGAGTGATATCAGTAAAGAAAACACAGTAATCATGGTGGTCTCACCAAGGAACTGACCAACGAGTTGTGATCTTGAACTCCCTAATGCTTTGCGAATACCAACCTCCTTTAATCTTTTAATTGCTTCAGCGGTTGATAGATTTATGAAATTAATGCTGGCCGTTATAAGAAGAAATATGGCTACAACGCCTAGTGCAATTAGCATCTCTTTCGGCGCAACACGATCGGTAAAAGGTTCAAAGCGTGCATCGAAATGCAGTTCTGATAATGGCTGCAGATAGAAGGTCTTGTGTTTGAAATTTTTCTTAATGGACTTATTTACAAAAGCAGGAATCCGGGCTTCAATTTCCTTAGCAGTTTCATTTTCCTTAATTAAGATATAACAGTGATCATTGCTCGACGTACCGTTCCACTTAGTTGCTTCACGTGACATTTTTTTGGTGATGTATGATAACATCAGATTAAACGGGAAATCAGTGTTTGGGGGATAATCTTCCATCACCGCTGTAATCTTATACTCTATAGAATCCTGCTTTACTATCAGGCCTAACACATCTTCCTTCCCGAAATATTTCAAGGCGAGGCTTTTAGAGATAATAGCTTCCCCTGGCATATCCAATCCGTTTTCTGCATTGCCCTGCAAAATTTGCCTGTCAAAAATTTTAAAGAAATTAGATTCAGCGAAAACCACGCCTGCCTCTTCTTGAAATTTTTTGGGTTCATTATTATGCGCCGGTATTGTGATGAGTGCGTCCGAATAATAAGAGGCAAAAGTTACCTCCTCTGCCTCAGCGAAATCCTGCCGGAACGCATCAGGCAGTCCGGGAGGTACACCCGGTGAATATTCTTTCCTATCGTTGCCGTCAGACTCCTGAACGATACGATATATACGATCACGTTTTGTATGAAAATCATCAAACCCAGCATCGTATTTGACTAACAGGAAAAGAATAAGGCTACAGGTAATACCAAGTGTAAGACCCAGTATATTAATAATAGTATTTACCCGTTCCCGTAATACACTTCTAAAGGCTGTCTTGATATAATTTCTGAACATGATGTGGCTTTTGTTCCTGCGGGTTATCAATATCAATGCCAGTGTTTAATCGTCGCTCTTATCCTATTTCTGGCCCTTCTGAATATCTAGGTGTCCGTAACATCGCGAATATGTCCGCATCCGAACATGAAATTATTTAGCAGTATGCTACGTTAGGAAGATATATTGACATAAATTTGTGTTATGCTTCAGCATTTAATCATAGCAATTATTTTTTCTGGCGCCTTATTCTATATTGGTAGACTAGGCTACCTTAGTCTTTTCAAGGCAAAGTCGGGCTGTGCAAGTTCTTGTGGCAAATGTGGTGCTATTGATTTCGCAAAAATAGAAGAGCAAATAAAAAATAAAACTAGCGCGTAACTGTGGATTTATAAGTAAGAATAAAGTTATCCCCATACCTTCGTTCCCTCTGAACAGTTCTTACAAATTTCAATTTCACTTCTCGAACGAAGCAAGGATTTTCTAAACTCATTATACTTAGCGCCGTACCAGATCTCTTCAAAAGAATTCTTGTTAAGATCTCCAAGAACAAAGTGTGCATCTTTATCAAAGCAGCAAGGCACAACTTTGCCATCCCATGTAATCACACAGCTGTGCCACATCTTCCAGCAATGATTTAGCAATTTGTTTTTTATATCATACGTGCCATCTGATTTCTTCTTATAGCGTGCATATCGCTCTTGCAACGGAATTAAATCCGAACCGTTTTTATAATCATAGATCTGTGCCGTCTTCAATACCACCTGATCAACACCAAGTTCTTTTGCCAATTTATAAACATCGGATATCTGGTGTTCATTGGGTTTCACTACCAGGAATTGAAATACAACATGTGGCTTAGTAGATTTCAATTTTCTTTTCCAAGCAACAACGTTTTTTGTTCCTTCAATAACTTTTTCAACCTGTCCGCCAATACGGTAAGACTTATAAATTTCTTGCGTTGTGCCATCTATAGAAATAATCAATCTATCCAATCCAGACTCTACGGTGTTACGCGCGGCCTCGTCATTAAGAAAATGGGCATTCGTAGAAGTTGAGGTATAAATACCCTTACGGGAAGCGTAACTAACCATCTCAAGGAACTGTGGATTTAAATAGGGTTCGCCTTGAAAATAGAATGTTAAATAATTAAGGGTTCGCGCAAGTTGATCAATGGTATCTTTAAACAAACTTGATCCTAACATCCCGATAGGCCTAGTAAAAGATCGCAACCCACTAGGGCATTCAGGACAGCGTAAATTGCAAGAGGTAGTCGGTTCAATTGAAATGCTAACAGGCAACCCTTTAATTGTTGGGCGCCCACTTACACGAGAATAATTATAACTCGATAAAATAGCAGAACTGTTTAAAGCCCTACGAAAGCTAAGCTTCGAGGCCATATTAAACATATCTGATAATCCACCGATCATCATGCAAGATAACCTCTAAAACTTTCCCTGAAATAATACTTTGTACTTATATTCGGCGGATTATATGGTCATTGTCATGAGAAAATTAATAGCTTTTCTGTTTATTCTTTGCGGTTTCTGCGGGTTCTCGCAAAAAATTAAACTTTCGGAGCAGGCACATATTTCTGCTATTACCTGCGGCCCTTACCAAGGTGAACTATACTCAGCTTTTGGTCATAGCGCCTTCCGCGTGTATGACGCCACTCAAGGAATGGATGAAGCTTATAACTATGGCATTTTCGATTTCAATCAACCTAACTTCTATTTAAACTTTGCAAGAGGATATCTGTACTACAAACTGGGTGTACATAGCTATCAACAATTCAAGAATCACTACATATCACATAATCGTTACATACACGAGCAAGTGCTTAACCTTACGCAGAAGCAGAAACAAAAAATATACGATTACCTACAATGGAACTCACTTCCTGAAAATGAGAATTATCGATATGATTATTTTTACAATAACTGCGCAACCAAAATCAGAGATGTTATCGACACGGTTTTTGGAGCAGAGGTAAAATTCGATGGTTCTTATATTAAAACAGATTACACAATACGTGAACTCACTGATATCTATTTGCAGTATCAGCCTTGGGGCGATCTTGGTATTGATATCGGATTGGGCTTGCCCATAGACAAAAAAGCAACGCCTTATGAATATATGTTCTTACCTGATTACATTGAATCAGGTTTCGATCACACCACCATAAAACAAAATGGTGTAAGCGTTCCTCTTGTAAAAGAGACAATCGCTGTTTATGAATCTGGTGCTGAAGATTTACCTAGCGGCCCAATCCATCCCCTATATATTTTTTCTTTAATAGCTATATTAGCTATTGCCCTAAGCATCTATGATTTCCGAAACAGAAAATTATCAATCTGGTTTGATACCTTTTTGTTTTTAATAGTTGGATTGGTTGGCTTTCTGCTATGCTTTCTGTGGTTTGCAAC
Source organism: uncultured Cyclobacteriaceae bacterium (assembly GCA_964235605.1). Lineage (GTDB taxonomy): Bacteria > Bacteroidota > Bacteroidia > Cytophagales > Cyclobacteriaceae > DATCRE01. The sequence continues at coordinate 13,810 of CAXSCR010000021.1, read as the reverse complement.
CGACCATCATGCTTCGGCAAATAATCTTAATGTGCTCTGGGCTTTACCAACACATGTCATAGCAGTTGTTGCTTTTACAAAACAACCCAAATGGCTCCAGCAATATTTTTTAATCGTCATGATCATCACAAGTCTATTATTGATCAGCTGGCCAATGCTTCCACAGCAACTAAATAATTCTCTGATACCAATTGTTTTAGCCCTAGCTATACGCTCATTTACCCAATACCGCTTAAGAAAAGTTGTATGGGGAAAAATTTAAATAGCTTTGAGTTATGAGCCTTGAGTTGCGAGATGGATTCGCGCAAACCTGAATACAGCCAGCTAATGCCAGAAGCCTTTACCTACAAGAAGAAAACGTGAAACATTAACTGCACGAGCTAGGAGCTCACAGCTAGCAACTATTTTAAATAGCTTTGAGTTATGAGCCTTGAGCTGCGAGATAGATTCGCTTAAACCTGAATATACAGCCTACAAGTGCCCGAAGCCTCTACCTACCTACAAGAAGAGAACGTTAAACATCAACCGTACGAGCTAGAAGCTCACAGCTAGCAACTCGCAACTATTTTAAATAGCTTTGAGTTATGAGCCTTGAGCTGCGAGATAGATTCGC
>CAXSCR010000021.1:0-13097 GCA_964235605.1 uncultured Cyclobacteriaceae bacterium | reverse complement strand
GCAACTATTTTAAATAGCTTTGAGTTATGAGCCTTGAGCTGCGAGATAGATTCGCTTAAACCTGAATATACAGCCTACAAGTGCCCGAAGCCTCTACCTACCTACAAGAAGAGAACGTTAAACATCAACCGTACGAGCTAGTAGCTCACAGCTAGCAACTAGCAGCTATTTTAAAATAGCTTTGAGTTATGAGCCTTGAGCTTCGAGATGGATTCGCTTAAACCTGAATACAGCCTACAAGTGCCAGAAGCCTCTACCTACAGGAAGAAAACGTTAAACGTCAACTGCACGAGCTAGCAGCTCACAGCTAGCAACTAGCAACTATTTTAAACGAGCTTCTAGCTTCGAGATGGATTCACTTAAACATGATTGTACGGCCAGCTAATGCCAGATGCCTTTACCTACATTCTTCAAGAAGAGAACGTTAAACATCAACTGCACGAGCTAGCAGCTCACAGCTAGCAACTAGCAACTATTTTAAACGAGCTTCTAGCTTCGAGATGGATTCACTTAAACATGATTGTACGGCCAGCTAATGCCAGATGCCTTTACCTACATTCTTCAAGAAGAGAACGTTAAACATCAACCGCACGAGCTAGAAGCTCGCAGCTAGCAACTAGCAGCTCTTTCTACAAATGTATTGGCCTATTCGCAGTCGCAGCCATACATGCTTCTTTTACCGCTTCCATGTATGTAGGATGTGCGTGAGAAATTCTTGCTATGTCTTCTGCGGAAGCACGGAATTCCATTGCTGTAACGGCGGCGGCAATCATATCTGCTGCACGTGCACCTATAATGTGTACACCAATAATTTCATCCGTTTCTTTGTCGGCTAATATTTTTACAAAGCCATCGGTATCCATGCTCGCTCTTGCGCGACCCAATGCTTTATAAGGAAAACTTCCGGTTTTATAAGCGCGGCCTGCTTGCTTAAGTTGTTCTTCAGTTTGACCTACACTTGCTACTTCAGGCCATGTGTAAACTACGCCTGGAATTAAATTATAATTTATATGCGGTTTCTGTCCAGCAAGTTGTTCTGCTACAAGTACACCTTCTTCTTCAGCTTTATGAGCAAGCATAGCGCCACGTACAACATCGCCGATAGCATAGATGTTATCAACCTTTGTTTTTAAATGATCATCAACTTGTATCTGGCCTTTAACAACTTCAATACCGACTTTATCTAAACCTAAACCATCAGTATAAGGCCGGCGACCGATACTCACTAAGCAATAATCACCTTTTAATTCTATAGCTGGGCCACCATTCTTAGGCTCTGCTTTTACAATTACTTCATTACCCTTATTCTCAACACCCGTAACTTTATGACCTAAGAAAAAGTCTATGCCTAGCTTCTTTGTAACTTTTAATAATTCCTTCCCAAGACCTGCATCCATAGTAGGAATCAAGCTGTCAAGAAATTCTACCACTGTTACTTTAGCTCCAATACGTGCGTAGACAGACCCTAACTCCATCCCAATAACACCACCACCAATTACGATGAGATGTTTAGGTATTTCTTTTAATTCCAAAGCTTCCGTGCTTGAAATTATTCTCTTTTTATCGAAAGGTGCAAAAGGAAGTGGTGTGGGTTTTGAACCTGTAGCAATAATAATTTTATCTGATGTGATGGTTGTTTCCTTTCCATCATTCGAAGTTATCTTTATTGTGTTTTTGTCTACAAAAGACCCAACACCTTTATGAACGTCAATTTTATTTTTCTTCATTAGGTATGCAATGCCATCAACATTGGCCTTTACAACATCGCCCTTTCTTTTAATCATCTGTCCGAAGTTAACTTTAGGCGCTGGTATTTCTATTCCATGTTGTTGAAAGTGATTCTTTGCATTAACGAAATGCTCGGAAGAATCAAGCAACGCTTTAGAAGGAATGCAACCAACATTTAAACAGGTTCCACCTAGGTTATCATACTTTTCAATGATGGCTGTTTTGAATCCCAATTGTGCGGCACGAATAGCTGCTACATAACCACCCGGACCAGAACCTATAACTGTGACGTTGTATTGCATAAAGTAATTTTAATATTCAAAATATTCATAAGCCTCTATGATATCTAAGTAAACACCATCAAAGCCTACATCTAAAATTTTCTTGGTATATGATTGATCATTGCCGTAAATGATTTCTTTCCATGCCGGTTCCCAATATCTCACAGCATAATTTCCAGGCCAGTCTGGATTCGCTCTATAATTCAAATCTTTGTTTAAACCTGCCCAGTAATATCTGTAATCTTCTGATTCGCCGATGCTCATATAACAAATCACCAACCGACTGCCGCCATTTAATTTTGTTTTAAGGGATTTAATATCAGAAATTGATAATTGTTCGTCGTTAAAAAATAAGTCGATTAATACAAGATCATAATTCGTTGCTTGTATCGCTTCTAGAAATGATTGCTTATTTGGATACGCCGCTGAGTTAATTAGATACAGAAAATTCTTCACTTCATTTAAAGAAGTAATGTTGTTACTATTTACATTATTAATTGAGGAAGGATAAGTAGGAATATTATCTAGTTCACGATGATCTGCAGCAAAGGAAATGTAACCTTTATTTTGATTCTTTACATACGAATCATCCATCTTGGATTGCGTCGAGCAATAGTCTGTAACCAGTACTACCTTTCCATTATCTTTAGCAACATCAGAAATACCTAGCAGAAAATCACGATCCTCGTTGGGTGTTGCTATATCATCCCCTGTATATCCGTAGAATAAATCCTCACGGCCAACACCATCAATTGCGTTTATATATGCAGATGATACAGTGCCTGCAGGCTGACCCTCTACGACAAGTATTTCTTGTCCATTCTGCGGAATAATTAGAAAATCATTTTTTATGGCTTTGGCATACGTGCTAATATCCTGAACAAACAACCGCATCTCCTGACGAAAATCCAATTCAGGAATAGACTGACTGGGATCATCACTTTTACATGAACATACTGCCATGTAGCAGAGGATAATAATTAGAAGTTTTTTCGGATAGGTCATTAGCCCGTTAATTGATTAAACACCTAAGATCAATCTGCCTGGATCTTCTAACATTTCTTTAACACGTACAAGGAAACTTACAGACTCACGACCATCAACGATACGGTGATCATATGAAAGCGCTAAGTACATGATAGGACGGATAACAATTTCACCATTCTTAACTATTGGTCTCTCAATAATATTATGCATACCGAGAATAGCAGACTGTGGTGGATTGAGAATAGGTGTAGAAAGCATGGATCCAAAAACACCACCATTGGTGATCGAGAATGTTCCACCCGTCATCTCTTCAATAGAAAGTTTTCCATCACGACCTTTTGTTGCTAAGCGAACAACTTCACTTTCAATTTGATTAAACGTAAGCGCTTCCGCATTTCGAATAACAGGTACAACTAATCCACGTGGTGTAGATACAGCAATTGATACATCACAGTAATCATGATAGATTATTTCATCACCACTTATAGATGCATTCACAGCAGGGAATTCTTTCAATGCTTCACAAACAGCTTTAGTGAAGAACGACATGAAGCCAAGACCTACACCATATTTTTCTTTAAACTGATCTTTATATTTTGAACGAAGCTCCATTACAGGCTTCATATCCACCTCATTAAATGTAGTGAGCATGGCTGTTTCATTTTTTACAGCAACCAATCGCTTAGCAATTGTTTTACGTAACGAAGTCATTTTTTCATTACGCACATTGCGACCTACGCCTGATGCAATTACGGGAGGTCCCGAAGGAGTTTGAGGTTTTTTGTCTGCAGGTTTTGCTGGAGCCGATTGTGCTTTGGCGGCATCATCTTTTGTAATTCTTCCAGCAACGCCAGAACCTTCAACTTGATTAGCAGCTATTCCTTTCTCATCTAATATTTTTGCCGCTGCTGGTGATGGATGCCCAGCCGCATAAGTTTTATCTCCAGAGCCATTAGAACCAGATCCGTTGGAAGACGTAGCGGCAGCTTCAGCAGGTTTTGAAGTTGCAGGTGCAGGTGCACCTTCGGCAATTTCAATTTTACAAATCATTCCACCGATAGGCAACGTATCTTTTTCTTTCGCTACAATTCTAAGTAACCCCGTGGCTTCCGCTGGTAATTCAAAAGTTGCTTTATCAGATTCAACTTCAGCGATGATATCGTCAATCTGTACAAAGTCACCATCTTTTTTCAACCATGTTGAAATAGTTACTTCAGTAATTGATTCGCCAACAGCAGGCACTTTCATTTCTTTTACACCACCCGTTGTTTTAGGTGCGGCACTAGCAACAGGCGCAGGCGCTGCAGCTGCAGGCGCGGCAGTTTGAGGCTTAGCCTCAGTCTTTGCTGGTGCGGCCTGACCAGACTCGTTGATCTCGCAAATTGCTTCTCCAATGGGTACAACCTCGCCTTGTTGTTTTAAAATTTTTAGAACGCCTGCATTTTGAGCAGTAAGTTCAAACGTGGCTTTATCTGATTCTAATTCAGCTATTACTTCATCGAGTTGAACTGTGTCGCCGTCTTTTTTTAGCCAGTTAGCAATCGTCACTTCTGTAATAGATTCGCCGACTGTGGGTACTTTTACTTGAACTCCCATTGAATATTTTGTTTAAATAATTAAATCTCAAATGCCTGATTAACAATTTTTTCTTGCTCAGCTTTATGAACTTTAGAATAGCCTGTAGCAGGTGAAGCACTTGCTTTACGAGATACCAAATCAAGACCAGCTTTAGGCATCATGCGTAATACGTATGACCAGAAGCCCATGTTCATTGGTTCTTCTTGTACCCATACCAGTTTGGCATCTTTGTATTTCTTGATTATTGCTTTTACTTGTTTTTCCGGGAAAGGATGAAGCTGCTCAATGCGAACAATCGCAGTATCTTTTACCTTCCGCTTTTGCTGTGCCTCTAGTAGATCGTAATAAATTTTACCCGTACAGAATACCACGCGCTTCACTTCTTTAGGAGTTACTGATTGATCATCTATAACTTCTACAAAAGAACCTGACGTAAATTCTTTCACAGGAGATATTACTGCAGGATGTCTTAACAATGATTTAGGTGAAAACACAATACATGGCTTTCTGAATCCCCAAATTATCTGGCGCCTAAGCATGTGAAAGAAGTTAGCTGGCGTAGTAGGATAAGCAACTACAATATTATTCTCTGCAGCAAGCTGTAAAAATCTTTCAGGCTTAGCGCTTGAATGCTCTGGCCCCTGACCTTCATAGCCATGTGGCAATAGCATAACCAAACCGTTCATTCTTTGCCATTTTGATTCGGCACTAGAAAGAAACTGATCTATTATTACCTGAGCGCCATTTACAAAATCACCAAACTGAGCTTCCCATAAAACCAGCGCGCGGGGCGATGACATGGAGTATCCATACTCAAAACCTAAAACGCCAAATTCTGAAAGCAAAGAATTATAGATATGGAATTTAGCTTGATCTTTTTCAATGTTCAACAAACCACAATAAGGCTCATTGGTATTGGCATCAAAGAAGTAAGCATGTCTATGCGAAAAAGTACCACGCTTTACATCCTGACCTGACATACGAACAGGAGTCTTATCTATCATTAATGAACCATACGCTAGCAGTTCTGCCTCTGCCCATCCCAACATTTTACTTTCAAAAAATGCTGTGGTTCTATCTTTTAATAATTTTTCAATTTGTTTAAGCGGCTTGAACCCTTCAGGTATAGTTGTTAATGCCTTTCCAATTTTTTCAACAACAGTTTCTTTAATACTAGTGTCTGGCGACTTATCAAAATCTTCAGCTTTCGCAAAGTGCATTTGCTCCCATTCTTCTTCTACCTTTTGTGGCTTATAAGGAAGTGGTTTTTGCTTCACTTCATTTAATCGATCTTGAAGTTCATTGCGGAAGCTCTTATCCATTTCATCTGCTAGTGCAGCATCAACATCACCACGTTCAACAAGCTTCTTAACATAGATCTCCCGTGGATTAGGGTGCTTAGCAATAATATTATACAGCTTAGGTTGTGTGAATTTTGGTTCATCACTTTCATTGTGTCCGTGTCTACGATAGCACAACATATCAATGAATATATCTTTACCAAACTTTTGGCGGTATTCAACAGCAAGGTTAGCGCAGAAAGTTACTGCTTCTGCATCGTCACCGTTCACGTGAAGTACGGGTGCATCAACTATCTTGGCAATGTCTGTACAATAAATACTTGTTCTTGCGTCATCATAATCCGTGGTAAATCCTACTTGGTTATTGATGACAAAATGAATTGTTCCTCCTGTTGTATATCCTGGTAAGCCAGACATTTGAACGACTTCGTAAACAAGACCTTGGCCGGCAACAGCCGCATCACCATGAATAAGAATGGCCATGGCTTTGCGTAGATCTCCATTATATTCATCGTCAATCTGACCCCGTGTGTAGCCAATTACTAAAGGATCTACCGCTTCAAGATGTGAAGGGTTAGGTGTCAGTTTAACGTATATTTTTTTTCCTGAAGGTGTATTGATGTGGCTGGCGTATCCAAGATGATATTTTACATCACCATCCCCCATTGTTAAATCTGGACTAACGTTACCTTCAAACTCCGTAAAAATTTGTTCGTATGTTTTTCCAAGAATGTTAGTCAGCACATTAAGGCGACCCCGATGCGCCATACCAATAACAACTTCTTTTACATCAAGACTTGCAGATTTATCTATAATAGTCTTTAATGCCGGAATGGTATTTTCACCACCTTCGAGTGAAAATCGTTTTTGTCCGAGGAATTTAGTATGAAGAAAGTTTTCAAATACGGCAGCTTCATTTAGCTTAGTTAGAATTCGTTTCTTTTCCTCTTGGTTTGGATTGTAAGCAACGTATTCCTTCTCACATTTTTGAAAGAACCATTGTCTAACTTCATCATCTCTAATAAAGTTATATTCAAAACCAATGGTGCCGAGATAGACAGCCTTTAGTCTTTCTATAATTTTGCGCAGCGTGGTACGCGGCATTCCAATTTCTGCTGCAACATCAAACTCCGTATCGAGATCAGCATCAGTTAGTCCTACACTTTTGTGATCAAAGTTCACATTGTGATTTCTTCTGGGTCTAACCGGATTGGTTTCGGATTTTAAATGACCGAATGAACGGTATGTAAAAATCAAATTTCTAACCTGCGTTTCTTTTAGAGACAAACTGTTATCACCTGTTGATGTGTTTCCGTTCGTTCCTCCTGATTGTGCAGAGAAGTCATATCCTTCAAAAAATTTCTGCCAGGTTATCTCAACCGAGGCAGGATCATTTTTATAACTTTGATAGAGTTGGTCAATGTAGCCAACGTCTGCATTAGAGATATATGAATATTTATCCATGGTATAATTGAAAGCGAAACAAATGTAAAAAACGCGTTTTATATTAAAAAATTGGATACTCGCTTATACAAATATTATTAAAAGTCAATCTGTTAGGGTTTCTTTAAGGGATATAGATTGCTACCTCATAAAATTATCTTATCTTTGCGGACTTTAAAAAATGGACGAGCTCCTATAAACAAAAACACAAATGGCTGTTAAAATCAGATTGGCCCGCAGAGGCCGCAAAAAATTGGCGATGTACGATGTAGTCGTAGCTGACGCCAGAGCACCACGTGATGGTCGCTTTATTGAAAAAATCGGAACATACAATCCGTTAACTGTTCCTGCAACCACTGAATTGAATGATGAAAAAGCATTTCAATGGCTAATGAATGGAGCACAACCTACCGACACGGTTAAGGCTATGCTTTCTTTCAGAGGTATTATGTTAAAAAAACATCTTCAAATTGGTGTTATTAAAGGCGCCCTTACTCAAGAACAAGCCGATGGCAAAGTTTCTGAGTGGATACAAGCTAAGGAGGCTAAGAATGTAGCTAAAAAAGATACGCTTGCTAAATCTAAGACTGATGCTGCCCGCGCTAGAAAAGAAGCGGAAGTAAAAGTTAAGGAGGCACGTACTGAAGCCATTCGCAAAAAAGCACAAGTTGCTGCTGAAGCTCCTGCTCCAGTTGCTGAACCTGCTACCGAAGGCGAAGCTACTGAAGGTTAATCAAATTATGATTTTTCATAATGCCAATGCGGAGTCCGCATTGGCATTTTTATTTTAGCACATTTTGTAAATCTAATACGCTAATGAATATTGATTCCCATTATAAAATAGGCCTTGTTATGAAATCGCATGGACTAAAGGGTGAGGTTACGGTCTCTTTGGATGAAGATGCGCCAGTTGATTTTTCGTCCCTTCAATCTGTATTTCTTGTCGGAAAAGATAACCGACTTGTTCCTTTTTTTATAGAATCAATATCGGTTAGAGGGGAAAAGGCTTTTGTGAAGTTTGAGGACATCAACACACCGGAGGCGGCCACAGAAATTTCAAAGCGCCACATGTATCTTCCTAAATCCTCTAGACCAAAATCCGGTCGAGGAGAATTTTATAACGATGAGATTATTGGTTTTGAAGTATGGGATGAGACCCATGGATCTCTGGGTCTTGTAACTGATATTGTTCAAACAGGTGCTAACCGGTTAGTTGGTGTAGATAACAATGGCAAAGAAATATTGATTCCCATTGATAGTCCACTAATTACCAGCATTAACAAAACCAAGAAGAAAATCAGTGTTAACCTTCCGGATGGATTTTTGGATATCTAATTATGCGTATTGACATCATTACCTGCCTTCCTAAATTAATCGAAAGTCCATTTTCTGACTCCATATTAAAGAGAGCCCAGACAAAAGGAATCGTAACGGTTAATATTATTGATTTACGAACTTACTCTCTTGACAAACACAGATCGGTAGACGATTATGCTTACGGCGGTGGCGCGGGAATGGTGTTAATGATAGAGCCTGTTGACCGGTGTATAACCGATCTAAAGTCTAAAAGAGCATATGATGAGGTCATTTATATGAGCCCAGATGGAGAACTGCTAACCCAATCGCTCGCGAATAACCTAAGTCTTAAAACAAAGCTCATTTTATTATGCGGTCATTATAAAGGAGTAGACGAACGAGTACGAGAACATCTCATCACCAAAGAAATAAGTATTGGAGACTACGTACTATCAGGCGGAGAGCTAGCAGCCGCTGTCGTGGCAGACGCTGTTGTTCGTCTTATTCCAGGCGTGCTATCAGATGAAACGTCGGCTTTAAGTGACTCTTTTCAGGATAATTTAATTGCGCCACCGGTCTACACCCGGCCCGCAGAATATCTTGGATGGAAGGTTCCTGGTGTTCTTCTTTCAGGTCACGAAGCTAAAATTGAGCAATGGCGGATGGAAAAATCGCTGGAAAGAACCCAAGAACGTAGGCCAGACCTATCAAAAGACCACTAAAATAGAAGATCTATAAACATTCTATAGTATTTTGTCTCATTCATTGCCAACTGATAACAGTTTTTCTATATTTGCACTCCATTTTAAAAAATAAAGGCGCGATGGTTGATTTCATTAAACTAGTAGAGCAGGAGTTTGCGAAAGTCCGCGAATCCATACCCAGCTTTAAAGCAGGCGATACCGTGAATGTTCACGTAAAAATAAAAGAAGGTAACAAAGAACGTGTACAACAATTTCAAGGTGTTGTAATTCAACGTAGGGGCCCAGGCACTAATGGTGAAACTTTCACAGTTAGAAAAATATCTAACGGCGTTGGTGTTGAGCGTATCTTCCCACTTGTATCACCTAGCATCGACAAAATCGAAGTGACTAAATTTGGTAAAGTACGTAAAGCAAAACTTTACTATATGAAAGGCAGACAAGGTAAGGCTGCTCGTATCAAAGAAAGAATCTAGTTTTAATAACATAATTACAAAAGCCATCCTGAAGAGGATGGCTTTTTTCGTTTCATTTACCATATAGTTTTTAACAGTTTATTATTTCGAATTCGATTGCAAAGACAAATGAAAATTTTGCTTATTAGCATACTTTTAAATTATTAATAACTTTGCGGTCCCTAAAAACAAACTAATGGCACAGAACATTATTGAACTATTGGGTAAAGACGCAGAGAACCTGCTCAAACACCAAAGTAAAACCATCAAAAAAGAACAACTCCACTTACCTGGACCTGACTTCGTAGACAGAATTTTCTCACAGAGCAATCGCAGTACACAGGTATTACGTAGCCTGCAGACCATCTTTGATCATGGTCGTCTTGGTGGAACTGGTTATCTTTCTATCCTTCCTATTGACCAGGGAATTGAACACAGTGCAGGTGCATCCTTTGCAAAGAATCCTATTTATTTTGATCCTGAAAACATTGTAAAATTAGCTATTGAAGGCGGATGCAATGCGGTAGCGACAACTTTTGGAGGCCTCGCATTTATGTCAAGGAAGTATGCACACAAAATTCCTTTTATTGTAAAGATCAACCACAACGAGTTACTTACTTATCCGAACAAAGCCGATCAAATTATGTATGGGTCTGTAGAAGATGCTTGGAATCTTGGTGCTGTTGCTGTTGGTGCTACTATTTATTTCGGTTCTGATAACTCAACACGTCAGATCATGGAAGTAGCTGAAGCATTTGAAAGAGCACATGAATTAGGCATGAGCACTATCTTATGGTGTTATATTCGTAATGATGCATTCAAACAAGGTGGGAAAGATTATCATGTTTCTGCTGATTTAACCGGGCAAGCAAATCACCTTGGCGTAACTATCCAAGCTGATATCATCAAACAAAAACTTGCTGAAAACAACGGTGGCTACAAAGCCCTTAATACGGGTGGAAGCAGCTACGGAAAATTAGATGAAAGAATATATACTGAGTTAACATCTGAACATCAAATTGATCTTTGCCGTTATCAGGTAGCCAACTGCTACATGGGACGGGCAGGCTTGATTAACTCAGGCGGTGAATCAAAAGGCGCGAGCGATTTAGCGGATGCGGTAAAAACGGCGGTTGTAAACAAACGTGCTGGTGGTATGGGCTTAATCTCTGGTCGTAAAGCTTTCCAACGTCCATTGAAAGAAGGAATTGAAATTTTAAATGCTGTTCAAGACGTTTATTTAGACAACACAATTGATATAGCATAAGCATTGACGTATAATGCCGGTGTATTTTTTGCTATACCGGCATATTTATTTCTATATAACACATCACTATGCCTTGGTTTAAAAGAACAGACAAAGGAATTCTAACGCCAACCGAAGCTAAACGCGAGGTGCCTGATGGATTGTGGTTTAAATCTCCTGCTGGAAAAATAGTTCATACGCGTGAGCTTAAGAATAACTCTTATGTTGTTCCGGAAGAAGATTTTCATGTAAGAATTGGCTCTGCAGAGTACTTCGAAGTGCTCTTCGATGATAACAAATTCAAAGAGCTAGATGTCAATATGGAATCGGCTGACCCATTAAAATTTAAAGACACAAAGGCATATCCTAAACGCATAAAAGAATCACAGGAGAAGACTGATTTAAAAGATGCCGTTCGTACCGCTTATGGAAAGATGAGTGGTATTGATATTGTCATTGCCTGTATGGATTTCAGTTTTATTGGTGGCTCTATGGGTTCTGTGGTAGGTGAGAAAATTGCCCGTGCTATTGATCACAGCATAAAAACTAAAAAGCCTTTTTTAATGATCTCACGTTCTGGCGGAGCCCGTATGATGGAGGCAGGATTGTCATTAATGCAAATGGCAAAGACATCCGCCAAAATTGCACTTCTTGATCAATTGAAAATACCTTATATATCATTACTTACCGATCCAACAACAGGTGGCGTCACCGCTTCTTATGCCATGCTGGGTGATTTTAATGTTGCTGAACCTGGTGCTTTAATAGGTTTTGCTGGCCCACGCGTTATCAGAGAAACTATAGGTAAAGATTTACCAAAAGGCTTTCAAAGTGCAGAGTTTGTACTTGATCACGGTTTTCTTGATTTTATAGTTGATCGTAGAAATTTAAAAAGCCGGTTGTCAACACTTTTTAAGATGCTCGAGAACTAGCTATTATTTCACTAAGCTCTGCGATATTCCTTCACCGTATCAACAAAGCATTTTACTTTATCAACCTCTATGTCAGGATATAATCCATGACCAAGATTAGCTATCAGAAGAGCCGAGCCGAACGTATCTAACATCTTCTTAGTTTCACGCTTAACATCATTGATTGAACCGTATAAAGCACAAGGATCTAAGTTTCCTTGAAGCACCTTATTAGGTAAAAGCTTTTTAGATTCCTCGATACCCATATTCCAATCTAGACCAACTACATCACAGTTCATTTTATTGATTTCAGCACGAGCAAAGAATGCACCCTTTGCAAAAACTGTTTTTGGAACTTCAGTGATGGCATCACAAATCTTGGAAATATACTTTAAGGAGAATTCCTGATATTGTTCTGGGGTTAGTATTCCAGCCCATGAATCGAATATTTGTATAAGATCTGCACCGGCAGCAATTTGTCCTTTCAGATAATTTATTGTGCTCTGCGTAATCATCTCAAGGAGTTGATGCGCAAATGCGGGTTGTGTATATAAAACCTTTTTTGCTTCGCTGAACGTCTTGCTTCCTTTACCCTCTATCATATAGGAAAAGATTGTCCATGGTGCTCCAGCAAACCCGATTAAGGGAACCCGCCCATTCAATTCCTTTTTAGTTAAAGCTATAGCGTCCAATACATATTGTAATTCACCAGTTTCGGCGACATGTAGCGAGGAAATATCGGAAGGTGAAGAAATTCTTTTCGGGAAGACAGGGCCTTTATTTTCTTCCATCAGATAATTCAAACCCATTGCTTCTGGAATAACCAAAATGTCAGAAAAAATTATGGCAGCATCTACGCCGAGAATATCTACAGGCTGAATAGTAACTTCTGTTGCAAGCTCCGGAGTTTTAACAAGTGTTTTAAAGTCTTTATTTTCCTCACGAACCTTTCTGTATTCTGGTAAAATTCTTCCTGCTTGGCGCATAAGCCAAACTGGTATTTGATTGGTCTGTTCTTTACGTGCAACACGTAGCAGGAGATCATTTTGTAAATGCATGCGCAAAGTTTAGAAATATTGGAGTGTTTACTAATGAACTTAGAAAATAGAAGGCATAAAAAAAAAGCCTCGTATTACTACGAGGCTTTGATAAAAAAAGGCGACGACTTAC
>CAXSCR010000020.1:0-62858 GCA_964235605.1 uncultured Cyclobacteriaceae bacterium | reverse complement strand
ATTCGGGACTTGCACCCTATAGCCAGTAAACATGCCTGACGCACAATAAAAAAAGACTGCCGTTAAGCAGTCTTTTTGTATAAATGATAAGTAACAAATCGTTACTTCTTAACAAATCGTTTTATTATTCTTTTGTTATTCATAATCAAAATAACATTATAAACGCCAGAAGGCAATTCTGATACATCTTTATCATCCGTGTTCATAAATCCTTTAGCGACTTCTACACCTTGTATATTGATAATACCAATTGATCCGCCCTGAGCACCTTTAATAGTTAAGGTATGCTCAACCGGATTTGGATAAACAACATAGCTATCAATACCTTCTTCACCTATTGGCTGTGAGCTTCTCGCACTGGCACTGCATGCAGTCCCTGCTGTGTAAGCATGCGGCGTTGCAACTGAACTTCGCTCACTCATCGTTGCTCCTATTCGATAAGTAAAATAGAAACTAATAGCTGTGCCTGTTGCTTGTGCTTGTGAAAACACAAAATTGCTACCTGAAGCTGTCATTGTGTAACCAACATAAGCACTGGTACCTACCTTAATGTAGAGTAAACATAACGTACTGCCTGCTATTGGCGATCCTGGAATAAAAGTCCAGTTTACATTGTCGGCAGTTGTAGACACCTGGTAGGTATAATCACCATTGGCAACTGTACCCGAACAAACTCCACTTGTGTTAGCTGGTGTACCAAACAATTCAATTTCTGCAAGTTGCAGTATGGTTCCGCTGTTATTGGTAAGGTTAAATCTGTAATACGTATAACCCGTGCTATTCGTAAATGTAAAGCTTCGTTTCAGAAGTCTGGTTGCGAAATCTTCACCTGTGCGGGTATCAATTGTTGTCCATGTTGTGCCATTGCCTGAACCTTGTAACGTCCAGGTTAATGGATCTCTTTCAGCTGCATCATTTGCTGAAGTAATAGTATAACGTGACACAACATAATTTCCAGTTGCCTGATACTGTACCCAACTTGCATTATGGAAAGTGAGATACTTGGTATTGCTGTTGTTGTCAATCAAATTACCATGTGCTTCTGCTGCGGGTGAATCAGTATACTGCGAACTCATTGTTCCGCCGAGATTAGTAATATCCTGGTCTGTTGCGGTTATAGTAAATGAACTACTGGCAGTCTTCGCGCCATCTTGTGTAGTTACTGTAATCGTAGCACTTCCTGCTGATACACCCGTAACAAGGCCGCTGCCATTAACTGTCGCAACAACGGTGTTGTTTGAACTCCATGTTTTGTTTTGATTAGTAGCATTGGCTGGCGCGATGGTACCTGTTAATTGTTGCGTTGCCCCAACAGATAAAGTAGCTGAAGCGGGCGAGATCGTTACACCGGTTACCGCCACATTTGATGTCGTTGTTACGGTGACATTGTCAAATGTAGAAGTGTTTAGTACACCATCATTATGTGATGTCAAAGCTAAACCTACCTGTGTCTGACTGGCCATTGCAAGGGTTAGGTTTGCACCAATTTGTGTCCATGTAGTTCCATTGCCTGACATAAAGCTTGAGAACACATTACCTGCTCTTACCAGGCGAACCCAATATGGAGCTGCACCTGTTGCACCAGCGTTATTTGTACTCGCAGCGCCAGTAGCTGTTCTTCGTTGAAACTCTACGCCATTAGAGAATGAAACTGCTGTGTATACATGTATTGCATTAGCAGCAACACCTTCTCTTATCATCACACCCGCTTTTGCCCATCCATCAGTATTTCCTATGGTTACAACGCGTGCTGTTATTGTTACATCACCTGTAATGGGTTGATAAACATATCTGAACTCATCGTTTACATCCCAGATGTCTGCACCTGAACCTACCACTGTAAATGTTCCATTGTTATGGGATGCGCTTCCTGCAATACCTACTGCACCGATATCAGCAGTAGCCCATGGTGATGGAAGTGTTACCGGACTATTGGTGGTTGTTACATTTATAGAATTTGAAAAAGCAGAGTAATTTGGCACGGCGTCTTTAGCCCGTACTTTAAAGCTATACGTATTACCGGCTACCAGGCCACTAATAGCTGCAGAAGTTGCTGTAACCGTTGCCCTCGGTGTAGTTTCGGAATTAACATAAACTTCATAACCTGCCACTGTGCCTGAATTATCTGTTGATGCAGTCCAGGTTAAGTTTATAGTTGTATTAGTTACAGTTCCAGCCAGATTTGTTGGAACACTGGGTGCTTGTGTATCGACTATTACTACACCACAATTTTCTGCTTCAGTCAATACGTTATCAAAATAGTAGGTTGAATTGGTAGCTGAATTAGGATTGAAAAGAAAAACCAGACTATTCACGTCTGCGTCAGCTGCCAGAGCATCCAGCGCTGTGATATAGCTAAACTCAATAACTTCCCATTGATTTTGTACCGACGTTACGCCTTGATATAAACTATGGCGGCCTGTTGGATAATTAGTTGGTATAGAGGCGCTCGTTTCCAATTGCAGTGAAATAACTGTACCCACAGGCGCATTAGAATTAACTTGCATTTTGAAAACAGATTTACCCGTCTTGAAGTTAGCAAGATTATTAATGCTTACATTTTTATAGAAAAGAACATCGTACAACTCTGCTGAATTTCTAATATACTTTCCAACCTGTGCGGAGGTATTTACACCGGTGGCACTTGGATTAGCAACGGTTGACAACGTACCTGTAGAACTATTAAACGTGATGTTTCTGTTGGTTTGAAAATCTTCCAGTGTTTGATTAACAACCCGCGGACAAAGATCGCCCGCTGTACCAATCTGAATATTATCGATATGATATGTGCTGCCATCGTTTGTCTCTACAGCAAAAAGGAAAGCAATCTGATCAACTGTAAATGAAGTTGTTCCCAGATCCGGAGAATTTACATATTCAAATTCAACTGTCTCCCATTGATTTTGCTTCGTGGTTTTCACTTCATGAACACTGTGACGGCCTACCGGAAATGCCTGCGCTGATTTAACAGCGTTCTCCAATTGAATTCTAAGTTTCGTGCCGACCGGCGCATTGGTATAAATGTCTGCATGAATCCTTCTTCTCCTTGTTACAAAATCGCTGGCATTACCCAGGGCAATGTTGTTATAAATAAAATTATCATAGAGCTCAGATGCTTTACGAACATACTTCCCAACATTGCCTGTTCCTGAGGGATTAACAACCTGGGTTAGTGTACCTGATGCTGACTTAAATGTCATGTTGCTATTTGCATCCCAGTCTTTAAGTTGCGTTGTAACTTTAAATGCAGGTTCAACTGTAATTGCCTTGGTGTAATTCTGCGTTGTACAACCACTGGTGATTGCGGCAACAATATTTCCGCTTACAGCATTTGATCCAAAGTTTACGCTGATCTGATTCGTTCCCTGTCCAGAGGCTACGGTAGCGCCGGATGGAACAGTCCAGTTATAGGTACCACCAGAAACGGCGGTAACAGAATATATTTTGTTGTTTTCGTTTTTGTAAACAAATGGATCGCCCAAAAATTCTACATTCCATCTGCCTTTATAAACGTGAATATAGTCTACTTGCAAAGACGTTGGAAAGTCTGCCGTATTAAATGCTGTATTTCCTGTGAAGGGAGTTCCTAAACCCCCAACAGCAACATTGAATATTAAGAAAAAAGGATTTACATCATTAAAAGGCCATGCGCCTCCTGTAGTTGAAGGATTAGCACGATGGTATAACACATCATCGAAGTACCATCTGATTTCATTATTTTCCCATTCAACAGCGTATTTATGAAAAGCAGCAGATAAATCAGGCGTGGTTACCTGACCCGTGTTATGACCGTTGTAATGAAATACAGTTCCGAGAAGTTGCGTAGGATTCTTATGTTTAGCTTCCATAATATCGATCTCACCAGTGTAAGGCCAATTGTTGGTTTCTGGAAGCATCCAGAAAGCGGGCCAAGCACCTTGTCCTGAAGGTAATTTCATTCTGGCTTCTATCTTTCCATATCGAAAAGATTGCTTACCAAGCGATTGAATTTTTGCTGAGGAGAAAGCTGCCCCTGGTTCAGGATTATTGGCTATTGCAGTAATAGTTAAATTGCCGCCGCCAACAGAAATATTATTCGGACTATTGGTATAAGATTGCTCTTCACCGTTTCCGAACCCACACCCTGATGGTTGATCACATCCACGGCCTAGTGCGTAGGACCATTTTGACTGATCAAGGGTAGTTCCGTCAAATTCATCATACCAAACAAGTTCTGTGCATTGTGCAAAAGACTTATTTGATAAAAATGACATAATTAAAAGTGACATAATTAACAGATGGCGAAAATGAAAGACGCGAGGCCGTTCTCTGTTTACTTCCTTTAGGAAAATATTGTACTTGATTCTCATTAGATTTGGTTTGGTTAGAATTAAAAGTTATTCAGTTTGCAGTCTGCACACTGTATGCGAATTCAGTTGTCAAACATTAATATGTCTGAATAATTTTAAATGAGATGAGGGGATCCCGAAGGGGAGCTAATAAGTAATATATAAAATACAAAAGCGTAAATAAATTAAAATGTTAAGTGGATACATGATAGCATCCACTTAACAAGTCATGCTATTTCTTATAAAACCGTATCACTGTTCGCTTATTGTTTTTAACAAGCACGGCATGATATATACCTGCCGGTAAGTTTGATACATCTTTATCTTCTGTCTCCATAAAATCTTTAGATATCTCTGCACCTTGTGTGTTAACTATACCCAGTGTAGCGCCTTTAGCACCTTTTATGGTAATGGTATTCACTGCAGGATTAGGATAAAGATTCATGGACGTGTTGTTCAATTCAGATACGATAACCTGATCACTTAATCTTGCGCTACCATTTTTGGAAATTTTGAACCAGTTCATATTAACGCCACCACTCAGAATAAAAATACCGAAGTTGTAAGTACCTGCATTAATATTTACAACATGTGAAATGGTTTTCCAGTTCTGCCATCCACCTGTATTAGGAACTGCAAGACTTCCAAGCTGGATGCTGCCTGCGTTTAAATCAGTAGAAAAAGCTGCCGTACCAATGGCGCTTGCTACTCTGTACTCAATAAGATAAGATCCTGATGTTGGGAAATTTACATTATAAAAAGCCATCCAGTCATTGGCATCGGTCCAGTCAACATTTAACCCTCCATCTGTATCTGTGGTTGTTTCAGTTAATACGCCCAACATATTGTTATAACTTTCTGCCTGAATCATAACAGAGAAAGAAGACGCTTTAGTTCTGACTTTTAAGGAAGATATATAATCGTTAGCCCCATTGTCAGCCAGGCATGCATCATCACTACCGAATGTGAAAGAAGTACCGCCATAATTATCGTGCTGGAAAATTTGTATTTCATAACCACTTTGCACTTTTAATGATGATACATCGTCATTCACGATACCCCTTGCCTGTAGTTGACTTAATGTATAATCACCAACTGGAAGGGAAACACCATATCCACCAAAATCACAATGCTGATAAACCGTTGCAACGCCAGTTTGTGTACCACCTTTGCAAAGTGTGCCCAATGTTGAAACTATGGCATTGATATCACCAGGCGATGAAATCTCCCACACCATGATTCCACTTGCGTTTGACTTTGCCAGGTTGGCTTTCTGAACATGTAAAGCCGTGGTATTATCACTGCTGTAAAAAGGTAAACCCAATACAAGTTTGCTTTTAGGTACCCCTCTTCCGGCCCAGTAATTGAGACCATCTACCGCTGCAGAATAAGGAGATACCGTTGGACATGCACAGTCATAAGCCATAACATTAAGAAGATCCAAACCACCCAGATCGCCAAACGCAGCTCCATAATAGGCACCACCTGCAACCGCTGCAGTTAGCATTTTGCCCATACCATGGATTTTTGTAGCCAAAGGATTAATAACAGCATTCCATCTCGCTTGTGTTGTAGGATATTCCCAATCAATATCAATTCCATCAAGACCGTATTGATTAATAAGATTGGCGCACGTGTTGGCAAACGCAGTAACGGCTGCCGGATTTGTAGCGATAGATTCAAAGGGCGTGCTTGTGGGAGATGAGCTAAGCCAACCACCAATAGCCAAAAGTACTTTGGTATTATTCTGATGTGCCCGGTTTACCAGATCAACCAATTTGTTTGAATTTTCAATAGCACCAACTGTACCATCTGCATTTGGAATTCCAAAGGCATAATTAATGTGCGTCCATTTGCTATAGTCAATTGCAGCGGCATCACCTTGCCATGAGGGAAAATATCCAATTGAATTATAACAGGTTTGAGCCCAGCTGCTGGAAGTGATTACGAGCAGAAGTGTGATGAGTAAGGTTTTAACTTTGTAAATCTTTATCATATAGATTATTTTTAATTTAATACTTGCTGATGTAAAGTAAGTGACGTGGCCGTTCCAGACTTACCTGTTAATTATTGAAAAAATTGCATCCTTCCGGTTAAGAAGTATTCTTATAACCTTTATCATACAAATGATCAGGTAAAAAGTAAAAGTGAGTACAATGAAGTACCCACTTTTAGGTATTTAGGGTTAGGCACTAATTCTTTATAAATGTTTTAACAATGCGTCTATTATTTTTAATTAACACAGCATGATATACACCTGTTGGCAAATGAGATACATCTTTTTCATCTGTTTCCATAAAGCCTTTAGATAATTGTACACCTTGTGTGTTTATAATTCCGAGTAATCCACCTTTAGCACCTTTTATGGTTAGGATGTTAACAACAGGATTTGGAGAAGCAACATAACTTTCTACATCAGATACTATCACTTCTTGAGAAGCAGATCTTGCAGACAGATTGCTGGTAATGGTGAAATAATTTATGTTAAATCCGCCTGTTGCTGTTGCAAGACCTATTGAATAAGTGCCTGCAGGCAGTGTTACGATATGAGACACATTTGCCCATGTCTGCCATCCGCCGGTATTTGGAATATTAACCGTACCTAATAATGTAGCACCGTTGTCTTTTTCTAATCTTAATGTTTTGCCTGCATTAGGACTAGCCACCCTGTATATAACGCTATACGTACCAGCTGTTGGAATGGTGACATTGTAAGCCATCCAATCGCCTCCATCAATCCATCCTACATTCTGACCGCCGCCGGCATCAGTTGTAGTTTCTAATTGAACACCTAGCATTGAAGTATAACTTTCTGCTTGCACAAGTGTTGAGAAAGCAGCTCCGTTTGTAGCTATTTTTAATGACGATGTTTTGTCATTCCATGTAACATCACAAGCCAAATCTGACGTTAACTCTTTAGTCGTACCAGAAAAGTTATCATCCCAGTAAAGGGTTACTTTATATCCGGCATTTACCTTCACAGATGACAGGTCATCATTCGAAATTCCTTTAGCTACTAATTGACTCATAGTATAGTCGCCAACAGGAAGTGCTATTGCTGTTCCCGTGTAATTGCAATCTTTATAGAAAGTAGCAACACCAGTACCAGTACCAGTACCAGGAGGAACAGGATCAGAAACAGAACCCGGGTAACCACCGATTGAAATTACAGCCTTTGTTGGCACAGGTGCATTAATGGTCGATGATTGATTGAATACATCATCATAGCAGAATGAGTATGTTTTGCTATTCAATGTGATGTCAGTACCATGCCAGAATTTGCAATACCAGTTATAGGGAGCGGTTACGTAGTATTTAGAAGGCGTTGCAAAATCCTGTGTTGCACCAGTAGCCAGATTAAGATCAATGGCATGGCGGTTAATAGCGGCACATATTTGAGCTTGAACTACTAAATCCCACTGTGCACCTGATGCTAACGCGCCGCTGCCTTCCATTGCTTCCTGCGTGGTTGGCTTACGTGAAATAGTTGCCACTTGGCCATCTGAAGCTCTGGTAAATGTGAACGCAGACCCGGAAACTCTTCCTCTCCATACACCTGCATCACCAGAACTGAAAACTAAATCGCCACCGGTGTACTTAGACCATATTTGATCTATATAAGATGCAAAATAATTTGCAGAAGCACCACCTGCCTGGAATTGCGGATTCTTTGAAGGAAACTTAATAATTCCTTGTGCTGCATTTAAGCATGGTTGAAACTCAGCCGGCGCTTGTGCTTTCCATTGCGCTATGATCTGATCATGGGTTTTTATTTCACCAACTTTTTGATAGAAATTTGAGTTGCCCCATACTTCAAGTCCCATTGGATATTGATAAGAGTCTACACGGGTTGTGTTCGCCCAAAGGCCATTTGAAGCATTCGTTAATTCGATCATTTCAAATCTGATTCCTTGATTAGGATCATTCGTGTTAACAAGATTAGGCGCTGCATATCCACCTGTTGCGCCGAAGAAATAAAGATACAGTTGTGAATTGAAGGATATTAATATGCGGCATCCTGCTATGCCTGGGATGTTAACTGTTTTATTTGGGATCTCACTTAACCTGGCAAAGCAGTTGGCGTATTTGCCATTAAGTCCGGGTCCGCCATCGCCACCATAAATAGGTCCTTGCACTGTATTATCTGCCGTACTCATAGTACGAACAGAGCTATTTTTCGCATCGATCCAAACATGGTTTCCACCGACCATACCTACAATAGCTACATATACGTTAGCATCTGAAAAGGTAGAAGAGTTAGTAAAAGAAAAGGGAACAGTAGGCTGGCTATAAGCCAGCGCAGATAGTAACATGAAGGATATCATGATTGCTACTCGTTTTAGAGCATTAAACTCAAAGAATAACCGTTTGGAGGTTTTTCCCTGGCAGAACATCGTACATTTGTTTCTCATAAGGATAGATTTATATTAAAATAACATGTATAGAGAGTTGGACTTTTTAATTTAATGGTTTCGATTTTTCTTTTTTAGTACGTATTTAGGTTTAAGTTTAGGTTAACAACAATAAATTACTGGATAGGTAATTGAAAAAGTCGTTTCACAGTTATTAGTGAAACAACTTTCTTCTTCTTATTTCTTAATGAATCTTTTTATGATTCTCTTATTCTCTTTGATGAGTATAATGTTATAAACACCGGATGATAAATGAGAAACATCTTTATCATCTGTATTCATTACCTCGCGTGACACTTCAATGCCCTGGGTGTTAAAGATGCCAATTAATCCGTCTTTAGCTCCTTTAATGGTAAATACATTTTCAACTGGATTTGGATATAGATTAAAAATTTCTTCAGTCAATTGTTCTGCCTCAACCATTCTGGCGCCGCTACATACTGAACCCACAGTATAGCTATGGGGTGTAGCGCTTGAATTGCATTCGATACCACCAGCACCTCTTCTGTACGTAAAGTAGAATTGAATACCAGAACCACTTGCAATAGCAGCAGAGCTGTTAAATGTGCCTGACGAAGCAGTCATTACAACACCTGCAAATCCACCTGTTGTACCAATGCGGTAGTTAAATATTACAAAGTCACAACCTGCAATTGGCGACTGGGGAATGAATTTAATGCTGACGTTTCCATTCGTGGAAATCTCATATCCATAATCGGCAACAGATTGTCCTGAAGCAACAGGACCATTACCTGTACAAACACCGCTACTAAATGTTGCAGCTGTTCCGAATAATTCAAACTCGGCTAATTGTAGTATGGTGCCACTGTTATTGGTTAAATTCAATCTGTAGTATGTATAAGCAACCGTATTGGTAAATGAGAAACTTCTTGTTTGGAATCTTGTCGGGAAATCTTCACCATTTTTGGTATCGATTGTCGTCCAAGCGGTGCCGTTAGTTGAACCTTGTAGTGTCCAATTTAACGGATCTCTTTCTACTGCATCGTTAGCTGAGGTAATTGTATAACGATTTACCACATAACTTGCTGGTGACTGAAATTGAACCCAGCCAATGTTATGCATCGTCAAGTATTTTGTATTGATATTGTTGTCAATCAAATTCGGAAAACGTTCCGCTGCAGGTGAATCATCATACTGTGCGCTTACTATACCGCCAGTAAGATTAGTTATATCCACACCTGGATCTGAAGGTGAAGTTACCGTGATGGAATTAGTTGCAGTTTTATTACCATCAGCTGTTGTCACTGTGATTATTGCACTTCCTGCGGCCACGCCAGTTACTAATCCACTGTTACTTACTGTGGCTACAGAAGCATTATTGGTTGTCCAGGTAACTGATTTATTGGTTGCATTGGCTGGTGCTATAGTAGCCGTTAATTGTTGCGTTCCTCCAGCTGTTAAAGTAGTTGATGTTGGCGACACAGTTACCCCTGTTACCGCCACATTTGATATCGTTGTTACGGTGACATTGTCAAAAGTAGAAGTGTTTAATACACCATCATTATGTGATGTTAAAGCTAAACCTACCTGCGTTTGACTGGTCATTGTAAGTGTCAGGTTTGAACCAATTTGTGTCCATGTCGTTCCATTGCTTGAAGCAAAGCTTGAGAATACATTACCTGACCTTACCAAGCGAACCCAATATGGAGCTGCACCTGTTGCGCCCGAATTATTTGTACTTGCGGCGCCTGTAGCCGTTCTGCGTTGAAACTCTACGCCATTGGAAAATGAAACTGCTGTATATACATGTATTGCGTTGGCAGCAGTACCTTCTCTAATCATCACACCGGCTTTTGCCCATCCATCCGTATTTCCCATGGTCAAAACACGTGCTGTTATTGTTACGTCACCTGTAATAGGTTGATAAACATACCTGAACTCATCTGTTACATCCCATATATCAGCACCCGAACCTACGACTGTAAATGTTCCGTTGCTATGCGATGCGCTTCCTGCAATATCCACAGCACCAATATCCGCAGTCATCCATGGCGATGGTAAGCCAGGATTATTATTAGGTACCGTAATTGTTGAAGTGGCGGCCTTAGTACCATCTTGTGTTGTTACAGTTATTATTGCAGATCCTGGCGCTATTGCTGATACCAGGCCGCTTGTGTTCACCATAGCTACAGCCGAATTACTTGTTGTCCAGGTTACATTTTTATTGGTAGCATTAGCAGGTGCAATAGTTGCTACAAGTTGTTGTGTTGCGCCAGTTAAGATAGAAGCCGATACAGTTGAAACTGTAATACCCGTTACAGAGATATTACCACCGGCATAAACAAAGTTCATTTTACCTAAGTTAAATCCGCCATTTGTTGCTCTCATACGGATTACTTGCTGACCTGCAGGAAGCTGTACACCATTCACTACTTTATCTGTATATGTTGACCAGTTAACATCGTTCATGGCTACTGTTATATCAGGACTGATTTTAGTACCTGCTTCGTTTTCGAACCAGAATGGTCCACCACCAGTGGCGTTACCAGAAGTATATCTTAAGGTAAGGTTATAAGTACCTCCTTGCGTAACATTAACTGTATATTCCATCCATTCGCCTGCGTCAATCCATCCTACCGTATTGCCTTCACCTGGTGCAGGCCCGGCATCAACTGATTCAGTCGTTCTATAGGTTCCTTCATTCCATGAGGTTGCATCAGAATATGAAATGCTTTGTCCGCTTCCACCTTCAAATGCATCATAATTTCCTGCTTCTATTGTTCCGGGAAGTGATGGTGCTGATGGACCCGGATACGGAATCTGGGAACCAACCTGAACAGAAACCACGTTGGATATATTTTGATTTGTACCTGCAAAAACACGTGCATAAAAATTAGGAAAACCAGCTGCCAGATTGCTGGCTGTAGCCGTATAAGGGGCAGTTGCATCAGAAAGGATTAAAGTAGAATTTCTATAAAAATCAACTTTCGTAATTCCTGAACCTGTAACAGCTGCTGTTAAATTGACAGTACCGTTTGCAGGTACCTGAAGCGTTGATGCTGTTATTATTGCTGCAACGCTAATGTCTTTATTAGTTGCTGTACTTCTTGCAGGCACCAACATTGAAAATCCATCGGAATAAGTTACTGTTATTGCGGAAGCACCATAGTTGTGTGCAACATAAGTTTTCACCCCAGCTTTGTTAAATACAGCAGCAACAGGATAGTTAGCTGTAACCTCCTCAGCTACCTGGCCCATGGCATTCATGGTATGCAGCCAATGATAGGTTTGTGCATCAGATACACCAAACTTTATACCTCTGTTAGGGTAGGCATCATATAATTTGATGGCCTCAGCGGGATCAAGGAACGATAGGAAGCTCCAATATATATCATACCATAAATCTGGATTAACTACGTTTGATAATACACCAGTTTTGGCTTTCAATGAATTCCAGATCTTCTGAACATAAGCTGTATTATGCCCCATGTACAAAGCACCACCATGTATTGGGTACAATTGTATTCCATAAGAAGCAGCTATGTCTGTCGACCACCATGTGCCGTTATCATAACCGCCACCCCAGACGCGGGCAACCATGTCACTATTATAAGAATCTTGAAAAGTTCTGTCGTTTTGGTCGAACCAATATTCTTCAATTGCAGATTGCTCAGTTGTATATAAGAAGACTCCCAGATCTCTTATTTGCGTATTCCCTGTAAGTGTACCCCAGTGAATTAAAGAACAGTTAAACTGCATTGATTCTGAAGTAGATTCCTGATCATTTCCAAAGGGTTCGCTGGCCGTTCCATTAGCCCACGCATGTCCTTGATAAACATTAAAATTTCTAAGATAAGGGAACATGGTATCATTCCGGTCTGTGCTTGCTGCGTCTCTGATTAAGAGATTAACCATCGGCCCCCAGTTGGCTGACCAGCCTGGTTGGTATTGTTCTATGGCTGCTGCAGCGTGAATAAAATATCCCCAGTGAAAATGGTGGTCATTTATATTATCGTCCTGGTGATGCCCGGCCGGATAGCCAAACATTGTTTTCCAATCATTGTTATAATAGAATAAGAAAGCAACTTCTCCACCTTCTGCCTTGAACCAGTCTTCCAGTCTTACTTTAACCGTATTAATTAATTTATCTCTGGCTTCAATGTGTCCTATCTGGTGGGCTATATGGGCAGCTTGAATAAGCCTGTTCATTTCCTGGCCCTGGTTGTAGGAATCAGTCCATTCGGCCAGTCCGTCATTCTTCATTGCATCAATCTTCTTGTATAAAGATCCAGGATCAAAGCCAGCACTGTATTTAGCAAGGTTTGGCAGGGTTGGTAAAATGCCGCTGAATTTATTTTGGGTGGCAAAACTATTTGAGGCTAACATCTTCATTTGGCCACGAACAGTTGCATATACAGTAGTACCCGGTTGCGGTGAGTCAGCGGCCAGTCTTGACCATTGATGAGGTAATAGTCCCTGGAGGAATGTGTTGAATACGCCTTCCTTAACATCTGGCGTAACGGTAAACGTAGTTCTTACGAGTCCGCTGGAAGCGTTATAACTCCATGCTGCTTGTGTATTACCTGGGAATACAAAAGCATATTTATCAAAATCTGCAACTGCCGAATTAACATCTGCACCGGGTGGCAACAAGGCCATAGACCAGTAATTTTTTCCGTTCAGGTTTGATGTAAAAACACCATTGCTACCTGACCACACTGTACCCGCAGGGCCGTATACTACATAATTTGCGCCACTATAATTGTTGGTGATAATAATCTTGTTGCCGCTTATTGTGGCATTCTGTGGGTTGAACCCAACAGTCACTTTTGCCAGATCGGCTGCACCTTTTGTAAAATAGGTAAAGGGCATACCAACACCCATTGTGGCATTAAAAGTACCCCCACCAGTCCAGTTTAGTGAAACAGTCCAGTCACTATGATTAGATACAGTTGATTTTGTGGCATTAAGATTACTTACACCTACAATAATACCGTCCACATCACTCATTGGCTGGCGATATTCTACAGGACTTTGATTTGGAATAATTAAGTTAATAGATAGCCCTGATGGTCTGGAACGGTATGCCAATGGATAATTAAAAGCGCCACTTCCATGATCCTTCTTCATAAAGCTAGACCACCAGTCATTGGTAGGTACAGGCTTAGTAGCAGCGACCCCTGATAAATTAGGAACTCCTGTTGGAAAGGTATTTCTACCTGCGGCATCAGTTCCAGGAAAATTTGTTGTATAGCTACCACTTCCTACAGAGACCTGTGCAGAAACACTATAATTAAGGTAGCAAATCAATAAGGCGACAATTAAGGAACATTTTTTCATGAAAGTAGTTTTAGTAAAATGCAAACGGGTGCGATACCGTTTTCTGAATCTAAAATTGGCTTTAAATCCTCAACTTTCGATAAAAAAGACTACATCAAAACTTATAAGTAAGGTACATCATTTATACATCAAGTCCCATGTGTGCGGGCACGCGGGCTTATTTTATTTTTATTGTATTTCACAGTTAAAAAATGTTAATTTTTTCTTTTGTCGGAATTAAATTTCACCCATAAATAAAGTTTATCATTAATTCTTACAAAAAGTTCAGGTTTAGTAGGTCTACTCAATATTGTTCAAGGTTGCAATTTACAATGAATAACGCAAGATCGACTCGGTATAAAAGATACTAACTATAATGCCTTCGGTATTGTTTTAGTAAAAAGTTACACTTTAAGTCGTAGACATACCCTACCTGCGGTGCATTAGATGTAATCGTATTCTAATTCACAGTTTACGAATGCGTATTATAACCGGGAGTAATATTGAACTATCACAATTCATGAGAAAAGAAAATAAGTAAGATATCGGTATTAATGACCTGGTCTATAAGCCTGGCCTTTGGTATTGGAGTTTTCCGATAGAATTATGAAAACAAACCGGCAAACCTGTGTGATATCAAAATGCTTCATAAATTAAAAATTGCAATAATCCCCTATTGTTCTGTTGCCGACATTAATTTTATCCGGAAGAGTTTATACAATTTTGCGGGGAATATTATCCTTTATAAAAAACAAAAAATGAGTTATGTAATAAGCATCACAAAATAAAAATGTATATCAATTCAAAAAACAACTGGGAATAGCAAGTCTTTTTTATTTTTTGTTTAATCAATATAAAAATTTCTAATTCTGAATTCTATTATATATTTGCACCCGGCAAGCCGGCACGACCAGCTCCTGCTGAACTCCCCCAGGCCCGGAAGGAAGCAAGGGTAGGCGGTTGTAGCGGTGCGATGTTCGGTTTGCTATTTTTTCTAACGGCATAATTCTAAGCCAACCCTACTTATTCTACATTATATAACACCGCTATACAGGTATAAGCTATACAGGTATAGAGGGTATAGAAATGATCGTTACATTTGCGCAACAATCACTAACCATTAAATTATCATGAAATTCTTTATTGACACTGCCAATCTAAATGAAATAAAAGAAGCTTACGATTTAGGCGTATTAGATGGCGTTACCACCAACCCATCTTTAATGGCTAAAGAAGGAATTAAAGGAGATGCAAATATTAAAGCCCATTATAAGGCGATTTGCAAAATAGTAGACAATAACGTAAGCGCTGAAGTTATAGCTACAGACTTTGAAACGATCATTAAAGAAGGGTACGAACTTGCAAAAATTGATGATAAGATTGTTGTGAAGATTCCCATGATAAAGGATGGAATAAAAGCAATTAAAAAATTTACAAGTGAAGGCATTCGAACCAATTGCACACTTGTATTTTCTGCCGGTCAGGCAATACTAGCTGCAAAAGCAGGCGCAAGTTATGTATCTCCATTCATTGGCCGTTTAGACGATATTTCTCAAGATGGTATTGAACTCATATCGCAAATCAGATTAATTTATGATAATTATGCGTATGAGACTGAGATTCTAGCTGCCTCAGTAAGACATACAATGCATTTGATTCAATGTGCTGAAATTGGTGCTGATGTTTCAACATGCCCATTGAGTGTAATCATGGCTTTATTAAATCATCCATTAACCGATAGCGGCTTGGCAAAATTCCTAGCCGATCATAAAAAAGTGAATGGATGATGTTTAGGTACGAGGGGCGAGTGACGAGGTACGAGGTTCGAAGGAATCACATTCCATACCTCGTTCTTCGTTCTTCGTTCTTCGTACCTCATTATTAGTTCTTCGTACCTCTTACCTTAATTTAACTTTATGTTTTCAAACGATCCTGTTGTAAGTGTAAAAGATGCTAGTATTTTTCAAGACCAAAACGGAGTGCTTGCAGATATTAGTTTTGAAATTCAAAAGGGAGAATTCGTTTACTTAGTAGGGAGAACAGGATCTGGAAAATCTTCTTTGTTAAAAACATTGTATGCCGATCTTGAACTACGTGTAGGTGATATCAACGTGGTTGGCTATGATGTACGCGGAATAAAAAACACAGAAGTTCCGCTTCTACGCCGAAAACTTGGAATAATCTTCCAGGATTTTCAACTCTTCCCTGATCGTACAGTTGACGAAAACCTAATGTTTGTTTTGAAAGCTACAGGCTGGCGCGACAATGGTAAGATGCGTGCGCGTTTAAGTGAAGTTTTAATGCAGGTCGGATTAGGTTCAGTTGAAAAAAAGATGCCACATCAACTTTCTGGTGGTGAGCAACAACGTATTGTTATTGCAAGAGCCTTACTGAATGAACCGCGTATTCTTATTGCTGATGAGCCAACCGGAAATTTAGATCCTGAGGTTTCTCATGGCATTATGAAGATCTTTCAAAATATAAATAACAGCGGAACGGCTGTATTTATGGCTACGCATAGTTATGGATTGATAAAAAAATTTCCTTCAAGAATTTTAAAGTGTGAGGACGGAAAGATTATTGATTCTGAGGTCGAGAAGTTTGAATTAACTATTGATTATTGATAACAGTAGCGCATATTCAAAGTAGAATGACTTTCTATTTTATATTGTATTATTGTGCGACCAATGCCATGAAGATGCGCGAAAGGCAGTAAGCATTTCAAATCAAGCCTCGCGCGCGCATAAAAAACAACGATTTTGTCAGGCCAGAAGCACCAGACAAATCATGGTTATAAAATATTTATAATGATTCTGTCGCAATTAGCGACGCGATCATTTAAATGTTCTATGCAAGGGATTGCAATTTTAGTCTATACAAATAATTTAATTCCCCGCAGTGCAACTTATCTTATCCGTGCTCATCCGCTGTCATTATGTAAATGATTCTAGAAGCTAGAAGGATCTACAGCGTCTTTCAATTTTACCCAGACAACAGTTATTATATTATTATCGCTAACCTCTTGAATTCGGATAAACCACTCAGACATATAACTAAATACTGGCCGCTTTGTCTTTTCCATCCCCTGCGGTCTTACATCCGTTTTCTAAATTATTTAGTTGCTGGTTTAGCAAATCTATTCTTACTAAAAGGTTTAAAACAAGTGCGTCTTTAACTTTTTGACTAGGATGGTTTCTCATTTCTTCCTTCAACACCATATACATGGCTTCAAGTTGTTTAAAATCATGTGTGAAACTGTTAAGACCTTCATTGCGCTTAAACTTATCAATGAGCTCAACCTTCTCTGATATTTGGTCTACATAAAAAGCCTCAACATCATTAAATTCCGTTAACGCTACATCATTGCGTAACTGATGTGTTATATGCTTTGGCAATAATAAGTAAACTGATAATATCATAAACAAAACAGCAGCGGCACGCCATAGTATTACCGAATTCCATAATGTATTTTTTATTTGGAGAGGCAATGTTGTTTCAATATTATTCCAAACTTGATCAGCAGGTTCTTTATCATCAAAGGCACTTCGATTTTTATGTATGAAATCTTCAAGTTGATCTTTCATATTTTTGTTGTTAGCAATTCTTTCAATTTGTTCTTTGCCCTGTTCAATTGTGATTTAGAGGTAGATTCTGTTATACCCATTATTTCTGAAATTTCTTGATGATCATACCCCTCTAGTAAATATAATGAAAGCACGGTGCGATACCCATCAGCTAAGAGTGCAATGGCATTTTTTACCCGATCAATGGTTAAAGAATTCCCCATATTCGACAATTGGCTCCTCTTCTGCGATATCCCAATCTTCATTTTCCGGAAGCGCCTCCATTCTTCTTTTTTGTAACGCATTAATTGACCGGTTTATTACAATCTTCTTTAACCATGAGCCAAAAGAAGCATCTGCGCGATAGCTGTGTATATTTTTAAATGCACTACTAAAAGATTCTTGTAGGGCATCTTCCGCTTCATCTTCACGCCCGGTAATTCTTAAACTAACGTTATACATTGCCTTGGCGTATAGCCTGTAGATTTTATAAAAGGCATCACGTTCCCCTGCTCTGCAACGTTCTATAAGCTCATAATGAATGTTTTGTATGGCTTGCTTCAATGGAATTTGCCCAAATCTCTCTATAGACAAGGTAAGAAGAAAAGGGTTGCATTAGAAAAGAAGGTATTATTAGATTATGAAGACAATAAGGTTGCAGGCTTTAAGTGATTTATGTCTGTCTATAAAGTTCACCTACTTCTAGTAAGTACCTTCTATTGGATTATCTGGGTGATATACTAACAAGGTGAGCTATATTCGTTTTCATTTATTGGAGTTATCCGTGCAGGTACTCAGTGCTGGTAAAGTATTCTTGAAATCCGTTGAATTAAATTCTGCGCCTCTCACTGATCTTAGTTCAGTGATCATGCACGGAGCAGCTTGAGAGTTCATCGATAAAGTGTAGACGCGCATTTGTTCAGCGCGATTTATTTAAGCAAGCATATTGTTAAACAAGTTGTGGACTGCAAATCCACGTTTAAACCTTGAGTGCGCTATAAAAATAAAGTCCAGAAATAGGCCAGGCTCCTAATCTTCCGGACTTTTAATTATTCACTCCTGTTGCGACAAGCTACTTCACCACATTTATCTTGAGCGTGTTGGTACGTGCGCGTTCATGAATAGGCATACTTGCTAAAAGTATAAAGATATCACCTGTTTTAACATGGCCATCTTTCTTCAAAATTGCTTCTACGTCATTAATAGTTTCATCTGTTGAGTTGGCCTTGTCATAGTGATAAGCACGTGCTCCCCAAACAAGATTAACTTGATTAATCAACGCATCGTTTCCTGTGAATACAAAGATATTGGCATTGGGTCTATGTGAAGAAGACTTAAATGCTGTATATCCTGATGCAGTCATACCTACAATGGCTTTTGCTCCAACATCTTTAGCTAGTTTACAAGCAGCAAGTACGAGGCTGTCATTAAAATAAGCGGGAGAATCTTTATCAACATCGCGGAAGCGGAAATACATATTTGTATTTTTCTCAACTGATGCAACAGTTCTCACCATACTTCGAATTACTTCAATTGGGTATTTGCCTGCAGCTGTTTCAGCAGAAAGCATAACAGCATCAGCGCCATCCATAACAGCGTTGGCAACGTCATTGGTTTCAGCACGTGTTGGGCGCGGATTTTCAATCATACTCTCCATCATCTGTGTTGCCACAATAACAGGTTTACCAGCCTTGTTACATTTCTCCACTAACATCTTTTGTACCATAGGCACTTCTTCCAGCCATATTTCTACGCCAAGATCGCCACGTGCAACCATCACAGCATCTGTTACAGCTATGATTTCATCTATATTTTCTAACGCTTCAGGCTTTTCAATTTTTGCAACAATACGTGCATTTGATTTATGCTTATTTATTATTTCACGAAGCGCTTCAATATCATAAGCTTTGCGAACAAAAGATAAGGCAATCCAGTCTACATTATTGTTCAATCCAAAGATCAAGTCTTCGTAATCTTTGTCTGTAAGTGATGGAGCAGATACTTTAGTAAATGGCAAATTAATCCCCTTTCTTGATTTTAAAGGACCACCATAAACTACTTCAGTTACAACGTCAATATCCTTTACTTCCTTTACTTTTAGCTCGATCTTACCATCATCAACTAAAATACTATCTCCCATCTTTACATCGCGAGGAAGCTCTTTATAAGAAGTACTTACAATTTTACTGTTACCTATCAATTCGCGTTGCGTGATCACAAGTTCTTGACCACGTTCAAGCACCACGCCATCTTCCATAATTTGAATCCTGATTTTAGGACCTTGAAGATCCAATAAAATAGAAACTGTAGCATCTAGCTCCTTATTAACCTCGCGGATATTATTCACTACTTTAAGGTGATCTTCGTGCGTGCCGTGAGAGAAGTTAAGACGAAATACATCTACACCCTCTTTAACGAGTGAGCGAAGCATTTCTTTGGTATTTGAGGCAGGGCCAACGGTGGCAACAATTTTTGTTTTGTTGTAAGAAACTTTTTCTAACATATTCTTTTTAGGTATGGGGTATACACAATTGGGATGTAAATGAAACACATCATTATCAAAAGACAAAATTTGATTTCGATTTAAGACCTACCAACGGAATTATAGAAGCTAATTGTACAATAGGAACAGTTTTAATCAAAGCCACGAAGTTGGTATCTGGATGATGATCTTCCATTTGGGCCAAAATTATAAAATCAAAGTGAGGAAATTCAGGTATAAGAAAATACTTTCCAGTTTCAGCATCATTTGGTTTGTTACGAAACAGTTTCAATCGATTGAGAAGGGTCTCATGGGCATAATGCGAGAATTTTTTTTCTTCATTATTTTTAAATCCAACCATTAAATCGGGTTGTTTTATTAAGTGTACGCTAAGTAAGCGATTAATTTCCCAAGCTAGCTTATATCCTTTGGCAGTAGATATAATGCCAATCAAGTCAAAATCGAATTCATAATTGATAATCAATTTATTCTTCTTCATTTCTGATTATCCAGTCAGCCATTAACCGTAGCAAGGCAAGTTTAAAAAAGTTTGACAATATTCTAGTAAATCTCTTTATTTGCAGAGATTTTTAAAAATATTAAACATTAAAAACATGTCTGAAATTGCACAAAAAGTAAAACAGATCATCATCGAAAAACTTGGTGTTGAAGAATCTGAAGTTACTCCTGAGGCTAGCTTCACCAACGATCTTGGTGCAGACTCTCTGGATACTGTCGAACTTATCATGGAGTTCGAAAAAGAATTCAACATCTCAATTCCTGACGACCAAGCTGAAAACATTTCTACCGTTGGCCAGGCCATTTCTTACCTGGAGCAAAACGTTAAGAAATAATTGATAGCTGCCTTACTTACATCTTATCCCATTGAAATTGAACATGACTTTAAAAAGAGTAGTAGTCACAGGTCTAGGTGCACTTACTCCAATCGGCAATACCCTTCACGAATACTGGGAAGGTCTAAAGGCTGGTAAGAGTGGCGCGGCTCCAATAACCCGATATGATTCCACTCTTTTTAAAACAAAGTTTGCTTGCGAAGTAAAGAACTTCGACATACATAACTTCATGGATCGCAAAGAGGCCAGAAAAATGGACCCCTTTACCCAGTTCGCAATGGTGGCGGTAGATGAGGCAATCAACGATTCTAGCCTTCCGATATCCGAGCTAAATCCACACCGTATCGGTGTTATTTGGGGCTCTGGTATCGGAGGTCTATTAACTTTTCAGGAGGAATTGAAGACGTATACCAAAGGCGATGGAACTCCTCGGTTTAATCCTTTCTTCATTCCTAAGATGATTCCTGATCTGAGCGCAGGTCACATTTCAATTAAGTACGGTTTTAGAGGACCAAATTTCGTTACGGTATCAGCATGTGCTTCATCTACAAACGCGCTTTATGATGCTTACACCTATATTAGATTGGGTAAAGCAGATGTAATAGTGTCTGGTGGATCTGAGGCAGCTATCTGTGAAGCCGGTGTTGGTGGGTTCAATGCGTTAAAAGCATTATCTGAACGTAATGATTCGCCCGAAACAGCTTCAAGACCTTATGATAAAGACCGCGATGGCTTTGTATTAGGTGAAGGTGCCGGCGCACTCATAATCGAAGAATATGAACACGCAGTAAAACGCGGTGCAAAGATTTATGGTGAAATCATTGGCGGCGGTATGTCTGCTGATGCTTATCACATCACTGCACCACATCCTGAAGGTGCAGGTATTACACATGTTATGCGTGATGCATTAGACGAAGCTGGAATTACAGGAGACCAGGTCGACTACGTTAATACACATGGTACCTCTACACCGTTGGGTGATATAGGTGAAATTAAAGCCATACAAAAAGTATTTGGCGATCATGCTTATAAACTGAATATCAGTTCAACTAAATCAATGACAGGTCACTTGTTGGGTGCAGCAGGTGCGATTGAAAGCATAGCTTGTTTAATGGCCATGAAGCATTCAATCATACCACCTACTATTAATCACTTTACTGACGATCCAGAACTTGATCCGAAATTGAATCTAACGTTCAATAAGGCACAAGAGCGTGAAGTAAATATTGCTTTATGCAATACATTTGGCTTTGGTGGTCACAACTTCTCTATTCTGTTAAAGAAGTTTAAGTAGTTCCATTCATTATATTTCTCCTATCATTTGAATATCAATTCGAGTGACTATAATTGCTATGCCCCAAATTAGTTTTACAACTAATCTACAAAACTGTTCACGATTGCAGGATTCGGCTGTGTTTATTGTTAGATTAGCCACATAATTATTATTTGACGCTAGATATTGCATCGCTTGGTTTGGAAAATACTTAAAATACCTAAAGGGAAATCGAAAGCAGAGCAAAAATTAGTTACTGCTATTCAAAATATTGCAGGCCTCACTCCTTCAAATCTTGCGTTATATAAATTAGCCACCCTACATAGCTCTATTGGAAAAGAGATAGACAACAACGGCTTCAAAGAATCCAACGAAAGGATGGAATATTTAGGAGATGCTGTGCTAGGCGCAGCCGTAGCCGATTATTTATTTAAGAAGTTTCCCTTTAAAGATGAAGGCTTCCTTACAGAAATACGATCACGGATCGTTAACCGCGAGGCTTTAAACATGCTTGCCCGTAAAATTGGCGTAGGCAATATTGTTCAATACGATGCGAAGAATTCACACCTTCAGCAAGTGATTTTAGGCAATACACTTGAAGCCATAGTTGGCGCCATCTATTTAGATAAAGGCTTTCTGCGATGTAAAAAATTTGTTATTGATAAACTTATTGCACCTAATTATGACCTCGATGCGTTAATTAATTCAGATTCTAATTTTAAAAGCAAGATAATTGAGTGGGCGCAACGAGAAGGTAAGGACGTGAAATTTGAGATTCTAGATGTCAAGAAAAGTAGAAATCACAAAGAATTTACAGCTAGAGTTATTGTCGACAAAGAACCCATGGGAACTGGTTATGGAAATAACAAGAAAAAAGCAGAACAAGATGCCGCGCTTAAAACATGCGAGTTGCTTAAATTGCTTAGCTAGAATTCAAAATTTTCTTTTTCATCCTATCATACAAAACCTTTACACTTTTTATAATTCAATCTAGTTTTAATTATAGTATGTTAAAAATTGGTGGAGCAACGGTAAATCAAATCCCCTTTAGCTGGGTTCACAATACTGAAAATATTATTCAGGCGGTTGCTACTGCAAAACAACTTCATATTAAAATTCTTTGCTTACCAGAGTTGTGTATAACAGGCTATGGCTGTGAAGACATGTTCCTTAGTGATTGGGTAATTGCAAAAGCATGGGAAGAACTGCTTAAGATAGTGCCGCATACGCACGACATTACTATAAGTGTTGGCTTACCCATACGTATAGAAGGTATAAATTATAATGGAGCGTGTGTAATTAGCAACACAAAAATTCTAGGCATAACCTTTAAGCAGAATCTTGCCAATGATGGTGTGCATTATGAGCCTCGGTGGTTTAAACCATGGCCCGTTGGAAAAGTAATAGACATCATGTTGGGTTCCGAAACAATTCAGGTTGGTGACCTTACTTATGATACAGACGGAATTAGAATTGGTTTTGAAATCTGTGAAGATGGCTGGAGTAATGGTAACAGACCCGGCTATAGATTAGCTAAGCGTAAGGTAGATTTAATCTTAAATCCAAGTGCCTCACACTTTGCCATGGGAAAAAGTATAAGGCGTGAAAAAGAAGTAGTCTTATTTGCCTCTGAAAAATTTAATTGCGTGTATTTATTTACCAATCTACTGGGCAATGAAGCAGGCAGAATGATTTATGATGGCGACATTATTATTGCCCAGAGAAATAAATTATTGGCTGTAAATGAGCGATTCTCTTTTAAGAAATTCAATGTTTTGTCTTGTGACATAGATTTTAAAAATCCGATTAACTCACAAGCTTTACCGCTTCAAGATAATAAAGAAAACAATGAAGAGTTAACGAAAGCAATTTCGCTTGGCTTATATGATTACTTAAAAAAAAGTAAAGCAAAAGGATTTGTGCTTTCGTTAAGCGGTGGCGCGGATTCTTCAATATGCGCCATATTAGTAGCAGAAATGGTGAAGCGTGCTTCCGCGGAGTTAGGTTGGGATAAATTTTGTGATGCGCTAGGTTTAGATAAATCTGTTATAAACAATTCTTATAAAAAAGCCGTTGAGAAGTTATTAGCATGTGCGTACCAAGGAACTAAAAACTCATCACATACAACATTCAATGCGGCTAAAGGCCTTGCAGATTCTATCGGTGCAGAATTTCATCAATGGGAAATTGATAGCGAAGTATGTTCTTATTCCCATAAAATAGAAAATGCAATTGGTAGAAAATTAACATGGGAAACCGACGATATCACCCTGCAAAACATTCAGGCTCGCTCCCGCTCACCCATTATCTGGATGTTAGCAAACGTAAAACGCGCCGTGTTACTTACAACATCAAATCGAAGTGAGGGTGATGTTGGTTATGCTACTATGGACGGCGATACCAGCGGAAGTTTAGCTCCTATTGCAGGCATAAGTAAAACATTTATAATCCAATGGTTGAAATGGGCAGAAAAGCAACTTATGCAACCCGGTTTAAACGCCGTCAACAACTTACAACCTACTGCAGAACTTAGACCACTAGAAAATAATCAGACTGATGAAACTGATTTAATGCCTTATACTTTACTATTATCTATAGAGAAGCACGGCATCATGGAGCGTAAATCTCCAGTGGAAGTGTATAGGGCCTTAGTTGGCAATTATGCTGACCATAACCAACTTAAGGTTTATATTAAAAAGTTCTTTAAACTATGGTCAGCCAATCAATGGAAGCGTGAACGCCTTGCACCATCTTTTCACCTTGATGAATTAAACGTAGATCCACGAACCTGGTGTCGTTTCCCCATTCTTTCTTCCGGATATGTAGAGGAGCTATCAGCACTTGATTCACTACTTTAAATTTTATTATGACCTGCTTATTTATAATTTTGGTTAACTGTTAATATCAACGCTGCACATGCTTCTACAAAACTTTATCATCTGGAATGGTAGTCCTGAAATTGTTAAACTTGGTTTTATATCACTACGTTGGTATGGTCTATTGTTCGCTCTGGGCTTTCTAATAAGTCAACAGATTCTTTATTACATATATCAAAAAGAAGGTAAACCGAAAGAAGATGTTGACACGCTTACCATTTACATGGTGTTGGCAACTTTGCTTGGGGCGAGATTAGGTCATGTTATTTTCTATCAGCCAGAAATAATTTGGCAAGATCCACTGGGTATTTTTCTACCATTTGAGTTTAATCCTGAATTTAAATTTACTGGCTTTCAAGGTTTAGCCAGCCATGGCGGTGCTTTTGGTATTTTAATAGCACTATGGCTCTACTCCCGTAAGAAAAAACCAGGACAAAGTTATTTACAAGTAGTAGACCGTATCGTTATTGTTGTTGCTATTACAGGCGCGCTTATTCGATTCGGTAACTTCTTTAACTCTGAAATTATTGGGAAACCAACTTATTCGAATAATGGCGTTGTCTTTGCCCGATCAATAACCGATGTTATCAATAAAGATAAAAAAGTAGAACATATTACTTATCAAGAATCTAAATCACCAGCAAACGGCAAAGGTTATTTGCCATTAGATATTCTAGTTGATTTTAAGAAAGATGGTACTTCGGAACCTCAGATTTCGGATTACCTGCAGCAAGAAATAATACCTTCACTTAAGTCTAGTGGTTATGTACGAGATCATATAGATCAACGCGATGCCATTAATTATACTGTATCTGGCAATCAGGCGCTCATAAAATTATATGCTATTCCTAGACACCCAGCACAATTATATGAAGCTATATCCTGTGTATTTCTCTTTATTTTTCTGTATTTATTGTGGACAAAGTATAAAGCAAACATCCAACCTGGAATGTTTTTAGGTATTTTTCTTATTGTATGTTTCGGCTTACGTTTTCTCTATGAGTTTCTTAAAAAGAATCAAGAGAGCTTCGAAAATGATTTACCAATTAACATGGGACAAATTCTAAGTATACCCATGATTGTTGCCGGCATTATTCTTTTGATTTGGTCACTAAGAAAAAAGTCTGAAATTGAAACACCAAGCAAGATTTAAACAGCTGAGTCATTACAAACGCTACATAGACTAATGCACAAGTTTTAATTATATAATGCCGTTATGTCTTTACCTGGTTATCTTATTTGGAATGGAAGTCCTGAACTTTTCAATATTGGCGACCTGGTTATTCGTTGGTATGGATTGTTTTTTGCTATCGGTTTTTTGATAGGTCAACAGATAATCTACTACATTTTTAGAAAAGAAAACAAGCCCGAAAAAGATGTTGATGCACTCACCATTTACATGGTAGTAGCAACCATTATTGGTGCCCGCTTAGGTCATGTCTTATTCTATGAACCGGATGTTTTTTTTGCTAATCCCATGGAAATATTAAAAGTATGGCAGGGCGGGCTAGCAAGTCATGGGGCTGCTATTGCGATCTTAATAGCATTGTGGATTTATTCCCGTAAAAAGAAAGCTGGCCAATCTTATTTTCAGGTACTAGACAGAATAGTTATAATCGCTGCTTTGGCAAGCGCATTTATTCGCTTTGGTAATTTTTTCAATTCAGAAATTATAGGTAAACCAACAGATAAGCCATGGGGAATTGTTTTCGTTAACCCATTGGCAACCGCCATAACCAATGAAGAAATTGATACTGAGAAAATTGTTGATCGCGTTAGCTGCAATAAAAATAATAACGTTTCGGATGCAGAAGGAAATAGAAAACACTTGGCTATAAATGTCTTTTTTAAAACAAACACCGCTGAAGAAAAAGTAACTGCTTACATTAACAATGATGTAAAAGATTTACTCAACCAATTCACTGATTTCTTTGATCAAAAAGATACTACCGCATTGAACTATGAAATCATAAAACAACAAAATGGATCGCTTGAAGCCCGCATAAACACGCTTGGCATATCTAGACATCCGGCTCAGCTATATGAAGCAGTTTCTTTTTTATTAATATTTATTTTATTATTTGGAATCTGGATACGATACAAACAAAATTTACCACCAGGCAGAAACCTTGGAATTTTTCTAGTCATCTGTTTTGGATTACGATTTATTTATGAGTTTCTAAAAGAAGATCAGGTACAATTTGAGAATTCATTACCCCTCAATATGGGCCAAATACTCAGTATACCCTTGTGCCTTGCAGGCGTTTGGATTTTAATTCTTAGTTTCAAAAAGAAAGAATTTTAACCATGAAATTTTACCGATTAATTAAACGTTGATCGTGAACACAAATGCTGGCAATAGTTATTGGATTTATAAGCCTTTTTTCAACATCTGATTTCAATCGAAGTCAAAAGGCTTATAAATTCTCAAATAGTGACACTGTAAAACTTCGCCCGAAACAACAAACCAATAATGATTCTGTTGTGTATGTTCAAATTCAACGCATATTTATTATCGGTAATAAAATAACACACGATCGGATTATTCTACGCGAACTAAGTGTTAAATCTGGTGATATCGTAAGCAATTTAGACCTCCCTGCGATCATGGATCGTGATCAGAAACGTATATTTAATACGAGGCTATTCAACCGTGTTAATTTGCGTACCCTTGAACTCGAGTCCGGAAAAATAGATTTACTTATTGATGTAGATGAAAGATGGTATACATTTCCTTCACCCCGTTTCGATCTATCTGACAGAAACTTCAACGAATGGTGGCAAAATTATGATCATGATATCAAGCGCGTAGTTTATGGGCTCAAGCTTTACCAGTATAATATGCGAGGCCGTAATGAAACGTTGTTATTAACTGCACTCTTCGGATTTCAACGTAATTTTGCCATTGGTTATCGTATCCCCTACATAGATAAAAAACAAAAACAGGGTTTAAGTTTCAATTTTGAATTTATTGAAGCTAAAAACTTAGCTTTTAAAACAGAAGACCATAAACTTCAATTCATTAATTCAACAGAGCTGTTAAAAATAAAGAGAACTGCTGTAATCACCTATAGCTATCGTAACTCCTTTTACGGCACGCACGCGTTGGGTATCGAATATCAAAGTAGTTGGATTAATGACACAATAAATCAACTGAATAAAAATTACTTTAATAAAAATCGTAAAAAACAAAAATTTGCCACGCTCAAATACCAATTCACATCTGATCATCGCGATGTAAATGCTTATCCATTGGTGGGGCACTTAGGCACTTTCATCTTGCAAAAATCAGGGTTGGGATTGGGTGATGATGTCGATCTGTTCGAAACCAATCTTACCTTTGCGAAATTTATAGATCTAAATAAAGGATTTTACTTCTCTAACTATACGAATGTATTCTGGAGTACACCCAAAGACCCATCCTATGCAAATTATGACGCACTGGGTTCCCTTAGGCCGTTCGTTAAGGGCTACGAAATTTATGTTATTGAAGGCCCTTATTACTTCCTGAATAAGAGCACATTTAAAAAACGAATTTTTAGCAGGAAGTATACCTGGAAGCTTTTACCAAGCCGATTTCAACATATACCCATTTCTATATACCTGAAAACCTACGGCGACTTTGCCTATGTTGGCAACTACGCCTTTTATAAAAATAACAATTTGAACACCCGACTTTCAGAAAAAGTAATTGCTGGCGGGGGTGGCGGTGTCGATATCGTTGCCTCTTACGACCTGGTGCTACGTCTAGAATACACCTTAAATGCTGAAGGTACGCATGGATTCTTCCTCCATATCAAAAAGGAATTTTAAGCAGCCTAAAATAATATTGCTGTAATTAAAAATTTATTTTGACTATTTCGAAAAACGTTACTTAATTTAAATTTTAATACATACAAAACCCCCTCATAGTGTTTAAAAGTTGGTTAATACTGGGTATGGCAATGCTGCCCTGCATTCTAAGTGCGCAAAGCGTTGCCACTTTAATTGGTGCGAGAGCTAACGGTTTAGGAAACGCCTCCGCCTGCCTTTCAGACGAATGGTCCCTTTTTAACAACGTAGCCGGGTTGTCAAAAATATCGAACGCAATTACTGCATTTTCGTATGATAGTCGCCCAAAGCTCATTGGCGCAGATAAGAAAGCAATGGTATTTGCAAGTCCTATTAAAAAAGTAGGCGTTGCGGCACTAGGCGTATTTCATTTTGGTGACAACCTATACTCAGAACAAATAATTTCTGCAGGTTATAGTAATTCTTATGGCTTAATATCCTTAGGCATTAAAATGAATTATGTTCAATACAGAGCCCAAGGTTTTAAAAATGGAGGCGTCTTTAGTATCAGCGCAGGGACTATAGCACAGCTGACCCCTCATCTAGCTATCGGTATCCATGCTACTAACATCAACCAACCTAATTTATCAAAATTTAAAAGTGAAAAAGAATATCTACCTACCCTTCTTATTGCAGGTATAGGATACAAAGCCTCAGATAACGTTTTTATTACTACAGAAATTGAAAAAGATCTAAGTTATAAATACAACTTAAAAGCAGGTATTGAGTACCAAGCTCACAAGAAACTAATCTTTCGTACCGGGTTTAATTTACAGCCATCAACAGGGTATTTTGGTATGGGATTCAAACTAAAAAAATTCACGCTTGATTATGCCTATTGTTACGAACCCACCCTGGGAGGAAGCCATCAAGCTACTGTGGGATATATCATAAAAAAGAAATGAAACGATTCATTTTAACAATACTTATCAATAGCATATTAGCTGGTAATGCATTCGCCCAGGATTACCCCCGTAATGATATAGACCAATCCGGGCTTGCAGAGTTATTTGGCTTCCAGGACTCTGACATTAATTACGAAAGTCTTTATGAAAATATGATGCTATTATTATCGCATCCCATAAACATAAACAAAGTACGCGTTGAAGAACTTCGCTTTCTAAATATTCTTTCGGAAACCCAAATTCAAAGCTTGATACAATACAGAAAAGAAAATGGAGAACTGCTAAGCATCTACGAGCTTCAAGCGATACCAGAATTTGATTTAATAACCATTCATAAATTAATACCTTTTGTTGAAGTCCGCGATCCATCCACTATAATTGGCACTACTATTTTAAAACGTGTCTGGGATGAAGAGAACAATTACTTCATAGCGCGCCATGAACGAACAATTGAAACCAAAGAGGGATATAAGGCAGCCGATCCAGAGCGAAAATTTAGAGGGTCAGCTGATAAAACATATTATCGTTTTAGAACAAGCCAGCCAGGTGATTTCAGTTTTGGATTTACAGCAGAGAAAGATGCAGGTGAGGAATTCAAGTGGAATAAATCTTCAAAGCAATATGGTTTTGATTTCTTATCTGGCCATGCACAAATACAGAATAAAGGAAAGCTTAAAAATTTAATTATTGGTGATTATCAACACCAATTTGGCCAAGGACTAATAATGGGTGGCGCATTTGGTATGGGCAAAGGAGCTGAAACCATTACAACCACCCGACGAAGTAATGTCG
Source organism: uncultured Cyclobacteriaceae bacterium (assembly GCA_964235605.1). Lineage (GTDB taxonomy): Bacteria > Bacteroidota > Bacteroidia > Cytophagales > Cyclobacteriaceae > DATCRE01. The sequence continues at coordinate 32,262 of CAXSCR010000020.1, read as the reverse complement.
GAATGTTACCCAACACCTCTGCGAATGAATTTGGACTATTACGTGGCATTTCTGGAACCTATGAAATTGCCAGACACGTTTTTATTTCAGGATTCTATTCAGCCATAAAACGCGATGCAACTGTAGGTGATAATGAAAATCAAGATTCAGGCGCAACTGCCTTTCAAACATCGGGTATGCATAGAAGCAATGCAGAATTGAAATCCAGAAAAAAAATTGGCGAACAAAACGAAGGCCTGGTAATTCAATACACTAGAAATCACATTGATGTTGGCGCAATCTATAACCATATAAAATTTGACCAAACAGTTGTAGCCAATGATTTTCTGTATAATAAATTTGCCTTTCACGGAAAGCAGAACGAAAACATTGGCTTATTCTTCAACTATACATTGCATAATTTTCTATTATTTGGTGAAGGTGCAAAAACATTAAATGGCGGGTCGTCACACGTAATGGGCGTAATAGGTAGCCTTACTAACAAATTGGATATATCATTACTCTATAGAAAGTATGACAGGAATTTTCATACGTTTTATTCGAATGCTTTCTCTGAAGGAACAACACCGCAGAATGAAACAGGAATCTACTGGGGCTGGAAATATCGGTGGAATAGGAAGCTTACACTTACAGGTTACATTGATTTATTTCAATTTCCATGGTTGCGTTTTAGAAGCTATAAACCATCTTCAGGACATGAGTGGCTAACGCGCCTTAGTTACCAACCATCAAAACATATATTAATTTATGTGCAAGGACGAGAGGAGAAAAAAGTTAGAAACACAAATCAAGACCCAACACTTTATAGAACAGCAGACGGAGTAAAAAGAAATCTCTGGATCAACTGTGATTACGCTGTCAGCCCAAAACTGAAAATGAAAACCAGGGCACAATTCAGTTCATACCAGATTGAACAACATACCACACATGGATTTGCTCTAATACAGGATGTTAGTTTTGATATAGGAAGATTTGGATGCTCTGCGAGATACGCGCTTTTTGATACTGATGATTTTGACAACCGTCAATACACCTATGAACGTGATGTATGGCTTGCCTACTCACTACCCTCCTATTTTGGATCAGGCATACGAAACTTCATTTTGTTAGAATATAAAGTGAACAAACAAATATCTTGCTGGCTTCGGTATGCAAGAACCAGGTACGCTGACCGCCAAGAAATTGGCTCTGGCCCGGATAAGATTGATGGTAACATAAAAAGCGACCTTAAACTACAAGTTAGGCTTAAGCTCTAGTTCGCAATTTAATATTACAACAGTATTTGTCTTATTGCGTGTAACTGGTTTCATTTACATTAAATAGTAAAATCGATGCATGCTGTAAATCTAATCACACCAGAAGTTGTCGTTGTAATGTGCATCGGAGGAATCGCCTTCATACTAATTATGAAAGCAATTTTTAGAAAGCCTAAAAGATAAGCATCACTCACTTCATTTTGGTTCATAGGCTACTAACCTAAAATAACACAGATTGTAATAAAATTTCAGTGGTGCATTTTGAGCCTTACCTGAAGTGGTGGTGAATCCAGAGAGCCCAATTAGATTCCATATCGGTGCCTTACTATACTATTCCTTTCTTAACATGTGAAAAATAAACTTGTCCATGCTTCGAAGGATGATTCTGATTTTTCCAAACTACTTTTCAAGTAGAATAATTAACGCTGATACCATAATTTGGATGCGTAAGTAATAGTGTGTTCTTATCTAATCAGTTCATAAGTTTCGCTTGTTAGGCTTGTAAAATACTTAGTTCCTCACCCATCGTTTGAAGTTTGCAAGAAATACCTTGCCCGCTTCTAGAGCATTAAACAATTCATTTTTAACTATCAAATTACAATCGATGCCAAAATTGCTTGGCTAAAAATTTATAGGTCGGCGCAGGCTAATAAATTTGTTCCGAAGAGATTGGTTTTAAATATTTATATTGAGCTAAATATAATGACCGTGGGCGTATTAAGATCATTAGGCGTTTTCATACTAGCAGGACTTTGTGAAATAGGAGGTGGTTATCTTATGTGGCTTTGCATACGTGAAGGAAGGCCGGTATGGTATGGTGTTAGTGGCGGATTGATTTTAATCCTATACGGTGTAATAGCAACCTTTCAATACGCTAGCTTTGGTCGAGTATATGCAACCTATGGCGGCTTTTTTATCGTATTATCAATTCTTTGGGCGTGTAAGTTCGACAACTTTAATCCTGATAAATATGATCTTATAGGCGCGATTGTCGTTCTACTCGGTGTGTTTATTATGTATTATATGCCTAGAGAATAAGCAACGGGTCATGAAACTGCAATTGATGTGCCTTTTACTTATAAGTCAAATAGGCAGAATTTATAAGCACAATTTTTTAATCTTTTCCAAGAAGGAATGAATAGTTAGCATCCATCCTTTCAAGAAGTGTAGCGGCATTAACCCTTTTTTTGAAGATCGCATTGAAGGGATCTCCTACCTGCTGAAGTCTTTTAAAAATTGATTCATGATTGAAGTCTTCAAACCTAAGCCCTTCATTTACTTCTTCCCATAAAAGCGGTGTTGCAACAATGGGCTGTGGTCCAGACACCAAAGAATAGGGAGCTGTAACACGTTGCGCTTCTTCGTTAATTAAAAACTTTAAAGACACCTTTCCGTAATCATTATCTTCAGATCCCTCCAACGCAACAAGGTTCGGAATTTTTAAACGGATGAGCTTACATATATATTTTGCCACGTTTTTACTTATTTCAAATGGAGTCTTATTGTCAAGTGGAATATAAATATGTAGCCCTGATACGCCGTTGGTCTTTACAAATGACGGCAATTGTAATCCGGTTAAAATATCTTTTGTAGTATTTGCAACATCTACTGCTTTTCCAAGCTCATATCGTGGCGTGTTAATTCCAAGTATGATATAGTCAGCAAATTCAAGTGATTTAATTCTAGAATGAGAAACACTAAATTCGAAGCAACCCAGTTCGGCATACAACAATAGATGTTCCTTGTCATTGCAAAGGAGCAAGCGCTCGTTTCCGTTAGAAACAGCAGCGGTTTCAATCCAGTCAGGCACAAGCTCTTCATGGCCTTTTACCAATACATCTAAGTTGGTATAGTGAGTTGCTCTTTCGTTCTCCGAATGTATGTGAACTGCTTGAGGTCGATCCTTAAGATAGGGTAATATAGAACCGGCTATTTTATCATAGTAGTCTAAAATATCCTTTTTATGAAGCAGTGGTGATCTAAAAATTACTTTGTCCAGTTCAGTAAAATAAATTTTGTGTCGGAGTTTGAAGTTGGGTTGTTTTGGACCTTTATCTGGCGACGGAATAGTTTTCTTAGCAACTGCTTTCTTTTTATTGGGGGAGCCCGGTGATGGGTTTTCTTTTGCAGTGGAAAACACAAATTTTTGAGGCTTCTCTTTTTTTCTAAACACCGGTAGGTCAGAAAGAGAGCCAAATTCCTTCTGTATTGCCTCGTCAAATTCAAATGGTGTTTCGTCCCATGCTTTGTTCGACGTACTGTGAAAAAAATAAATGCCAGGAAACTCATCACTATGATGCAATTGATGTGTGGTTGAGTTCAAATTAATTAATACCGTCTCATACGTCATATTATAAAACAATCCCCCCTCTCCCTCAATGCCTTCGGTGCTTATTCTATCTTGTACGGTGTGGCCTGCTTTGGTAATATAAAGTCGTATCAGGTTTTCTCTATCACTTTTATCTTTACACGACGTGATGAGCTGTAATATCATTTTGAATGCTTTGGTGTTCTTGCGGATTAACATAGCAGTAAGCGCGGTAAGGTAAGTATAAGTTGTACGCTTTTCTTTCCAGTAACTTGAAAGAATTTATATTTAAAGAATGTCAAGTTAGACATTTTGCGATGAAGATTATCTGCATATTTATCTGTGCCAGTCCTGATTCCAGACATCCATATATTGATCAAGATGACGTTCGAACTGCGCTTTTACATACACACAAAGCGGAATTACTTTCAATTTATTTTCTCTGGCATAATTAACCATAGTTGACAAAAGTTTTGAAGCGATGCCCTGCCCTTTAAGTTCATCCGTAACTTCGGTGTGATAAACTGTAAGATTGTTTCCCGAAACACCAATCACCATTTCAGCAATTAGCTTATCGTCCTTTTCAATTACAAAAGCGCCTTTTCCGTTGTTCGCTAACTTCAATTCAATTTCTTGATGCGATGTATTCATATCTCTATTGTATCAATTGTTTATCGGACTGCCTGATGATTTTTACTATAAGATTGAATGCTAAATTATTAAACTTTTAAAACCCTAACATTAATAAATTGTTTATAATCTTTTATCGTGATAAATTTATCTTCACATAAAATAACGTAAAGACCCAAGCATGATGTTTGGTGGTTTCGCTACTATTGATTCATAAACAGAAATAATCAATTGAGCCTTTCCTACTTAATATATAAGTTATCTTGTTTGAAGGAATGAATCACTAAAATTTAATCATAGATATGGCGGAAAAAACTTTTGAATACGACTACGTAATTATAGGTAGCGGCTTCGGTGGCTCCGTGTCAGCTTTACGATTGGCAGAGAAAGGCTACAAAGTTTTAGTGATTGAGAAAGGGAAGTGGTTTAATAAGCCAGAAGATTTTCCGAAGACAAACTGGAACCTACGCAAATGGATGTGGTTGCCATCACTTGGATGGACGGGATTATTTAAACTAACCTTTTTCCGCCATGTGGCAATATTAAGTGGTGTAGGCGTTGGAGGCGGCTCATTGGTGTATGCAAACACCCTTCCCATTCCTAAATCGCCTTTCTTTAAGTCTGGTAGCTGGGCAGGACTAGTCAATTGGGAGGAAGATTTAAAACCCTATTACGCAGAAGCAAAGAAGATGCTTGGCGCGGAGACACATCCTTACATGAGCCGCAGTGACAAGGCCATGCAGCAACTGGCGAGCGAATTAGGCAACGAGCAGGCCTTTGAGAAAACAGATGTTGCCGTTTATTTTGGTAAACCTGGTGAGCCCGTTAATGATCCTTATTTTGATGGCAAAGGACCCGACAGAACCGGATGTATACTATGCGGAGGTTGTATGCTGGGTTGTCGTTACAATGCGAAGAATACACTTGATAAAAATTATTTACACCTTGCCCAGCAACTAAGCACAACCATACTGGCCGAGAAACAAGTATACGATGTCGTCCCTTTATCAGAAGATGGAACAGCTGGTTATGAAATTCACTTTAAAGATTCTCTTCGATTTTTTTCAAAAAAGTATTCCGTAAAAACGAAAGGCGTTGTATTCGCTGGGGGCGTATTAGGTACCATGGCGTTGCTACTGAAGTTACAAAACACCAGCCTTCCACATATTTCAAAACAACTTGGTCGCAGTGTAAGAACGAATTCAGAAAGCCTTATTGCTGTAACGGCATTGGATGAGCATGTTTCCTTCTCTGAAGGAATCGCGATCGGCTCAATCGTAAACATTGATGAATATCGTCATGTGGAGCCGGTTAAATATTCAACGGGTTCTGGTTTTTGGCGCCTATTGGGGGCGCCAATGGTAAGCGGTAAAAACATATTTGTCCGCATTGCACGTATGTTAAAAGATCTGATTTGCCATCCCCTAAAAAATTTCAGTGTATACTTCTTGGGTGACTGGGCTAAGAGAACCCACATCTTGCTTTATATGGAAAGTATTGACTCCACTTTGAGAATGGTTCGTTCAACATTTAGATCCATAAGTACCCAACTAGAAAGTGGCACCCCTCCCACAGCGTTTAACCCCATAGCGCAAGACCTCGCTCATAAAACTGAAAAAATTATTAATGGAAAAGCGATGGTCATGTTGCCGGAAACACTTTTTGGCATTCCCTCAACAGCGCATATTCTTGGTGGTGCCTGCATGGGTGAAAACGAAGCGCAAGGCGTAATTGACAAAGACAATCGCATTTTTAATTATGCAAACATGTTAGTATGCGATGGTAGTATGATTTCTTCTAACATCGGTGTTAACCCAAGCCTAACCATAACTGCTATTGCTGAAAGAGCCATGAGCAAAATACCGAATAAAACTAGCTAGCTATTTCATGAAGTGCCAACGAAAGACAACGCTAACGTAAATTCAATGACGAGTTTAGCAATTCAGCATACTTCGTAAAATAATTTTATTCGAACTTTGTGCAACAGCCAAGCGAAATATTTATCCGCGAAAGCGCTAATGGTGTTAGGTTTTCACCCTGCAAGGTATTTTAAGAGGGATGAAACAGTAAAACGTCAAGTTTTAAGTGATAACTGAATTAAATACAACCGGTTATAAATGCCAGATATTCTTCGCATCTGCGTTAACAACACAGATGAGGCAATTTGCAAGTTACAGCATACGTAAAAATTGTATTCACCCTTAATTACTAGTAGGTAACTACTACAGGCTACATGTAAACATAAACGCCTAAGTAGCATATTTTCATTAGCAGGAAAACAAGAGATGAAAGGAGGAAGATGTTCATGAAACACACACGATTATTTCTAGTCTTTTCACTTGTATTTCCTTTCCTATTAAGTTTTGATACTGCCACGCCATCCAACCGTCTTATTGGTATTTGGGAGTCTGAAGTAAAGGACTTGCAGATAGAGATGTTTGAAGATAATGGATTCTTTGCTGGGCGCATGATATATTTTAAATGTAAGTCTGATGAGGTAATGCGTAACTCTCAAGATATCGAAAATCCAAACAAGCATCTTATGGGACGAAAGCTGCTTGGGTTAACGTTAGTTACCAAACTTTCTTATAAGGGCGAGAACGTTTGGGATGAAGGAAAAATATACGATCCTAATTCAGGCAATACATTTGAAGCGCAAATTCAATTAACAAATGCAAACACGGCAATAGTGCGCGGATACTGGAAGTACAAATGGATTGGAAGAAGCATGGTGTTTGCCAGAAAAATGTAAACCAAAAGTTATTAACAAATTAAATTACTTGTGCCAGCCTAGTTAATTATATCGTAGTATAATGAAAAATATCCAACAAAAATAGCTCGAAGAAGTAAAAATTTACTCACGTAATACAAATTCTGTCAAAGTATGCGTTCCATCACTAAATGTTATAGGCATTTTACAAGCGTTACACAATGGTTAAATATCTAATGAAGATTGCTGATTACAAATCATCAGAGCCATTTAATTTTATAACGCGTCCAAAAAGATATTGGGTTCCTCCATCCTGCGATGACGTAATCGCTAGATTAAAAATGCATGCATTAAAATGAATACCCGCACATTACCTCGTGAAGTAACAGTTGACTTGTACCGGATAAAGGAATATACATTTGGAGATGATAATCAAATAATACAACCCTTGACAGAATATTTAAGCCCATGTAATTGAGCCTCTGGCAAAAAAGATGCTGGAAGATTCACCAGAATTAAAGAAGGAGTTTGAAGAAAGAACAGGATAAGTCTTTTGCTAATAACCCGAAAGCTATACTAACCTGGTTTTACAGTAAAACAAAATATTATGACGATCAGTACTTGTTGTATCGGATAGGCAGGGCATTGTAACTCCACTTAAGAATTATGTTATATCACTGCAAGAATATAAAATATTGTTATAGGAGTAAGCTAAAATCATATAGCCGTCATTGTTAAGGCAAAAACGTTTGATTTTTAGACAAGCAATAGAGTAGTAGGCCCTTACACTTTGATCCTTCTGTATCATGGGCGTGTGTACCATTTACCTTAAAACAGGCTTTTACTGAGGATATTAAATTCTTAAATTTAACTATAGTCAACAAACCCCCGTAACTATGTTTAAAAATCCATTTTCTTTTGAAGGTCGCATCCGCAGATTGGAGTACGGATTAGCGTTTATCATTTACATGGTATGTTATGTTGTATTCCTGTTCACTGCTGAAACAGTAGGAGGCAATGCCGCCTTAATCGGACTTCTCTTCGTGATTCCAGCGGTATGGTTTCTGTGGGCCCAAGGAGCAAAAAGATGTCATGATCTTGGTAAGAGTGGCTGGTGGCAGATTATCCCCTTTTATGGTTTCTTTTTATTATTTAAGAATGGTGAACCAGGCATGAATTCCTATGGCTCAAATCCAAAAGGTATTGCCGGTCTCGATGGACAATTAAATTCTATGGATTCCGAGACTTTGGATGCCCACTTAAGGAATTAATTGGCAAGCTTTAATCCATCGATTTGAAATAATATAAGTACCATCCTCGGTCTCTATAGAGATCGAGGATTATGTTTTTTATTTTGTTCTATTCATAATAGACTCATTCATCTTTATTTAATCCGACCTTCTGATAATAATTCACTGCGCTGGACCAGAAAATTATGACTTAGCCAATTCTTTTCAATTCGTAATCTTCAGCAGGCGAAATTAATAGCGGAATTTTTTCAATCTCTACGTTATTATCATCTAAACCAAACCATTGCTTTTCAGAGACGGAAAACTTCTTAATAAGAAAATGAAGACCCATGATTAACCTTTGATACGAAGGAAGCTTATTTTCGTAAGAAAGAAACTTATTCATAGCAATGAAGGTGAAGTCGCCTGTAATATTTTCATCATGAAGCGATTGATACCGGCTGATCACATTCACTTCGCCATTTTTAACCATAATTTTAACAACCTTCGAAAAATAGCGACCAATCAACTGCTCAACCTTAAAACCTAATTTAAAGGTTATACGATACACATCTTGCGCTGCAATAATATCAACTTTGTATTCTCTTGTATAAGGCTCATCTGTAGTCTCTACATTAATAAACCAATAAATATCTGCTCGTTTTGGTTTTTGTTGAAGTATAGAATATATGATCTTGTTTTCAATTTTTTTGTCATTGTCTGACTTAGTCATGTACACCAAATGCGTTGCATATTTAGGTATTGTTTCATCTATACTTAGTTTTTTTAGCAACGGAATATATAAGTCCAAATCTGTATAGTCGGTAAGCTTATCCTTGATTTCTGAAGCCTCCTTCCAAACCCACATAACCAGCATTAGCACGCAGCATATAATAAGGGAAACATAACCGCCATGCATAAACTTAAGCAGGTTTGCAGCAAGAAAAGACAACTCTATACTCAGATATACCAGCAAAAATATACTAATCAATAAACTGGGGGTTTGCTTCAATCTTAAGTAATAGGCTAACAATATTGTTGTCATCAGCATAGTAATTGTAATTGCCAAGCCGTAGGCAGCTTCCATCGCGGATGATTTCTTAAAATAGAATACAACACCCACGCAACCCATCCACAATAAAATATTTACAGATGGAACAAAAAGTTGACCGCGCACTTCTGATGGGAAGAGTAGCCTTGCTTTAGGCCAAAAATTAAGTCGTACCGCTTCACTCACTAATGTGAACGATCCTGATATAAGTGCTTGACTGGCAATAATTGCCGCTAACGTAGAAATTGCTATTCCGAAAATTAAAAAGTTTTCAGGCATAATAGCATAGAAAGGATTTGTTTGAAGGAATTGACCCTTATGACTTATGAGCCAAGCCCCCTGACCAAAATAATTTAAAAGCAAGCAGGTTTTTACAAAAGCCCAACTAACTCTTATATTCTTCTTACCGCAATGACCCATATCTGAATAGAGTGCTTCAGCTCCTGTAGTACACAAAAATACGGCACCTAAAATCCAAAAACCATCCGTATAATTTGTCAGTAGTTGGAATGCGTAATATGGATTTAGCGCAGCCAGTATACGTGGATTTGAAATGATACTGAACATACCTAATAATCCCAGCATAGAGAACCACAATAGCATGATGGGTCCAAATGCCTTCCCAACTTTATTGGTACCTAAAATTTGCAAGGCAAAAAGAGCAGTAATAATTGCAATGACTATGGGAAGTGTTGGGATGGTAGGATATAAAATCATCAACCCCTCAATAGCGGAAGAAACTGAAATGGGCGGTGTAATTATTCCATCTGCAAGAAGTGCGCTACCACCCACTATCGCAATTATCGCGAGCGTTGGTCCTTTATGACGCACCAAGGTATACAAAGAAAATATCCCTCCTTCTCCATTATTGTCTGCCCGTAATGTTATGATAACATATTTTACAGTTGTCTGAAGCGTTAAGGTCCAGAAAACACAGGAGATTCCGCCATAGACTAACACCGCACTAATAACACTTTCTCCCACTATAGCCTTCATTGTGTAAAGTGGAGAGGTGCCGATATCACCATAAATAATTCCAAGCGCCACAAGAAGCCCTAATGTTGAGATACGTTCATTGATATTTTTATGGCCACTCATAGGCTGTGGTATATTTTTTAAGCTAGTATTTCAATTTCTACATACTTAATGTGGAACGAAATACACAACTAAATATGCGTAAAAGAGACCATTCAAACAAGTTCAATTTATAGATGGGAATCTTTTAACCAAAATAATAACATCTGGTTATAATCCATGAAAAAAAGTTTCCTCATGCTCAACTTTCCCAAATCATTTTTCTTAAAAATATGAAAGAAAACGTAAGAATATAATTGCAAATAATTCAAATTGCAAAACCAATAGGAATATGAAATTCTGGCAAGCATTAGGTCTAGCGCGGCCACTCTTAACGCTAGTGTCGAATGGTATAACTATTTATGTTTAGTATGGCATGATGGAAGGATTTGTAAATTCTGCAGAAATACATTCTGTTGAAATAAGTGTCGGAGATTTAATAATTAAGGTATCGGTGCAGAATGCATTGCCTACAATTAGTTGCAATATTAATTCTGAGTATGTAAACGACGAGCCTTTTTTTAATGTATATGTTACTGCTAAAGATAAAGAATTAAGAAGGCTGTGGCGATCGCCAATTATAGATGATACCGGAACCGTTAAATGTTATAACTCAATTGAAGAAGCCCTAACAGATGCTACTGGAAGACTGAAGGAAAAAGATATTCCCTTGTTAAAAGATACGAACTATTAACAACACCTATAATAACACTATAACTTATCCCCTGATAATTCTTGCTTTTACTTAGCAAAAAAGTGTCTTATTCTTTTAATTTTCAAATAAACTTTCAGTAAAAGCCCCGATACGAGCCATGAAAGGCGTAGCAGTTAACGCTGTTTACTAAAAACGTAATCATCATATAGTCTGCTATGCCAGATTCAACGTGAGGCATTCCATAGATAATATAAATCAGGTCTTACCTTGTAGTAAATCGAATCTTCGTTATCATAACAGAAGGTTTTTTTATAAACTTACTAGTGCTTAACCTTAAATCTATGTGTATAGAAAGCGTGAATGCTAAAAGTGGTATAATTCTCTTACTGAAATTGGATTATTTAAAAAAGATTATCACTACAATTAATTGCAAAATGGTAGCCGAAATGTAACACTTCCTCAAGATACGTTTGGAACTTTTAATTCATCCAGGCTACCCCGATACTACTATTAAAGCAGACCAAATTATTCCTTTATACTCCATCTGGTCCATCATATCTTACCCACTTTAGTCCGACAATTATACTTACATAGAAAATGTTTCTATTGGGAACGCTTAATTACCTTACACATACAAGGTTAAATGACTAATGGAATGCAATTATTGAACAGAACTCTTAACTTCAATGTAGGTTTAAGCTATATTTAATGAGCCTTAAACTTTCGGCAATATGGAAACTGGTAATGAAAGGAAAAAAAATCTAAATGATCTCTTGCTTTTAATCGAGCGCTGCGCTGCGTATGAAGAGGTTCACTTCGATAAATTGCATGAGAAACTCCAGGATCAGTTGAAACAAGAAATATCCCGTACAAACGGAAAAAGAAACACCTACCTCGACAATTTACAACAAACCTTAGATAAGCAAGTAGCAGATTATAAGGAAGCCGAACCCAATTTTAAGCAAGTTGAATATTTCAGATTTTTAAAAGCCTTGCGAGAAGACATTAAGGACGAATTGGAAAGGATTGAAAAGTATGGTTAGCAAAACTGCACCCTTTCAGTAAACCCTTCCAAGAATCAGTTAAAACAAGTAGCTAACAGTTGCATACATCTGTATTGAGACATCCATAACGGAGTTATCCATGCTCTTTCTTTCCGTAGAAGAATGGACATCCTTTATAGATTCGATTTTGTTATATAAATAATAACCACCCTTTGTTTCCACTGAGACACGTACCCGTTGAGCTAGGGTTACTCTGGCTCCTATAAATGGCGTTACACCAAGACCATTTCGCGAGATTGTAGAATTAAACGTAGAATTGGATACAATACTTTCAGAAGTGCCTTCATACCTATCTATATGTAGCGAAAGATCAATGCCCCAATATGTTTGAAATATCTTTCTTTCATAAAACGTTTTCTCTCCCCCTACGAATATGGCAGTTCGTGAATAATCGCCTACTGAATTTAAAGTATCGCGTTCGTGTTCATTTTTTGCCTTATGATCAACGGCAACAGATTGATGATTAATACCAAATCGATACGATTTATTCTCGAAATGCTTTTTTATAAACAAGCCATTTAAAAAAGTATACCCATAACCAGATATCAATACATAATCAGATGGGTTCCTATCATGAAAATTATTGGAAATAATATTGAAACCACCTTCAACTTTTCCAGGAATTGATTTTTCTTGTGCGATTAGGTATTTGTTACTGAGGATAAGTAATCCAACGGCAAGGATAAGAGAGATCTTTAATTGTTTTTCCATAGTGTTAAGTTTTTTAGACTATAACTTAACATCTATATTTTTAGTATCCGGTTCTCGATTAATTTTTAAGCACTCAATTGTAGCTTGATAAAGTAACAATCTAATCTCACTTGTATATTTTTTTTCGTACGCTATTATACATTGAGCCTCCTCTCCTTGCGAATAAGTTCTTCTTGGGTAGCTTGAAGCTCCTCCATATTTTGACGAAGTTCTTCTTCACGTTGACGCATTTGTTCTTCTGTTTCGGACGCCTGCGCCAATAATTGCTTCATTTTGCTTGTTGTCTTTGAATTTATAAGTGCAGACGCCAAATGCTCACCCGCCCGCTTCAGAAATAAAATATGATGGTCTTCAAAATCATTAAAGGACGCCAACTCGATTATTGCGGGTATATGAACATCATATTTAAATGGTACCACAATCACATACTTTGGCGTTGATTCTCCAAGACCAGAAGTAATGCTTTGATATCCTTCAGGAACTTCCTTAAGTCTAACAACCTCTCCCTCAAGAAATGTTTGTCCAACAAGACCTTGACCTATTTCAATTCTTTTTTCAATAAATTTCTTTCTACTGAAAGCATAGGCAGCAACAAGGCTCAGATATCTATCATTATTTTCCTCTTCTAATACAAACAATCCTGCTTGCTGCGCTTTTAGATGTTTTGCAAAATAAGAGGCAGCTTCATAAGCCAAAATTTTCATATCATGTTGGTACGTTCTTACAATTTCAGAAAATGCTGCTAATCCTTCGTTTAGCCAATTTCGCTTTTCATCTTCTTGTTTTATCTCCTTTAGTCGATTACGCAACCGAATTAAATTACCTACAAGCGTTGTATTATTTAGCGCTAAATTTTTTTCATTAAGTCCATCCCACTCCACATCAAAATCTCCATCAGACATTTTAAAAATAAATTCTGAAGCCTTTTGTACATTTTGAATAGAAACATCTTTTTCCATTTCACTCGAAATATCTTTACCAGGCTCAAATACATATTTCTTGTCGTTTTCCTTTATCTTTAATAATGCGGCTTCTCTTCCATCCCGTTCTTTACGCATTCTCACAACAAAAATAGAGAGCATAGGTAGAGCACAAAACAAAATTGCTATTTGAAGAATTATATTATTCCGTACTGCAGCCTGATACGTTCTCATCGATTCCATTTTTAAATTCTCTTCGAACGCAAATAGTGGCTGAGCAAATACGTTATACTTTTTCCAAACTTCATACCCTTTATCGCCGGCGAGCATATTATTGAATAACCGCATGCTGTCCTGACCTGCCATTTTTATCATCTCCTGGTTAAATTTTATATAAAGGCTAACCTCTCTTTCTACTTCCGCTAACTGTGATTTGTTTTTATACTTCTGCCGCGAAATTAATGTATCCAGTTGATTGAATATCATCGGTGAAAATTTAACAGCCTGGTTAAAGGGGTCTAAGAATTTCTTATCTTTAGTGAGAGCAAAGCCGCGTACACCAAGGTCAATTCCATGAATACTGGCAGTTAGAATTTCCTTAGTAAGTCCAGTGATCCTTTCAGCTTGTTGCTGTAAATCGTGGTTATCTTTAATGATATAGTTATTACGTATAGAAAACCACATACTTACGAACAGGAGTAACCCAATCACCAGGATGATCCAATTTGCCGCAAAGAATTTTTTCATACTACCATTGATCAATTCAAAAGATACAATATTTAATTATCGTAATAAAATGGCAGGTTGAAGGATTTCTTACAAGTATCAGTTCTAAATGAATTACTTAAACTTATTTGCACTATCATAAGCAAGACCTAGCCCAACACTTGAAAGTTTGTTCTCGTCGGCAAGGGCCGCATTGGGGAAAAGCATTTTAAATGCATATTGTATAAGTGGCACTTCAGTAGACCCACCCGTAAGAATTACGAGGTCAATATGGTGTGCCTTAACACCTGCATGACGAAGACATTCTGTAGCTGCATTCATTATTTTATCTACCTCGGAGCCAATGGCTTCTTCAAATTTACTTTGACTAATACGAATAGATAAATCTTCTTCTATAAAGCCAAAAGGAGCTGTATAATCCGCTTGAGAGGTTAGTGCAATTTTTGTTTCTTCGGTTGCCGCCAACAATGTATGTCCGGTTTCCTGCTCAAGCACTTTTAACAGTCTTTCAAACCGACCTTTATCATGTGATTCATGTAAAAATTGTTTGGCTTGCATAATAATTTTAGGGGTATACAAGAAGTTAACCTTACTCCATTCTGCAAGATCATGATAATACTTAAGTGGAACCTCTAGATTTTTATTGCCATACAAACTTCTATAACCTAACTCAGGCATAATAGCAGCTAAGCTAAGGTCTTTATCAAAGTCGTTGCCGCCTACACGAACACCGGTGTTAGCTAAAATATCAGACGATCTATCAACCTTATTAACATATTGATTGGATAATCTTATGACGGTGAAATCTGAAGTTCCTCCTCCTATATCTGCAACTAATGCAAGCTTTTCGCCTGTGATTTTCACTTCATGCGCAAACGCTGCCGCGATAGGCTCGAATTGAAATTCAACATGCCTAAAGCCAACATGTATCGCAATTTGCCTTAATTCAGATTGCGCTTGGGCATCCGCCGCTGCATCGTTATCAACAAAGTGAACAGGCCTTCCTAGAACGACATTCTCAATTTCCTGATTGGCAAACATGGTAGCTTTGTCTTTCAGATTCCGCAAAAAATAGGATATAATTTTTTCAAATTTCATGGGCTTACCATTAACCATGGTTCCATGTTTCATTACAGCGGTGCCCAGTACGCGCTTTAGGCTACGCATAAACCTTCCCTGCTGTCTTTCGAAAAATAAATTCACAGCTTCCTTTCCAAAATATCGGGTATTTTCTTTACCTAAAAAGAAAATGGCACTGGGTATTGTCACCTGTTGGTTCTCAACTTTTACAAGCTCTATGTTGTCATTATGTGCAATTGCAACACTGGAATTAGAAGTTCCAAAATCAATTCCACAAGAAATGTTCGGCATCATATTACTCGATTGGGGCATTGTACTCTTAAATTTAAAGCGGCAAACTTACTATTATATGTATTCTGATTGTACGACTTAGGTAATTTCTTATAACCAAGGCATGGATTTTATATCTTTTAAGTTTCACAAAAATTTATAACTCATGAAACACAATCTAAACTATAAAACTTCATTCTTGGCCTTGGCGGTTGCAGTCACCCTTCTCTCCTGTGATAAGGCACCAAAAGGCGATAATGCAACTATTACTGATAAACAAGAAGCTACAGAAGCTGCAGGAAAAACTTTTTCGATTGATACGGCCGAATCTCGTATTCGCTTTACAGGCAATGGTGTAGGTAAAAATCATCCAGGCAAATTCAAGCTGACATCTGGATCTGTAAGTGTCGCAAAAGACCAAATTACCGGTGGTAACTTTACCATTGACATTAAATCATTACAAATCGAAGAGCAAGGCGAAATGTTTCAAGCGAAATTAAAACCCCACCTTCTTAGTGGAGATTTCTTTGACGCGCAAAAATTCGGTACGGCAACATTTGAAATAACAAAAATTGAACCTTACATACCCAATAGCGCCGACACTTCGTTAATTGATGGCGCAAACTTTAATATCAGCGGTAACTTAAAAATAAAGGAGGATACCAAAAATATCACATTTCCTGCGCGGGTTGACCTCGATGGCGATAAGCTAAAAGCAAAAGCCAATTTTGATATTGATAGAAGACAATGGCAAATGAATTATGGTAATGATAAAACTTTAGGTGATAAATTTATTTCTGAGACTGTTAATATTGAATTGGACTTACAAGCTAAGAAATAATGATGCAGCAATATAGTGGATTAAATAAAAACCATTGGTTAAATTAATGAACGCTGGCAAAGATAATAAAAAATGCATTGTACTTTAGCATAGGTGGTTTAGGTGCAAAAATATGTATGATGGAATCTGCACTGCTGAGTCTAATAAGCAGGATTAGGGTCCTTATTTATAGAACACAGCTATGGGAACCAAACCATCAGATGAAATAAAATAATGACTATTGCAGATACTTCTTGGAAAGTTTGATTTGATTACTGCAGCTGCTATAAATTTATTCAAAAAGGCAAGAAAAATAAAACCAAGAGATTTTTTAATTGAATTAATGAACGCATAATAATGATAAAAATTTTAGCTATGTTTCTTACAGTGGCTGGCATTGTAGGATTGATTTTAGGCGTATTAGGAATCTTCGGACGCGACCTTGTTGCTCTTAGTCCATGGGCTCTATCAATTTTAGGTTTAATATTTTTTGGATCAGGTGTCGGGCTCTTAAAGAGCCATAAAGACACTGATGAAGTTTAACAAGTTACCAACCTTTATATATATGTGTGACCCTTTGTACTTCAACGGTATTACCGCGGAAGCCTTCAGTAAAGTTACAGTCGATCTTGCTGCTGCCGGATTTGAATTAAACGGCCCTAGCGGAATAGTTAATGGGCCTTATGGCATCGTAATTAATTACGAATGGACCGAAGCATCTCAATCACTTAAGATTGTTGTGGTAGAAAAAAACTTTTTAGTTAGCTGCAAACAGATCCATACCAAGCTTAGCGCGGCCCTTGAAAAGTACGCAGTTAATGCTGGATAAACTCAACATACGATTGCATCCCATCTGAAAGTAATTTTTAACTTTTTGGTAGAGATAGTTCAATTTTAAAGCCACTTGCGAAAAATTATTTAGAAATTTTCTCAAGTGGCTATAATTTTGAGCCCGTCATTGATAAATTAATATGACTTATTATATTCGCGTCCTATTAATAAAATGTATCTCAATCAATGAAAATGACACTTCGTTCTTTATTCCTGATCTGTGCCATCGTGCTATTTCCGGCCTCAATGGTTTTGGCAGCAGATGCCCAACCACAAATTGATTCGGGCGCAGCAGCCTGGATGTTAACTTCTACGGCGCTTGTATTACTAATGATACCAGGATTAGCCATGTTTTATGGTGGTCTAGTGAGAACTAAAAATGTGCTTGGCACCATGATGCATAGCTTCGCTGCCATGGGCATCATGACCGTTCTTTGGGTCGTCTGCGGTTATAGCATGGCCTTTGGACCTAACGTGGAAGGTCTCCATGGATGGTTCGGCTGGAGTTGGGACTACTTCCTTTTATCTGGAATAGATGAAAAGATTATGTCCTACGGTATCCCAGAATATGTGTTCTCCATGTTTCAAGCAAAATTTGCCATCATCACGCCAGCTCTTATTGCGGGCGCATTTGCTGAGCGGGTTTCATTTAAAGGATATTGCATTTTTATTGCTACATGGGGCATCATCGTTTACAATCCGCTTTGCCATTGGGTTTGGGCTTCTGACGGATTCTTATTTAACCTAGGCGCAAAAGGCGCAATTGACTTTGCGGGAGGTACTGTGGTACATATTTCTGCCGGTGTGAGTGGATTAGTAGCCGCTCTTTATTTAGGCCCGAGAAAATCCTTCCCTCATTTACATACACGTCCTAATAACTTAGTAATGACACTTATCGGTGCTGGGTTACTTTGGGTTGGATGGTTTGGCTTTAATGCGGGTAGCAGTATTTCAAGTGGACTTAGCGCAGCGCAAGCGCTAACCGTTACTCAAATTGCAGCAGCAGCTGGCGCTATGACTTGGGTAATTATTGAAGGTTTACATCAAGGCAAAGCAACAGCTTTGGGTTTTGCGAGCGGTATTTTGGCAGGTCTTGTAGCTATCACGCCAGCAGCTGGTGTAGTACAACCTGTAGGCGCTTTAGCATTAGGCGCAGCAGCAACTATAATATGTTATCTTTCTATCATGCTCAAAAATAAGTTGGGTTATGACGATACTTTAGACGCGTTTGGCATTCACGGCGTTGGCGGTATTGTTGGCGCTATACTACTCGTTTTCTTCATCCGCGAAAGCTGGATGGTAGATGCAGCGTCTATTGCGGGGGGAAGTTGGACGGTATTGCAACTATTAGGTGTTCAAGCTTTGGCAGTTTTAATTGCAATTGCATACTCTGCGTTCGGCACATTCATCATACTATTTGTATTGAATAAGATTGTAAAAATCCGTTCTAGTGAAGAAGCTGAGATGAAGGGATTAGACAACTTCTATCATGGTGAAAGAGGATACGGAATGATCAACCCTAATTAATTATTGTAATGTGCCGATAGATAAGAAGGAATTAGCAGAAACATAATCTGCTAACTTCTTCAACTCTAGGCACCCACACTTCAACATTAAAAATATGAAACTTATTGTAGCTATAATTCGCGAAAATCAACTTGATCAAGTTCGGGAAGCTCTTATTGAAGCAGGAATTTCCAGAATAACCGTAGGTCATGTATCTGGCCATGGAAGAAGACAGCAAGAGGAAATTTACAGAGGTCAAGTAGTAATACCGAACCTCGTTCCTAATATAAGATTGGAAATCGCTGTTAACGATGAATTCGTAGAAGTTACTGTCAACTCCATCGTTAATGCCACAAAGGCCAATACGGATGGTTTGTTAGGTAGCGGAAAGATTTTCGTTATGCCGCTTGAACAATGCATACGTCTTAGAACCGGCGAAAAAGGTTCTGAAGCAATTTAAACATACTGCCTCATTGCCTCAACTTGCTAGGCGAACAAGTTGAGGTGTTTCGAGTCTATGTCCCAGGCTCAAAAAGTTAAGGTAACGCCATGTCCGATCATGGGTATCATAGACTGACACTTCTTAAAAGCATACCCTTCTTAAAACCAATGTCTATGGTAAGAGTCATTTTTTGTTTTGTTGTGTCTCTTTAAAACTTGGGCCGTTACAAACCAAGGCTCTGTTAATTCAAGTGCAAATTGAAATATTTCTATGCTGTTCATGACCTAAAGATATTTGACCAGCTATATTTCAATGGTAAATCATATAGAACCGGTTTTTCTGCATTTTTAAGGTTGGTAGGAAGTATTGCTTTACTTATGCCTTATCTCTGAGGGTCTTCCCCTATTTCCTAAATCCGATTTTTACTGATTCATTTTATTTTAAAGCTTTGGATCTTTGTAATGGCTAAAATCGGATGGTATGAAAAACGCAAATGTGTTACTGGTGGAAGATAATTATATTAACCAGAAGATAGCAGGGGCCTTTCTGCGAAAGTGGGGCTATACCGTAACGATTGCCAATGATGGCAAAGAAGCACTTTTACTTATCATCTCTAAAAACTACCAAGTAATATTAATGGATTTGCAAATGCCAGAAATGGATGGATATGAATCCACCAACCATATCAGGTCTATGGAAGACCCATATTTCAAGACCGTTCCCATCATAGCTTTTTCGGCCTCTAGTACAATCAATAGTAAAGAAGCCGCAGAGTCACACGGTATGACTGATTTTATAAATAAACCGCTTATCGTAGAAGAGTTTCAACTTAAAATTGATGCTTACTTATAGTCGACTACCGTTGGGTGTAAATACATTGCGCAATTCATAATAAGTGCAATTGTCGTTAAAAGCTATGTTGCTTAATTCACTTTCATGTCGAAAGCCTGCTACAGCCGACAAGCGATACAGATGGCCAAGGAAGGTAAGTTCTCTTGTACGAAGAGTGAATTTATAATATGCCAGCATCAAAAGAAAGTGTATTACCACCCACAACACTGGTTGATTTGGTATTGAAATAAATCACTAACGTGATAGTGACTTTATTTTTTATGATAGGATCTTGATCAACTGATATTTCTGCAGAACGTAAGTGAGTCCATTTAGTAAGTTAAACAAACTGGATGCGACTAAAAGTAAAATAAAAGCACCAAATATTATACCTTTCATAAATCCGAACTCAAAACTAATGCAATAATAACTTTCAACATAATCCTCAATGCTTCAGCTTCGGGTTATGAAGTTTGGAAGAGCAGAAATATTAGTCCATTATACAGCTTGATTAACCCAATTGCTCCTTAACGGAACAGTATACGGATGGTATGGTTTTTTGTAGACATCGATCCTCAATATTATTTAATCAAGAATAGTTTAAAAACGCATATTCTGATTTACATTTATCATTCTAAATCCTTTTTATGAATTCTAAGAAATCGAAGGCCACTAAGTCCCTTTCAAAAAAAGATGGTTCCGAATTCAATGGTGGAACTCTTCCTGCTGGATTATCGACAGCGAAGAAGAAGAATGGTAGCAATGGTGATCATACAAACTTAATTGATAGCTCCCCACAAGAATTAACAAATTTGATCGATAATAAAGAGCTACTAAAAGTTTTGACCGAAATGCGCAATGGAAATTTTTCAGTGCGTATGCCATTTGATCAAATAGGTATTCATGGCAAAGTCTGCGATACGCTTAATGAAATAATTTCATTAAATGAAAAGATGATGCTTGAGTTTACCCGTGCCGGTAATACTATCGGTAAACAGGGTAAGCTTACACAGCGTATTGAAATTCCAAGTACAAAAGGCTCCTGGAGTACGGGGGTAGAATCTCTTAACGTCCTTATATCAGATCTTGTGCATCCTACAATTGAAATTGCACATGTTATTAGTTCGGTGGCAAAAGGAAATTTGTCGCAGGAGATGCCTGAAGAAATTGGTGGACATAAATTGGAAGGTGAGTTTGCGCGTATTGCAAAAGAAGTAAACTACATGGTGAAGCAGTTAAATCTGTTTTCTATGGAGGTAACGCGGGTGGCGCGTGAAGTGGGTTCTGAAGGAAAATTGGGAGGTCAGGCAAAGGTAAAAGGAGTTGGTGGTGTTTGGAAAGATTTGACTGACTCCGTAAACCAAATGGCGGGTAACTTAACTGACCAGGTTAGAAATATTGCGGAGGTAACAACCGCTATTGCCCGTGGTAATCTTTCCAAAAAGATTACTGTGGATGTAAAGGGTGAAATGCTTGAGTTAAAAAACACGATCAACACGATGGTGGATCAACTCAACTCATTCGGTTCTGAAGTGACGCGGGTGGCGCTTGAAGTAGGTACGGAAGGTAAGCTCGGCGGACAAGCAACAGTAAAAGGCGTTGGTGGTGTATGGAAAGATTTGACTGACTCTGTAAATCAGATGGCCGGTAACCTAACTGCACAAGTTCGTAACATCGCCGGTGTAACAACAGCGGTAGCAAAAGGTGATTTATCTAAAAAGATCACGGTGGATGCCAAAGGTGAGTTATTAGAGTTGAAAAACACAATCAATACGATGGTGGATCAGCTCAACTCATTCTCCAGTGAAGTAACACGTGTGGCTCGTGAAGTTGGTTCCGAAGGGCAACTTGGTGGTCAGGCAGATGTACCAGGTGTTGGTGGTACTTGGAAAGATTTAACAGATTCAGTAAATCAAATGGCTGGTAATCTTACCAACCAGGTTAGAAATATAGCAGGTGTAACAACAGCCGTGGCAAACGGTGATTTGTCAAAGAAAATCACGGTGGATGTTCGTGGTGAAATGCTTGAGTTGAAAAACACAATCAACACAATGGTGGATCAGCTCAACTCATTCGGTTCTGAGGTAACTCGCGTTGCGCTTGAAGTTGGTACAGAAGGTAAACTTGGTGGACAAGCAACGGTGAAGGGTGTTGGTGGTATCTGGAAAGATCTTACTGACTCTGTAAATCAAATGGCATCCAACTTAACAGGTCAGGTACGTAACATCGCGGGTGTAACAACGGCGGTAGCGAATGGTGACTTGTCCAAAAAAATCACGGTGGATGTTCGTGGTGAAATGCTTGAGTTGAAAAACACAATCAACACGATGGTGGATCAGCTCAACTCTTTCGGTTCGGAAGTAACTCGCGTTGCGCTTGAAGTAGGTACAGAAGGTAAACTCGGCGGACAAGCAACAGTAAAGGGCGTAGGCGGTGTATGGAAAGATCTTACTGACTCTGTAAATCAGATGGCTGGTAACTTGACGGCACAGGTACGTAACGTAGCGGGTGTAACAACTGCCGTAGCGAAAGGTGACTTATCAAAGAAAATCACGGTTGATGCCAAGGGCGAGTTGTTGGAGTTAAAGAACACGATCAATACGATGGTGGATCAGCTTAACTCATTCTCTTCTGAAGTAACGCGTGTGGCACGAGAAGTGGGTTCTGAAGGGCAGCTCGGTGGACAAGCAAACGTACCAGGTGTTGGTGGTACATGGAAAGATTTGACGGACTCTGTAAATCAGATGGCGTCAAACTTAACCAACCAGGTGCGTAACATCGCTGAAGTAACAACAGCGGTGGCGAAAGGTGATTTGTCAAAGAAGATAGCGGTGGATGTGCGCGGTGAAATGCTGGAGTTGAAGAACACAATCAATACGATGGTGGATCAGCTTAATTCTTTTGGCTCTGAAGTAACGCGTGTGGCACGTGAAGTAGGTTCAGAAGGCCAGCTAGGTGGTCAGGCTGACGTACCAGGTGTAGGTGGAACATGGAAAGATTTAACGGACTCTGTAAATAAAATGGCCGATAACCTGACGAATCAGGTTCGGAATATTGCTGAAGTAACAACAGCCGTGGCGAAGGGTGATTTATCCAAAAAAATCACTGTGGATGTGAAAGGCGAAATGCTTGAATTGAAGAACACGATCAATACAATGGTGGATCAGCTCAATTCATTTGCATCGGAAGTTACACGTGTT
Organism: uncultured Cyclobacteriaceae bacterium; assembly: GCA_964235605.1. GTDB lineage: Bacteria > Bacteroidota > Bacteroidia > Cytophagales > Cyclobacteriaceae > DATCRE01. The sequence goes on along the minus strand of CAXSCR010000020.1, from coordinate 8,948 downwards.
GCAAGTGAAGTTGGTTCTGAAGGTAAACTTGGAGGCCAAGCAACAGTAAAAGGAGTTGGTGGGGTGTGGAAAGGTCTTACTGATTCGGTGAATCAAATGGCGGGTAATCTCACCGCTCAAATTCGAAATATTGCTAACGTTGCTATCGCGGTAGCAAATGGTGATTTATCAAAGAAAATAACGGTTGACGTGCGAGGAGAAATCCTGCAATTGAAAGATACATTAAATACCATGGTGGATCAACTCCGCGGTTTTGCCTCTGAAGTAACACGGATGGCGCGCGAAGTGGGCACAGATGGTAAGTTAGGCGGACAGGCATTCGTACCTGGCGTTGCTGGTACGTGGAAAGATTTGACTGACTCTGTAAATCAAATGGCCGGTAACTTAACTGACCAAGTTCGTAACATTGCCGGAGTAACAACAGCGGTGGCGAACGGTGACTTGTCAAAGAAAATTACGGTGGATGTTCGCGGAGAAATGCTTGAGTTAAAGAACACGATCAACACGATGGTGGAACAGCTCAACTCTTTTGCCTTTGAAGTAACACGGGTTGCGCGTGAAGTGGGTACAGAAGGAAAACTTGGCGGTCAGGCTGAGGTTCGCGGCGTAGCTGGAACATGGAAAGATTTGACTGACTCTGTAAACCAGATGGCATCCAACTTAACAGGTCAGGTTCGCGGTATCGCAAAGGTGGTGACCTCTGTGGCGAAAGGAAATTTGAAACAAAAACTTTCCATCAATGCCTTGGGTGAGTTAGCTCAATTAACAGATACAATTAATGAAATGATTGATACGCTCGCTGTATTTGCCGAACAGGTAACTACAGTGGCACGTGAAGTGGGTGTGGAAGGACGACTTGGTGGACAAGCCAGCGTACCAGGTGCATCTGGTACATGGAAAGATTTGACAGAAAACGTAAATCAGCTTGCTGCCAATTTAACTACGCAAGTACGTTCTATTTCAGAAGTGGCATCGGCTGTGACCAAAGGAGACTTGACAAGAACTATTCGTGTGGATGCGAAAGGTGAACTCGAGGCTTTAAAAGATACGATCAATCAGATGATCACTAACCTGCGTGAAACTACATTAAGAAATCAAGATCAGGATTGGTTGAAATCCAATCTTGCGAAGTTCACACAAATGTTGCAAGGTCAGAAAGATCTTAACACCGTAACAAGACGTATTCTTTCTGAGTTAGCACAGGTGGTAAGCGCTCACTATGGCGCCTTCTATATCTTGAAACAAGATGAAGACATTCAAAATGTAAAACTGAAACTCTTCGCCGCGTATGCTTATAAAGAAGAGAAAAATATTCCGAAAGAATTTGCGATCGGTGAAGGTTTGGTAGGTCAGGTTGCTTTCGAAAAAGAAAGAATATTATTAATTAATGTTTTGTAAGGTTATATTAAAATCAATTCTGGTTTAGGTAAAGTAAAACCTGCCAACTTGATCATCCTTCCTGTGTTGTTTGAGAACGATGTGAAGGCGGTTATTGAACTTGCATCGCTTGATGAATTTAGTGATACTCACTTAGACTTCTTAGGTCAGCTCACAGAGTCTATTGGTATTGTGTTGAACACGATTGAAACGAATACCAGAACAGAAGAACTTCTTGCACAATCTCAGTCACTTGCGGGTGAGCTTAAAATTCAGCAAGAAGAATTGCGCAGAACAAATGATGAGCTTCAAGACAAGGCCCTCCTACTCGTTAAACAGAAAAACGAAGTGGAAGCCAAAAACAAAGAAGTGGAAGAAGCAAGAAAATCGCTCGAAGAAAAAGCAGAACAGTTAACACTAACATCCAAATACAAATCTGAATTCTTAGCGAATATGTCGCATGAATTGAGAACGCCACTGAACAGCTTATTGATTCTTGCACAACAATTATATGAGAATGCAGAAGGCAATTTGAATGACAAACAAATTCGTTATGCAAAGACCATTCACTCTTGTGGAGATGATTTGATTCAACTGATCAACGACATTCTAGATCTTTCAAAAATTGAATCTGGGTTTATTTCTGCCAATATTTCATCGGTATCTCTAGCCGAAGTCGCTGCCTTTGTTGAGACTACATTTAAACCTATAGCAGAAGCAAGAAATCTTAGATTCCAAATAGAAACTGATTCCGTCCTTCCTCAGTCTATGGAAACGGATATCCAGCGTCTTAATCAAATCCTCAAAAATCTCTTATCAAATGCCTTTAAGTTCACAGAAAAAGGCAGTGTAATCTTAAGAATCTTTGAAGCTAAGAAGAAATGGAAACTTGGTAATCCAAATCTTGACAATGCTAAAAAAGTAGTTGGCTTCTCCATCACAGATACCGGAATCGGTATACCGCAAGAAAAACAATTAATCATCTTTGAAGCATTCCAGCAAGCAGAAGGTTCTACAAGTCGTAAATATGGTGGAACAGGTTTAGGCTTATCTATTAGCCGTGGTTTAGCTGAATTATTAGGTGGTACTATTGAATTAGAAAGCCTACCAGGTCAAGGCAGTATATTTACCCTCTATGTGCCGCTCGAAAGCGCTATCAACTTAACACCTAGTAGAGAAACAACAGAAAGCTTTAAGGCCATTCAACAACTACAGTTAGAAACCAATGATGGCGAGATTGGCAATTTATTAAGTACACTACGCATCACCAATGACGGTATTGAAACCCGTAACATGGAAATCGTTAATGAAATGATTAACGATACCGGTGATGATCGTAATGCAATCCAGATCAACGATAAGGTGGTGCTGGTTGTTGAAGATGATTTACGCTTTGGAAAAATACTTATTGAAAGAGCGCATCAAGAGAATTTAAAGGCTGTTGTGGCAACTAATTATCTTGAAGTGTTTGATTTCATTAACCGCTTCTCTCCTATTGCCATAACATTGGATGTAAAACTTCCTGACACCAGTGGATGGAAAGTAATTGATCTTTTACGTAATGATCTTTCATACCGACATATACCGATTCATGTTATCTCCGGTGAAGAAAATAGAACGCTTGCCTTGAAACGTGGCGCTCGAAACTTCTTATTGAAGCCAATTGAAAATGAAGCACTCAATGAATTATTTGTTGATATAATAAGCTATAACAAGAAACAGGTACGGAATGTATTGGTTATTGAAGATAATGAATTAGACTCTTCTCAGATAGTTAAAATACTTCAGGGTGATAATTTAGAAGTAACGATCGCAAATACGGGCAAGAAGGCACTTGAGATGGTTGGTAAAACTGACTTTGATGGAATAATCCTTGACTATACATTGCCTGATATAACAGGCTCAGAGTTGGTTCAGCAAGTCGGTAAAGCGAAACATAAACTAACGCCGATAATTGTCTACTCTGCTAAGGATTTCAACAAGAAAGAATTAAATCAGCTCAACCAAAATTCAAGTAGTATTCTTTTAAAAGGTGTTAACTCGATAGAATATTTATTAGAAGAAACCATTGGACATCTTCACATCAACCATAAAAATCTATCGGTAGATAAACGAAAGATTATTGAAAACATACGCAGTAAAGAAGACATACTGGTAGGTAAGAATGTGCTGGTTGTAGATGATGACGTTCGTAACTTGTTCGCCTTAACTACGGTATTCGAGAGGTTTAATATCAATGCTATTACCGCTGAAAGTGGTAAGGAGGCTATTAACATATTAAATGAAAATCCGAAAATTGATATGGTACTAATGGATATCATGATGCCAGAGATGGATGGTTATGAGACTACTCAAAAGATTAGACGAGAACATAAAAACAGTACACTCCCAATCATTGCTGTAACGGCTAAAGCAATGAAAGGAGATAGACAAAAATGTATAGAAGCGGGCGCATCTGATTACATAACAAAACCTTTAAAGATTGATCAATTGCTTTCTTTAATGAGACTATGGTTTTGTAAATAAATGATGAACGGATAAACGACAGATGAACCCAAAGATTTTATTAGTAGACGATCGTGAGGATAATTTGCTTTCTATTGCAACACTGCTTGAGCCAGACGGTTATACGTTTGTTAAAGCAAACTCTGGAAGACAGGCATTGAAAATACTCTTATCAGAATATGACTTTGCTATGATTCTCATGGATGTGAAAATGCCGAACCTGAATGGGTTTGAAACAGCGGCATTAATCTACGAACGTGAGAAGCTTAAACATATACCTATTATTTTCATCACAGCAAACAATTACGGTGAAGAGAACATATTTAAGGGTTATCAATCAGGCGCCGTAGATTATATCTATAAACCTATTAACCCTGGCCTTTTACGGGCTAAGGTCTCGGTTTTTATAGATCTTTATCGTAAAACCAGAATGCTTTTTGCACAGGAGCAAAAGCTTATGATCATTAATAAAAGTTTAGAGTTAGAAATTAATGAGCGCAAAGCCTCTGAAGAGCAGATTAAGAAATTAAATAGGCAGTTGCTCGAGAATATTGCGAGCTTAGAATCTGCCAACAAAGATTTAGATCGGTTTGCTTTCATGGCCTCGCATGATCTTCAAGAGCCCCTTCGTAAAATTAGAATGTTTAGCGATCGGTTATCTTCTAAGTACAAAGAGGTGCTCGATGACGATGGCCAAACCACCATCGTTCGAATTCAAAAAGCCGCTGAACGCATGCAGTCACTTATAACTGACATTCTAAGCTTTTCAAAAATTTCAATCCAAAAGACAACATTTGCTAAAAGTGATTTAAACCTTATCCTTAAAGATGTACTAGCAGATATTAATGAGTCTATCGATGAAAAGAAAGCTGAATTTCAAATTGAGCAACTACCGTCTCTTTATGTAAGTCCAGGTCTGATGCAGCCTCTTTTTCACAACTTAATAACTAATGCCCTTAAGTATTCTCGAAAAGATGTATCGCCTGTCATAAAAATTCGCACAGAAATGAGTGAAGCGATGAACATTGTAAATTCAAATGAGCCGGTTCCTAAATACTGCCGAATTCTCATTGAAGATAACGGGATAGGGTTTGAGCAGAAGTATGCAGAAGAGATTTTTGGTATGTTTAAACGTCTTCATCATAACAAAGATTACGAAGGCACAGGCATTGGACTTGCACTATGTAAGAAAATTGTGGAGCAGCATAACGGCTTTATTTCAGCAAGAAGCAGCCTTGATAAGGGATCGACTTTTATTGTATCTCTTCCAGTTGAACAGGTTGCTTCTTAAGACTTTTCTAGTCAGAAGCGCTGCCCCAATCATGGCCGAAAATGTGTTTTAATTTACTGCGAAGCTCATCAAATTTATAGGGCTTGGTTAGAAAATAGCTAGCACCTAATTGCTTGGTATCATCATAATCTTTTTTATCTGTACTGGTTGAATAGATAATAATAGGTACATCCTGCAACTTTTCTATTTTCTTCAATTCGACCAGGCACTCTTTACCACTGAACCGCGGCATATTTAAATCAAGAAAAATTAAGTCTGGAACTTCTAAGGCTTCGGCTTTCAATAAACGTAGCGCCTCCTCACCTTCAGAAAAGCCGAGACATACAATAGCGTTATCAATTTCTTTTACTGCCTCAATAAACACTTCTTGATCCTCTAAATCGTCATCTATGATTAGAATAACTTTAGAATCCATTTTGGGGCTTTAAAATGCTGAGTGTGCTACAGAATCGTAATGAGTAATTCAGATGCATTTATTCTATTTTAGTTACTAGTTACTCGTGTAAGCCCTGGTAGAATGATCGTAAATCTTTCATATCGATTTAGGCTCCTTGGAACGATATTTATAATACCAAAGTAGTAATTATCTAATTCAAAATCTGGGTTAGGCAATTACTTTTTTATAAATGCGACATGCCTTAAATGTTACACAGAACTAATATCTATTGCACTATGAATAAACTTAAAACATTGGCAAAGAAATTTGGAGGTCTTTTTAAAGAAAGCTTTCAAAGATGGAATGCCAGAGATCCATTTAATAATAGTACTGTTATTGCCTATTATACGATTTTCTCCCTTCCAGGATTACTCGTTATAATAATAAACGTTGCAGGGTATTTCTTTGGTGTAGAGGCTGTTACTAACCAAATAACCAGCCAAATAGGTGGTATGATTGGGGGTGACACGGCCGGAGATGTTCAAACCATAGTAGCGAATGCAAGCGTGGACAAAGGAAGTACCATAGCGTCTATTTTAGGTGTAGCAACATTATTATTTGGTGCCACGGGGGTTTTTTACCAACTCCATCAAATTTTAAATAAAATATGGGAAGTGGAGCCAAAGCCTAAACAGAAAATTCTAAAGGTTATAAAGGATAGGGTTTTTTCCTTTGGACTTATCCTAGTAGTCGGATTTTTGTTACTGGTTTCACTTGTACTATCAGCAGGGTTAAGCGCCCTAAGTGATTGGTTTTCTGTATATTTTTCAGAGTCGCTTATGATTATCTTTAAACTATTGGATATACTCATTTCACTTTCTGTAGTAACGTTGTTGTTTGCATCATTATATAAGTTTTTGCCAGATGCAAAGGTAGCGTGGCGAGATGTATGGGTCGGTGCTGTTGTAACCTCTATACTATTTGTAATTACAAAATTTGCTTTAGGGATTTACTTTGGAAACAGTGATCCTGGGTCTGCTTATGGCGCCGCGGGGACAATCATTTTAATTATGCTTTGGGTAACCTATTCTGGTATGATACTCTTATTTGGTGCGGAATTTACTAGGGTCTATGCCGATAGTCATGGCAAGGTAGTACAGCCTACCGCTATCGCTACTTCTAAAGAGGATGATACTATACCATCAGCTAAGAAAAAGAAAAAGAAAGAGGTTGCTCATTCATAAGATTTTTCTGGAGTTATATAAAAAAGGTGAGAATCAATCTCACCTTTTTATTTCATATTATACTGAAGATATTAGCCCAACGATGCTTCCATAGTAATTTTAGTATTCAACAACATTGAAATAGGACAGTTCTTTTTTGCATCTGTAGCACACTCGTTAAATCTATCTTTCGAAATTCCAGGCACCTTAGCGCGTAACGCAAGATGTGATTCGGTTATAGATCCATTTTCAAATGTAATTGTACATTCCGTAGTTAACTCCTCAGGCGTAAAGCCTGCGTCTGCTAAAACAAAACTAAGTTTCATTGTAAAACAACCCGCATGTGCGGCTGCAACTAACTCCTCTGGGTTGGTACCTATACCGTCAGCAAAACGAGTGTTATAAGCGTATTGTGCTTTATTTAAAACAGAACTTTGAGACGTGAGATAACCGGTACCATCTTTCCCCGTACCGTTCCAAACGGCTTTTGCATTTCTTTTCATTTGCTTAAGATTAAATTAAACAATAGTGAGGGCGAAGTGAATTTGTAGTTCACACTTTGATTCAAGTTAGAAAAAAAACTTGGCTTTACAATTAATCAATAATATTCTACAGGGAAATTGCTTTAAAATGATAGTTAAGAGTCTTGCTACTAACTATTGCATAAACCTTAAAAAAATGATCTAGAACCTCAAAGCTGGCAGCCAGAAGCTATTCTACATTTCAAAAAAAAATGTGGTTAAACTGTTAGCGATAAGCCGACAATTTAACCACACTCAAAGGTTATAGATTTATTCTTATGGTTGTGTTGTGCTAGATCCAGTGCCAGTTGTACCTGAGCCATTGGTTCCAGTTCCAGAAGTACCAGTGCCAGTTCCAGTTGTTCCTGTTCCGCTAGTTCCTGTTCCGCTAGTTCCAGTTCCTGTTGAACCACTTCCTGAAGTACCTGTTCCGCTAGTACCAGACGTACCGGTTCCAGACGAGCCACTTGTACCGGTACCGGTACGGTTCATGTCTGATCCTGATGTTCCTGATCCACTTGTACCGGTTCCGCTGGTACCTGTATCTGTACGATTCAAATCAGATCCAGATTTACTATTACCAGAACCCGATGTTCCTGAGCCACTAGTGCCAGTTCCAGTTCCTAATGTACCTGAGCCACTTGTGCCAGCGCCGGGGTTACCAGCTTTACCTGACTCAACTTTGTTACCATTTTTATCAAACCAAAAAGTTTTTGTAGCGGTACCTTTTTTTACTTCTACTTTATATTGATCGTTAGTAGATGTGCGATATGCATTTGATACTGTCCATCCTTGGTAATCTGAACTTCCAAGAGTTTGTGTTACCATTGCAGGAAGTTCTGATGTCCTGATTTTAACCAATTCACCTTGCTGTTTAGATGCAGGATGGTGATTAACACTTCCACTTGAACCAGCAGCAGAACCATCGGTGTTATAGTTAGCGTTTGGTGTTGTAGTGGATTGCGTAGAATCAGTTGCGGAACTAGAGCCTGATGGTATTTGCGCATAAACGCTAGATGCTGTGAAGCCTCCCAATGCTATAAGTGTGATTATTACTTTTTTCATAATTTTGTTTTTTTTGTTTTATATTAATTATACCTCTGCGTGTTAAAATCTTATGCCAATTGCAAACACTGTTATTTTATTGCGTATAGTTACCCATAGCTTCAAGAATGTAGATTGTCTCTACACTTATTTTTTTCTAACGTGTTTTTGTAGAGATAAATTAACTCTCATGGTCTAGTTTTAGTATAATTATGTGCTATAATATTACTAAACACGGAGGTATAATGAATACGGTTAAAGATTATGAAATTGATAACATCACAGGTTATAATCATGAAGGTCCTGCACCTAATGCTCCTGTTAAAAGATTAACAGCCACATCTATAATCAGTGATAGAGTTGAAAATCCGTTAGGTGAAAACCTAGGTAAAATTGATAACCTTATGATAAACTTGAATACTGGCCAGGTTGAATATGCAGTTATCCAGTTTGGATCCTTTTTGGGATTAGGCGGAAAGTTATTTGCTGTTCCGTTCAGTGAGCTAAAGCTAGATCCTTCAAAAGAAGTTTTTATTTTGAACAGAGATAGCGATTATTTCCAGGTAGAGCGGTTCGTTTCCTCCCCGCTCCCCTACAGACCCGGACTAGCG
>CAXSCR010000019.1:0-63161 GCA_964235605.1 uncultured Cyclobacteriaceae bacterium | reverse complement strand
AGCATAGAAATCAACAATCACTTTATTCAAACCGCCCTGTACCAGACCGGTACGCCAGGGTGGTGTGAGAGGGCAGGTAGGGAAATAATCCCTACCTGCCTACTCGATGGTCCGTCAGGCAGGTTTAGTGATACTACTTCTAATTTAATTAGTAGTACGAATCTTCGAATCTTTATAACAAGTCCAACGATGAATAAGCATTTTGTTATTCATAGCGCAAAGGATTATTTAGTTACGTGTACTTAGTGCTTTACTATGATTTTTCTTGTGTAATTTCCTGAAGCCGTTTTTACAGATAGCATATAAATTCCTTCTGCTATTCCCTGTACATCTAAGGCAATGGTTGTGATTTCTTCACTTGCTTCAATGGTCTTCTCACCTACCTTTTGAGAATATTGACTGTACATTGTGGCTGATATGACATCCTTTTTATTAGAGGGAATAATAACGTTTACAGTCTCATTGGATGGATGCGGATATACTACCATGTTATTTTGTTCGTGAGAAGGCATAGGATGTGCGGCTGAAAGCGTTCCGTAAACCTCTAATTCATAGATAGAAAATCCATAAATTGTACCTCTGTTAATGCAGTTTACTTTTATATAACGTGCTGCGCCTGTTAAATTAGTAAGGTCATTAATAAGTGCAGAGTTGCCTTGGATATCTTTAAGGTTGGACCAAGTAATGTTGTCTGTTGAACCTTGTACTTGATAATCTTTTCCATAAGCAGCTTCCCAGACAATCTTTACACGATTAATGTTAAAAATATTACCTAAGTCCACGGTAATACTGTGATTATTAAAAGATCTACTTGCCCAACGAGTGGATTCATCGCCATCTACTGCTAGCGTGCCTGTGAGACCTCCATTTTCATTAGAGGTGGTTGTAACAGTTTTGTTGTACGCAATGTTAGGTGTACTAGTAAGTGGATTGCCATACACCTCTAATTCATAGATGGAATAGCCATAGACCGTTGCGCGTGTAATACCGTTAATTTTTACATAACGAGCTGTACCTGCTAGGCCTGTAAGATCATTTGTTTGCGAAGTGTTATTTGAAATCTCCTGTATGGTTGTCCAGCTTACATTGTTGCTAGAGAATTGCACTTTGAATGATTTTGCATAGGCCGCTTCCCAATTAATCTTAACTCTATTAATTTCATAATTCTGACCTAAGTCAACAATAATGTATTGGGGATCAGTAAAAAGACTTGCCCAACGTGTTGCACCATTTCCGTCAACAGCAAACGAACCTGCATAAGAAGCTGACTCTGAAGAAGAAACAGTGACGGGTTTATTCAATGCCAGATTATTCAGAACCGTATTAACCGTAATAGAGAAAGGCTCAGCGTTAGTCCAAGCATCTTCGTAATCATAAACGCGTGCGGTTATAGTGTAGGATCCTACAGGTGCATTGGTCCAATTAAATTCGTACGGATAACTTGTCGAGGTCCCTAACAATACAGATCCTTGGTAGAATTCCACTTTTAAAATCGATCCATTTGGATCGAAAGCATCTGCACTAATCAAAATATTAGCTAATGCATTATAGGATGAGTAATTGGCAGGGGTTAAGAGGCTAACCTTCGGTTTATTGTTAAACCTAAAACTATTAACATTAAAATCTGGACCCTCCGCGTAGAACCGTAAGACATGTATACCTTCTGTTAAGTAAGATTCACTTTTAACCGACGTCCAATTTTGCCATCCATTTGTTGAGGGCACAGATAAAGTACCTGTAATGTTTTGCCCATTTAATTCCAGTCTGAATTTTCCTGTTGAGGTATCAGAGGAAACCCGTGTACTGATCTCGTATGTATCTGAGATGGGAACTTGAATCGTATACTCCATCCATTCACCAGTTTTGATATACCTGATGTTGAAGCCACCTTCACTGCAAGCCTCAATGAAGTCTACTGCTTCTGCACGGTATTGGTTACCTGTATTGATTCCGTCTACGTTGTGATAAGCAATGCTTTCACCGCCAAAATCAAAATTTTCGGCTTCAATAACACTGTAAAGTGATTCTGGGTATCCAAACCATGGTGATTGATTTTGTACCACCGAAACTTCAGATGAATAAGGCGATCCATTTGTTTCAGTGAATGCGTATAATCTATACGTATAGGTTCCACTTGAGCTCAAACTAGTATTATCAGTGTAAGAGATGGTATTGCTAGCAACGGTTGCTACGATTGCGTAAGGCCCCTGTTCAAACCGTCTTTCAATTTTAAAACCTGTCTCATTAATAGAATTATCCTTCCATGTTAGCTTAATGCCGTATTCATTTTCACTTATGTTGAGATTATCTGGTGCTGGTAAAGCGTTAGTTGATTGACCTACTGTTGCCGTCATGGTACTGCCCACCCCACTAATATTGGTAATCGAGAGATTAGATCTAGTTCCATTCCACCATAATGCATCGGGTGATGTATAGTCATTAAATGTATTATTTGATTTTGTTTTGAATGCATCATTGGAGTCACCCCAGCTAGAGGCGCTCTCCAATTCATAGCGACCATCAGCTTGCTCTAGCGATACTAAAAAGTGGCGATCGCTTGTCATAGCTTGATATTCATTATATCCATATTGATCAATATGCCAAATAAGAAGTCCTTCATCAGGTAGGGAAATATTTCTGCGCGTCATAGTTCTACTTTCAATTAAAAAGTATTCGTTAGGGCTATCGGGCTTATCATATCTATATGAATTATTTGTATTGGAAGTTAACGTAATATTTCCATTGAATGAATTAATAGGTGTTACATTTTCCCATCCTGCAATATCTCTTAGGTAAGGATTTGGTGGAACAGGATTATTACTTGCACCCGGATACGCCATTAAACAAAAATACCCTAACCCCGCAGAGGCAAAACCATCATAACCATAATCGTAAAGGTCAGGCCATCCCATCACCATATGTCCATTCTCATGACAAGTAGTCGCCAGTGTTAAACTAGAACCAATATTTGTTATTTGATAGCGCCCTATATGTACTCCATCATTCGAATAAAAGGACTGGTATGACATGTGAGGCCATAAACCGTAAGTCCATCCTTGTGAAGGATATCCCGCATAATAAAAATTCACTGCCCGAACCTCTCCTGATTCTGTTGTTAACGTGGAGAAATCAAATCCTTGGCTATCTAACCATTCGTAAGCTTCTTGAAGTAACTCATTGGTTTTACCATAAGGCGTGTTACCATCGTAATAAGTTTTAGGATACTTCGCTCTATAGTACCCAGTTACTGTATTGGAGTAATCAAGTATACCTCCTGAGACTTCCAAAAAATAATCTCTTACTGACCCATTATTATAAAACTCATTATAACCAACAGCATTAAAATATCTTTCAAGTGCGGGCTTGTCAATAGATGCTGGCTCATCAGAGAAATCGATTAGTATAGCAAGTCCCTGTACCTTATCTAGTAAAGTGCCCCGCGCTGCTGACGAGGATGTGTGGTTTATTTTTTTTCTTGGTTTTAATGGAGGCGCTCCTTTCTCCAGCTGTAATTTCACCGCCTTTCTTTTTGTAGCGACTATTTCATTTTTAAGCTTTAGTCCTTTTTGAAGGTATGGAAATCCTTTTAATGAAGCGATGGACTTTCCCTTGTATATAAATTCAGTACTAACTAGTTCTGTATTGCTTACGTTTAGAATGGCATAGCATATCCAACCTTTTTGATTCCTAATTAGTGTATAGCCATCAATACTTTCGATCCTTTGGTAATACTCATCTCCCCACACTTTTACTTTTACTGAACTACCATCCGGTTGTTTAAATAACATTTCTGATCCATCATAAGTTGATGCATACGATAAAGCGCTTGCTAAAACAAGGAGAACGCAGAGAATGCTGCTACTCCTAATTGAGGGTGAAAATTTCTCCATAGACCAATCTTAATGTTTGAGGAGTAAAAGTCAGAAGATTTGCACACCGCGTTTTGTAAAACAGCCTCGATATTTTGTACATCATTCCTAATGTTGCTAGGTTATCATCTTTGATTTTATATAGCAGGTTAGGGGGCTATTTTAAAGCCAATTTCATAGAATCAATTTTAGAAATCGAATGAAGTAGTAGGGAATTGGCATTACCTTAAATCATATAGCAATTTTTATTTCCCTTTTGCTTAGATCTTTGCATTAGATATACTGAGCAGTGTTTTATTTAATGTACAAGTAACAATGCAGCCCATTATTAATGCAAATCTTCCTGAAATATTAAATTGATAGTATTATCATTAAAATGATGATCTTTTATAAAGATAAATCTTAGAAATCGATTGTAAGCATTAGAGTCTGAACAATCGTCTGTTCACAACATTTACTTAGATAATTATTTTAATATAATTATTACCCCGGCCTTTGGTTTAATGGTACGCTGAACGTATTGCAACCTTCACTTAGAAATCGATTGTTTGGATCAAGGCCCCCAAGTTTAAACATATATACCGTTTACATAAAACTTTACCGGAATAATTCTTCAAAAAAAAATACGGTAATCATGCAATCTCATTCTTCATATTACGATATTTGATTCATAAAATTTATAGCGTTTTATCTTCCTTTAGTTCAAATTGATGGCTTTATAATTATCAGTATCATAATCTGTTACTGCTAATAGTAATAAGTTTAATACTAAACATGATTATATGAAGACCCAAAAGAAAATTTTACTCATTATCCTTTTTGTTATTATTTGCATTACCACGTTTTGCCAGAATTATTCTACAAGTTCTAACGATCCAATGACGCTACATTTTTGGAGGAGTGATGGATTGTTAACCATAACAGCACCACTTATTTTGGGTGGGTTGTTATCATTTTTTTATTTCAAATTTTTTTCTAGGAGAGATAACGTTAAAGAAGCATTAGTCACTGATGTATCAAAACGTACACAAGAGCTTATACTTGCACAGAACTATTTAATAGCACGAAATGAAGAAATAAAGCTGCAATCGGATAAGATCTTAAATAGACATGAGCAAATACTATTACAAAACCAAGAATTGAAAAGGAGTATTGAAGAATTGAAGCTGCTCTATTCACTTTCAAAGATGACTGATACACAAGCAGACCAAGGGTTTAATTTATATGCTACAGGGGAAACCACAGAAGTTCGACATATAGAAGAAAGTAATTCATTTAAGTTAGAGAACATTCCAAAAAACAAAGGTGATCGAGAATTCATTGACAAGATAATTCAATTAATTGATCAAGATATGGCCAACCCAAATCTTGATTATAAGGAAATCTGCACACACATGGCGATGAGTAAAAGTGTATTATATATCAAATTTAAGGCGATAACTGGGCAAGGCGTTCAAGAATTTATCAAGTCCATCCGTTTAAAGAAAAGTTTAAAACTTCTAGAAGAAGGTGATATGGCTATTAGTCAAATAGCATTGGAGGTTGGGTTTAATAGCCAATCATATTTTAATAAATGTTTTTTTAAACAATATGGTGTCGGCCCTAAAGAATTTGCCCGCAAATGCCGCGATCAGCGTTTAGTTCTCGCAAATTAAATCGATTCTTACATGGTGTAAAGAAAATGGATATTACCTTTTAGATTCTGGACTGAAAATCTACAGCAAAAGTCAGATCGATATGAGGTTAAATCCGGAAGCATTGTGGCACCCGGCATTCCAGATATTATGAGCACGAATTAATGGAAAAGCTAGTATCTACCAATGTAGAACCATTCACACCTGGCATACTCGCAATTAAAACAACTTCCTTAGGAGTCCTATGATTATAATGGCATTTACCAAGAATGGTTAACGGAAGTATGAGTTAATTGAAGATCATCGGTTTAAGGTGACGGAGGTGGCTACCAATTCATTTTAATAGACATAATACGCATCCTTTTCTCATACCCAAGCTATCGATTATAAAAGGTAACCGATTATTAGTACTTACCTTTGAATAAATATTTTAAGTAAAAGAGCATCCTAACCTATTAATCTTCGTTTAATCTCTCAATTCTAACCACTATAAGAGAAATGATCAGCGATCCACCTTCCATAATTATCTTTATCCCTTATTCCCTTTTACTTAAGACCAGTTAATCACAAGCTAAACCTTACGAAAGGCTGCCTTTTGTTTTCTTTCTAATTATATTTGACTGAACGTCATCATTTAACCCGTACTATCTAATTAAAGCTATGGCTGGCATTTTTAAAAAAGCTATGGGCCTTTTCGTGGAATTCGAAGAGGAACCAGCAAAGACCTCTGCTGATAGATCAGCACCTTCAGCACCATCACCATCAAACTCTAAACCTATCAGCTACACAGCGGGTAAGGTTTTGAATGCTGATGAGTTTGATAAGTTTGAGAAACACTTCGAAAAAATTTTTGATCAGGCTAATCTGCCAGGTCCAGACTATTATGAATTCTGGAAAATGTCAGAAACGCTGGCGACTCACATTGCAGACGAAAGAGCACGGTTCTCGGCCACATATGCATCGTTAGCTATACAAGGTCTGACTAAAACCAAACTTATTGAAACAGCCGGTAAGTACAAAGAGCTAATAAGTTTAGACAAGGCTCACTTTGAAAAAATAGTAAATGAAAAAAGTGAGAAGGACATCGGAAGCAAGAGGAAAGAGCTAGATGAGTTGAACGAAAAAATTATTAGGAATTCAGAGCTCATTCAAAAGTTAACTAAGGAGATAAACGATTCGCAAACTACCATTGGTAAACTTCAAACAATTGTTGGTGAAGAAGAAGGTAAACTTGCTAGAAATAAGCAAGGCTATACTATTGCAAGTGAAGCTATGATTAGAAAAATATCTGAAGACATAAATAAAATACAGACAATCTTATAACTATGGAAACACAAATCTTTCCTACAGAGACACAACAACAATTGAAATCGTACTGGTCAAGACCAGGCGGAAAATTCGGTACCCTTATTGGTTTAGGAATTCTAGGTGCCATAGGGTACTATGTGCTTCCCATTTTCACAGCTATTGTGTGGAACACAGTAAATTTTGGAATTGCTTTAGCTTGCTTGGGCGTATTCCTTTATGCAATCACCCATAGAAAACTTAGGTTAAGCCTTTTCTATTTCTATGAAATACTTATGAAGAAGTTAGTGGGTATAGTAATCCAACTTGATCCTTTCATTATAGCTGAAGACTATATTAAAGATATGGAACAAGAACGTGAAAAATTATATCAGCAATCAATTGAGGTTGATGGACAAAAGGAAAAGATTGACCTTAAGATTAAAGAAAAGGAAAGTGAAAAAAGTAAGTTAATGTTGAAGGCCCAAACGGCGAAAGAAAGAGATATGCTGCCCGAGTTGGGTAATGCAACTCGCCAGATAGGACGATTAAATGAGTATATTAAGCAACTTACACCCATACGCGATAATCTCTTTCGCATTGGCGATTACCTAACGCGTATTCACAAGAATAGTGCTTATCTTATTGAAGATGCAAGAAATGAGCTAGAACTTAAACGTGACCTATATAAGTCGGTATCTTCAGGTAATAGGGCATTAACGTCTGCTTTGAAGATTTTCAAGGGTGATCCTGAAAAGAAACTCATGGTTGAACAATCTATGGAGTATTTAAAGGAAGATATTGCTAGCAAGCTGGCCAACATGAAAAAGGCCATAAGCTATTCTGGTGACTTCATGCGTTCTATAGACCTTGATAATGCCACTTATGAAAAAGAAGGGTTGAAACTACTTGACTCATTTAATCCTGATAGCGAGTTTAAATTAGCTAACAGCGATCAAGTTAGAATTGCTTCTTCAGCCTCTTTATCGAACAACGATTTTAGTGATCTTTTAAAATAATCAATAACCCCTATACATTATGTCTGTTAAAATTAAAACATCAGGAAAAGTTATATTGATAGTAGTTGTACTTGCTGCAATCTTTGCTGCTAAGGTTTACTGGTGGGATAAGCGACCGAAAATCGCAAAAGAATCTCAAGAAATCGGACGCGTGGCCTTACCTGATGCACCCGAAGCTTCACTGGCTGGAAATGCAATCATGTTGCCTTTACCATCTGACGCAGAATCAGTTAACGGTGGTACCCGCATTGTTTGGAAGGTCATGGCCTGGAACTCACAATTTCCTTTAATGTATGCCAATGGTGGCGCTGTTACAACAAAGGGTTCTTTGTTCGACAAGTCTAAGCTTCAAGTTGAAGTTTTAAGACAGGACGATTGTTTTAAGTCAATTGCTGATATCGTAAAATTCGCACAAGACTATAAAGCAAATCCTGAAACACCTGGTGTTTTTGCATCTTTCATGGGCGATGGTATGTCGGCTTTTTTTGCTGCGCTATCTAAAGAAATGGAACCCCTTGGACCGGAATATCAGCCAATCGCTTTTTATGCTATGGGAAAATCGTATGGTGAAGATCAGCTGATGGGTCCTATTGATTGGAAAAAGGATCCTAAAGCGGCATTAGGTAAAACTGTTGCATGTGTTTTGCGTGATGGCGATATGAATATCTTATTGAAATGGGCCGGTGATAATAATTTAAAAGTTAATCCTGACGAAACAACGTATGATAAAGATGCTATTAACCTGATAGCGGCAAGTGATTTCCTTGACGCGGCAAATAAGTACATCGCAGGTTATAAGGAGATTCGCAAAATCGTTAGAGATGGAAAGAAAGTAAGTGAGGAGATAACCGTTGGTGTAGATGGCGTTGCAACGTGGACACCAGCAGACGTAAATGTGGCGAAGCAAAAAGGTGGTTTAGTAACGATAGCCAATACAAAGCAATACTCTTCTCAGATGCCAAATATTACAATAACGGTTAAGAAATTCGCATATGATCATAGAACAGATATTGAGAATCTTATTATGTCTTTAGCGCAAGCAGGTGATCAGGTAAGATCATTTAATGAAGCAAAGGCTTATGCGGCAAATATTTCGGCAAAAGTATATGATGAGCAAACTGGCGATTATTGGTTAAAATATTATAACGGTATCACGGAGAAAGATGTACAAGGAATGAATGTAAGCTTGGGTGGCTCAATGGCATTTAACTTACAAGATGCAGCCAATACATTTGGTTTAGGTAAAGATGGTATTGACCGTTATAAAGTTGTTTACACAACCTTTGGCGATATCTTATCTAAAATGTATCCGGAATACATGGCCACTTATCCGCAATATCAAAAGGTAGTTGATAAATCTTTCTTACAATCGGTTATTGTTAACCATGCGGAGTTAATGGAAGGAAAAGCTATCAAACAAACGTACTCCAACGAAATTACAAGCGAAGTTTCATCTAAGTCATACCAGATTCAGTTTGAAACCGGTAGTGCTGTTATTAAGCCAGCATCTTATAAATTATTAGATGAAATCCTTGAAAGTTCTGTGGTGGCAGAAGGATTAAAGGTTGGTGTTTATGGTCATACGGATAATGTAGGTGATGCACAATCCAATCAGCGTTTGTCAGAAGCCAGAGCTAACTCTGTTATGAATTATCTTATAAGTAAAGGTTTGGCAACAGATAGAATTGAGACAAAAGGTTTTGGTTCTAATAAGCCAATTGCTGATAACACAACTGTAACAGGCAAAGCCCAGAACAGAAGAGTTCAAATTGTTTTAGGTGAATAATTTCGAGATGAATATGCTAAAAGAAATAGTTACGCCACTTACTCAGGTTAAGTGGCGTACGCTACTAACACTCATTATCTTAGAAGCTTTTATAGCGCTTTTATTATGGGAGGTTTTCGGCGGCCACGGATTGATTCCAGGGCCACTAAAAATTATTCAATCAGTCTTAAAAATTCTTACATCGAATTACTTCATTGATAACTTTTTCAGCAGTTTGACACTGACGATGACGGGTATGGGTATTTCCATTGTTATCGCATTGCTTGTTAGTTATTTATCACTAATTCCTTTGTTTGCGCCCATTGCAAAGTTTATCGTTAAATGTCGTTACCTTACTTTAACAGGGTTAATATTCCTTTTTACGCTGATAACACAAGACGGGCATCAGCTTAAGCTGAGCTTATTAATCTTTGGCATTGTTCCGTTTTTTGTTACATCGCTACTTTCAATTATAGATGCAATAAACGTTCAAGAATATGAGCTGTGCAAAACACTTCGTATGAACAACTGGAAGACGTTACTGGAGGTAGTAATCATAGGCAGGCTAGATCAGGTGCTAGAAGTAATGCGTCAAAATTTCGCCATTGCCTGGATGATGATTACCATGGTAGAAGGACTAAGTATGTCAGAAGGAGGACTAGGTACAATGCTTATCAAATCTAATAAGTACATTGACTTAGGTACGGTGTTTGCCATACTTGTAATTATTTTTGGTGTTGGTGTTTCCTTTGATTACTTATTAAAGAATTTACGATTTTGGATTTTCCCTTACACAAGGATTCAAATAAGGAAATGATATACTCTAAGAACGAATTGCTCATCAGTGTAGAGGGTGTAAACATAAGCTATGATAAGCCCATCCTTCGTGATATAAATTTCAACATTCATAATATTGTACGCCCCGATATTAATCAGGGACAGGTGATCTCTTTAATTGGACGAAGCGGTATAGGCAAAACACAATTATTCAAAATACTAGCTGGCCTTATTAAGCCAGACACCGGTTCTGTAAAGATTGGATTAGATCAACATCCTGTTGTTGCGGGAGATGTAGGCATAGTGGCTCAAAATTATATTTTATTTAATCATCGTACCGTACTAGATAATTTTAAAATTGCGCTACGACATAGTGTAGATACAATTGACACCAAGGCGCAGAATGAATTAATTAATGAATACGCTAGCAAGTTTGACTTGGTGGAACATTTGAAGAAATTCCCGATGCAACTTTCAGGTGGACAACGCCAACGAGTGAGTATTATTCAACAAGTATTGACAGGAAATAAATTCATTTTATTAGATGAACCGTTTTCGGGATTGGATGCCTTGATCATTGATAAAGTTACAGCTTTACTACTTCAGATATCAACCTTGCATGAGTTGAATACGTTGGTGATAATTAGCCATGATATTGAGAATTCATTAGCCATTTCAGATACGGCTTTTATCTTAGCAAGAGAGAAGGATAAGGAGGGCGCGACCATTACAGAAACCTTGGACTTAATAAAAATGGGCCTCGCCTGGGCGCCAGACATTAGAGAGAATACAGCCTTTCAGAGCTTGGTATCGCAGATCAAGCATAAAATATGATTTAGTAACATCACCTATTGTTATTTAGAATGCCATTAAGTTTTTTGAATTGCCACTTATGTCAGGGAAATCGCTTTAAAAAATGGTAGTTGATTAAGCGTCATTTTACTAACTTTTGATATAAAATGGGCAAGAAACAAATTCTTAACATGATCCCGACATGCGAGTCACCTGCATAAAACTTTAAATCTAGTTAGTAGTTCAAAGCTAGCAGCCAGAGGCTATAAGTTTGATATTAAATAGTGGCGGTATATAGATAACTGCTTCTTAAAATTATATTACTAACCTTATCATAATGTGTTCGACCGGATTTATTGGGTTGGCGCTTTTCCGCTTAGAGATTATCTTGTAATTCCACTTCAATAAGTGCCTTTCAACATCCTGTTCGATTGTTCTTATATACGGGAAAAACTTTTGCAAGGGTTTTCCCTGATCACGGCCAGCTGTTTCCTGATTTTAGGAAACAGGAAAGAACTGATGTATTTGGCGGTCCATTTTTACATTTTTGACTAACAAGATTAAGATAAATAATAAGTCCTAATTGGCCTGTTCTATAAAAATGTAAAGGCATGAAACAAAAACATCAATTTACAATTAAGATTTTGCTAACAGACTAGTAACTCCCCCAAGTTAAACCAAATAATAATCCCATTTTATATGAAAAGTAATGTGTCTCACGATAAAACAAATGGAAATGTGAGTGTTAATCTTGAGTCAAAAATAAAGAGTGAAGCATCTTTAGTTGATAAACTTCAGAAAAAGCTTCTTGAAATGGAGCAACATGTAGAGCGAGATAGACAAGCGTTGAGCCAGGCTGTTGTTGCCGTATTGCAAATTGATGTAAACAGAGTTATTACATTTTATAACAAAGCAGCGGAGAAAATGTTTGGATATTCCCCAGAGGAAGTGGTAGGACATAATATAAAAATTATTTTTCCAATAACGCACATTGATCTTAATGAGCAAGATATTAACCACAATGAAGGTACAACCAACATTGATCTTTGCCAGAATTTAGAAGCAACTAGAAAGAATGGAACTCGGTTCTGGATTAATCTTTCCCTAAGCAAAAGTCAGGTGGATAATGATGTTCAATACACAGTTTTTATAAAAGACATATCTGATTATAAATTACTGGAGTACGAACAGCAGAATGCGATGGAGCAAATGAAGGCGCAGGAAGAGGAACTGCGTCAGAATATGGAAGAGATGATGGCCACGCAAGAGGAAATGGAACGCAAACAATTGGAGATGGATGCGCAAATGAGTGCCATCAACTCTACCTCCGCATACATACAATTTAGTCCTGAAGGACAAATACTAGCTACTAATGATCAATTCTTAACAATTTTAAAATATTCTGTAAAAGATATAGAAGGTAAACATCACAGGATGTTTTGTGACTCAGCTTACACTAACTCTCATGATTACACCCGTTTCTGGAATGACCTACGTGATGGAAAACCACAAGTGGGTGAATTTAAACGCATCGCAAAAGATGGTTCTGAGGTATGGATGTTAGCCATTTATACGCCCGTGTTTGATAAGAAGGGTGATGTTTTAAAAGTCATTACACTTGCAACAGATATTACAGAGAGCAAACTTCAAGCAGCCGATTTCAAGGGGCAGTTTGAAGCGATTGGTAAATCACAGGCGGTGATTGAGTTTAACATGGATGGCACCATCATACAAGCAAATGAAAATTTCCTTAAAACTGTTGGCTACCAACTTAACGAAATAAAAGGCAACCACCACAGTATGTTTATTGATGCGGTGTACGCTAAAAGTGCTGAGTACCGTGACTTTTGGGTAAAGCTTAATCACGGTGAGTATGTGTCTGATGAATTTAAGTGTATTGGTAAGGGTGGTAAAGAAGTTTGGATACAAGCATCATACAATCCTATTTTAGATCTGAATGGGAAACCATTTAAAGTAGTAAAATATGCAACTGATGTTACTAAGCAGAAAATAAACAACATTGACTACGAAGGTCAGCTTGATGCCATTGATAGATCCAATGCTGTAATAGAGTTCAACATGGACGGTACCATTATCACCGCCAATGATAATTTTCTCAAAGTAACGGGCTATACGCTAAACGATATAATTGGAAAGCACCATCGTATATTTGTTGGCTCGGAGTATGCTAAAAGTGCGGAGTATAAAAGATTTTGGGACTCACTTAACCGTGGTGAGTTTTTAGTGGGCACTTACACCGGCCTCAACAAGCAAGGTGAAGAAGTATATCTACAAGCATCATACAACCCCATTGCTAACCTGGATGGGAGGCCAATGAAAGTAGTGAAGTATGCCCTGGATATGACAGAAGTAATTCGTGTTATCAAATCTATGGCAGTGGGTGATTTAAGCCAGCGCTGTGATACCGAAGTTGATAACAGTGGACTTACATCCGAAGTAAATAAAACATTGGATAATCTAAATTCAGTGTTAAGTAAAATTAGCCAAGGTTCTAATGTTGTTGCCAAATCATCTGACCTTTTACAAAAGAAAACAGATGATATGAAGCGCAATACAACCGAGGTAGCTACTGCGATTTCGCAGATTGCAAAAGGTGCACAAGACCAAGCTTCTCGTACCGATGAATCATCGCGGTTAATCAACCATGTTATGACGTACTCCAATGACATGGAGAAGAAATCTAACGTTATTAATAAAGCCGCAGAGAAAGGATTGGAGCGCTCTACCCAAGGTTTAAAAACCGTAAAGGTGTTAGTTAATAACATGCATGGAATTAAAGATTCTGCAGGGCAAACCTCACAATCAATCAGTGTTCTTACCAAGCGCACGGAAGATATTGGACGTACCCTGCGGGTTATTACAGACATTGCCAGTCAAACTAATTTATTGGCTTTGAATGCTGCAATTGAAGCAGCTCGTGCTGGTGATGCAGGGAGAGGTTTTGCGGTAGTAGCAGAGGAGATAAGAAAGTTAGCTGAAGATTCGCGAAAATCTGCTGTTGAAATTGAAAAGATTATTGGTGATGTTCAGAAAGATACGCAAGCAGCGGGCAAGGCTATTGAAGCCATGGAATTTAGCGTTAAAGAAGGTAATAAATCTAGCGTAGAAGCCGAAGAGATTTTTCAAGTGATTGCTAAATCAAGTGAAGAAACGTTTACAGCCTCAAAGGAAATACAATCCGCTACAATTACACAGAAGGAATCCATCAGCACAGTAGTAAAAAACATAGAGCAAATCGTTGTTGTGTCAGAAGAAACTGCAGCAGGAACGCAACAAGTCGCGAGCTCAAGTCAGCAAATGAGCAGTGGTATGATGGAGATCGCTAAGGCAGGTGATGAACTATCTACTGTAGCAGCAGAACTGCAAGCGGGTATTCAGCAATTTAAATTGAAAAAGTAATTATTACTGGTTACACAATAATTATGGTAGGAAATACAGAATTGCCCATCCAATCTCCAAGCTCAGCACCACGCTTTCTACAGATCGTAGTGTTCAAGTTAGGTAATGAAGAATATGGACTTCATATAGATCAAATTAAAGAAGTAGTTATTACGCCAAATATAACAAAGATGCCACAGACACCAGCCTATGTTAAGGGGGTGGCGAATATTAGGGGTAGTGTTATTGCTATTTTTGATTTGGAGGAAAGATTCAATCTCACACGCAATATTCAAACTAAGGAAAATAAGTATACTTTGGTTGTAGAAAGTGAAGATCTTAAAATGGGCCTACTTGTTTCTGAGGTTCCTAACACCATATCTGTTAACACTTCTGAGTTGGATGAATCAATAGGGATTATTAACGATGCCTATGCAGATACTAATTATATCAAAGGCATAATTAAAACGGGTACGCGCTTAATTATATTGATTGATATTTTCAAGGTTATAGATCAGGATCTGGCAGGCACAGTTAAAAAGTCGGCGGCAGCATGATTGAGATCAAATTAAATACGGGCGATGTAATTACTTCGAGACAGAAGGCTCACTATACCTGTTTTGGTTTAGGGTCTTGTATCGGACTTTTTATACATGACCGTCTTACTAATCTTTCAGGAGGTGCACACATTTTATTACCTGAAGATGAGGTTGGGCCAATTGATAGTACGAAGTTTTATAACGTAGCAAGTGCTATTAGAGAAATACTGTTTCAATTAAAAAACAATGGAAGTACGCTTACTTCACTACGGGCTAAAATAACAGGAGGCGCGAACGTTATTAATGTTAATATGCGAACAGGCTCTCGCAACGCTGCATCAGTAGTTAAACATTTATCAGCTCATAAAATTTTCATTGCTGCTATTGATGTTGGTGGAACCTATAGCCGCACGGCTAGATTCGAAAGTGAAAGTGGCTTATTAACAGTAAGTATGCCTAAAATAAAAGAATTTAAAATCTATTAACATAAAATTTTAAGACCATGGCAAAGAGTGTATTGATAGTTGATGATTCCTTGTACATGCGCACCCTTATTAAAGATGCACTAGAAGCAAGTGGGTATAGCGTGGTAGGTCAGGCTGCGAATGGCGAAGAAGCTATTGATCTGGCTTTTGAACTTCAACCAGATTTAATAACATTAGACAACATACTTCCAGATATGATCGGGACTGATATTCTAAAAGTATATCAGCAAGAGGGACTGAAGTCGAAAGTTGTAATGATAAGTGCGGTAGGACAAGAGTCAGTTGTGAATGAAGGTTTGCGACTTGGTGCTAAAGCTTATATTGTAAAGCCTTTCACCAATGAGCAGCTTGTAACAATAGTTACAAATGCATAAACTTTTGTTCTCATGGTAGCTAATCGAATTCGCACTATTTTAATTGATGACTCTGCCTTTATGCGTACAGTCATCAGTGATATTATTAATGGTGATGATTCAATTGAGTTAGTTGGCATTGCAAAGAATGGACCGCAAGGATGCCAGATGGCAATAGACCTAAAGCCAGACGTTGTTATTACTGATATGGTAATGCCCGATTTTGATGGCCTGTGTGTTGTTAACGCGGTCATGGATAAAAGTCCAATACCCATAATTTTGCTCAGTGCACTAGACAAAACTGATTCACGTATTTTTGATGCTCTTCAACAAGGAGCATTTGAATTTATTGATAAGCCTATTGACTTTGACAGTGTTCGCATTCGTGATTACCGTCTTTTAGATCTTATTAAAGAGGCGTCGAAAACTGATATTACTTTACTTAAGGCAAAGCAGCTGGCTAAGCGAAACGTCCTGACACACAGTTTTCATGAGCCCCTTAATTATAAAATTATAGTGATTGGTGCTTCGACTGGCGGGCCAAGTGCAGTTGAACATATAATCAACAACTTACCACACAATTTGAAAATTCCTGTTGTTATAGTGCAACATATGCCGCACCGGTTTTTGGAAACTTTTGCACAAAGGTTAAATGAACAAAGCATATTACCAGTTAAATTAGCTGGTAATGGTGAGTCTTTAAAAGATGGAACTATATACGTAGCGCCAGGTGAAGTTAATCTACGAATTGAACCCAATCTTATTACCGGAACCCCAATGTTCACGGTCACAAAAAATAAATATACCGAGTTCAACTATCCATCTGTTGATTGTCTATTTGAATCAGTTGCTAATACATATGGTAGAAACAGTATAGGCATAGTTCTTACAGGTATGGGCAAAGATGGTGTTTTGGGTTTAAACAATATAAAAGAAAAGGGCGGTCTTACGCTCGCACAAGATGAAGAGTCATCAGTTGTTTATGGTATGCCAAAAGCTGCCTTTGATTCAGGTGCAGTTAAACAGGTTGTCAGTTTAAAGCAAATACCAGGTTATATAGTGAGCTGTTTTTAATTTTTCCATAGCGAACGAGATGATGAAAGACAAGGAGGAAGAATATAGAGAAATATTTCTCGCTGAGGCGATGGATAATTTTGAAGAAATAAATCGGTTGTTAACTAACCTAGAGAAAGATACTGCAGATAAAAATATAGTTCATGCCCTGTTTCGAATTACGCATACGTTAAAAGGTAATGCTGCTGGTATGGGCTTTCAAGGTATAACAGAGATGGCACACGTTCTTGAAGATTTATTTGGCGAAGTACGTGAGGGTCGTATTACTTTACAACCAGATTTGTTTTCGTCGATCTTTAAAGCAGTTGATGTATTGGGAAAATTAATAAATTCCATTAAAGACAAATCGGTAATAAAATACAAAGGCATTAAGACTAAAATGGAAGTATTGCTACAGCGAGCAAAGGAAGACTTTGAAGCAATTACACATTCTGCCCATTCTGAATTGCTTAATGCTGTAAGCGTTGCAAAATTGTTAGCCGGTGAGACGGCGTTATCATTAGATGAAACAGATAGTGATGTTGAGTCAGATAATAAAATTTCTTTTTCAGATTTAGTTCAGGTCCCTGTGCGTAAGCTTGATAATCTTTTGAATCTCGTTAGTGAACTCATTATTGAAAAAGATAGAATATTATCTTCCCAATCACTTGGCTTACATGCATCAAACGAGTATGCACGACTTAGCAGAATTAGTTCTGATCTGCAGTATTCTGTTATGGATGTGCGAATG
Organism: uncultured Cyclobacteriaceae bacterium; assembly: GCA_964235605.1. GTDB lineage: Bacteria > Bacteroidota > Bacteroidia > Cytophagales > Cyclobacteriaceae > DATCRE01. Next base: position 45,441 of record CAXSCR010000019.1, on the reverse strand, counting down.
GTTCAGGTAGGCTTTCTATTCAACAAATTTCACCGTGTAGTACGTGACGCTGCTAGTTCAGAAAATAAAGTAGTAGTGTTGAAACTTGAAGGGACAGATACAGAAATTGATAGAAACGTATTGCAAGTGATCAGTGATTCACTCATTCATCTGATTAGAAATTGTATAGGACATGGTATCGAAGGGCAGGATGAACGACTTAAACTTGGAAAGCAAGCTGCAGGAGTTATTACACTAAGCGCCAGCCATGAAACAGATGCTGTGATTATTGAAATACGGGATGATGGAAGAGGATTGAATTATGACAAAATTAAATCCAAAGGACTAGCACAAAAGCTAATCACCATTGAAGAAGCCGACAAGCTTTCTAAAGTAGATTTAAGCATGCTCATCTTTGAACCCGGATTCTCTACCATGGATGAAGTTACTACTATATCTGGTAGAGGCGTTGGAATGGATGTAGTGAAAAAGACATTAGATACTATTGGAGCTACCATTCAGATTGCTAGCACCGAAGGTCAAGGTACGGTAATTCGCCTTGCGCTTCCGTTCTCAATGGCTGTCAAGTCATCACTCTTATTTGAATTAAATCAAGAGGTTTATGCGATACCTTTAGCTTATACTGAATCAGTCATATCACTGTATAAGCCAGATATTCATAAAGCAGGCGGTGGACTTGTAGCCACGCATCTTGGCAAAAACATAGCAGTTGTTTTTTTGAAGGATGTCTTTGAGCAACAGATTGAGAAAAGTGGTTATAGCACTAATGTACTTCACACTACCTTTGATAGGATACATGCTGAGCAGAAATTAGAAATTGTAGTGGTGGCTTTTAATAATCGCACCGTCGGTTTTGTCGTTGATAAACTTCTTCAGCAGAAAGAAATTGTAGAGAAGCCTTTAATGAGGCCAGTGGATAGAATTAAATGCATTAGTGGAGTTACTATTCTTGGAAGCGGGAATGTTTGCTTGGTACTAAATGTTCCATACTTACTTCAATTTATTTTTAGTTTAGGCGCCAATGGTAGAACGCCAAAGAGTTTCACATTAAATTAAATGTTATGGATATTAAAGAAAATTTTATTACTCAAGTTTTGATTTCTGGCTTTACAAAAGCTGCTTATTCTTTTTCACAAGTTATTAATCGTGATATTAAAATTACCAGTTCAAAATCTTCTTTGGTTCGTAATAATCAAGGTGCTAACATACCAGAAGAAAAAGGTAAACTGTATGTTTTGATAACGCGAATTATAGGTGATGTTTCAGGTAAAAGTTTCTTGATTTGCAGTGAAGATGAGTACAGGGAAATATTAGATACTTTAAGCAGTTCTGTTAAAAGTGAAGAAAACAACGAAGCATTTTTAGTTGAGATTGATAATATAGTCTCTGCACCAGTTATAGCTGAATTAGCTAAAGTTCTTGACCTTGAAATTTATGGCGATGTTCCTAAATTTTGTAAGGTAGAAGCTAAAGAACTGAATGCATTCATTCTGGGCGAAATAATAAAGGATGACCCATGTAGTATAATCACCAGCACAACATTTCAGTTTGATAATAAAAAAATTCATCCGCAATTTATTTGGAAGCTAAGTAGCAAAGTTCTTGAATTGATACCTGAGAAATTTATAACTAAGTAAGTTATTAAGTGAAGTTAATGGGTTTATATTTTGCGTGACCCATCTCACTTCTTACTGCAATATGTGATTGTATTTCAGGAGGCCATGGATATGTTGTTGTAAGTTTCATCTTAATTGTATTTGGTGTTATAATATTTATACTGCGTAGCTGGATGATCCATATCCAAGGATTAATTACAAGACCCAATCGAATTGGAAATGCATTGACCAACATCAAAGGCGAAAACAATTTTAAAGAAAGATTACCCGTTTTAGTATACCCTTTATGGTAGCCTCTCAAAAACTAAACTATGAAGTAAAGCTTTTCTGTTACCCGTAACTTAGATGCTAATATAAGTAAAGTGATTATGCTCCTGGTAAAAGAAGTTGCAGAAAGTGTACCCTTAGCAGCTATATAATGGTTACGGACGAAAACGTTTCAGAAGAAGAGATGAACTCCCTCACGCAGAGTATTCTAATTCGGTATGGAATAGATTTTACATGCTACGAACCTCAATCTTTGCGCCGCAGAATTATACGCGTGCTTAATCGTTTCAACCTGTCTTCTATACATGAACTTTGGTTAGTATTTCTTACGAAACCCGATTTTATTCAGGATTTCATGAACGAAATAAGTGTAGGTATGACATCGATGTTTCGCGATCCTGTTTTATGGAAGAATCTCAAAAATCGAATAGCAAATGATTTTGGAGGTAACGAGCAAATTTCGGTATGGCATGCCGGATGTTCAAGTGGTGAAGAAGTTTATTCTCTTGCCATTTTATTAAGCGAATTGAATCTTCTGAATAAAACTGATGCATTGGCTACTGACTTCAATCAAGTTGCCATGGCAGAAGCGCAGCTAGGCATTTATCACAAAATTAAGATGATTGAGAATGAAAAGAATTATAGAGAGATAAATCTCCAAGGTAACTTTCGAAAGTATTATTCTGAAGCGGGATTGCATCATACCATGAACCCTGGCCTAATTAAAAATACTACATTTAAATATCATAACTTAGTTGCTAACAAGTTTCCAGAAGGCTTTGATATTATATTTTGTAGGAACGTAATGATTTATTTTGACAATGTAGCTAAGAAGAAAGTTCTAGAGAAGTTTTATTCGGCCTTAAATCCTGGTGGAATATTTATTCTTGGTCTCTTTGATACGGTGTCGCTTATCATAGATAACGAAAAGTTTTTATTAGTTGATGATGAGGCCAGGATATTTAAGAAGCGATAGAATCTACCGTTATCATTTCTCAATAATCATCTTAATGAAAGCAATTTCCTTGTATTCATTTGTAATTCATTCGCTTTAATATGGATAAATGTAATAGCTTTGCATCCATTATGGAGTAAAACATGAAGATTTATGCCACTTCTACTGCTTGTAAATTAGGCGAACAAATAGCTAATCATTTAGGTCAGCCTTTAAATAAATTACACACAGAGAAATTTTCTGATGGGGAATTGTTTGTTAGGTTTGATGAGAGTGTAAGAGGCCAGGTACTTTTCATTGTGGCTAAAATACATATGCCGTATGAAAATCTTTTTGAATTGATGCTCACGGTAGATGCTGCAAGAAGATCGTCTGCGAAAGAAGTTAATCTTGTTATACCCTATCTTCCACATAGTAGGCAAGAGCGACGAGATGGCCAAAGAACATCAATCGCATCACGTATTATTGCTGACATGATAGAACAGATGGGTGCTGATCGCATCATTACACTTGAGCTACATACAAACGCCATAGAAGGATTTTATAAAATACCACTCGATCCCCTTTCGACACATCGGCTTTTTATTGATTCAATCAAGTCCTTAAAAACGGAAAACATTTGTTTATGCAGTCCTGATTTTGGGGGCATTAAGCGTTTGAAGGAATACAAAAAATATATTGAAGCGGACATGGTTGTTATCAATAAAGAGAGACTTAAGCCAAATCAGGTGGCACACATGGAAATTATTGGGGATGTAAAAGGGAAAAATGTAATTATCATTGATGACCTCATTGATACAGCAGGCACCTTATGTAAGGCTGCTGATCTACTCATGTTGGAAGGTGCAGCTTCGGTTCAAGCCTATTGTACGCACGGTGTGTTAAGCGGTAATGCTTTGCAAACTATTACGAATTCTCAAATTAAAAAGGTATGGATTTCGGATACTGTAATTGATGAGGTGGCGAATAGCAAAATACAAACTATCAGTTGCTCAACGTTACTCGCTAATGCCATCGAGAGCTTGATCAACAATAAAAGTTTTAGTCACCTGTAAATCAAATATCGCTGCATATTTGAATTTTTCTGAATTCTCGTTAGTCTTAAGGCAACAGACATAACGCTGTCATTTATGTATCAATCTTTAGTGGCGTTAGATTATTGAAGACGATTAATAGACTTTTGAGTGGATTAAGCGGTATGAAGTATAATGTCAACATAATATGTTTAGGCCGCTCTAGAATAATAATCATTTGAAATCGTAGCCTATTTGGATTTCTTCTTTAGGAACCATCCTAAATATTTCCCTGCGGGCGCATATGCCGATCTTATGCGTGTAGTCATTTCAAAGTCACCGCCGTAGGAGTAAGTTCCAGTAAAATTGCTGAATATTATTTTAGCGATAACTTTTTCGTTATCACTTGATTCAACGATCCACAATTCGCCATCTATAACACCTGGGTGGCTCATTGGCCCACCATCCCATCCACCTTCAGTACGTTTGGTCTTGACGATGATGCTGTATTTTGATTCGCTATCTTTAAGTTTAGCCCTTGAATACTTTTCAAAATTAGCGATGAATAGCGGCTCATAAAATTCCTTACGATCATCAAACCATGATTTTACAAAGTATACACCTTTTCCACGTTCCTTTTCCTCCCACCGTTTTTTCAATTCATCTAGGTAAATATTTTCTGGTTTATCTGCTCCAACAATCATACTATCATAAGTAAACTTTATATCGTATGAAGTCTGGCCTTTTAAAGGCTTTAAACTACCACTCACGAGTTTAACTTTTTGAGCTATAGCAGATGAGGAGAGAATGATGAGAATGAACAATACGTTTTTCATGATGACGATATATTTAGGGGTTATGTTAGTTGGGAATGCACAAAGTAGTAGCATCTACGATTTTAATTTAGTCTCAGCAGATTATCCTCATGCCAAATCTAGGCAGATTTATTCATTTGTTTACTATGATAAAAAGATGCGCATTACCAAAGAATTCCTATACTTAATCCACCTGATTGGTGACTATGACCGGCTTTAAATTCTTTGCTGATTATAGACCGAAAGTACGCCACGTAAAATGCTCCAATCGAAAAAACTACCCCTGCATTTGCCTGTACTGTAAAATGTTCTATTTCTCGAGAGGATAATGTGTACGGACTGTCGCGATTAAAAATTAGTCCGCCTTGCATTGTAGCATCATGCAAAACCGCATTAATGATTGGCTGTGCATAAAAGTGAAAAGTAAATTTCTGTTTTGGAGCAGTCTCACTAACTGAAAAAATAGAAGTTATAGTTGAGTTTAATCTACCAATCAAAAGGGTGGCGCCTGCTGAGAGTTTTGTATTTAAAGTGCCAAGGCGAACACCACTATAACTGTTCATCACGAAATAGTTAGAATGAATCAAGTTATTTTCTAAACCAAGTTCATAGTTAATTATCAGATCGTTTTTTATCTGATATTGCCAGCCTTGTGGATCTGTATCGTTGATCCAACGATGTATAGTTTTCTGAATTTGATAAGCGCCCGCTACTTTACCAATCATTCCTAATGAGAATGCAGAAGATACACGGTAATGTTTAGTGATATTATTACTGACACCAAATGTTTTAATTAACAAGGAAGCTGCAAAAGGCCGGTCGCCATATAATATTTCATTCGAGCTTATGCTTGTAGGCGTGTATGCATTGTGTTCTATTGCTATACCATAGCGATTGGTATTTTCTTTAGATACAATTAGCAACTTTGCCAGCGGATTATTCTCTAATACGGGGGCGACGAATTCAAGATTCATGCCTTGCGTATAATATTCATCCGAGCTACCGAAATAATCATTTTCATAATGAAAGCGGACATAATGGTCAGCCGCATTCATCCGGAAGCTAGTTGTATTATCTATGGCTTGGGAAAAAGTTGTAATACTGATTATGGACAGGCAACAGATTGAAAAGCTTTTTATCATAGTTAATATACGAAGATGACTGTGGCAGCAGACTTACGTTTGCTCAAATAAGTATTGTAAATGGATATTTCCTTTAATAATGCTACATGTTGTGATCTATTGAGTTAAATAAGTCTGTCAGTTGCGCCCCAATGTAAAAATTTTGTTTTTTGCCAAAGACCATGGAAAAAGAGATGTTATAGCAACCAGAAGTCGGTTAGTCCTACTTTGTCAAGTTACTGTTTAAATGACTTTACTGACTAGAATCGGCAAGAATGCCCGATCAAAAGCATCTCCTTCTGCGGCAATAAATATTTAGCCAGATTACATGTGCAGTGCCGCAGTGAACCTATTAAAAGTACGCGCAGGCTTTTAGCAAGCCTGCGCGTACTTTTAATAGCAAACGTCCTATCCGCCATGCGGATAGGATACTTAAACTCAGGACCGCAGCTCTGATGCATTACCTCTTGGCAATTTTGATTAGCTGCAGAACAACGTAAGCTGGATTTGTGCTCAAATTTTTCGATACCAATATTTGGTAACTTGACAAAGTAGGATTAGTTGTTATCCGTTAATGGTTAATAGTTAAGTGGATTGGTGAAACGATTAACGATGACTTACAATTACATCACCCAGGTTTGATCGCTAGTTCTAGTAGTTGACGATATATCCTACAATTAATGATTATCTATTAATTATAGATAGGTTGCCTATTTAAATATTGACTGAGGTTTAAGTTATGTTCATAACGTTATACTATAAGTGAAGATGTATACTAAGCAAGTAATTATTGAAAATTTCTTAAGGTAATTGCAATGGTTAGATGTAGCCGCAGAAACTAAGCATCATACGCTGACATGTTTATAGACTTCTGGGTGCAAACTGTACAAGGGGCTCCCTATCATGATATACCAAAGTGCTGAAATTTTCATGCCATCACTAAGCAACAACATTATCAACATTCACTGTTAACAGTAATGCCAAAGTTTAATTGTTTAAGAATAGTTTCATGGCAGATCCATATATATTCAAACATCACAAAAACCTTTGTCTGCCTATCAGAAAGGTTGTTTTAACTATTGACTTTCTAAATTAACAAGGAAGTAAACAACCGGTAAATGCTGAACCCTCTGTCAACCCTGAACATAATATGGTATAGTTATTTTTAAATAGCTACATTGACGAGCTTTTCATTTAATTAATCCCTCTTAACGCCTATCGCTATGAAATCTTTGTTGTATAATATACCTATCAATGTTCTGCTTGCCGATGACGATCAGGATGATAGGTTCTTCTTTAGTAAAGCATTAAAAGCTTTACCATTCGAAACCCACCTTACTGCTATTGAAGATGGAGAGAAGTTAATGACTTATCTCTTTCTGAATGCTACAAAGCTACCAAACGTGCTTTTCCTTGATCACAACATGCCACGCAAAAATGGTTTTGAATGTCTTTCAGAAATAAAATTAAATCTAAAGTTAAAAAGTATTCCTATCATTATGTATTCAACATATGTGAATGAAGATATTGCTGAGATGTTTTATAAAGCTGGAGCGCACTATTATATGCGTAAAGCCGAGCAAGAGGATTTTACAAAAATACTTTACCATATTTTTTCACTAATTGCAGAAAAAAGATTTGCTCGCCCTCCCAGAGATAAGTTCATTCTTTCATTGTTAGAAGCTTAGCTTATTAGTTCTATACTATTAATAAAAACGCATTTAAACCTTATGATAAAAGGTGACAATTCAAAAAATATACCAAAATTCAATTTTCCAAAATCTCCAACAGGCATTCAGGGCTTAGATGATATTACCACTGGAGGTTTACCTAAAAACCGTCCAACTCTTTTATTAGGTAACACTGGCTGCGGGAAAACAATATTGGCAATGGAATTTCTGGTTAATGGAATAACCATGTACAATGAGCCTGCTGTGTTCATGGCCTTTGAAGAAAAAGCAGATGAGTTGGTAGTCAACGTGAAATCATTAGGCTACGATCTCGAAGCCCACATTGCCAGAAAAAAAATATACCTGGAACACGTACAAATTAACCGGGATGAAAATGAGACAACGGGTAAGTATGACATCGAAGGTTTATTTGTGAGATTGGGGCACGCCATTGACAAAGTCAAAGCCAAGCGTGTAGTGCTGGATTCCCTGGATACACTTTTTTATGGGTTTGATTACAAGATATTACGTGCCGAGTTTACAAGGCTTTTTGCGTGGTTAAAGGCAAGAAATGTTACTGCTATAATAACCGCAGAAATAGGCGATGCATTTCTTACCAGACACGGGCTCGAGGAATATGTAGCAGATTGTGTAATTGTTTTGGATAACCGCGTAACCAATCAAATTACAACCCGAAGATTAAGAGTGGTCAAGTATCGTGGTTCCCTTCACGGTAACAATGAATACCCATTTGTAATAGAGGCTACCGGAATAACTGTTTTCCCCCTCATATCAGAAGCGCTTCAGCAAAAGTCAAGTACAAAAAGAATCTCTTCGGGAATTACAAGCTTAGATGATATGCTTGGCAAAAAGGGGTTTTACGCTGGCAGCAGCATACTTGTATCTGGTACAGCAGGCACGGGGAAAACAAGTATTGCGGCTTCATTTACGCTAAGCATGTGTAAAGCCAATAAACGCTGCTTGTTCTGTGCCTTTGAAGAGGCTCCAAATCAGATTTTAAGAAACATGAAATCAATTGGATGCAATTTGGAACCGATGATAAAATCTGGGATACTCACTTTTTATTATTCACGACCTACTCTCCAAAACCTGGAACTGCATTTTATTAATATCAGGAAGATCATAAATGAAATAAAACCTGCTGTTGTTGTGCTTGATCCAATCACGAATTTAATGACAGAAGGCCCCAATAGCGATATCAGATCCATGCTTACAAGATTTGTGGACTTCTTAAAGACACAACAAATAACGGTCATGTTCACTGCAGCAATAACCGTCGGTTCAATAGAACGTACGCCAAGTGATGAAGGAATCTCATCCATGGTTGATACCTGGATGATGGTACAGGATATAGAGGTTGATTCGGAACGAACTCGTAGTTTATGTGTTATGAAGTCGCGGGGTATGGCACATTCGAACGAAGTCAAACGCTTTAAGATTTCAAGCAAAGGAATAACATTGATCCCGATTGCTGAAGAAGGCAAAAATGACACTTCAGATAACGAAAAAAGGAATACCAGAGAGGTGCAGGCACTATCTACTTCCAAAAGTTGATTAAATTAAACAAACAGATTATGAATAAACAGGATGATTAAAGCTGATTGATCATGTTACTTGATAAATACACTGCTTAAGATGTCAAAAAAAATACCGAAAAAGACAAAAGTCAAGAGTAAAACAGAAAGGATAGTCGGTGAAAAATACATTCTTCGATTGTTTGTCACCGGTATGTTACCGAACTCCGCCAATGCCATCACTAACATTAATGCAATCTGTGAACAACACTTAAAAGGCAGGTATGAATTAGAAATAATTGATATCTATCAGCAACCCACACTGGCAATGAGGGAAGATATAATTGCTATACCTGCACTAATAAAAAAATTCCCCCTACCGGAACAAAGACTGATTGGAGATTTATCCAATACTGAAAAGGTGCTCAAAGGACTTAATCTTATATAATTATTCGCTCTTACATATATGGCGAAAAGCAACACAACCCTTTTGAAAGAAATTAAAAAGTTGACGGAAGCAAATGCCATGCTTAAGCATCAGCTTGATGATCTTAAAATAAATAATATCGATGCCGTAATAATCCCCAACAAAAATAAATTAAAAGTATATACCGAGATAAGCGCAGACAAAACGTACCGGATTTTAATTGAGAATATGCATGAAGGAGCAGTTACGCTCAACAAAAATGGAACCATTGCGTATTGCAATTCACATTTCGCTAGTATGATAAAGCTACCCTTACAAAAAGTAATAGGAAAAAAATTTAGTACTTTTATCAATGATACTTCAAAAAAACATATTGAAGCACTTTTAACAAAGGGCAGAAAGAACCCAATAAAAGAAGAAATTCCGCTATATACCAGTACCGGTAAATCTTTACCTGTACTCATCTCCATAAATGCGTTAGCGTTAGATAAAAAAATCTTATTAAGTCTAATCCTTACAGACTTAACTGTCCAAAATAAAAATCAGGAGGAGTTAAAAAACAAATCCAATCAATTAGAACAAAAGAATCTGGAACTCGAAATTGCAAACAAAGATTTGACATCCTTTACCTATATATCCAGCCATGATATGCAGGAGCCGCTCCGTAAAATACGCAATTTCATTAGTTGTATTTTAAATGAAGAAGGTAACTTATCAGCCGAAAGCAAGATGTATTTACAACGAGCCTATGAAACGGCCAAACGAATGCAGAACCTGATAGAAGACCTGCTGTCATTCTCACGCACAAAAAATTATGAACATAAACTTGAAAAGACTGACCTCAATGTAATTGTCAATGATGTAAAAAATGATCTAAAGGAAGAAATACTGGAAAAAAAAGCGATCATACAATCACCAAAACTGTGTGAAGTAAATATTATACCATTTCAATTTTCTCAGATTTTATATAATCTAATAAGTAACTCACTGAAATTCTCCAGAGTAAATGTATCGCCACATATTACAATCAAAGCAAAAAATGTTAAGGCGAAATCAATGAATAATAAAAAGTATAATTCAATTGATAGAAAACTCTCAACAACAACAAATTATTGTCATATCACCTATACTGACAATGGAATTGGCTTCGAGAATAAATACAAAGAGCGAATCTTCGACATGTTTCAGCGTCTTCACAGCAAGGAAGAATTTATAGGAACTGGCATTGGACTTGCTATCTGCAAACGAATTATTGAAAATCACAATGGCATTATTACTGCAACAGGCAAGTTAAACCAAGGCGCTAGATTTGATATCTATATCCCAGATTTGCCCACGATTAGGCGTCTATAAGACACTGCTCATCATTTTGATTTACTTACCTACATTAGGTTTCCTCTTTTAACGATAAGGATCTGCTTTTAAATTTTAATGAGTTGACAAACAATACAGTTTCCTTTCCCAAAGGATAAAAGCATCAGATTTATTTGAAGAAGATGCGATAAGTCATTTTATTTTTTTGCTAACTCAAATGAAATTATTTCCCTGTCAAAGCATTACCTTTATTATCAAAATGATTTAATTGAAATAACTTGATGAATCCGTGAAGAGATAAGCTATGGCAACCGATTTAACAACCTCGAGTTTAGACAGGAAGAACATTCTTAACAACAATGTTGCGATACAGGAATTGTATGAGCACGTAGGCTTTTATGGGGAGGAGCCTATAACAACGGCGTGCTGTTAAGCTATAGTATTGACAGTTCAAAATTAACCGTTCATCACGACTTACCCAACGAACCAGCTTACTGGAATGCCCTTGCGCAAACACCCACTGGCTTTTATGGTTTGCTTACCGATCCGGCTATTTATGGAAACGCGTCTGCTTTTATGTATAACTATGATGGGCAATTCACGATCAGTCCATCAAATTACTTTACTGGCGATTTGATATTAGCATCCGATAAACACCTATATGTGGCCACACGTGATACTGACGTTCAGCGCGCTAATATCTTTAAGTTTATGGCAGATGAACCAAACCGTGATGCGGAAACTATTCATACTTTTCCGGTTCGGGGATACTAACCTTTCTTTTCCCCTTGTAGAAGCCACTGATGGATATTTATATAGCGCAACGTTTTCAAGGGGGCTGTACAACTCAGGCACTTTATTTTGCCTCAAAAGGATGGCACTGCCTATGAAACCTTGCATGACTTTACGGATGGCCCAGGAGGTTGGGCACCCTACGGTGTGATTGATGGCAACGATGAATATCTCTATGGCATGACAACCGGTGGAGGATTTAATTAAACTTTGTGAATTTCTACTGGCATTGGAAGTGGCACCAAACAAATTGCGACTATTGAATGATTTGGCGAGTCTAAAAACAAAAAACCTCGAATCTATAAGGAATTCGAGGTTTAAGCTTGTTTGGTATTAACTAAGCAGAGGAGGAGGGATTCGAACCCCCGGTACCTTGCGGTACAACGGTTTTCAAGACCGCCGCATTCGACCGCTCTGCCACTCCTCTGTGTATTGCGGTCCGTTTTCGGACTGCAAATGTAGACTTTTCGATAAATCCTGCAAATCAGTTTGAAAAATAGACGTACAATATTTCATCAATTTACTTTTCGCTGAAGTCCAAAAGACTTTTTTGATGTCTTTAGTACTGATTTTAGACCTTTTTACACCTTTATCTTCGGCGTCAAGTTAGCAAAACCAGTTTTTAGTCGTTCATGGTGGTCCTTAGTTTGTCGATTTCTTTTTCAAAATCAGGGCTTCTGCTGACCGACTTCAAAGTAAACCTTCGAGCAAACTCATTTTCAGCAGACTGTATTTTGTTTCTAATCTCAATACCTGTTTTAATACGTTCCAGGATGTCCTGTCTAGACTTTCCAATTACTTCCGCAGCCTCCAGGGTGCCGAGGGTTAAGACCGTTGTACCACCTACTCCGCCCACCACTTTAGCGTGGTTGGGTTGAAAAATTATTGGGGGAGAAGCCTGAGACAGCGCCAAAGGTGGCGTTGACGATAGATCGTTGCTTTTTACCACGTTTTGCTTTTCTATAGTCATGATTGAGTTTCTTTTGGTTGGCGTCCAGGTCCTGTATTAAAAGCAGCGCGTCGATCAGGTTATTACGATATTTCAGATATTGGTGCGCATCTTTTTCAATCAGGTTTTCAGCGTCATTTATCCTTATTTTTACTTTGCGCTCTGCTCTGTTATTTTGTTTTATCTAATGAATAGAAGGTGATTATAACGGTATGTATATGATCTTTGAACCTCAGAGACAAAACCATATCCGGGTATCTAGGTGAATTCATATTGTAAGGCGGTGTTCTCTTTTAAATGGCCTAATGAATCAAAATTATTCCTAGACCTTCTATACCCTCTATGGAGAAGCGTAAGCTATTCTCTGTTATTAACGGCTTTAACATCGAAGGTGAGTTCTTCATTTTCATTAAGAATGTTCCATCCAACAGAATCAGGAAAATGGATGTCATGAACACTTTGTCCAAAAGATGAGAAACTCAATACGATTAAAACGAGTACAAATGAATGCTTCACATTATTTTTATGAATTGTAAATTTAACAAGATCAACCAGCATACGAATGCCGCTCGAAAAAAAGACGAAGATCGAAAATAACTTTTTTAGTGATGTATATGAGGTAGTTAAACTTATTCCGAAGGGTAGGGTAACAAGTTATGGAGCAATTGGCCATTATTTAGGCGCCAAGTCTAGCGCAAGAATGGTGGGCTGGGCAATGAATGTTAGTCCTCGAGGTGTTCCCGCGCATCGGGTGGTGAACAGTAAAGGACTTCTTACAGGCAAGCAACATTTTAAAACACCTGGCACAATGCAAAATCTATTAGAGAAGGAGGGAATAGAAATAATTAAGGATAAAGTCGATAAATTCAATGAGCTTTTCTGGGATCCCTCCAAAGAAATGCTTTGATCTTATTACGTCTGAGAAAAACACTTCCCAAATCTGGATTGTTTATTAATCCAACTGTGAATTTTTAATGTTTAAGCCATTTTATCTAATGGCATGTGGTTCGCAGATATCATCTCGAATTAGAACATAGAAATACAGCAGCGTTCTTGGAAGAACAAAGCATGAAAGATAAGTGGGTTGGTTTAATCGGGTCACGGTCACCTTGTAAATAGGGGTGGCCTTTTCCTTTTTATAGGGTGTCAGGTCCTTTACAACGATTCGGCTTCATGCGTTGGTTTAAAGGAGATCAACCATAAACCTAAAAATGTAATCATTCCATTAATAGCCAAAAGTTCCAAGCCTATTTCATAACCATTTAAAAAATCACTACGCCAATGTGAGTATTGACAAAACATCTCAGGAAGTTTCTCACACATAATTTTCTGTGATGGCGGATTTATTAAAATGGATAATAGAATAGCACCAAGACAAACTAGCGGCACAAACTTATCGCTTACCTGGCGTTTTGTTATTAATCCAAAAGTGAACAGACCTAAAAGTGGCCCATAGGTATACCCAGCTACACTTAGTACAGCGTCTATAACTGATCGTTCATTTACCTCTTTAAATATTAGAATGATGAAAAGGAACAGCACAGAAAAACCAACGTGAACAATAAACTTTTGCTTGCGTTTCTTCTCTTCTGTTTTGTTTTTAAAATTCAGAAAATCGATACAAAATGAAGTTGTAAGCCCGGCTAACGCAGAGTCTGCACTCGCGTAAGATGATGCTATAATTCCCAATAGAAAAAATACACCCACCGCTAAACCCAATTCATTCAATGCAAGCTTTGGAAATAACTCATCTGATAGCGCCGGTAAAGGCAGATTGTTTTTAGTGCTGTATAAGTAAAGCAAGGCCCCAAGCACTAAGAAAAGTAGATTGACGATTACTAGGATAATGCTAAACCAGAACATATTTTTCTGGGCATCACCTAACGTTTTACAAGTTAGATTTTTTTGCATGATCTCTTGATCCAATCCGGTCATTGAGATGGTTATAAACATACCTCCTAAAAATTGTTTAAAGAAGAATGAGGCTGAATTGGGATTGTCTAAATAGAACATTTTTGAATAATCGCTTTGGCTCACTGTAGTGAGCATTTCTCCAAATGAGAGATCCAGTTTACTGGTTATTTGCCAAACCGTTATGCACACTGCGGAAATCAAAAAAATGGTTTGGAAGGAATCGGTCCATACAATTGTTTTAACGCCGCCCTTAAAAGTATAGAGCCATATTAATGCTATGGTGGTAGCTACAGTTACAAAAAATGGTACGTGCCAAGCGTCAAAAAGAAAAAGTTGCAGCACTGCAGCCGCAATATACAGTCGTAATGACGAGCCTATAGTACGAGAAATAAGAAATAAAAATGCACCCGTTTTATACGACCAGAAGCTAAAGCGTTTCTCCAGATAAGTATAGATGGATATAAGATTCATTCGATAATACAAGGGCATTAGCACACCAATTATAATCCAGTATCCAACAAGGTATCCTAACACAATTTGAAAATACCCAAAGCCGGTTTTTGCAACGTTGCCAGGAACTGAGATAAAGGTTACGCCTGAAAGTGAGGACCCGATCATCCCAAAAGCCACTAAAAACCAGGGAGATTGCCTATTTGCTGTAAAAAATGTATTGGTGTCAGCACCTCTGGATGTGATGATTGAGATACCAATCAACACAGCAAAATAAATTACCATGATAACAACAACCAGTGTAGGACTCATGTTAGATCTTTTATAGCATTAGAATAAACAAAGAATGCTTAAATCCGTCCGAAATGCAAAACTTTCAGTAAGAATCCATGGGCATATGAATCTAAAATCAACGCGAGATTGTTACCTTTGTGATAAATATTGAAGCCATGAAACCAGCTTACCAACAAGAGGAACTTACGGATGTGATGGAGGCCGTTGAAACAACGGATGTGATGGACTTGATTGTGTTCAATGATGATGTGAATACCTTTGAGCATGTTATCCAAACATTAATACGCGTTTGTAAACATACTGCGGAGCAAGCTGAACAGTGTACCCTGCTTATTCACCATAAAGGAAAGTGTGCTGTAAAAAATGGTTCATTTGATTTTCTGCTTCCTATGCGTGAGGCAATATGCGAGGTAGGAATAGATGCTAAGATTGTTTAAGTAAGCTAATGGAGTATCCTTCAAAACTTATTGAAGAAGCCGTTACTCAAATAGCTAAACTTCCGGGTATTGGCAAAAAAACCGCCTTGAGACTTGTATTGCATCTCATCAAAGAAAAAGAAACTAGTACCTTCTTACTTACAGATTCTCTACATAACCTCCGCACAAAAATTCGATTTTGTATTATTTGTCATAACATTTCTGATGTAGAAAAATGTGCTATTTGCAGCAGTCATAGGCGCGATAGAACGATAGTATGTGTAGTTGAGGACATCAAAGATGTAATGGCCATTGAAAATACAGCGCAATACAATGGTTTATATCACATTCTTGGTGGTGTCATATCTCCAATTAATGGTATAGGCCCCAATGAATTAAATATCCAGACCCTGGTCAACAGGCTTAATGATAGCACCTCGGAAATTAGAGAATTGATTTTAGGATTTAGCCCAACAATGGAAGGGGACACCACTGCTTTCTATATCAACAAAAGGCTTAAAGACGTACAAATTAAAGTGAGTGTCATTGCGCGCGGCGTTCCAGTCGGCGGTGACCTTGAGTATGCAGATGAAATTACACTAGGACGCAGTATACTTGGGAGAACGCTCTTTAATTAATTATCAATTATCAATGTGCAGTTGTAATTATCAATTATCAATGTGCTAATGTGCAAATTAGGTACTCTGAAACTTGTTAGATTCGTTCACCTATATGCTAGACGTTAGCACATTAGACTAATCCGTTTCCCATTTGCACATCTGCACATTGATCATTGATCATTGATAATTATCTATCTACATGCCAATCTTATCTTACTCGTTAGCCTAACGCCGCTCTCATTTGCACATCTGCACATTGATAATTATCCCCCGTTTACTAATTGATAATTATTTCTTTTCTTTGCACGCTTTCATTTAAAACAACTATGAAAAAACTGTCTAACCGCATTGAAGCGATTGAAGAATCGGCAACACTGGCCATGGCCGCAAAGGCGCGTGAGTTCAAAACTAGAGGCATTGATGTTATTGGCCTTAGTTTGGGAGAACCAGATTTTAAAACCCCTCAACATATTTGCGATGCAGCCAAGAAGGCAATTGATGACGGTAAATACTTTGCATATCCTCCGGTAGCTGGTTATCAAGATTTGCGCGAAGCGATAGCTGCCAAGTATCAAAAAGATAATAATGTACCGTATAAGGCAGAGCACATAGTGGTTTCAAATGGCGCAAAGCAATCTATTGCCAATGCCATGCTTGCGTTGATTAATGCAGGTGATGAGGTAATCGTTTTTTCACCTTATTGGGTAAGTTACGATGCCTTAGTGCGTCTAGCAGAAGGCACACCTGTTATTATAAGTGGTGGAATTGAAAACGATTTTAAAGTTACAGCGGCACAACTACAAGCTGCCATCACGCCAAAGACAAAGGCCATCATATTTTCATCACCTTGTAATCCGACGGGCTCAGTGTTCTCTAAAAAAGAACTCCATGCTATTGCCGATATCGTGCTGAAACATGAGAGTCTGTTGATAATTGCTGATGAGATTTACGAGCACATTAATTATACAGGTGAACAAGTAAGTATTGCTTCATTTCCAGGCATGTTTGACCGTACTATAACGGTAAACGGATTTGCAAAAGGGTATGCAATGACAGGATGGAGAGTAGGTTATATTGCTGGACCAAAATGGATAGCAGACGGATGTAACAAAGTGCAAGGTCAGATAACTTCTGCTAACTGCTCTATAGCACAGCGCGCAGCTTTAGCAGCCATTACCGGCGATATAGAACCAACTAATAAAATGGTTGAAGAATATCAAAAACGTCGTGAAATAGTTTTTAACCTTTTAAAAGAAATACCAGGCGTAAAATCAAACTACCCTCAAGGTGCGTTTTATTTCTTTCCGGATGTAAGCCATTACTTTGGTAAATCTGACGGTAGTGTAACCATTAAAGATGGCGATGACTTCTGTTTATATATGCTCGAGAAGGCACACGTTTCGTTAGTTCCAGGCAGCGCTTTCGGCGACCCGAAGTGTATCAGACTTTCTTACGCCGCCTCAGAAAAAGATTTAAGGGAAGCACTAAAGCGACTAAAAGAAACACTAGCCACTTTTAAATAAGAACCAAATTCCACCTAACCCAAAAGGGTTATCGGTAACAATGTTGCCGTGACCTTTATTTTGTATTGTATTTTATTCGGACATGTAAGCGAGATCATGAACATTTACGCCATACCCACAATCCTAATGGTGAATATGGTGCTACCTTACAAAATGCTAATTAATAGTGTTACGCGTTTCATGCAATCTATCTTTATAACTGACTAAATAAATATATTATTGGGACGCGCATTGGCTATTGACTACGGAAAAAAAAGAACCGGCATTGCCGTAACTGACCCTTTACGCATTATAGCAACACCGCTAGAAACAGTTGCCACACACGAGCTTTTAAATTTTCTAAAAGCATATCTACTCAAAGAAACGGTTGACGAGTTTGTAGTGGGAATGCCTAAAACCCTGATGAACGAAGACTCGGAGACGGCACCGCTCGTGCGTAAGTTTATTATCGAATTGAAAAAAGTTTTCCCCGATAAGCCCGTCCACCTTGCTGATGAACGTTTCACAACATCAATGGCTAAGCGCGCCATGATTGACGGCGGCATGAAAAAGAAAGCCCGTCAAGATAAATGGAATGTTGATAAAATTAGCGCCACCATAATCCTCCAATCGTTCCTGGAATCCCAAAGCTTTAGATAATATCCCGTCAATTTACCCTAACCCACTGTCGACCGTGGACCGTGGACTTTACACCTTCACAAAAAAAAGTACCTCACCCAGTTGACCATGGTCTGTGACTATTTAAAAGAACCATTAACTTTGCGCCCATGATTTTACCCATTGTAATGTACGGAGACGCTGTATTGCGTCAGCGCGCTAAGGATATCGAGAAAGGAACCGATCTTACTGATTTAATCTCAAACATGTTTGAAACCATGTACGGCGCCCAAGGTATCGGACTAGCAGCTCCGCAGATCGGAAAAGCCATACGCATATTTATCGCCGATGGTGCTCCCCTTGATGACGAGCCGGGAATGGAGGACTTTAAAAAGGTTTTTGTTAACCCTGAGATAATAAGTGAAGCTGGCACTCCGTGGGAGTTTGAAGAAGGCTGTTTAAGTATTCCCAACATACGCGAAAAAATATCCCGTAAGGCGATCTTAACGATTCGTTACTATGACGAAAACTGGAATCTACATGAAGAAGAGTATTCAGGTATGAAAGCCAGAATTATTCAGCATGAGTACGATCATATAGAAGGTAAACTCTTCATCGATTATCTAACGCCGTTAAAAAAGCGGATGCTTAAAGGAAAACTTACTGATATAACTAAAGGTAAGGTCGATACGGAATACCGTATTGCTGCACCACTCAAGAAGTAACATACATACGCCCGCTAAGCCTACGCTACATATGGACCTCATATCAATTCAGTCAAGACTACCTGATATTGATACATCTATTTTTTCCATTATGTCGAAGATGGCAGTGGAGCATGGGGCCATCAATTTATCGCAGGGCTTTCCTGATTTTGCAGTTGATGAAAAACTGATTCAGCTCGTTTATCAATATATGCTTGAAGGCAATAACCAGTATGCGCCAATGCCTGGTTTGCCTGCATTGCGAGAGGTAATTTCAAAGGTAATTTTAGAAACGTATCAACATAAAACTAATCCTGATACTGACATCACCGTGACATCGGGCGGTACGCAGGCTATTTTTGCAATTATCTCAGCGTTTATAAGTCCTGGTGATGAAGTTATTCTTTTCGATCCGGCGTATGATAGCTATGATCCTGCAATACGTCTTAACGGAGGTATCTCAGTTCAAATCAACTTAAAGTATCCAGATTTCTCAATTGATTGGAACTATGTTCGATCTAGAATTACGGCTAAAACCAAAATGATTATTGTTAATACACCCCATAATCCAAGTGGTGCCGTGTTTAATAAATCTGATTTACAGGCGTTAGAAGATATTGCAGTACAAAATAATCTACTGGTATTAAGTGATGAGGTGTATGAGCGATTGATTTTTGATGAAACGCCACATTATAGTGTGCTTACTTCATCGGTGTTAGCACAGCGAAGTTTAGCGGTCTTCTCATTCGGTAAGACCTTTCATGCAACAGGTTGGAAGACGGGTTATGTTGTCGCGCCGGAGTATTTGACGCGTGAGGTTAGAAAGACACATCAATTCATGGTGTTTAGCGTGAATACACCTACACAATGGGCGCTTTCGGAATATTTAAAATACCCTGAGCACTACATTAATCTTGGTGCCTTCTATCAGAAAAAACGTGATTTCTTTTTAGATCAAATCAAAGGCTCCTCTTTCGAACCCATGCCTTGTCATGGATCCTATTTCCAGCTACTCTCCTATAAAAACATTTCAGATAAACCCGATATGGAAATGGCGGAAGATCTTACCAAAAACTTTAAAGTAGCATCTATTCCTATTTCTGTTTTTTACAAAGACAAAAGCGATAACAAATTGCTTCGCTTCTGTTTTGCTAAGAAGGAGGAGACACTTGAAAAAGCTGGAAAGATTCTTCGCGCCTTATAACTTAAATCTTAATCACTCTCTTTAAGATAGTTTCATGTTGAAGTGTAACACGTAAAAAGTAAATACCTGGCGCTTGTGTTGACACGTTTAGCTCGTCGTTATTTTCAGCAGATTGATTTTGTTTTGTCGCCGTAACTCTTCCAAGATTATCAATAAGCTCTACTTTGTAAATTTTATCGTTTGAGTTTTGAGCAGTAATCCTTAAAGCGTTTTGAATCGGATTCGTAACAATAATTTTTTCTTCTGTTGTTTTAGAAACCGCTGAGATCACATCATCAACACAAGAAGGCCCTTCTCCGCACGCTGCTTTACTAACAGCATTCAATAATGACTTCTCTTCCGTTGAACTAATATCTTGTCCTAATTCCCAGATCATAACACCTTTTAATCCATGCTCTTTAACATATAGTACTTTTTCACGAATTGTAGTAGGGCCGTTGAAAACAGTTAGGCCTACTTCGTCTATGTCGCAATTCAAGTTCGGATTATCGGTTACAATTTGCTCATACGTAACAGCGGTAGCATTTCCGCCTGAATCAGAATTAAATCTGTAGCCATAGAAAGGCATTCCAATAACCATTTTAGAGAGATCGGTATAGCCACGGTTAGTCCAATAATCAATCGCATCTAGCATATGTTGGTAGGAGGCATGATTGCCATAAGGACTATCGCCCCATGTTCCGGTTTGATCATAAACCATGAGCTGAATCCAATCTGCGTTTTTGATAGCGCCCAAATTATAATGATCTCCACTCCAGCTCCCAAAGCCAATGGTTATAACAAGCTTTAAATCCTTTCCATGCAATTGTGCGCCTAGCTCACGAACAAAATTTCCAAATTTAACACTATCAGCAGGTGTCGTTATTCCTTCCCAATCCACATCTATTCCTTCGAGATCATTTGCCTTACAAAACGCAACACAATTTTGTGCAAGTGTTGATATTGACTGCGAAGAAGAGGCCATAGGACCAAACGAATTATCGCCGCCACCACCTAAACTAAGAAATCGTTGCTTGCCTATAGAAGCAGTTTTAAATGTTTCAAACTCGGCTTCATTGCTAACGGTTAAAATACCTTCTGGACTGGTAGAGGCAAAAGCATAAAAAACGTGGGATAGTTTTGTGTAATCAACTGAGGCTGAACTTCTATAGTAGGGTATATAACCGCCAATATATAGTTCGCACGTTTGGGCGTTTGAAACCCCCATGTTTATTAAAAGGAGAAAGGCTAGGTAGATTTGTTTCATAGTTCTGAATTTGACACAATATATAAATGTGTGCGAACACATTTATACAATTTTATATCGACTTAATAAATTTGTTTAAAAACCTGAGAATTAAAATTTTTTAGAAAATTATCCACCATTCAAGCCTGCAAAGCATCTTTTGTTTCTTAAGCAGAAAAAGACTTTCACATTTACCCTTTGATTTCTTTTCTTTGCATTTGAAATTGAGGGAATAACAATGCAGGACTTAAAGATCACTCTGATTCAGTCAGATCTACACTGGGAGGACATAGAAGCCAATTTGGCTATGTTCGAAGAGAAGATATGGCAAATTAGCGGCACATCTACCGATGTGATAGTGTTGCCCGAAATGTTTACAACTGGTTTTAGTATGGCAGCATCTAAGCTGGCTGAGCACATGAATATGCGCACAACCAAGTGGATGAAACAGATGGCCGATCAAACCGGTGCGCTAATTCTTGGCAGTTTTATAGCGAAAATACACGACCGCTTTTACAATCGGTTAGTATGGATGGAGCCAGGCGGAAATTTCAAGACGTACGATAAACGCCATTTATTCCGTATGGCAAATGAGCATAAAACGTATTCACAAGGTGAAAGCTTATTGGTTTCAACCTGGAAAGGCTGGAGAATTTGCCCGCTTATCTGTTATGATTTGCGCTTCCCTGTATGGAGTAGAAACCGCTGGGATGCGAGTACAAAAAAAATGAATTTTGACTTGATGATATATGTGGCTAACTGGCCGCAAATCAGAGTCAATGCTTGGGATACGTTGCTTAAAGCACGTGCTATTGAAAATCTAAGTTATGTGGTAGGTGTTAATCGTGTAGGTATCGATGGAAATGACATTGAGTATAATGGTCATTCTTCAATTATCAGTCCGAAGGGGGATAACATCTTTTCTATAGAAAGCTCTGAGACTGTAAGAACCACAGAGATTAGCGCTAACTCGCTACATTCATTCAGAGATAAATTCCCTGCTTATTATGATGCAGATGAGTTTAGTATCGAGTTTGAACAGATGGAAGATCATATTCTGTAATAGAATGACTTAGCAGTATGCAAACTGCTTGATCAGCTTCCTTATTAAAACCTCATCATTTTGTTTCTTGAAATTTTCTTGAAGGGGCGTTAACATTTTTTCCGCCATAGCATGCTCGCCAGATAGCAGGGCAAGATGTACTTTGTCTTTCGACCTTATAAGTTGATTTAAAACTGTGAGCCCCGCACCTAATGGAAGAGAATTGCTGTCGGCAACCACTACAAGAAATACTTTCTCTGCTTCGCCTATTAATTTAGTTACAAGCTCAGCTATGTACGATTCTGACTGACAGTCTATATCAGTACCTACAATATCATGAGCCAATGATGAGGCAAATGAAAGCAGTGGGCTTGAATAGCCTGCTACTTTCCAGTCCATAATATTTATTTGTAGGAATAATCTCAACTGTATTCATTTAATGGTTTTTTAAATATACTTGTTACGTTTGAAAAACCTAATTCGTAACCTTTATACCGGGATAATACTTCTAGGGGGTAACATAATTAGTCGACGGACTTCATAAATCGTGCTCGAAAACATACTTTTGCACCTCATTTTCAATATCTAACCACCATGGCCAACCGCAAGATCACCAGAGCATTAGTTTCCGTTTTTTATAAAGATAATCTTGAGCCAATTATACATCTTTTAGGAAAGCAAGGTGTGGAGTTTGTAAGCACGGGAGGTACTCAGGATTTTATTGAGAAACTAGGTTATAAAGTAACGCCGGTTGAAACGCTAACGGGTTATCCTTCAATATTTGGAGGCCGCGTAAAGACTTTGCATCCCGCTGTATTCGGTGGTATTTTATATAGAAGGGAAGATGCAGGTGATGTAAAGCAAGCAGCAGAATTCAATATCGTACCTATTGACATTGTAATAGTAGACTTGTATCCATTTGAAGAAACAGTTGCCAAAGGTGGTAGCGAAGAAGATATAATAGAGAAGATTGATATAGGCGGCATCTCACTTATACGTGGTGCTGCTAAGAATTTTGATGATGTCTTAATAGTGGCTTCACGTAATCAATATAGTGTAGTGTTAGCGCTTCTTCAATCCAAAAACTGTTCGACAGATTTGCTAGATCGCAAGAAGTTCGCGGCTATGGCTTTTGATGTTACATCACACTATGACTCAGCCATCTTTAACTACTTTAACGGTGAGTTTAAATTCCCAACCTTTAAGAAAAGTATCTCACAGGGTAGAACATTGCGTTATGGCGAAAATCCACATCAAACGGGAACATACTTGGGCGATTTAGATAGCCTATTTGAACAGCTTAACGGAAAGGAACTATCTTATAATAACTTAGTGGATGTTGATGCCGCTGTGAACCTTGTAAATGAATTTGAGGGTGAAACAGCTTTTGTAATTATTAAACATACCAACGCTTGTGGCGTGGCAACGGCGCCTTCCGTAAAGGAAGCTTACCTTAAAGCCTTTCAAGCAGATACCATCTCGGCTTTCGGCGGCGTACTGATAACAAACAAGACAATAGATGAAGCCGCGGCTGAAGAGATCAATAAACTTTTCTTTGAGATACTAATTGCTCCATCTTACGATGAAAAGGCACTCGCGCTTTTGAAGGTAAAAAAGAACAGAATGCTCATTTTACAAAAGCAACAATTGAATGAGACCAGGCAATTCAAAAGCATATTGAACGGTGTTATTGAACAAGATCTCGACTTAAAAACAGACGCTAAGGAAGATCTAAAAGTAGTAACAAAGAGAGCGCCATTATCTCAAGATGTGGAGGCACTTTTATTCGCGAGTAAAATCTGTAAACACACAAAGTCAAACACCATCATTCTTGCTATCAATGGTCAGTTGATTGCTAGTGGTGTTGGGCAAACTTCACGTGTAGATGCATTGAAACAAGCCATAGAGAAGGCCCATGCCTTTGGGTTTACGTTACAAGATGCAGTGATGGCTTCTGATGCTTTCTTTCCTTTCCCTGATTGTGTTGAGATAGCACACAAGCAAGGCATCAAAGCGGTGATACAACCAGGTGGTTCTGTTAAAGATCAAGACTCTATTAACTTCTGTGATCAGCATGACATGGCGATGGTCTTCACTGGCGTAAGACACTTCAAGCATTAACAATTTAAACTCAAGATAAGCGAGTCCTATTTTTCGGGTTTACTAGAAAGAATTTCTATTTACGGAAAAAACTTACATTTTTCGTGGAGAAAACAATATTTTGGTATCTTGAATGGAAATACGTACCAGAATATTTCTGGACTTCATTTCTAAGCCAATTAACTTTTAAACTAGTCACCACTAAATGGGATTTTTTGATTTTTTCACCAGTGACATTGCTATTGATCTTGGCACTGCTAATACCTTGATCATCTATAAAGATAAGATCGTCGTAGATGAGCCCTCCATAATTGCTATGGATAAAATTAATCAACGCGTGCTTGCCATTGGACGCGAAGCCATGCAGATGCACGAGAAGACCCATGATCACATCAAGACTATTCGCCCTTTAAAAGAAGGTGTAATTGCCGATTTCCAAGCTGCTGAAATGATGATCCGCGGTTTGATAAAAATGATTGATACAGGCAAGCGCTTGTTTCCACCTTCTTATCGGATGGTTATCTGTATTCCTTCCGGAATTACTGAAGTTGAAAAACGTGCCGTTCGCGACTCTGCAGAACATGCTGGCGCAAAAGAAGTTTACATGATATATGAACCAATCGCCGCGGCCATTGGAACAGGTATAGATATAGAACAACCCATCGGCAACATGATTGTTGATATTGGCGGAGGCACAACAGATATTGCTGTTATCGCCCTTTCAGGAATTGTGTGTGATCAATCTATACGTGTAGCAGGTGATACATTTAATCGTGATATCCTTGACTATATGAGACGCCAACACAACTTATTAATTGGTGAGCGTTCTGCCGAACGTGTTAAAATTGAAGTAGGCTCAGCATTAACAGAACTTGACAATGGCCCAGAAGATTATGAAATCAGAGGTCGTGATTTAATGACAGGTATTCCAAAGACTATCAAAATATCTTATTCAGAAATAGCGTTCGCATTAGATAAGTCTGTATCTAAATTAGAAGAAGCAGTTCTTAAAGCATTAGAGACTTCTCCACCTGAGCTTTCAGCTGATATTTATGAGCGTGGTATTTATCTTACTGGTGGTGGCGCGTTGCTGCGCGGGTTAGATAAACGTTTGGCTTTAAAAACAAAATTGCCAATACACGTAGCCGATGATCCATTGCGTGCCGTGGTACGTGGTACCGGTGTTACATTGAAAAATTTGGAGCAATTCCGCGCTGTATTGATGACGTAATTCATGGAGCGGCTATTTTATTTCCTTTACCAATACCGCGCATTTTTTACTTTCCTGCTGTTACAGTTGTTTTGCGCCTGGCTGATCGTGCAAAACAATCAGTATCAGGGAGCGCAGTATTTCAACTCATCCAACAGTTTTGTAGCGGGCTTAAATTCTTTTTCACAAGATGTGCGTGAATATGTTTCCTTACGGGAAACCAATCGTACCCTGGCGGAGGAGAATGCGCATTTGCGTAATCTCGTAGAGCAGCACAATCAGCAATTTAATTTATCAGCAGGTGTCAATTTAATTAAAGACTCATCGCTTATAAAACGTTATGAATTCATTAGCGCAAAAGTTGTAAACAACTCCGTTCACCAATTTACCAACTTCATTACTATAAATAAAGGTAAAACGGATGGTGTTGAGCATGGCATGGCGGTTATAAGTCCGTTGGGAGTAGTAGGGAAAGTAAAGAATGCTTCAAATCACTATAGTGTTGTTACTTCAGTATTAAATATAGACGTAATGGTTTCGGCACTACTTAAACGTACGGGCCACTACGGTACAGCGCAATGGGATGGTCTAGATCCTGATATTGTTAAATTTAAATTTGTGCCTAGACATGTGAAGCCACTCGTTGGAGACACTATTGTGACTTCTGGATACAACGCTGTATTTCCACCAAATATTTCTATTGGGGTTATAGAAAAAGTTGAACTTAAAAATGAAGCTTTATTCTACGATTTAAAAGTGAGGTTGTCTCAAGACTTTAGAAAATTATCGTACGTATCAATTGTTAAAAGCAATTTGAAGCAAGAGCAGGATTCATTGGAACAAACCATTCAAGTATTGAACCGATGAGCAGAATAAACATTTTTAAAATAATTTCATTTTTTTCATACCTGTTCTATCAGGTGTTGATACTCAAAAACATTGTGTTATTTCATTCGGCATTTTGTTTCCTATATGTAGCATTTTTACTGCTGCTGCCGGTGGAGTCTAATCCACTCGTTATGATGTTGATAGGCTTTCTTTTGGGATTCTCAGTAGACATATTCTATGATAGCATTGGGTTGCATGCATTGGCATGTGTATTCATTATGTACATCAGGTCGTTTTATTTAAACTTACTTACGCCACAAGGCGGATATGATAGCAGTGCAACTCCTTCACTTGACACGAACGGATTGCAATGGTTTGTTGTTTATGCGTTACCGCTTGTCTTCTTGCATCATGCAATACTTTTTTTTACAGAAGCCGGCGGTTTTACAATGTTTTGGTTTACCATGTTAAAGATCTCAGCAAGCACTATTTTTACGGTAACCGCTATAGTAATAGTTCAATTTCTATTTCCTTATAGAAAAAGGGTATGATTAACGAGGGCCGGAAGGAAATTATACAGGGCGTGGTGATACTAGTCGCCGTTATCTTTCTGATCAAGCTATTTTCCATTCAGGTATTGAATGAAAACTATAAGAATCTTGCCAGTATTAACGCAATCCGTAAAGAAATACAATATCCTGTACGCGGACTTATCTACGATCGTAATGGTAAGATCATGGTTTATAATAACCCTGAATTTGACCTCCTCATTATTTTAAAAGAAATCAAGAATCTTGACAGCGCCAGGTTTTGTCATGTTTTCGATATGACACAAGAAGAGTTGAAGGGAAGATTTAAATCATTGATGTCGGAAATAAGAAATAAAAAAGCATCAGAGCTCCAGCCTACTCCTTTTATACATCAGCTTTCAAATTTCGATCTTGCGAAAATTGAAGACAATATTGATGAGTTCCCCGGCTTCTATATTCAGGCAAGAACAACCCGAGCCTATATATCTAAAGCCGGCGCAAATGCACTTGGCTATGTGAGCGAAATATCTAAATCACAATTAAAGAAAGATAAGGACGGAATTTATCGTCAAGGCGATTATACAGGTCAAAGTGGTATAGAATCTTTTTATGAAACGCACTTGAGGGGTACCCGCGGTGTTAAATATTTAATGCGTAATAAAGATGGTGTTATTAAAGGCTCTTATGAAGGAGGTAAATATGATACAATGTCAGTACCAGGGCATGATTTAGTTTCTTCCCTTGATTTAAATTTACAAGAGTATGGCGAATTTCTATTAAATGGAAAATCAGGAAGTATTATTGCCATAGAACCAGCAACAGGTGAAATCATGGCAATGATTTCAGGCCCCTCTTATGACCCCACTCAATTGACAGGAAGAAATTACAGCTCCAATTATGTATTGATAAGTAACGATACCAACAAGCCATTATTTAACAGACCTTTAATGGCACAATATCGCCCAGGTTCTATATTTAAAATCGCGCAAGCGATGGTGGCCTTACAAGAAGGAGTTGTCACACCTGAAACACGAATTCGTTGTGATCGATCAATCATAGACTGCCATGGACCTCATTCAAATGAAGACTTGCGGGGCGCAATTACCAATTCATGTAATCCTTATTTTCATGGTGTACTTCGTAGAATGTTGAATCAAGGTAAAGGTAATGATCCGTTTAGTGACACACGCATTGGCCTTGAACAATGGACAAAGCACATGAAAAGTTTTGGTTTTGGAGGCAAGCTTGGAATTGATTTGCCAAATGAAAAAAATGGGTTGGTTCCAAGTCCGGCGTATTATGATCGTGCATACGGAGGCAGACCATGGAAATTTTCAAACATTTATTCCATCGCCATTGGTGAAGGTGAAAACTTAGTTGTGCCATTACAAATGGCAAACTTTACGGCTACAGTGGCAAATAAGGGATATTATATTACACCCCACTTAGTAAAATCAATTGGTGTTAATGGTAAACCACTGCCTCAGTATCTAGAGAAACATTATACAACCATCGATTCATCTAACTTCAGAATAGCTGCCGATGCCATGGAGCGTGTGGTTATGGAGGGAACAGGTCAGTACCGTGCTTCATTAAAAGATGTTATTGTTTGTGGCAAAACCGGAACCGTACAAAATAATCCAAGACCGGCTCACTCGGTGTTTATCGCGTATGCGCCTAAAGAAAATCCAAAAATTGCTGTTGCCGTTTATGTTGAATTCTCCGGACAAGGTGGTCGCGCGGCCGCTTCCATTGCCAGTTTAATGATTGAAAAATATTTATTTGGAGGCACTAAGCGCCCTAACATTGAAGAGTATGTTTTACGTGGCAAATTTTTAGATTGAAAAAAGTAGAAAACATAACGCATAAAGTTGACTGGGTCACGGTGATGATCTATGCGGTGATTGTATTGTGGGGATGGGTTAATATTTTCTCTGTAACATACGATCATACAGCAAATCAATCGATCTTCGATTTGTCGTTAAATTCAGGTAGGCAGATGATGTTCATTCTTACCTCTATGATCATTATCGCTGCGATCCTTATTATCGATCTTCGTTTCTATGAAGCCTTTGCTTACATAATATATGGGGCTGTACTTTTTCTATTGTTGCTTGTACCCTTTATTGGTAAAGAGGTAGGTGGTAATCGAGCTTGGCTAGGAATTGGGTCATTCGGTGTACAGCCTTCTGAATTTGCCAAGTTCGCAACAGCACTAGCGCTTGCAAAGTTTATTGGTTCAATTGGTTTTAGAATGGATCACATTCGTAACCAAGTGATGGCCTTCGGATTTATTTGTGTGCCCATTATTTTAATTCTATTACAGAAAGATGCCGGAACCGCATTGGTCTTTACGGTTTTTGTATTGGTATTTTATAGAGAAGGCATGTCGCCTTTCTTGCTATTGGTAGGATTGGGTATAACCATCATATTCGTTCTAACCCTGTTAGTAGAGAATGAATACATTTTATTCGGTTTAATAGGTGTAGTATGGGCGGCTATAATTTTCCTTTATCGCAGAAAGAAGTTTAAACGATTGCTTGTTATAACCGCAGGCGCTGTCATGTTGATGGTAACCATAAAAAGCGTTGATTTCGTTTTCAACAACGTGCTTCAAGATCATCAGCAGAAACGAATTCGTGTTTTGTTAAATCCTGAACTCGATCAGCTGGGGGTTGGCTATCACGTGTACCAATCAAAAGTTGCTATTGGTAGTGGTGGTTTTATTGGTAAAGGATTTTTAAAAGGTACCCAAACAAAGTTGAAGTTTGTGCCCGAACAAAACACAGACTTTATTTTTTGTACCATAGGCGAGGAGCATGGCTGGATGGGAAGTTTGTTTGTGATTACGCTTTATGTTGCCCTTATTTTAAGGGTGATATTTTTGTCAGAGCGGCAAAAGAATAGATTTGCTCGCGTGTACGGTTATAGTGTTGCCTGTATTTTATTTTTCCACTTTACCATTAACATCGGTATGACCATAGGTTTGTTTCCAGTTATTGGTATACCATTGCCATTTTTCAGTTACGGTGGTTCATCCTTGTGGGCATTTACAATATTGCTCTTCATTCTATTAAAACTAGATGCAAGTCGTATGCACTTCTTGCAAAGGGTTTAATACTACTTAAGGTTGGTTAGCAGAGCCGGTTCAGTTAGAGCCACAGATATTTGTAAAAAGCAATAGTTTCTCTTAGTGTAGCATAGGCATCTCTCAATTCAAAATAGTTTGCATGTGCTGCGTAAACTTTGTTAACACCCTTTTTCTTTAGAATGAATTTAGTTCTCGTTAAATGAAAAAACTGCGAGACAACAATAACTGACTTGTAGGTTTCTGTATCGGCAATTTTTACAAAGTTGTTCGCTGTTTCCAAAGTGTTAATTCCTAGATTGTCTACAATGATATGGGTTTCATCTATGCCCTGCTGAATCAAATAAAGTTTCATTACCGTTCCTTCATAATGCCCTTCTTTACCTTTGCCGCCACTTACTATAATTCTTTCAGCATAATGATTTTTATAAAGATCAGCACCTTTATCTAGTCTGCTTTGCAGTCTTTTTGAAGGAGTGCCATCGACATTTACCGTGTTGCCTAATATGAGAATGCAATCAGCTTTAATTGGGTTATCAGTCAGCCCGTCTGCAACTATAACAATGGAATGGATTACAACCCACGACAGAATTATTATACCAATATATTTTAAGGCTTTCATCTAATCAGTAACTAACGCTTGCGCGTATTGATTGTACTAGCTAAAGCGTTTATCTACCAGTCCCATAAATTCATGGAATTCCTCACTCTCTTGATCCCAGTCTCCATAGTTGTCGTCAATATAACGCATGGCACCTTTAATGTTATCTTGCCTGTCAAGATCATCTATGGCTTTACTGAATAATTCAAAGTCTCCATGAAAGAGTACTTTGGTAAACATAAACTTCTGGTTGATTGTAAGGCTGTCTTTAATGCTGCCTATCTTCTGTAGGTTGTTAACTACGCTTGCGCGGAGCGCACTACTTAGCTTATCGTTTATAGAAGGCGAAGGCGGTTGATTAGGCTGTTGAATCAAACTTGCCTTTGGCTGATTCGTTCGGGGAGGGGGTTGTGGCTTAGGCTCTTGTACAATTGGCTTTACAGAGACCTCATTTTTTGGAACATAAAAATTAGCAGGATCTAAGGGAACAATGGTCGAAAATTTTTCGATGTATCCCTCCACATCTTCGGGTGAGAAATTAACCTCTTCAAGAATTTGATCAAGAAATGCGAAAGCCTCATTGCCAGAAATCTCTGTTATATTTTTTTCTTCTAACCGCTGTAATAATCTCTCTAAAGGAGCTTTATTGATTTTTAAATATTTAATTTCTTCCTTGAAAGGTACCACTTCAAGTTTATTGTTTTTCCCTGACACCATTATGGAATAAAAATCATACGGATCAAAGACAACTAATAAAGTGTGATTAACTGCCTTTCTTAATAAGGGACTGAAATGATGCTGATTAATGGAAATGTGCTGTGATAAAACCCCCATAAAGTTTTCCATGGCCTCTTTAACTTCAGGATGCTCATAGTCAAAATAGGCACTTTTAAGCTTACGATTTTCCTCTTTCCAGGAATGAAATAATTCATGAACGATAAAAAGATTTACCTGAGGTATGTCGCATAACGAAAGGATTTCCTGTCCAGTAATTTTATCTTTCGTATTAAAAAAACCTTTAAGTATCTTTTCGGAATAGGCATCACCGTATAATGAAATGGCTTCTAAACTGATCTTTTCGTCCATGGTTATAAAACTTGATAGTTATAAAGTTAATGGATATTGTGTTATGTCCACACTCTTAACCATACCATCTGTAGAATTCCTTGTTACATCATGCCCATAATTGCTATTCAAAATCTAGGCAACTTGCAATTGGAAGTAACGGATCCTTCCAAAACACTATTGCAAAACTTTCAAATATTTGCCTTAGACTGGATGCACGCCTGTGGAGGTAAGGGTAGATGTACCACTTGTAAGGTAATAGTTTTAGAAGGGCGTACGCACCTTAGCCCACTCACGCCAGCCGAATTAAAATATAGGGAGCAGGGCAACCTTTCAGAAGGAGAACGCTTAGCATGTCAGGCTAAGTCCAATGGAGATATAAGAATTTCTGTTCCTGAAGAATGCAAATTGCCACATCTCAGGTATTCTGAGTAATTCACGGTCATTGATATGACTTCATCGCTAAAGTCTTAGGTCAGCAGTATAAAGTCTATTAATTTTAAGAATGTTTATTGAACCTCACCTTGGGAGTAAGCGTAATAGTGACCGCGCTGGCTGGATAGAAGTGATTAGCGGCTGTATGTTTTCTGGTAAAACTGAAGAGCTTATCAGGCGTCTAAATCGGGCTATTATTGCCAAGCAAAAAGTGGAAATCTTTAAGCCGGTAATTGACAAGCGCTATCACGACCAGAATATTGTTTCACACAATGCCAATGTTATTCGCTCTACGACTGTAAATTTTGCCAGCGATCTTCTTTTACTCTCGGGTGATTGTGACGTGGTTGGCATTGATGAAGCTCAATTTTTTGATGAAGCCATTACCGATGTATGCAATGCGTTAGCTAACCAGGGCAAGCGTGTAATTGTTGCTGGTCTTGATATGGATTTTGAGGGTAAGCCATTCGGGCAGATGCCATATTTATTAGCTATAGCGGAGTTTGTAACAAAAGTGCATGCTATCTGTGCACAGACAGGTGAGCTTGCTTCGTTCTCATTCAGGCTGGCTGAAAACGATCGACAGATCATGCTGGGTGAGCGTGATAAATATGAAGCAAGAAGTAGAAAAGCTTTTTTAGACGGACTGCAGAAACGAAAGAAATAAGTTAAAGGTATTATGGCTAACGTTATATCATCCATTAGCGTACTATTGGTGAATTTAAGATTACTTAAATCCTTGCGGGCAAACTTATTTTTCCTTGTTTTTTTAACCTTATTCCTACAGATACAAGCCTTTGCCCAAACCGATATTCCGTTGGGTTCATGGCGTATGCATTTATCGTACACTACCATAAATTCTGTATCAATTGGTGCAGATAAGGTCTTTGGCGCATCCGCGAATAGCATAATGGTATTCGATAAAGAAGACCATAGTATAAGTACATATTCTAAAATAAATGGCTTAAGCGGAGCAGGCATCAGTTTCATTAATTACAACGAACAGACCGATCAATTATTGATAGCCTATAATGATGGTAACCTTGACATCATTCAAGACAATACCGTTTTTAATTTTTCAGGGCTTAAAGATTTATCAGGCGTTACTGGTTCAAAAAAAATAAATCGTATTTCATTTCATTTAAGAATGGCATATTTATCAACTGATTATGGATTGGTTGTGTTTGACTTGGATAAAAAGGAAGTAAAAGAAACCTGGCGTGATCTCGGAGTTAATGGCATCAGGCGGAAGATTTTTCAAAGTGCTGTTCTTAATGACAGCATCTTCCTAGCCACAGAGAATGGCATTCTTATCGGAAGTTTAACAGACAACCTTCTTGATTATAATTCTTGGAAAAGATTTGATCAGGGCATTTTTAATAGCGCTACATACTTTGTTGCCACATTCAATGGAAAAATTTATACCGCCTTTAATAATTCTGGTCTTTATAGCTACCAAACAGGTGTCTGGACGAAAGAATCCTTCCTTCAAAATGTAGACTTTAATTCCATCAACGCATCCTTAAATAGCTTGCTAATTTCAGAGGGCATAAATTTGTGGAGATTAAATCCAGCCAATGAATTAACGCAATTGGTTTCAGATGTTATCCGCGAACCGTTATTTGCATCTGAAGATAATGCAGGTAAAATATGGGTCGGTGATAAATTTAATGGACTGATATCTAATGTTAGCGGATCGTTTTTCAGCTATATGCCCAATGGTCCTATCAATGCAACAACAGCAAGACTTAAGTATCATAATAAGATTATTTACAGTTTGCCAGGTGGGCACACTAAAACTTTTCAGCCACTAAACAATAGCAAGGGTTATGACTACTTCACACAAGGCCGATGGTATAATCAGTCAGCTAATGTTTATGATGTTAATGATATGGACTTTACATCTGAAAAGACATATTTAGCTTCTTTTGGCTATGGTCTAGAAGAAAGAATGGGAGAAGCGTCTGTTATTTACAATGAAAATAATAGTCCACTAGCTAACATAAATCCACCAGGTAGATTTGTTAATGTCTCTGCTATTGAAGCATCACAACAAGGATTATGGGTAGCGAATTATGGCGCCATAAATTCGCTTCTGCTACTAAAGGAAAATAGTACATGGCAGTCATTTGATTTCACAGCACCAGCTGCTCGCTATCCTGAAGAACTTCTAACGGATTTTAGTGGGCTTGTTTGGATGGCATTAGATTCAATCCATGGTGGAGGTCTTATTGTTTTCGATCCTGAAAAGAACAAGACTGCTTATCTTGACAAGCAAAATAATGCCGGTGGACTACCCAGCAGCGTGGTCCGATCCTTAGCTTTAGATCGTGATGGCTATGTTTGGATTGGTACCGATTTAGGTGTCGCTTATGTTACTAGTTCTTATGATGTATTCGCCTCTGAGTTTAATGTTTCAAAACCTATTTTCGAAAATAGATTCTTATTAAGAAGTGAGAAGGTAACGGCTATTGCAGTAGATGGAGGTAATAGAAAATGGATGGGAACGGATAATGGCGTATGGCTATTTGGTCCATCAGGTGAAGATTTGATTTATAATTTCACATCGGAAAATAGTCCATTGCCTTCAAATCAAATACATGATATAGAAATCAACCATGATACCGGAGAGGTTTTCTTTGCTACAGGGCAAGGTGTTGTCTCGTATCGTGCTGCTGCTACTGAAAGTAATTTTCAATTTCAGTCAGTAAAAATATTTCCTAACCCCATTACATCAGAATTTAATGGAACAGTTGGTATAAGTGGATTAGCTGCTGATGCAACGGTAAAGATCACAGACATAAGTGGCAAGCTAATTTGGCAAACACAAGCTAACGGTGGTACTGCTACCTGGAACCTGTATGATTATAACGGACATCGCGCTGTAACTGGCATCTATTTGGTATTCGCTTCCAATCAAGATTCTACAGAAAATATAGTTGGCAAAATTGCTGTAGTTGAATAACACATCATCACCATGCTTTATAAAACACGAGGTATTGTTTTCAGATTTACAAAATATGGAGAGACTTCTATTATAGTTAATATTTTTACCGATATGTTCGGCTTGCAGGCATACATCGTTAATGGGGTACGAAGCAAGACAGCTAAAAATAAAATAGCCCTATTTCAACCGCTCACATTACTTGACATGGTGGTTTATCACAGGGATATGGCAAACATAAATAGGATAAAAGAACTCAAATGCCTTTACCCTTTCCAATCGCTTAATACAAACATTAAAAAGTCTGCAATTGCCTTATTTATAAACGAAGTTGTTAATCGAACCATCAAAGAAGAAAGCCAAGCATTAGAAATTTTCGATTTCTTGTATTTTTCAATTTCAAATCTTGATAGGATGGATGAAGGATTTGAGAATTTTCACCTATTATTCTTATTAAAGCTCAGCAGGTATCTGGGGTTTGGCGCTCATCATATTAATGAAGTTCTAGCAGGGAGAACAACAGACGCTGAGATTGAAGTATTATTGGAGAGGTTAATTAAGGCAGCGTATGACCAGGTAATTATTATCTCTAACACGCATCGAAGGATACTATTAGACTTAATACTTAAATTCTACGCAGACCATATTGAAACACAAGGTGAGATGCGATCAGTGCAAATATTAAAAGAAATTCTAAGTTGATGACTATTTACGATTTCCATAGAATAGCGCTATAAATAATGTTGGATACAGAGAAAACCTTTTCGCTGTTGGCACAATTTCAATTCCGCTGGTATAGGCGTCTAAAAGGAAGCCAGCTTCGAAACCTGTTACTTGGCTTTTAATGGTACCTAATTCGAAATTCATTGCCATTTTAAAATTGGCACCGGGTTTTATTTTTGAGCGCGTTACGCCTTGTAACATATGACCGGTGCCTTGTATCTCACTTGTTGAAATTTGTGGATTATACTGCACGTAGACAGGAAACTCAGGCGTGCCGACGTTCACGTAGTAAGGGGCAAGAAAGCCTATAGAAATGCCTGCTGCTGTAACAAATTTTATCTCTACACCTTGCTGGGGTGCTTTTCTAAACAAAATCAGATCACGGCCATATTGTAGTCTCACTGAATAGAAATAGTTGCTTTTGCCATAGATATAAGATCCTTGGTCTGATGTGAGTCGTACCTCTTGAGGGTGTTTAATGTTCATTAACTCTACGCCAAAAGTTTCTAATAACTTAGGGCTGATCTTTCTGCCCTTCTTGAGAAAGACACCGCCGACAGTGCCACCAAAGGTATTCTTGTTTAAACCCCAGGTAAATTCAGATTCATACTCGTAACTATCCTTAGTTTGTGCGCAAAGAAATAAAGGGCATAACAAGAAGAGGATTAGGGAAAACTTTTTAGTCATTGATTCAGAAACTTCTGATAAATTTAGACTTTAATTTGTAAACGTAAAAACTACCAAGAGATTATTCAAATGGCACCAATTACTGTTAAAATACCAAGGCGAGTTACGAACGGAAGCGACACACGCCAAATCGGGTAAAGTTATAATAACCGATGCACCTCCTGATAACAATGGCAAAGGTGATGCCTTTAGCCCAACAGATTTGGTATGCGTTGCCTTAAGCAGTTGTATGATGACCATCATGGGTATGCTAGCAGACCGAGAAGCAATTGATTTAACAGGACTGCATACAGAAGTTGAAAA
The DNA here is from genome assembly GCA_964235605.1 of uncultured Cyclobacteriaceae bacterium. Taxonomy (GTDB): domain Bacteria; phylum Bacteroidota; class Bacteroidia; order Cytophagales; family Cyclobacteriaceae; genus DATCRE01. The sequence continues at coordinate 8,464 of CAXSCR010000019.1, read as the reverse complement.
AATCATGGTGGCTAACCCAAGAAAGATTGGAGAAATACAAATCACGTTCTTTCATCCACATCTTATTGCATCAGACATTCAAAAAGAAAAATTAAAGCATGCCGCGTTAACCTGCCCCGTTGCATTAAGCTTAAATGAATCGATTAAACAGACAATAAACTTTAATTTTTAAATGCTTTTTGAATAGCATTATAGTCTATGTCAAAGTGCGAACAGTCATAGATGGATTGTCCGTTCTTAATAATAAGAACTTGAGGTGATTCATGATCTACCCCAAATTGACTGGCTATTTGATTGGAAATGTCACGAAATGAAATAAGATCTAGATAGTAAGGCGTTATCTCAGTCATCTCTTCTGCCTTCCAATTTCTTTCTAAGCGATCTAGTGCTGTTTTACTTATGGAGCAGCGCGTACTATGTTTAAAAATGAGAATAGCTTTTTCAATTGACTGCTCACGAATAAGCGCCAGCTGTTTAACGTCTTTAAGTTTTATCCAATCCATTCAGATTATTGTTTTGCCTTCAACCCTTTAAAAAAAAGATTAGTTCGATTATTCATTCCATATTCCAAGTTCACCCTTATCATATCGCGGGCTTCTCTTTTTTTCTTTTAAGTTTTCAGGTTGCGTTTCGTTTTTACGGAAATTACGTCCCCACCACAATTTAAAATTGGTTAGCAAGTCACGTTCTTCAGGTACATTGTTTTTATTGATTTTTACAAACTGCGCATCAGGATGAAGGGGGTTTTTACGGTGATTGAACAACTCAAATTTTTTCATTTTGATATTCCCTTGATAATCGGCGGCCCTTGCAAAAGCTTTACCTGGCTCTCTAACATTTAACGCATCTTTAGAGCTACTATTATTATGGATGTAATTGTATTGCTTCACCTTTATCTGCAAATTATTTACGGCTTCGGTGCCAGCGGTAGGCCGTAACTTATATAATGCATTTTCGGAAGCATTCTTATTTGCAATGTAATCTCGGCGTTTCACTTTTATCTGCAGATTGCCAACTGCGTTGGTAGTTTTAGTAGGTTCCAACTTTAGTAGAGCATCCTCAGAAGCGTTCTTCTTATTGGCAACATACGCTCGGCGTTTTGCTTTGATACCAAGTCCATCAACATCAAAGGCCTTATCCTTCAATTTTCTCTTAAGCAGAGACTCTTCAGATGCTTTTGGATTTTGAGTATAACCCCTATTAAATCTTGGTAATTTGATATAACCAGTGAAGGTTTCACCTTGATCGAAAAATCCTGGACTGTCCTCAAATAGTTTTCTTTTTACAGGAAGGCCGCCCACCTGTGCTGCGGATGCGGGAGGCAATTTAACAGGTATTGCAGTTGCCTTATTGTTCCATAATTTGCCACTTATACTGCCACCGCCTTTAAGCGGTCTTCCTGCTTTAACATTTCCTTGAAAGTTACCTAGCCCGTGCGCTCCAATTCCAGGTGCACGTGGTTCCACGGCAATTCCCTTATTATTCCAGAGCTTACCACTTCTGCTGCCACCACCCTTAAGCGGTCTTTGACCTTTAATATTTCCTTGAAAGCCTCCTAAGCCATGGGCTCCAATTCCAGGTGCACGTGGTTCTACGGCAATTCCCTTATTATTCCAAAGTTTACCACTTCTGCTTCCACCACCTTTAAGCGGTCTTTGACCTTTAATATTTCCTTTAAAACCTCCAACGCCAAGTGCTCCGATTCCAGGAGGCTTAGGTTGTATAGCTGATCCTTGATTATTCCAAAGCCGACCGCTTCTACTTCCACCACCTTTAAATGGTCTTTGGCCCTTAATATTTCCTTGAAAACCTCCTATGCCCAAGGCGCCAATTCCAGGTGGCCTAGGTTGAATGGCTGTGCCTTGATTATTCCATAGCCTACCACTGCTACTTCCACCGCCTTTTAAGGGCCGCTGTCTTTTTATGTTGCCAGCATACCCTACCCCGTTTCCCCCTATGCCAGGAAGGCGGACAGGAAGTGGCGCTTTACCCGCTCGTGTCTCAGGATGTTTTGTCGCAGACTTATGACCAACGCCAGGCATAGTTCCTTTAGAGATCCAATCTCCGCCGCCTGGTATGGTGGCAGGCCCACGTAATACGGGTCGGCCTTCTACACGTTTTTTACTAGTGAAATTTTTTCTTCTGATATTTCTTCCGGCTACATCGCCACGCCAGGCTCCTTGACGGGAACGAGGCGAAGTTTTTGCCGCCCGCCCTGATAAGGTGCCTTTATAAGCACGATCACCTATTCTTTGACGTGACACATAGGGACTGTTTGATGGGATAACTTTTTGTTTGGGTGTTCTATAATTTCTCGTACGAAGTGGTTTGCCTGCTAAATCAGTGGTAACAGCTCTTTCACCTTTCTTCTTAACATTCCAGAAGCCTGCATTCGCATTAATAGTTTTATGTTTAATAAAAGAACGGGAAGCAGTGCGTGGTACTACTTTCCTTTTTCTACCCGGTGGTGAACTTTGAGGCGCACTTTTAATACCTGTGGAAGCATAAACCTTTGGTCTTGGCGTACTGTAATTCTTTCTTCGCAGCGATTTGCCGGAAAGATCTCTAGTTGTGGCATTTTCCGTTTTTTTAGATCTATTCCAGAAAGTGGCATTGGGGTTAACAGGTCTATTTCTGTTGCGAGTTGCATGGTTAGCAGACGATCCTTGAAGTCTTTTTAATCTCGAAAGAGAAGATCTATTTGAAACTGAACGCTCAGCGTTAGGCTGTTTGGCGTTATTATTAATAAACCTTGCGTTTTGGTTGTTAGAGGAACGGCCTCTTTTTTCCTTCTTAGGTTTTTGCCCGCCTACGCGATTTGTGTTACTCGCTGCCTTGTCGCCTTTTGTATTTTGAGCAAAGGTTGACGTTGCTAAAAATAGCGTAACGATTATAAAAGCGATGAACATTATCGCGTTTTTCAGTAAGGCTGCGCTATTGTGTCGTTTTCTAGTCAAAAATCGTTCGGTAACAAGCTAAGATATGGAAAATTTATGAAGGCACGAAAGATAAAAATACACTTTAAAGGCGCGATTAACATAAGCCTGCAGTCACTTGAACATGCCCTAATATCATTGAAATAGTGCATTACAGTCTTGAATCGGATATTAACATTATCAACTACAGACATAACCGAGTCGATAGTCACTTATAACGCTTCCAATCTAATCTCCATCTGCCGTTATATAAATTTCTTTTAAACCAGCGTCATTTAATTATGCATTGATTAATCATCAATTGATCTAAGGTAGTTAGTCATCCAGATTTAGGAATGTCGGAGCAAGAACTCGAATAATACTAATTACATATTCACCCATACCCCAAACGCCATCTGCACATTCGCACATTGTGAATTTGCACATTAATCAAAATTTCATCAACGCTTCAATCTTAGCCTTCAACCTTCCCTTGGGTAAAAAATTTCTTTCCAATGTCGGAGCAAAAGGAATAGGTGTATCTAAACTTGCCAGTCGCATAACTGGGGCTTCAAGATGTTTGAAATGATGCTCGCTTATCCAAGCGGCTATCTCTGCGCCCACACCACCTGTGAGTGTATCTTCATGTAAAACTAAAACACGATTGGTTTTCTTTACACTCTCCGCAACTGCCTCTTTATCCCACGGTAATAATGTTCTTAGATCAAGGATATCTGCTCTTATATCTTCCATAGAATCCATAACTTCTTGTGCCCAATGCACACCCATTCCATAGGTAACAATAGTAAGATCTTTCCCTTCTCTAACTAATTTTGCCTTTCCAATTTCTATCGTGTAATAATCATCAGGGATAGTAGCTTTAAGCGAACGATATAAAACTTTGTGTTCGAAGTATAGATACGGATTCGGATCTTCCAGGGCAGCACAAAGCAAACCTTTGGCGTCATAGGGGTTGGATGGATAAACAATTTTCAACCCGGGCGTGTGAAAGAACCAAGCCTCATTGGATTGACTGTGAAACGGCCCTGCAGCAGTGCCCGCACCGGTAGGCATGCGAATAACAACGTCTGAAGGTTGGCCCCACCGCCAATAACTCTTTGCAAGATTATTTATAATTTGATTAAAGCCTTCGGTAACAAAGTCTGCAAACTGCATTTCTACCATGGCTTTCATATTTTTAATAGACAAGCCTAAGCCAGCACCAACAACAGCAGATTCACAAATAGGCGTATTGCGTACCCGGGCTTTACCGAATGCTTCTACAAAGCCTTCTGTTATTTTAAAGACACCGCCGTATTCTGCAATGTCCTGCCCCATCAAAACAAGGGTATCGAATTTCTCCATACTTTGACGTAATCCATCACTGATTGCATCAATAAATCTCTTTTCAGTTTTTTTGTTAGACGATGGGTTAATCACATGTTGTCGAAACGGTGAATAGACATCGTTAACTTCCAGATCAGTGTCAGCCTCCGGGTACGTTTCTTGAAAAGCAACTTCTAGACCTTGTTCAATTTCTAATTTAATTTCCTTTCGAAGTTTGTCGGTATAGCTTTTATCAATAACGTGTTGCGCCAGTAAATACTTTTCAAAATTTTCTATGGGATCTTTCTTAGCCCAATCATCCATTAATTCTTTGGGAACATATTTCGTACCTGAGGCCTCCTCATGTCCACGCATACGGAAGGTGCGACATTCTAGTATAACCGGTCGCGGATTTTTACGAATGTCTTTCGCTATGGAAGAAACGGTATCATAAACCGCTAGAATGTTGTTGCCATCAATGCTTATTCCTTCAATGCCATACCCTATGCCTTTGTCAGCAAAACTTTTACATCTAAATTGTTCGTTGCTAGGCGTTGAAAGGCCGTAGCCATTATTTTCAATGATAAAGATTAAAGGTAAATCCCACACGGCAGCCACGTTCACAGCTTCATGAAAATCGCCTTCGCTAGTTCCACCATCCCCATTAAAAACTACCGTAATCTTTTCCTCGCCTTTTAATTTACTAGCTAACGCAATTCCATCAGCAACCCCATTTTGTGGACCGAGATGAGAGATCATACCTACTATATGATGTTCATTGGATCCAAAATGAAAGGAGCGATCTCTACCCTTAGTATATCCTTTCGGAGTGCCTTGCCATTGCGCAAAAAGTCTGTCGAAAGGCACGTCGCGTGAAGTAAAAACGCCTAAGTTTCGATGCATGGGCAAGATGTATTCATCTTCATTTAACGCCATTGTAACACCCACTGAGATTGCCTCCTGACCTATTCCGCTAAACCACTTACTGATTTTATTTTGGCGAAGAAGGATTAGCATTTTTTCTTCTATTAGACGTGGGCGAAGCAGCCCTTCATAGAGGCTTTTAAGAACAGTGTCAGAATATTGTTTACGCTCGAAATTCATAAGAAACAGAAAACACTAAGTTATTCAGTTTTTTGATGTTCCCTTAAGTTTGGGGCAATTGTATCAAGGCTTAAAAATAGTATTAGATGCATCATTAGGTTTTAGTATTTTTGAGGTTGATGATAGCTTTTAAAGAATTTGAATTAGAAAACGGACTCCGCGTCATTGTGCACGAAGATCCAACAGTACAGATAGCTGTATTAAATATACTGTATGACGTAGGATCGCGTGATGAACGTGAGGACAAAACCGGGTTTGCGCATCTCTTTGAGCATTTAATGTTTGGTGGTTCAGTTAATATTCCAAGCTATGATGAGCCATTACAAAAGGTAGGTGGTGAGAACAACGCATTTACCAACACCGATATAACGAATTACTATCTCACGCTTCCTGCTTCGAATATAGAAACAGGGTTCTGGCTCGAGAGCGATAGAATGTTGAGCCTTTCTTTCGATCCGCACGCACTTGACGTGCAACGCAAAGTTGTAATAGAAGAGTTTAAGCAGCGGTATTTAAATCAGCCTTACGGCGATGTGTGGCTAAAGCTGAGACCATTAGCATATACAACACATCCTTACAAGTGGGCGACCATTGGTAAGGAGATAAGTCACATTGAAAATGCGACTATGGATGATGTGAAAGATTTTTTCTTTAATCACTACATACCGAACAATGCCGTATTGGTTGTGGCCGGAGGTGTTACAACTGAGCAGGTAAAAAAACTTTCTGAAAAATGGTTTGGTCCCATCCCGAAAGGAAAAAAAACAGAAAGGAAACTGCCAGTAGAACCGCTACAGAACGCTAAAAGAATACTTGAGATAAAAGCAAATGTACCTGCTAACGCGTTATATAAAAGTTATCATATGCCAGGTAGATTTCATGATGATTATTACGCCATTGATTTACTCAGTGATATTTTAAGTCGCGGAAACTCCAGTCGCCTTTATCAGCAACTAGTAAAAGAAAAAGAAATCTTCACATCCATATCATCATTTACGATGGGTACAATTGATCCTGGCTTGTTAGTAATAAGCGGAAGGTTGAAAGACGGAGTCAACCTTGAAGATGCCGAGGCTGAAGTAGACAAAGTAGTCAGGCAGATTGTTAGTGAAGGAGCAGATGAAGCAGAGCTTGAAAAAGTAAAAAATCAATCTTACTCAACGTTAGAGTTCGGTGAAATTGAAGTTATAAACCGCGCCATGAATCTAGCTTTTGCGGCCTTGTCAGGCGATGTAAATACGGTTAATGATGAGAAGAAAAGAATCAGTTCAATAACAACATCGGATATTAAACGCGTGGCCAAGGATGTGTTTAACGAAAAACAGGCAAGTGTGATGTATTATAGATCTAGTCCACAGTCCACGGTCGACAGTCCACAGCCGTTTTAGGAAGCGGACAGTATTGCGTCATTCTATAACGAAATGGAATAGTTTATTCAAGACTACTAGCAGCTAAAAGCGAGTAGCCAGTAACTAAATTAATTATGAAGATACGTGTCGGTATGGGCTTCGATGTTCACCAGCTTGAAGAAGGAAAAGATTTTTGGTTGGGCGGAATAAAACTTGAATCAAAGAAAGGAGCCGTTGGTCATTCTGATGCTGATGTTCTTATCCATGCAATTTGTGATGCCTTGTTAGGAGCCGCTAATTTGCGTGACATTGGTTTTCATTTCTCCAACAAGGATGAACGTTGGAAAGGTAAAGACAGTAAATACTTTTTAGTAGAAGTTACGCGCCTACTACAAGAAAAGGGATGGGCGATTGGCAATGTAGATTGTACACTTTGCTTAGAAAATCCAAAGATCAACCCCCACATCGCGGAAATGAAAAGAACCCTAGCCCCCCTCATGAATATTGCCGAAGACGATGTTTCAATCAAAGCCACCACAAACGAAACGCTAGGATACGTGGGCCGCGAAGAAGGTGTAAACGCCTACGCCGTAGCCCTCATCAACAAACAATAAACAGCATTTCTGTTTGTTTCTCTTTTTTAAGAGACCAGAGGAACATGTTAATACAACATCTCCTCCAATGTTTTAATATCCCAATGCCCAATGCCTAACTTAATGCCCAATGCCTTAATGCCTAAACTAATGCCAATGCCTAATGCCTAGTACGCCCAATGCCTAATAATAAATATGAATGAAATCATCCTAACTGCAGACGGCTCACATTCTTTATTAAATATAGAATTGAATGAAACGTATCATTCTGTGCATGGAGCAATAGGTGAGTCACAACATGTATATATAGATAGAGGGCTTGACTTCATTCATAAAAGGTCTAACCCTGCGCAAATTAATATTCTTGAAATAGGATTTGGAACAGGTCTTAATGCTTTACTCACCCTTCAATATATATCCAGTCTTTCTATTAATATTAATTACACTACGTTAGAAGCCTTTCCCCTGGAAAAAGAAATATGGAATGCTTTAAATTATGCAAGTACAAAGAATTTGAAGAATTGCTTTGATTTGCTTCACGCGTCTTCGTGGGAAAGTTGGAATAGGATTCAACCAAACTTCAATCTGCTCAAAATCAAAGACACCCTTCAGCAAGTTGGTTTTCCACAAGATCATTACAACCTGATTTATTTCGATGCGTTCTCGCCAAGCAAACAACCTGATATGTGGACGCTACCCGCGCTTAAAAAAGTTGTAGAGAGCATGGCAGACAATGCCATATTAGTTACTTATTGTGCCAAAGGTCAGTTTAAAAGGGATCTTAAAAGCTTAGGTTTAAGCATTGAATCGCTACCGGGACCTCCTGGTAAAATGGAAATGGTGCGGGCAACCAAGGTATTTAATTAACAACACAACCACAACACGCTACGGTTCAAAGAAACACAATCGATTCCGGCCCGATTAAAAATTTTTCAAATAATCTACATTGCAAACGTTGACACTTTAGATATTTTAAAAAATTTCGAAACTTTTGTAAAAAAGTTATAAAAATTCTGTTGTATAGGTATACTTGCCGAAGAATGTTCGGCGATAATCAGTATCTTCAAAGTTCGTTCGGCTGTAGTAGTTGATATTTAGAAACGTTTTAACAGAATTAAAAAGATGCAACAGGGTTTGTACACACCTGAACTCGAACATGATGCGTGCGGTATCGGGT
>CAXSCR010000018.1:0-63718 GCA_964235605.1 uncultured Cyclobacteriaceae bacterium | reverse complement strand
TGACCGAAAAATAGCAGATCTCTAATATCTTTCCACACTAAAGCACATAGACCCATATTTTTTAGTTATTTCGCCAGGAAGTTAACTTACAATTGTAGGTAAGTTTGGCTAAACCTTACTCTTCTTTGCTTGCTCAATCACATTTGGTTGTTGTGTAGTTCAATCCACATATCCATCAGCTTCAACTCGTTACCTTAGTCGTTTTTATACGAGTGTTGACTTAACAGGCATCGAGCTATCAGCAATGTCAAATGAACTAAGACGAGTATTTATAATGAAATAAAATCCTGCTTACTGTAAGCATATACATTTAAAATTATAGTTTTGTACAAACATGAAGGTTACCATATTCAATCTGAACAAAACAGTCTTATGTTAGAAACTATTAATCTGCACAGGCCGATGTATGTCTTCTGGTATACAAGTCTACAAGGAGACTTTGCTTTTCGGTAGAGGTTAATGCCATCTTAAACCTTCAAGAACACTTTCTTACAATTTGAACTAAAATAAATATATACCTATCCTATGATAATCAAACGAGACAAATTAAAATACCCATTCACCCATAATGCATTGTTTGTGCTCATCTTCATCCTGCTTACAGGAATACTTCACCAACAAACGCATGCTCAGCGAATCAGCGTAAGCGGAACAGAATTTCGCGCTGGCGCTAACCGGATTTGGCTTAACGGAACGAATACTCCTTGGAACTCATGGAATGATTTCGGTGGAAATTACAATTCCGCCTGGTGGAATGGAGAGATGCAAAAATTAAAAGACAACCACGTAAACTCCACACGTATTTGGGCGACTTCTAATGGCGAAGTCGGCATCAACATAGACGCTAACGGTTATGTAGCTGGGGCGACGGCTCAGTTCTGGTCAAACATGGATGACTTCATGGCTATTGCACAGGCCAAACAAATTTATGTTATGGTAGCCATGATATCATTTGACCACACAGCAACTTACCATACCAATTATACGCGCTGGAGAGCAATGGTGAACAGTGCTGTTAGTCGGCAGTCTTACATTGATAACTATGTAAAACAGTTTGTAAATCGATATAAAAACAACCCGTACTTCTTTGCAGTAGATTGTGGTAATGAGCTTGACTGGATGTGGGATAACCAGGGAATTTCTGCTTCAAATGTGCAGGACCTGATAACGAGAACAGCCAATGTAACGCATGCAAACAGCAGCGTTCTGGTTTGCCAAGGCTTAGGTGCAGGGATAAAATACAATACGAACGTATATGGTGGATCGGGTAATTACCTAGCCCATACAAATATGGATTTTTGGAACATCCATTACTATGATTGGATGAACACATATTTCAGTAATCCATTTGACAAGTCACCCACTGATTATGGTTTAAATGATAAGCCATGTATTATTGGAGAAAGTCCTGCTAAAGGAGGAGCTGGTTATACGCCACTTCAAAACTATCAAAAAGCATTTCAAAAAGGATGGCAAGGTTTGATGCCATGGACTTCGAATGGTGTGGATGGAAATGGCACAATGGCTGATAGTAAACCAGGCCTAGATTGGATTTATGCGAACTATCCCAGTCTTGTATACCCCACAACATCAACGGTAAGCGTAACTGGTATCACCATATCCCCTATCGCAATATTGATGTCTCCCGAAAGTACTCAACAGCTTACGAAAACAGTTTCTCCATCCAACGCCACCAATCAAACTGTGACGTGGAGCTCGAGTAATACCGCTGTCGCAACTGTAAATTCATTGGGCCTAGTCACTGCCATTGCACCAGGATCTACAACGATCACTATAACGACACAAGATGGGGGAAAAAGCGCTGCCAGCACCATAACCGTAACTAAGCCAATGGTTGCTATAACAGACGTAACGGTAACACCTGCCTCTATCTCCATGGCAGCCTCAACAACACAGCAATTAACTGCAACGGTATTGCCATCAAACGCCACCAATGGAACTGTGACGTGGAGCTCGAGTAATACGGCTGTAGCAACCGTAACCGCCTCAGGTTTGGTTATGGGGGTAGCGGCAGGTTCTGCTACTATCACCGTAACAACGCAGGACGGTGGAGAAACTGCCACAAGTACCGTTATCATTACTTCAAGATCTACCGCAGGCATACCTGAAGTGATAAACAATAGCGACGCAAGAATTATTTACTCAACTACAGGTAACAGCTGGACGATTTCCAGCAACGCAAGCTACTATGAGGGAAGTGAGCATGAAAGCAACTGCAGAGGTGCGGCCAGCCTTACATTTATCGGGACCTCCATTCGGCTCATTGCGATGAAAGCTGACTGGGGCTTTGAGTTTGCCAAAGTGTACATTGATGGTGTTTATAAACAGGATGCAAACTTCTATTATCCAGGTCAGCTTCATCAGCAGACGATTTTTACTATAACTGGCCTAAGTAGTGACACGCATACCATCAAGGTTCAAAATACAGATTGCAACAAGTATATATTCATAGATGCCTTCATTGTTAATCCGATATCTGCCAGTGGCAGGCTCGTTGGTGATCGCACTGCCGTTGGCGAGGAAACTTCGTCGGAAACAATTGGGATTTATCCTAATCCAACAAAAGTCAGTAGTGATCTTACCATCAAGCTTTCGGAAAGTGTAACAAGATTTAACGCAGAGCTTTTGAACGTCAACGGCAACGTACTTGATCGCCGTGAATTTGAAGGTAATGAAGGCAAGCTTCCAGTTGGCAGTTTGACAAATGGTTTCTACTTAGTGAAAATAAAGCATGGATCCTCGGTTGCCTACCGAAAGGTCTGGATACAAAACTAATATTTATTAAAAACCAGAGCACCAACACGTGCTCTGGTTTTTATGTTGTTCAGGTGATGTTTACCCTAAAACAGTAATAATATAACCATTAACGACTTGTACCCTTACTATTTTAAAGACCCTATAAAGCGCGTTAATTCATCTTCTACTTTAAGGCTTGTCTTCCAAATGTTGCGGCTGAAGAGTGTGCGGTAGCTCCAATTTTTCTTTGTTAGTAATGATGGTGTGTAGGCGTAGATCTCCTTAGCAGAAAAGCTTGTGAAGTAACGTGAGTCATCTGTGAGGATAATTCCGAGATATTGATCGGTGGTTTTAAAATTTAAATCTGCAAAGGGTAAAGTATTTTGTTCAAATAGAACATCTTCAAATCTTTTTTCACCCCAAGCTTTTATACGTGCATTCAAAAACCAGGAAGTGTTCCGTTCGCTACTGTTTTGTACAGCAGGTTGAAACTTACGTTGATCAACTTCTCGGGCATACTCCAAGTATTTTCGCAGTAGCTGGGGTCCATTATTTTTAACACCGTCAACCTTTAGCTGCTCCGGCCAGATGCTGCTAATCAAAATAATTTTTTCTCGCGCTCGTGTAACGGCCACATTTAATCTGTTGCCTCCACCTGCTACATTCAAACTACCAAACTGCATAGACATTTTCTTCTTTCTATCGGGAGCGTAGCCCACTGAAAATATTATAATGTCCTTTTCATCACCCTGTACGTTTTCTATATTCTTTACAAACAAAGACGATGGAATGGTAAGTCCTAGTTTGGCAACTTCTTCTTCTAAGAGATCAAGAATAAGCACTTGCTGAGGCGCATTAAATGTTACAATACCAATTTCCTTCGCGGGATGGTTTTGAATTAAATCCAGAACCCTAACAACAACGGCCTCTGCCTCTATTTGATTGGTGTGGTTTTCCCATACACCAGCAACTTTGCAATACGAAATCGCGGGTTGATTTTGATTAATAACATTTCTATCAGGTAACAGGCGAAGTCTGCCTTCATAAAAGTGTTGGTTAGAAAAATCAATTAGCTCTAAGGATTGACTTCTGTAATGACCTTGTAAATGAACAGTAGACAAATATCGTTCTGTAAGTTCTAGCAAGGAATCAACTTCCTGATCAGGATGCTCACCTTCTTCGTCCCAGCGAACGTGATAGAGTTCACTTGGACGAAGTTGTTTATCATCGCCTGCAATTACCACTTGTTTACCACGATACATAGCGGGAACACCGCGTTCTGCAAAACATTGTGATGCTTCATCAAAGATAACGAGGTCAAATAATTCTGCCATCGGAAATATAGCTGATACCGATTCGGGCGAAGCCATCCAACAAGGTACAAGTTGAAAGAGTTCTTCTTGAAATTCTTTAATAACCTTCCTAACTGGCCACATTCTCTTCTTCTTAGAGACTTGATGAAGCAAATCACGGTAAGTGATGCGATTTTGCAGGCGGTTATAAACAATGTTTTCGTACAGCCGCTCTCTGGCACGTAGCAACAATATCTCCTTGCTTAATTTTTTCTTCTCATTAACCTGGTGTCTTAACTCCGTTTGCATCTCATCCATCTTGAGAGAAGAAACCCAACGAAGTGGCGGATACTTTGTTTCAATATGCTCAATCCAAGTTAGTCGTAAACTGTTTTGGAAGATAGCAGCCATACGCTCTGCATCCCACTTGTTAGTTAGATCTTGGATTTTTGAAATGACACTTCGCTCATGTGGTTTTAGTTCTTCGCTTAGTCTGTCAAACTCAGACAAATTATCAAAATCACGATCTAAGGTTGCACTGTATTCTTTCTCTGTGTCAGGATTAAGTATAATTTGCTTTACCTGAAAGGGAGAAAGGTAGCGTAACCATTCAGTTCGCTTTGACGGAATATGCTTGACAGCATCCAAAAGCTTTCGGAATAAATCTATAAATTCAATTCTAGAATAGTTCTCAACGTTGATGCTTCCTATTACTTCCCTTAGTGTGTTGTAAGCTAATTTGGCGCGTATGGCTAGCTTTTGTTTTAAGAACCATTCTATAAATTTCTCTTCTGTGTAGTCAGCAGGGATATCGAGCAGCCATGGTTTTTTTCTAATTGCCGTTAGGTGATGCTCTAAATTCAGCCTGTTATCTATCCTCACTTCAAGGCTTTTCAGTCCTGCTTTATTATAAGGTAAATCGTTAGCTACAAGTACGCGTTTTAAAAAATATTTTGTGTGGGAGAAAAACTCCCAATGAATTTTGCTAATTAAGTTTCTTCTCGCTTCCATGCGCTGCTGTAAAGCTAACTGCACATGGCCCATTTGTTCACTTGGTAACGTAACCTCAGGACCCAAGCCTTCAAAACAGTTCATCAAGACACGCTCTGTATTTGTAAACCAAAGTAAACTGGTTTCATATTCAGGCTCATTTACCATCTTCTGAAAATAACGATAGGTGTCCTCGTCTTTTAGCACAGAGATCATTCCGAGAACCTCCATCTCGCGTGCATAGAATGAAGCGCCATCCTCAAGGTTGATTTTAGTTGAAATAATATTTTCGACCACATCACTAACCTTTTTCTGAAATACGGGTATGTCAGCTATAACTTTTTGAATCTCTCTGAGATCAGACACTTGAAAGTAAGCAAACGACTTTCTTCTTCTCCACAAATAATCATCAGCATCTAACCACAAAGCATAGTTTGCATACGTTTTTATTTTGCTTTCAAATTCATAGATATCCTGAAAAGGAAAAAACTGGTACTCTTGTTTTATGTTTATGGCTTCCGCGTTGGGATCAGACGTGAGATAAAGTTCTTTTACAGATAGACCGCATTCTTTTTCATCAAATAAGGCCGTTTTAAATTCGTCTAACTCTTCTGTAAGCTGATCAATTCTTCTGCACGATTGAAAGAATTTACGTTCTATTTGAATAATGTCAATGCTTCTATTTCGTATTTTATATTCATCAATGCGATCAATCTGTTTTGCAATTTTTGAAAATATTTCTTTTCGGTCATTACGAAAATCGTGTATTAAGCCGAGAAAGTCAGTGAGATCAATTTGTTTCAATCTATCGTAAACAACATCTAGGGCCGCACGTTTTTGGCAAACAAGGAGCACGCGTTTACCTGATGCGATGGCATCGGCCATGAGGTTACAAATAAGTTGTGACTTGCCCGTACCAGGGGGGCCTTGCACAACAATAGAGTGACCATTTTTTACAGCATTGATTGCTTTGTCTTGATAGGCATCGGTAGTGAAAGGTGTAAAAATCTTTTCCTCCTTCAACCGATTGTCAATCGGCGCTAGATGTATGCTTTTGTTTTTTGCAACAAAAAAATCTTCTAGATCAGCATAAGAAGATTCTTCTATTAAATGCAAGTAATCAGGTACGAGCTGTGAGCCTGCTTGTGGAAAGATTCCAAGCACTGCTTCTGGAAATAATTTTAATTCGCCATTCTTTTGAGTTTCTGCAAAAGCATCTTTTTTAAATTCATGAAAGTTGATAAGCTCATCACGAAAATTATCAGAATTAAAATTTATTTCAAGCTTATCTTTAAGTAGTTTATAGAGCTCCGTTCGAAATACGGTACTGTCTGTACTATCTACTGTGAAGTCATCGAAATTTGTTTCAAGCAAATCTTCAGCAATCTCTATTTTATTATAGAACGCATAACTTAATAAAAACGATTTATTAAATGTTATGCCTGCATCCTTACGCGGTTGAATAATCCATTGGTTGTTATCTTGTATCAGCATAACAGGAAAAAAGAGCAAAGGACATCTTACTAAAGTGCCATCTGATAATTTGCCACGTAAAAAAGGCCAACCTACATGTAGATCATTAGATCCACGCTCTTCAAAAAGAAAGTGATCTGCTCGTTGCAGTGTCTTTAATTTTTTGCTGCTGTCGTTATTCGTCTCAAGCCGACTATCTAAAACTTGGCATACTTTCTTTTCTTTACCAGCAATTAAGGCACTGATTATACTAAACGAATTTTCCTTATTTAAAAAGCTGAGCTCATGTATATCAATAGCTTGCTCAGACGGAAGTCTCAACATGAGCAATGAGCGATTGTTACCTGAGAGATTTGTAAGTCTGCGTAGGTAAGTGCGAAGGATATTTTTATTGGTCTCTGACAATGTATTGGTTTCTATTAATTCATTAATCATAATAAGTTACCAGTTAATCCTGCACTTTTAAATACGGAAGAAGCTTTGCAGCTACCTTGTCATCTATTAGTTGAAGTTTTCGAATCTCTTCAACTGTATTGAACTTTCCATGTTGAAATCGATAAGTAACAATGGCTTTGGCCATTGGCTTGGTGATGTAAGGGTGAATGTCAAGTTCAGACTCACTTGCCGTATTTAAGTTAATCTGTTTTTGGGCAAATTTCACATCCATAAAAGAAGATTGTATCAATCTACGAACTACGGACGAATCCAATCCAAAAATCTCGATCAACTGTTCGGGTTTTATAAAACCACCCAGATTATTTCTGTATTTAACTATACGTAATGATAGAACTGATCCAATTCCATAGATCTTTTTTAATTGGGACGTATCAGCTAGGTTTAAGTCAAATTTCTCTTTTGCAAGCGGCGTTGAAGTAGCTGGTTTTATGGACTTATCTGCATGCGGTAATGAAATGGGTAATTGAATATAGCTATAAAGCTTGCGGTATAACGTTGAATCAATTCCGTAAATTTTAAGTAGATCAGACTTAATTTGAAATTTTCCTCCCTTTTCCCGGTAATGAATAATTCTTGAGGCTAAATTTTTAGTAAATCCAAGTCTGTTTAACTTTTCATGTGAGATGAAATTGGGGTCAAAATCGAAGAAAAATTGAGAATTTGAATTTGGTGTTTTAATAGACTTATCTGGCTCCAACTTCTGCTCCGTTTTCCATTGAGCCACCAGACTGTCTAGTATAATTCTATTCTTAGCGGCGGAATTATCATCGGTGCGTGAAGCTATCCATGCCCTTGAAACAGGTTCTGAAAAGATAAGCAAAGCCATTACCAATAGTAAAATGATAAACCCATTTGTTTCTTTTCTTGAGAAGCCGAAGAAATTACGTATCCATAGCTTTGGACCAACCATAATTAAATTAAAGGAAAATTTGATTCTAATTAAAATGTGACGGCTATTATGGACACCTTTGCATTGTTTTAGGATAATCAGAAACAAAGCTTAACAAATCAAGTTGAATTGAAACATGATTTTATAGAAGCGTTATTTATACGCATTCTAAATTAGTTTCAAGATGATATTTGTCATGCTATATTTTTGAAACCACTGTATTTTTGCTCTTGTGATTTCTATAGATAATTCTTTCAAAGCATTAGTTTTAACGTACAAAACGGCTCCAGTAGCAATACGTGAACAAGTTGCCCTAACTGAAATCGAATCCAAAAGACTTTTAAACCTTCTTCGCGATTTTTCCCAAGCTAGCGATGTGTTAATTGTGTCTACCTGCAATCGTACAGAAATTTATTATAATGCTACAAAAGAATTATCAGGCGATATCTTTAAAGCCTTAAAACTTATTAAAAATGTTCCCAACGATTTTGAAGAACATTTTGTAGCCCTTACTGGAAAAGAAGCAGTGCAGCATCTTTTCGAGGTAGGAATAGGACTTGATGCTCAGGTAATTGGTGATTTACAGATTTCAGGGCAAGTAAAGAATGCGTACCAATGGAGCGCCGACGAAAATATGGCCGGTCCATTTCTTCACCGCCTTATGCATACCATCTTTTTTGCAAATAAGCGAGTTGTGCAAGAGACCTCCTTCCGTGACGGCGCAGCGTCTATTTCATATGCCGCGAAAGAACTAACTGAAGACCTAATTTTTGGAATTACGAACCCTAAAATAGTTGTGCTTGGTGTTGGTGAAATTGGCCGCGATTTTTGCCTTAATCTGACGAACTCGCGCTTTAAAAATGTTACCATTTTAAACCGCACCGTTGAAAAAGCCGAGAAGTTGGCTGGCAAATGTAGATTTGCCTTTGCGGGAATAGAAAAGTTAAGCGATGAACTGGCTAAAGCTGATGTGATAATCAGTTCTGTATCTGGCGCTCAGCCGCTTATTACCTATAAGCTTTTAAAGGATATAAAAATACTTTCACATAAATTCTTTATTGATCTCTCTATGCCCCGCAGCGTTGAACCTGCTGTAGAAGAGCTTCCTGGTGTAATTGTCTACAACCTGGATAACGTTCAACAGAAAACTAATCAAGCACTAGAAAGACGCAAGGCTTCAATACCCCAGGTTCAATCCATTATCAACGAAGCCATAGAGGAGTTTGGGGAATGGTCAAAGGAAATGATTGTTTCACCGACTATTCAAAGACTAAAGAATTCTTTAGAGCAAATCCGTAAAGAAGAACTCGCTCGCTTTATTAAGAATGCCAAGCCTGAAGAAGCTGAAAAACTTGATGAGATGAGCCGCTCTCTCATGCAAAAAATATTAAAATATCCTGTACTTCAATTGAAGGCTGCCTGCAAACGTGGCGATGCCGAATCGGTTTCTGAAATTTTGAACGAACTTTTTAACCTTGAGAAGCAATCGGAGAAGCGTTAACAGTTAATAGTAATAGTTAATGGTTGTGGCACTCATGCAAATTGTAGGCAACTCCTCGATTAATTAACAATTAACAATTAACGATTAACTTATTAAGTCCATGAGCATGCAACTAACCATTCAAAACATAAGCAAGCGCTTTAACCGCGAATGGATCTTTAAAAATCTTAGTTACACATTTAAATCTGGAAATACCTACGCTATTACAGGCCCAAATGGCGCTGGGAAGTCTACATTGCTACAAGTATTATGGGGGCAAATGCCGCCTACCTCAGGCAGTTTAAGTTACACCCATTTGGCTGGTGACATTGCGATCGAAGACGTATATCAGCACATTGCGATAGCCACACCGTATATGGAACTTATTGATGAATTTACATTGATTGAGCAATTGAACTTTCATTTTAAACTCAAGAAAATCCGATCGGGCTTTACGCTTGATAAAATAATAGACATCATATACCTGGATCAGGCCCGGGGAAAACAAATCGCCAATTTTTCATCAGGTATGAAACAACGGTTAAAATTGGCGCTCGCTTTCTTCACCGAGTCAAAAATTATTTTTCTAGATGAGCCTGGTACTAACTTAGATAAAAAGGCGTTCGACTGGTATTTAACCTGGTTGAACAGCCTTATTGGCACTAATATGATATTTATTGCGAGTAACCAACAAGCTGAATACCCTGACAATGCCATTAAAATTGACATTTCAAATTACAAATGAGGTTACGCAACTGCCTTTTAAAATATTAACAATTAATTTAAACCAACGCGCGCCAACGCGCATAATTGGTTTGATTTTACTATTTTTACCGAGACATTTAAAATACTAACTCTCAAAATATGAAAATACTATCAAGATTTTTCTCCTTATTATTTGTAACTAGTTTAGGTCTTGCTTTCACAGGCTGCGGTGGCGGTGATGATGGTGAAGACTCTGCTGAAAAAGTAGAGCTTGGAAAACTATCCGGAACCTGGGAAGTAAGTGCAGTTACTTTAGATGATATCGAAGACGAAAGAACGGAAGCTTATAAGGGCTTGGATATGACTATTTCCGGAACGTATGCGAACGATGGCGAAAGTTACCAGTACACTTTTACTGGTAAACTGCCTAAGCTAAGTGTGTGGGAACAAACTGGAAATTGGCATTTCGGTAATGTCACCACTGCTAAGACTATGACAAGAGATGTAGATAAATTAAGCATGACTTATACGGTAACAGATACCCAACTTACTATATCATTCAACTATACCGGCGAGGGATTTAATAACGGGCGTGTTCAACTGGTACAAGGTAATTGGAAATTCACTTATACAAAGAAATAATCCTTTTGATTTTATAATAACAAAGGCCTTCTTCGAGGCCTTTGTTATTTTGATCTAATACCAAGACATAAGAATACCCATCCTAAAATAAAGAGTACGCCACCGATTGGTGTAACTGCTCCAAGAATACCTAATCCGGTAAAGCAAAGCACATAAAGACTTCCACAAAAAATTAAAATTCCCGCTATAAAAAAAATAGCAGCATACGTTAACTTGCTAGAAGGAAATTGATTCATTAGCACTCCAACAGTAATTAATGCAAACGTATGATAATACTGATATCGTACAGCAAGTTCATACGTATCTAATCTGCCAGCGGCTATAAGCATAGGTTTCAATGTATGTGCGCCAAATGCACCTATAGCTACCGCGAGCCCGCCACATATTGATGCCGTTATGAGTGTTTGCTTTTGATTCATGAGAAGTTAATTTAAATTAAATTATAAGTACGCGTAATGATAACCGTTAACCAGTAACAGCTAAGTCATCCCTGCTACCAAAAATAGCTGACCCTACCCTCACCATTGTACTGCCTTCCTCAATGGCTATTTGATAGTCACCGCTCATGCCCATAGAGAGTTCCTTCATCTCGGTATTTGCTGGTAAGGTCAATGATCTTAGTTTCTCAAATAGCATTCGTAAACTTTTAAATTCTTTTCGGATCTGAACTTTGTTGTCGGTAAAAGTGGCCATTCCCATCAATCCAGAAATATGAATATTCTTTAACGTTTTGTTCTTATCGGATTGAAAAAAGGTAAGTATCTCTTCTTCTGAGAAACCGAATTTGGTTTCCTCTTCCGCAATATGAACTTGGAGAAGACAAGGTATAATTCGGTTTACTTTTATAGCTTGCTTGTTTATTTCTTCTAAAAGTTTCGCTGTGTCTACGCCATGTATCAAATGTATAAATGATGCCATGTATTTTACCTTGTTGGATTGTAAGTGGCCAATCATGTGCCATTCTATATCCTTGGGTAACACTTCAAACTTATCAGTGAGTTCCTGAACTTTATTTTCGCCAAAGATTCTTTGACCCGCATCATAGGCTTCTAAGATGGCTTCTGTAGGCTTTGTCTTGCTTACAGCGATCAGCCGGCAATGTGTTGGTATGGATTGCCTTAAAATGCTTATGTTATTTCTAATATTCATTCCTTAATTTTAGGGGCTTTACTTGAAAAGGCAATCTAACTCAAAAATATGGCGATACTGGGAACACTGCTAAAAAAAGGTATCAGGATAAGGGAGATGCTAGAAGAGGATTATACCTCCCCCTTTGACTTACAGAAAAAGGAGTTAAAGGAACTTTTAATTGCAGCAAGCGAGACTGAGTTTGGCAGTTATTATAATTTTTACGACATACTAAATTCTTTCAGAAAGGGAGATAGGGAATTCTACCGTTCATTTCGAACTAAGATTCCCATCCATAACTATAATAAAATTTATAATGACTGGTGGAAACAATCAACAAATGGAGCAAAAAATATATGCTGGCCTGGACGGGTAAAATATTTTGCATTAAGTTCAGGAACTTCTGAAGCTGCCTCCAAATACATTCCGGTTACAAAAGATATGACTAAGGCAATTCAAAAAACCAGCCTGCGTCAAATGCTTACCTTATCTAAATATGATTTGCCTCCTGATTTTTTTACGTCAGGAATTTTAATGCTCGGTGGAAGTACACATCTTAATAAACGCGGCAGTTATTTCGAAGGCGATCTCACTGGCATACAAGCAGCCCGATTGCCTTTTTGGTTTCAACATTTTTATAAGCCCGGAAAGAAAATTGCCAAGACCAGAAATTGGGATGCTAAACTCGATGAGATTACCCTAAATGCACACACTTGGAATATCGGTGTTATTGTAGGCGTGCCTGCATGGATTCAGATCTTAATGGAGAGAATTATAGTGCATTATAAAATTCAAAATATTCATGAGATATGGCCAAACCTGCGCGTCTATGTACATGGTGGGGTGTCTTTTGATCCATACCGTAAGGGATTTGAAAAGTTATTAGGCCGACCTATTCATTATATTGAAACTTACCTTGCTTCTGAAGGCTTCCTCGCGTTTCAAGCATACCCGAACAGAAGGTCTATGCGATTGGTATTAAATAATGGAATATTCTATGAGTTCGTTCCTTTTGAAGATGAAAACTTCGATGCCAATGGGGATATAAAACCAGATGTTAAGACATTATTAATTGATGAGGTGGAAGAAGGTAAGGAGTATGCATTATTACTTTCTACATGCGCCGGTGCCTGGCGCTACCTTATTGGTGATGTTATAAAATTTATTTCGCTTGAGGATTCTGAAATTGTTATTACAGGACGCACAAAGCATTTCTTAAGTTTATGTGGTGAGCATTTGTCCGTAGAGAATATGAACAAAGCTGTTGAACTGGTATCGAATGAAATGAATATCGTTATTCAGGAATTTACTGTGGCGGGTATACCCCATGACTCCCTTTTCGCCCACCATTGGTATATCGGCACTGATGATAAGATAGACATAAAAATTCTACGTGAAAAATTAGATAACCATCTTAAAGTTTTAAACGATGATTATGCTGTTGAGCGCAGTGCTGCTTTAAAAGATGTCTATGTAGATGTGTTACCCATCAAGACTTTCTATGATTGGATGGAACACAAAGGCAAGGTGGGTGGGCAAAATAAGTTTCCTAGGGTAATGAAGCGTGTCCAGCTGGAAGAGTGGCAAGCATTTTTAAAAACACAGGCGCATGGAGATCATTCTTAAGGGAATACTCTCCGGCATTGTATTATCGTTATTGGTAGGACCGGTATTTTTTACATTAATTCAAACCAGTGTTGAACGAGGCTTTAAGTGCGGTGTATTAGTTGCTGTTGGAGTTTCAATGAGTGATGCGGTTTATATTTTTATAGCCTATCTGGGTATTTCCCAAATTACGGCCAATGAAAACATTAAACTTTATTTGGCACATGCAGGTGGTATTATGTTATTGATTTTTGGGTTATACAATTTAATTTTTAAAACCAAAATGAAACAGCCTGATGACCATCTTCAATTAAAAACTAGAAATCCATTGCGTTATGTGGCCAAGGGTTTTATTATTAATGGACTCACTCCTGTTGTATTATTCTTTTGGCTAGGTACGGTAAGTATTGCTACGACTGAATTTGGTTATACTACCACAGGTGATGCTACTCTATTTTTTTCAGCCATAGTAGCCACGGTGCTTACAACCGATATACTTAAAGCAAAACTTGCAGACAAGTTGCGTCATTTGCTCACACCTAAATTCATTCAGCGCTTAAATATTTTAATGGGGATTGTGCTGATTATATTTGGTACAAGGCTGCTTTTGTTTGGGGATAAATTAGTGTCTTAATCTTTGTGATTTAATTAAATTAGCTGAGTAGTCATCCACAGAAAAAGTGAAGTGCTGTTGCGCGGAATAATATCACAGCCCTGATCTAAATAGTAGTCCGCGCAAATAATTAAAGGTTAAGTGTGGCGCTCGAGGCGCCACACTTAACCTTTAATTAGCAGCGAGCCAGTGGTGCTTAGGCACCGCTGGAAAATATTGTTATGAACATACTCCATATAGTTTTATAAGGCCGGCCATTCTTGTGATGGTGGCACATACTAAATTTCACAGGCAATCAAATGGATCACTTCCAAAGTTGGGGATTAGTTAGTTAATAAGGCTTTCATAAAAATGGGTTATGTTGGAATATTGATACTCCATCATATGTGAGTTATTCATCCTCATATCCAACCCATGATTATGATTAGAATAGCATTATTGAGAGATTTCAAAGTTCTGCTCTTAATTTTCTAATGCTGATCAAAAAATTATTATGTAGCAACAGGACAACTTAGCTCCAGAGGAGCATCCTGTTTATAGGTAATTTATCAATTTAGGAACAGGCTCCATAGGAGCTACCTAATGTGGGCTATAAGTAACACATTCACAATTCAAGATAATTGTAGGAGGGTCCTATGGAGCCTATACTACGTTCACAATATATATTTCTATAAACAGTAAGCTCATACGGAGCTGGATAAGCCTTAAATAACTGAGGTCGACAAGGCAAGGCTTTATACTTTATAATTCACTCACAGAAGTTTAGCATCTGTTAATGGTTGAAGTAAAAGGGATTGCTTTCAAGTTGGAGATTAATAATATGACTTTCATCAACGGGTTGATATTGAAAGATGGATAACTCCATAGGTCAACTTTGTTCCGACAAAGCTTGATGTATGTGAGTTTCCCTACATTCCAACACATCATATGATTACGATAAGCTTATATTTTTAGACCCTTAAAGTGCCAGTCCCTACTTTTAAGCTGACCCAATCAAATTCTTAATGTCTCGAAAAAGCGAACGAATCAAAAGACAGCTGAGATAGATAAGATGTCATCCATACCGCTGAAGATTAATTTAGCGTTTGAGGCGCTAAATTAATCCCAAGTAAATAACTAAGATTGACCGGTGAGCGCACCCAGCACCACCGGTCAATCCTGGTTATTATTATGTGCGCCTACAATTGGCAATGAAATGCACAAGACCAACCGCACATCATCACTGAACTTTGACAACGAGATTTCAACCCACCATTAGGTAATCAAAAACTGGTGTAGTAGCAAGTGTATTTTCATATGAGCAACAGCTTACTGTATCCGTCGCCTATCCTATTAAAGATAAAATAAAATTGAATCGTAGTGACTTCCACAATTTGCACATCGGCACATCTACTAATTGAAAATTAAAAATGTACAAGACCAACCGCACATCATCACTGAATTTTGACAATGAGATTTCAACCCACCATTAGGTAATCAAAACTGGTGTGTAGTAGCAAGCATATTTAGTAGCAAGTGTATTTACATATGAGCAACAGCTTACTTGTATCCGTTGCCTATCCTATTAAGAAGAAAATAATATTGAATTGTAGTGACACCATAATTTGCACATCAGCACATTTGCCAATTGAAAATTAACCCCCACCTAGTCTTGCAACACGTTGCTTATAAACGTTAACTTAAGTAACATCCACAATAGAAAAAGAACAATTGCCCAGTGCAGATATATGTAGTAATAATCTGCGGTATCTTTAAAACGGGTTTCTTTTATTTCTGCTTTCTCGTATTGATCAATTCTGGCAAACACTTGCTTTAATGCTTGAAAATCCGTTACCCTAAAAAATTCACCCTGCCCGATTTTTGCAATATTTCGCATGGTACTTTCATCAACAGAGTTCTCATACATTTGAGGACGACCAAATATGTCGGTGCCCATGGGCACTAAGCCTTCTTTGCCTACCACAATGGTATAAATTTTTATACCGTAAGCATTGGCAAGTTCAGAGGCGGTGATTGGATCTATGTTACCTGCGGTATTATCACCATCACTTAAAAGAATACATACTTTTGATTTAGAATCAGACTCCCGCATACGATTAGTCACTACACCTATTGCACTACCAATTGCAGTTCCTGTTTTATCAATCATTTCAAATTGAAGATCATCGAGGTAAGATTTAAGAAGATCATAATCAGTTGTAAGTGGTGTAAGAGAAAATGCGTCACCAGCAAATACAACTAAACCAATCCGGTCTTGTTTACGTCCGTTTATAAAACCGCGTGCTACGTTTTTTGCAGCTTCTAATCGGTTAGGCGTAAAATCTTCCATCTGCATAGACTTTGATATATCAAGCGCCAACATAATATCGATACCTTCAGTCCATTGCTCTACTTTTTCATTCGTCTTTTGTGGTCGCGCCAAGGCTAGCATTAATAACATCAGTACAAGCATCAATAAGAACTCCGGAATAAGTCGAACATGATTAATCAACGAGGTAGTAAGTTCCTTTTCAGTAACCGCTACAGGTAATTTTTGGTTGAATTTATATCGAACAAGCCAACGTACTACGAAGAGTAATGGAACACCAAGTAGTGCATACAAAAGCAACGGTCTCTCCCAGGTAAAAGAAGTTAGCGTGGATGGGGTAAACCAATCCAAATTATACCAGGGAATAGATAGATCATTTTCCATGCTTCACTTCTTCTAGCTTCTTAATAAATTTTTTATTTGCATAGTCATGCAATTGCTCAAGTGGTTGTACTACAGCTTTCTCATGGCCGTAAATAGCTTTATCTATTGCATGCAGGTGGTTTGTAAGATTTTGGTCTTTTGCTAGTAGCGTAGTCTCACGCGTTGTCAGTTTGGTGTATGGCCAACCTTCTAACTGTTCCATATATTTCTTCCAGGTAGCAAGCGTTGATTCAGTGGCGACCGTAGAATATTGTTGCTTAACTTCAGCTATATGCAACACATATTTCTCAATAAATTGCTGATGGTTTCGCTTCAATCGTTTTATCTTAAAATGTTTTCTTATCCGCTTACCAAAAACCAAAATAACAATCAATGCGCCTACTAACAGTACCGCTATTACGATTATTACCACAGGGTAATTGAATAAATAAGAAACCTTTTGATAGGCTGTGTTCATCTTAAGAGGAAGCTTATCTATAGGAAGTGAATCAGGAACCTGTTGTACCAGTTCGCTTAACAAAATATTATCAACTGTTGCTGTGAATGTTGTGGTATCGGCCTTATCAATAACAAAAACAGGAACACCTAGAAACTGTACACTATCTATTTCAAACGTGCTAAGGAAGTATACAACACTGTCATAGCTAATACTATCGGTTGTCTCCGTCGGAAAATACTGCTTCTTCTCAAATTCAAAGGGTTTAAAATCGTAAGTAGAATCAGGAAAAATAACGTTTAGCTTGCTGGGATATTTGGCGGCTAGATAATATCTTGTTTGCTCACCTATAGCTACGCTATCTGAAAAGAAACCACCTCGTACTATTACATCCTGTGCCTTGGATTGCAGACAAAAACATAATATAAATAATGCGCAGACAAAATGTTTCACTATACTTTAAGCGATTTATTTCTTACTTTAAACAACCTAAGCAACTTAGGTACATAATCTTCTTCTGTATCTAGTGAAACGAAATTTACCTGATGCTTACGACTGAAGTCTGTTAATTCCTTCTTACGAGCGGCATGGCGTTCACTTATTTTATTTCTGAAATCACCAAATGATGTATTGATCCATAAGGTTTTCTTAGATTCTTTATCAACCACTGGTATGATACCCAATTTTGGTAGATGAGTTTCTCTTTTGTCACTGATTTGAATAATTACCAAATCATGTCGGCGTGCCAGTGCTTTTAGATTATCAGAATATCCTTCATCGATAAAATCTGAAATCAAAATAATAACACTTCTACGTTTAATGCTATTTAAGGCAAACGCTATGGCTTTATTTAAATTTGTTTTTAACGATTTAGTTTCAAGCTTAGCTAGTGCATAAATTAATTGATAAGCCTGTGCACCGCCTTTATTTGGTCTTATATATTTTTCTTTTTGATCTGTATAGCAAATAAGTCCAACGTGGCTAGACTCTTTTACGGCTGATAGTGCCAGCACGCCACAAATCTCCTTGCCTATATCACCTTTTGTCTGACCTTTGCTGCCAATATCTTCCGAAGCACTTACATCTAAAAGAAAAAATACGGTTTGCTCTTTCTCCTCGCGAAACGTTTTAACGAAGGTACCATGACCTTTCGCTGAAACACTCCAATCAATGCTACGAATGTCATCACCATATTGATAAGGCCGTACGTCATCAAACTCTAATCCTGATCCTTTGAAGATAGAATGATAGTCACCCTGCATTTGGCTATTAATAGCCTTGCGGATCTGAATCTCATACTTACGCAGCTTTTTTAATACCTCCTTCATGCTAAACGTACACGGTATCCGTTAATCGTTATCTGTTATAAATCGTATTATTATCAACATCGACGTCGCTCCTGCTTTACGGTCCTTACAATGGATATTAGTACAAGTCGCAAATTATAACAAATATGAGTATTTTGCCCATTCAAAAGAGTTTAAAATCTAATAATGATAACTGGCATTTTTCGACATCAAATAGTGTTAAGCAGTCTTGTATTGCTTGGCCTGTTGATTTCTTGTGGACCTGACAAAAAACCTGTTGCCATTTTATCGCAGCAAGAAATGGTGAAAGCCATGATTGAAATATACGTGAACGAACAAAAAGTGGCTAGACTAAGTCTTTCTACCGACTCGGCTCAAGTTGTCTTTGATAAGATGAAGGGGAAGGTTTTTGAAAATACGGGGGTGCCAGATTCTTTATTTAAAAAATCATTTGATTATTATATTGAAAAACCAGTCGAACTGGAACAAATCTATGCGGCATTGGTTGACTCTTTAAATCTACACGAGCAAAGGTTGAATGTAACAACTCCTCCTATCAAGAAAGACAGAAAATGATTTATCCCGCCGACCTTGAACAAAAGTTGGGCTTCGATCAGGTAAGGCAGAAGTTGCGAACCAACTGTCTTTCACCTGCTGCTGAAGCATTGGTTGATCAAATTCAATTCCATACTGAAGTTGAGCCGATAAAAACTTTATTAAAACAAAATCTCGAATTCCGTTTAATTCTTGAAAAATCAGAAGACTTTCCGTCGCGGTACTTTTTTGATCCAACAGATTGGCTCGCTCGCATAGCGTTACAAGGAAATTATCTGGATGGAATTGAATTTTTAAATTTCGCCTATGCCTTGCAAACCATTTTGGCTTCTAAATCCTTCCTTACAAAATCAAGGGAGGTTTACCCTGAGCTTTATAAAGTATGTGAGCATGTTACCGTAACACAACATATACCACACCTTATCTTATCAAAAGTTGATGATACAGGGTTGGTGAAAGATTCTGCGAGTTCTGAGCTTAGCAGAATTCGTAAAAAGTTACGTGAAGAGCAAGGTCGTTTACGGAGGTTGGCTGAAAGCATCTTTAGAAAGGCAGTTAGTGATAAGTGGGTTCCTGAAGGGTCGCTTCCTACTGTAAGAGATGGGCGTATCGTAATTCCAATACAAGCTGAGCATAAACGCAAAATGAAAGGCTTCATCTTGGATGAGTCCGCAACAGGTCAAACTGTGTTTATGGAGCCAGCCGAAATGCTTGACGCCAACAATGAAATTCGTGACTTAGAACATGCTGAAAAACGTGAAGTCATAAGAATTTTAAAAGAACTTACTGATTCTTTGCGCGAACAATTACCAGCTTTAGAAACTGCTTTTCACTTTCTAGCTGAAATTGATTTTATACGGGCAAAAGCAAAATTATCATTAGAGATTATGGGCGATATGCCCATTATAGAAAGTAGACCTGACTTGGTTTGGTACAAGGCGAAACATCCCCTTCTATATCTTAGCCTTAAAAATAAGCGAGAGATCATTCCGCTTGACATAGAATTGAATGCCAAAGAAAGAATGCTTTTGGTATCAGGTCCAAATGCTGGTGGAAAATCTGTTTGTTTAAAAACCGTGGGGTTATTGCAATACATGTTTCAATGTGGTTTACTTATTCCTGTGTCTGGTCGATCACGCGTAGGTGTATTTAATGGCATCTTCCTTGACATTGGCGATCAGCAATCCATAGAAAATGACTTGAGTACGTACAGTAGTCACTTGCGTAATATGGCGGTGTTCATACAATCTGCATCAGATAAATCATTGATCTTAATGGATGAGTTGGGTTCAGGTACTGATCCTGATTTTGGAGGCGCTATTGCCCAAGCCATTCTCCATTCATTACTGCAAAAGCACGTATGGGGTGTCGCCACTACGCATTATTATAATTTGAAATTATTCGCTGGACAGCAGGAAGGCATTCGCAATGCAGCTATGCGGTTTGATGATAGGAAACTAGTTCCCCTCTACATCCTAGACATAGGAAAACCAGGGAGCTCTTTTGCCTTGGAGATTGCCCGCAAAACAGGACTTCCCCATACAACTTTAGAGGAAGCTGAGAATCTGGTCGGAAAGGATTTAGCAGGCTTTGAATCGATGGTAAGAAGTCTGGAAAAAGAAAGACAGGAACTAAGTGAGAAGATAAAGCGAATGGAGGAGCAGGAAATCGCTTTAAAGCAATCCCTTTCTAAATATCAATCACTTTCTTCAGACCTCGAAACACGCAAAAAAGAAATCATAGATAAGGCAAAGAACGAAGCACAGGTTCTGCTTAAGGATACCAACCGAGAGATAGAAAAAACAATACGCCATATACGCGAAAACAAGGCGGAGAAGAAAGAGACTAGCAAGGTTCGAAAGAACCTACAAGAACTATCGCTAAAAGTAGCGGACGACGTTGCAAAAAAAGATAACGAAGCCAAGGAAGAATTAAAAGAAGGGACACGTGTACGGATCATTGGTCAGGATGGAAGTGGCGTATTATTATCTATTAAGGGAAATACAGCCATTGTCCAATTTGGAGAAATGAAGTCGACAGTAAGTGTTAATAAGTTAGAAAAATCAACTTACACAAATCCTGAAAGGGAAATAAGCAGACGTTTAAGTTCGGCTGGTATTAACGTTTATGAAAAACAGGCGAATTTCAGTAGTAACTTAGATGTGCGTGGAAAAAGGGTTGACGAGGTAGTACCACTCCTTGAACAATTTCTTGACACTGCAATTTTATTAGCCCAAAGCAAATTGAAAATTATACATGGAAAAGGCGAAGGCGTGCTAAGAAAGGTAATTAGGGAACATTTAAAAAAGTACAAGGCAGTAGCATCTTTTACAGATGAACATGCAGACCGAGGTGGAGATGGCGTGACCTTAGTGGTTTTAAAATAATTTTTAGAGTGCTTAAGGCCAACTCTCGTGCTTAATTAATATTGAAGTATTTGAGAAACGAGCTAAGATTGAGAGATTGAGACTACTTGTCAAACACAACAACTTGACCACTCGTTACCTGTTGTTTAGGCATTGGCTCGTTATCGATGGTTACTGTAAGATATAGGTCTTCGGCTGTATCTATTCTCAGTAGTAGACTTTCGCCGTCTCCCAATTCAACACTTGAGCCAAAACCATACGAATTAACCTTTTGGTTTAAATTTAAGTCATTAACACCCCAGGTTATTGTAGCTACATAGGGCGTATTGTCAACCGCCGATACTGAAAAAGAATAATTGGTCTTTTGGTTAGCCAGGATAACCCCATCATCTTCTGAACAACCTAAAATGCAAAATGCAATTAAACAGGTGTAAGCTATAATGATAGTTTTCTTCACGGCGTTAACAATTAAGTAATTGATATAACCAAATCGAAAAAGTAAAAGTAAGGATAGCTTAAAACTATCCTTATAAATCTCTTATGTGTATCTAAATTATGCCTTATTCTTAATATCCTGAACTTCAGAACGTATAACCTGAGCTAGGTTCTTAAGGTCTTGCATACCCTTTCTTACGCGGGTGCCCGCAGCGCTATTACCTTTATTATAAAACTTGTCTGCATCACCCTCAAGAGAAGCAATGAGAGCCTTTAGTTCTTCAAATTTTTGCATTTTATTTCAGTTTTAAGTAGTAAAATTTAGTTTCCTATGCCAATTTAAAAAAAAACCTTTTAAAACAACGAAAAAAGCCGTTTTTTTTAACCCACCTTAGTCATTGATACCAGTTCTTCCTTGCGGTAGAACCCACTATCAAGCTTTTCTTTTAATGCTGAAAACGCGATTAATGTCTCTTCTACATCGGCCATGTTATGGGCTGAGGTAGGAATGATTCGGAACATAATAACATCCTTAGGTACAACAGGATAGATAACCACAGAACAGAAAATATTGTAATTTTCCCTTAAATCCATTGACATATTTGCCGCCTCACCAACACCACCTTTAAATAATACAGGGGTAACAGGGGAACTAGTAGTACCCAAATAGAACCCACGTTCTTTCAAACCATTTTGTACGGCATGCACAATCTTCCAAAGGTTATCTTTAAGCGAAGGTTGTGTTCTTAATAGCTCAAGACGCTTCAAAGCACCAATGACCAAGGGCATAGGTAAGCTTTTCGCATAAATTTGGGAGCGAACGCTATAGCGCAAAAACTTTAGGATGTGCTTATCGCCAGCTACAAAAGCACCGATACTTGCCATTGATTTGGCAAATGTTGAAAAGTAAAGATCTACTTGATCTTGCACGCCTTGTTCTTCGCCTGTTCCAGCACCTGTTTTTCCCATGGTTCCAAAACCATGTGCATCATCTACAAACAACCGGAAATTGTATTTCTTCTTTAATTCAACAACCCCTTTTAAATCACCTTGCTTACCTGACATACCGAATACGCCTTCGGTGATAACAAGTATGCCACCGCCTGACTCATTAGCAAGACGTGTAGCACGTTGCAGTTGCTTTTCTAAGCTCTCCATATCGTTGTGCGTATACACAAAGCGCTTCCCCATATGTAGGCGAACACCATCTATGATACAGGCATGTGATTCCGCATCATAAACAATTATATCTTTACGATCAACAATAGCATCAATTATAGAAACTACACCTTGATAGCCGAAATTAAGTAGCATTACGTCTTCTTTATTAACAAAATCAGCCAATTCTCGCTCAAGATCAAGGTGCTTTACTGAGTTACCAGACATCATTCTAGCGCCCATAGGCGAAGCAAGACCATATTCAGCTGCAGAATCAGCATCGGCTTTTCTAACCTCAGGATGGTTCGCTAAACCGAGATAATTATTTAAGCTCCAGTTTAAAACCTTCTTTCCGTTAAATTTCATTCTGGGTCCAATGTCACCTTCTAGTTTTGGAAAAAAGAAATAATCATCTGGTAAGTGAGAATACTTGGCCAACGGGCCCGCCTCCATTGTAAGCTTGTCAAATAAATCTACCATTTCGAAGTTCAGTTTTATTGCCGCCAAAAGTAAAGAAAAAACCGGTTAACGCCTTAACCTTACCTCTTGGCAAGCCACAAATTATTTGTTAGCATTGCATTTAGCCCATTTATGCCAAAAATTCATAAACTATTAGTTGCTAACAGAGGTGAGATTGCCCTTAGGGTAATGAGAAGTGCAAGCGAAATGGGCATTAAGACTGTTGCCGTGTACAGCGAAGCTGATAGAAATGCCCTACATGTTCGCTTTGCTGATGAAGCAATTTATATTGGTCTCCCTCCTTCTTCCGAGTCGTACTTATGCATTGATAAAATTATAGACGCAGCCAAGCGATCTAAAGCCGACGCGGTACATCCGGGATATGGTTTTCTTTCTGAAAATGAAAAATTTGCGACAAGTCTTAAAGACGCGGGTATAATTTTCATTGGCCCATCGCCCGAGGCAATTGCAATAATGGGTAGCAAGCTCGCTGCGAAAGAAGCCGTTGCAAAGTTTAATGTGCCCTTAGTACCCGGAACTTCAGAACCGATTACAGATGTAAGCAAAGCCAAAACAATAGCTGCCCAGATAGGATACCCAGTCCTGATTAAAGCCAGTGCCGGCGGCGGTGGAAAAGGGATGCGCATTGTAAATGGTGAAGCAAGCTTTGAAGAGCAAATGGATCGCGCAATAAGTGAAGCCGTGTCAGCATTTGGCGATGGATCAGTTTTTATTGAAAAATATGTTAGCTCTCCACGACACATTGAATTTCAGATATTTGGTGATCAACATGGAAACGTAGTCCATCTTTTTGAACGTGAATGTTCCATACAGCGGAGGCATCAAAAAGTTGTTGAAGAGGCCCCCTCTTCTATACTCACAGCCGAAAAAAGAAAGGAAATGGGTGACGCAGCTATTAATGTTGGCAAATCATGCGGCTACTATGGGGCGGGCACCGTTGAGTTTATTCTCGATGAGAATCTCAATTTCTATTTTCTGGAAATGAATACACGCTTACAAGTAGAGCATCCAGTAACTGAAGAAATCACGGGGTTAGATCTTGTCAAGCTTCAAATAAAAATTGCGGAAGGAGAAAAAATTCCCTTCAAGCAAGACTACCTTAAAATAAATGGACATGCCGTTGAAATCCGTGTTTACGCAGAAGACCCATCGAATAATTTTCTTCCTGATATTGGAACGTTAACTACGTATAAAAGACCACAAGGCCATGGTATACGTGTTGATGATGGCTTTGAGCAAGGAATGGAAATACCATTCTATTATGATCCTATGATTGCAAAACTAATTTGCCATGCCGATACGCGTGAAGCGGCTATAGCAAAAACAATAAGAGCCATTAACGAATATGAAATAACTGGACTTGAAACAACATTGGGTTTTTGCAAGTTTGTAATGCATCACGAAGCTTTTCGCTCAGGTAATTTTGACACTCGTTTTGTTGAAAAATACTTTCAGCCTTCGGTTCTAAATGAAGCGTTGGAAGACGAAGAACTTATTGCCGCTATGTTAACATCAAGGCTATTAAATAAAGTTACTGAATCACCTATAGAACAAAGAAAAGTAGAACAAAGAAAAGAAGAAGAAAAGAAAAGTAACTGGATGAAAAACAGAAAATGCTAAAATCCTATGGTGCTAACATTGAGCCAAAAGTTGTTGGTAGCTTCTGTATAGCCCTAACAACAACTGAACATAAATTAACACGCTTAAAATATAACCATTGGCAGAAATAAAACCACTACGAGCTTGGCGTTATAACGACGAATTATCAAAAGATATTGATTCGCTTACTTCGCCCCTGTTTGATGTGGTATCAGAAAAACAAAGAAGGGCACTTTATCAAAACGCTTTCAACAGCATACACATTTCGGTTCCTGAACAACCTGATGCAAGTGAACGTGCTGCGCGTTTGTTACATGACTGGAAAATGAAAGGCATATTAAGTCAAGATGACGATCCAGGTATATATGTGTATTATCAATACTTTACCCTTGCGGGATCGAATAAAGAGCTGTGCCGCAAAGGATTTATCAGCAACATCCGTATTTATGATTGGAGTGAAAATGTGATTTTGCGTCATGAGAACACCATACCCAAATCTGTAAATGACAGAATTGAGCTTCTTGAAAAAACAGAACTCAATGTAAGTGCTACGCATGGGCTTTATACAGATGAAACTTTTGTGTTAGAAGAACTTATGGACCAGGCCATGCTTAATCCCATTTATGAAACAGAGGACTACCAGGGCGTACGTGATATACTTGCAATAATAAGTGATCCGAATCAAATTAAAATTTTCATAAATACCCTAAAAAGCAAAACTGTGATTTTAGCTGATGGGCACCATCGTTATGAAAGTTCATTGGTTTTTAAAGAGAAGCAAAAACTAGTAAACTCAAATCATACAGGGCAGGAAGGTTATAATTTCCACCTGATGTATTTAACCAATACAGAGGCAGGTGATATCTGTATTCTACCTACACATAGGTTAATTAAAAATATTATCAACTTTGATTATCGTGATATCATAAAAAAGTTAGAAAATGATTTCATTGTAAAAGAAGTTGAAGATGGAACAAGCATTAACGAAATAATTCTAGGCAAGCAGTGGGCCTTTGGTATCATAGTAGAAGATAAAACATATAAAATAAGGCTAAAACCAGAATGCTTTACCACATTAAAGTGGCCCTTTCCTGAGGAAGTAAAAAAATTAGATCTAACTGTGATGCATTATTTCATCATAGAAAAGATACTTGGCATTGCCGGCAAAATTCAAAGGCAATCAGAAAATATAGATTTTGAAAGAAGTTTTCCTGACTGTTATAACAAAGTTTTAAAAGGTGATGTTCAGATGGCAATTATTACCAATGGCATTACCATTGAAGAAGTGAAACGTGTTTGCCATAGCGGTTATACTATGCCACAAAAATCTACTTATTTTTATCCGAAGGTTATTTGTGGCTTTCTTTTCAGCTCAATTAAAGAAGAAGAATTTAATGAATCTCCCAATCGAATCACCAAATAGCTAATTTACATTATGACAATTTCAAGACCGCTTATACTTGCATCCAGCTCTCCACGCAGACAATACTTAATGAAAGAAGCTGGGTTTACATTTACCGTAGAGAAACCTGACGTAGAAGAAACGTTCCCTTCTGAAATGCCTGTAGACCAAGTTGCAAAATATCTTGCCGCTAAAAAAGCTGAATACTTTAGGCCCGATATTCATGATGAAATAATTGTGACTGCAGATACGGTAGTAATTTTAGGCAACAAAATTCTTAATAAACCACAAGACAGAGCTGATGCCATTAACATGCTTACCATGCTTTCAGGAAAAACACACTTAGTGGTAACAGGTGTATGCATTGTATCAAAAGAAAAGGAAGAAAGTTTTGATGATACAACGGAAGTAACTTTTAAAACGCTTTCAAAGCAGGAAATAGAATACTATGTAGATAACTACAAACCATTTGATAAGGCAGGGGCCTATGGTGCGCAGGATTGGATTGGATTGGTTGCCATTGAAAAGATTGTAGGGTCTTATTTTAATGTTATGGGTCTCCCTATACATAAAGTCCACCAGCACCTTACTACAAACTTCATATGAAGAAAATATGGCTTTATCTGAAACACCATTTGGGTGAAGATTTAACGTCACCTGTTACATACTTCATAGTTTTTATCTTTTTAAGCGTTAGCCTTACATGCAATTATCAATTTGGATTTTATAAAAGTTTCACAAAAAACGGCTAGTGAGAAATTCTTTCACTGCTTAATTTTATACTCCATTGCAACCTACTTTGCAAGCCTATCATACTTGCTATACACAAAGCAAAGGGAAGTCTTAATGAACAAACAATTCTGATAAGGTCTTTGCTGTTGGTATGGTTCTTAGCCTAGATGGCAGTGCGCCTTTTCTTCGCGACTATGTTAAACTTTTTGACATTTCTATACAGCTTTGGCTGTATAAAGTTCTTAACAACGTATATAACTTATTTACAGTAATGATTCTGCTTCTTTTATACTATTATTTTAATGATAGAAAGGAGAAACACGTCTATGGCCTTGAAGCAAAGTGTGTGGATCTTAAGCCCTATTTCATAATGCTTTTATTAATGGCTCCACTTCTTATAGCGGCATCATTTTCGAAAAGTTTTATAAACCCACAAATGTCCGTTTTACTGGTACACTCTTGTTGCCATTTTTGGTACACTATTATTTACCGATTACAAATATAAAGTATCTCAGGCGCATGAATACTTCCATGTTCCTGATTGGCTTACTACCAGCGTGTATGAAATTACCTCCGCTTTTGATATTATTTCAGTAGAGTTTTTATTTAGAGGCTTTATGGTTATAGGTATGATGTCGGTACTAGGCCGTGGTTCAGTACTTCAATGGCAGTTGTTTATTGTTTCTTACATTTCGGTAAACCTCGATTGAAGCAATAAGTTCCATTTTTGGAGGCTACCTACTTAGTGTTATAGCCTATGAAACCAAAAGTATTTGGCGAGGGGTTGTTGTACTTATCGGTATTGCATGGGGAATGGAGCTAGCCGCATTTACGCAACGTCACCTGAGGTCTGAGTAACTTAGATCAAAGATAGATTATCAGTTATCTTAACCTTATTATAGTCTGAAATAACAAGTCGATACATTAACAAGGCATTAAAGGCTGCGTAAAACATGATGCCATTGCCTGCCCTAAGCATAGATTCAGAAAAGAAGGTAATACCAACTAGCACAATAAAAATGATATACATAACATCATTATGCCTGATGGAAAGGTACAAAGGATAAAATAGGCAACTTAATAAAACAGCGAGGCCAAAAAGTCCATGCCGTACCAAGCTACTCATGTACTCATTATGGGCATCATGGCCCAAATCTATCCAACCATTCTCAAGATTACATTTATGGATTGCGTCTTTCTCATCACCCGTTCCATAACCAAATAATATGTGATCAGTAGTCCACATTTTATAAGAACAATACCATGCCTTATAATGTAAACTAATTGAATTAGTAGTAATATTCCTTTCAAGAGATGAGTCTTGAAATGAGGATACGAATCTATCCTTATAAAGCGGCATGTTTATCAATATGGAAAAGGTAATACATGCAGTGCAAAGTATAAATATTTTAACTGCTTTATGTTGATAGAACGTCAATAACAGCAACACTACAAACAATGAAATTAGCCCGCTGCGTGAAGCTAATAGGATGGTAAAAAAAATAAGGAATACCACTATCAAAATCAATATACCCGTCTTAATCCATGGAAAATCTACTTTCCCTAGAACGAGAAATAAATAAGCGATAGACAAGTTAACCGCTAAGCTTAAATAGGTAGGATGCAATGCATTTAATGGAATTGAAAGATTGGTGTATTGAAAGCGTGAATCAAAAAGCAAGGCAGACAAAGGTTTGCCAGAAGCCAATACAATTTTTATCATTTCAATTTCACACCAGATACATGCAATTATTGTAGAAGCTATGAAAATGTGGATTATCTGCCTAACATCTTTTTGCTTCAACACATTCCAAAAAATAATAAAAGGAAAAACCAAAAGCGAAAGCTTTGTCTCTAATCTAAACAGTCCTTCTTTCATGTTATCGGTGTAAATCATTCCGAAAACATTAATCAGATAAAGTGATATGAACAGAAGAAACGGGAACAGAAGTCTTTTATCAAATGAAGCTTGCTGCTGCTTAAAGAGCGTCAAACAAAAAAAGCAAGAGATAAAAATAGCAGTGTACGTGATTGAAGTATTCCAAGGGATAAAAAAAAAGATAAGAATAGTGCTAAGATACAATATCTTTGCAACCCATATCTTCAAAATGTGTAATGATTCATCCGCCATAAGTACCAACCAATCTTATCGCTAGATAGGCTTTATATTTTCAATTTTCGATGATAATTTCTGGTTTCCTTACCTGCATAAGGATCAAGTAGACTGCCTATATCAATTATGAACCCATTAAAATTTCCATGCAACTGATCTACCAACCAATTTGAAGTCATTCCTGCGCAAAATAAAACAACCTCGTAGTTATCTTTTCGAAGCATTATGGAACTCAATATATCGTCCTTCGCTAACCAGCAATTAGTTTGTGGTACTTCAATCAAATCAAATTTTATTACCTCTACTTTTTTTAAATAAGCAGGGCCAACCAATAATAGTTTCCTATTTACTAAGCATTGAAAAAATGAGTTCAATTCACCTTTTACGCTGGCGAAATGAAGCGCATCAGCGTTCTCCCAATCTAATTTAATTTTGTTGGCTTTCAAAAACTTATCAACTTGATTGCCTATTGTTTTATAGTATGCAAGCTCCTGCATCCCTAAATAATAAGATGGACGTTTTAGAAGTATTTCATGCAATGCGATTTGCATTGAACTGAAAAATTTATGACCGTCGCAGTTTGATTCATCCTGACTTTTAAGACTCAAAACTGACTCCCATTCCCCATCGCCCCATCTAGAAAAAGAAAAGGCCTTGTTTTCTTTTAGATTTTGCAAAAGCTTTCTATAAGTTAAAGACCAGTGAGGTACCTTAACAAGCCAGCCCCTTTTAAACAAAATTCTTCTAATGTAGGTTATCATACATATTCTTGTTCTAAAAACTACGCTGGGTTAATACCATATGGCGTATAATATATCTTACTTTTTTTAATAGAATCAAAAAGAATTTGATTCTCATTGGGTCGGTCTAATTTCTTATGGTAAATATGATACTGAACCGCCATGTTCTTTATCATTTTAATTTTAACATTGTTTCCAATTAATCGGAACTCTATATCAGAATCTTCACCAACCGCAGGTGCTTCATATCGTTCATCAAAGCCATTAATATCCATTAAATCACTTTTATGAATTGAGAAATTGCAGCCAAGAACGCCTTTCATTTTTCGATTTAAAAATTTCCTAAACACATTATTTTTTACATAGATACCCTTTATCACATGATTGGTGTTACATAAAATTGAATCTATAATTAATTTAAGTGTAAAACCTCGTTCTAAATAACCACTTCTTATTTTTTGTTCAGTTAATGTCAAAGACATTTTATCAGACATGTTAACTCTTCTTCCTGCCAACAGAACTTTCTGGGTTTTATTAAAAAAGTGTTCACCTACAAACTTGTAATGCGGAATACAATCACCATCAATAAAAACCAAATAATCAGATTCGGACCTTCTAATGGCCTCGTTTAAAATCTTGGTTTTTCTAAAGCCTTTATCTTCATGCCATAAATGCTTTATTGAGAGTGGAGAAGTTTTAATAATCGAATTAATTTCCTGTACTACTTCTGGTTTAGAGCCGTCATCAGATATAACCACTTCAAAAGATTTAAAATCTTGTCTTTCTAAAGCAGCTAAAATCATTTTTAAATAATTTATTTTATTATAAAATGATACGATTACTGATACTGATTTTCTCATGCTATTTAATACTTAATATTTCCTTATATATATTCATTGTACGATATGCCATTTTTTCCTTTGAAAAGTTGGCTACAAACTCATGGGCTTTTTCACGCAGTTCGTTCCTTAAGGAAGAATTTTCAATTAAAGCTTTTACGTTGTTGGCTAACAATATCGGATCGCCAACAGGTGAGAGCAAACCTGTTTTATTATTAATAACAATTTCAGGTATTCCACCAGCAGCAGTGGCAACTACCGGTATTTTTGCTAAAAATGCATCTAATAAAGATGTGCCTAGACCTTCTTCTTTTGAAGTCATTAAAAATAAATCTAAGGCAAGCAATAATTTGCCAATTTGTTTTTGGAACCCTGTAAATGTGATAACATTACTAAGACCTTTCATTGAGACGTATTGTTCGAGCTGACTTCGTAATGATCCATCACCAATGATAATTGCATGGACAGATAATTCATGCTCATGTAGAATTTCAATGGTATCAATAAATGTATAATGGTCTTTAGAAGGTGATAAGGCACCTATATTTCCAATTAAGAAAGCCGATCCTACATTATATTGGGCACGTAAAATTTCATTCTCGTTGAGCACGTTATCAAATTTTTTCAAATCTATGCCATCATAAATCGTAACGCATTTTTGATGCTTTTCGGTATAGGTACTCATGATTTGACTGATCCTTTTTGAAACACCGATTATTCTTTTAATACTACGATGGGTGTATTTCCACTTCGTAATCCAATTCGACTTTGGAACGAACTCCACACGTCTACTTAGTACAAGCGGAATTACATTTCCAAAATAAGAAGAAAGTACACCTACACCATGTGCTTTCGATGAATGCATGTGTATAATATCTATGCCTTCATTCTTGCATATTTGCATAACCCTATAAGCCGAGTAAGGGTCGATAGCGGTGGTATAAGGAACAGTATAAAATTTCTTATT
The DNA here is from genome assembly GCA_964235605.1 of uncultured Cyclobacteriaceae bacterium. Classification (GTDB taxonomy): domain Bacteria; phylum Bacteroidota; class Bacteroidia; order Cytophagales; family Cyclobacteriaceae; genus DATCRE01. Next base: position 31,867 of record CAXSCR010000018.1, on the reverse strand, counting down.
TGATTCTATGCAATAGCGCTCTAGTGCTGAACCCTTCTTAATTGCTAATACAACTTGTATTCCTTGTAACGCTAGCTCTTCAACAAGATAGACCACTTGTTGTTCACCACCCCGCCATCCTCTTTCTGAGCATAAATGAAGAACTTTCATGTTATAAACGATTAGTTAAGTTATCATAAACTCCAACAAGATCTTTTGCAATAAAATCAGGTTCAAATTTTCTAATATAGGTCTTTGCGTCGGCCTTCATTGTGGCTTGCAAACTTTCATTACCTAATACACGCTCGATTTGTACTGCCAGCTCAGTTTCACTACGCGAATCAAAATATATTGCTGAGGGCCCTGCTGCTTCACTGAAACAAGACCCGTTGGAGGTGATAACAGGTACGTCACAGGTAATGGCTTCCACTAATGGAATGCCGAATCCTTCGAACAAGGAAGGATAAATGAAAACAGAAGCTAATCTATATATAGCAGGCAAATCTTTAAAATCAACTTGATGAAGATACAAAATCTGATTTTGTAAATTAAATTGATTGGCATAGACCTTAATAATATCTAGATACGGCGTTGGCCTCCCTATTATTACCAATGGAATTTTATGTTTTAAACTTCGAAGCGCTTTTACAATTATTAGCGCATTCTTTCTTGGCTCTATCGTGCCAACATTCAACAGAAATCTATCCGGCAGTTTATATTTCAATTTTATAGCAGCAAGTTGTTTGCTTGAAAATTGCCTTTTGAAGTTTGGATGACATCCTTGATAGATAACTTTTATTTTTGCTTCGTCAGCACCGATATATTCGACTAAATCTTTAGCAGTCTGTTCACTTATTGCAATGATGGCATCGGCAGTCTTACAAGCATGTTTTACTTTGGCCTTATATATTTGAACATCAATTGGATTATAAAATTCCGGAAAGCGTAGAAAGATTAAATCGTGAATTGTTACAACAGAAAGAATATTTTTAGGCATCAGAAAAGGCAATTCCTGACTCAAACCATGGTACAAATCTACCTTCATTGTCTTTGCGTGCTGGCCAACCAACATGCTACGCCATACGCTTCCAAGCTTTGCTTTGCTAACCCATTGTGATGGCAAAACCGTTGTTAAGCAACTTGATTCAACAAAGGGTAAGGTATCTTCTGTACGCTTAACTTTTGGTGTAAATAAAAAGTATTGATTATTAGGATAGAACTTTTCTAAGGCATCAACAACAAACCTGCTATAATTACCTAAACCGGTGAAGTTGTTATACAACCGCTTAGCATCAAACCCGATTCTCACTTACCAAATTTATTTTTATAACCGTTTGGGATTTCGATTATGCCGTTAACATAATTTGGAAGGGTATCACCCACAGAGACTTCATGCCAAGGATGTTTTACCATGCTTTTTTATGGCAAAGTACCAATAATTAATCAATGCATAAATGTTCCAACAAGCTAATATGCTGTGCGCATATCAGCCTGCTGGGAATTACATATTTTACTTTTTTTCTTCTTTCTTAGATTCCTCTTTCTTTTCAGCAGCCCTTATCTTTTCACCATCCTTCAAACGTTTCGAAACCACTAAGAAAGGTCCGGAAACGACGGTTGTACTATCACTTATGCCTGATATAATTTCTATATTATCATAATCACTGATGCCTGTTTTTACCTCAACCATCTTAGCCGTTCCCTTATCGTTTACAAACAGAACAACCTTGTCCTCTTTTTTCTTAACGGGCTTTTTATCAACATTACTATTTTCATTTTCTCTGCGATCGCCGCCTTCATTACCTTTTTTAATTTCGTTTTCATCATCGGGATTTCTTGTAGTAACCGAAGAAAGCGGAACAGAAAGAACATTATCCTTAGTTTTAGTGATGATTTCTACACTGGCAGTCATACCAGGTCTGAAAGGAAACTTGTTGCCTTCTTTCACCAAATCATCGTAAGAAGAGCTAAGTATTAGAATTCGTACCTCAAATTCTGTAATAGCGTCGGCAGAAGCCTTATCTCTTGCTGTATTGGCAATAAGGGTAACAATACCTTTAAATTCTTTATTGATGTTAGAATACGCATCAACATCAATGAGTGTGGTATCACCTAGATGCACGCGTACAATATCATTTTCATTAACATTAACACGAACTTCCATTTTATTCAAATCGGCTATTCGTAGCATTTCGGTACCTGTCATGGTCGCGGTTCCCACTACACGTTCGCCCTTCTTCACAATAAGCTTCGATACGATACCACTCATAGGTGCATTAACGGAAGTCTTTCTGAAGTTCTCACGAGCTTCACTAAGGGACGCATCTGTGCTTCGAATAATATATTTTGCTGCTTCTATCGCTTGTTCTGCCGATGACTTATCGTTCTTTGCGATTTCAAAGTTCTGCTGCGCTAACTGCCATTCAGATTCAGAAATAACTTTTTCCTTCCAAAGTTTTTCTTGGCGTTTATAGTCAGATTCAGCCCGCGTAAGTGTTGCCTGCGCTCGTGATAAACTTGCTTTGGCTTGTTCAAGATTGGCGCGCTGCTGACTTAAGCCTGCCTCTGCCCTATCCAATTGACTCTGCCAGGTGTCAGGCCGAATTTTAACAAGTGATTGACCTCTAACTACTGAATCACCTTCTTCAATCAGTAAATCGATAATTTCACCAGAAACTTCAGGCGCAATTTTCACTTCAGTAACTGGCTGAACCGTTCCTGATGCACTTACCTTTTCTATGATGGTAGTACGTTTAGCTTTGGCTAGATCAACTTCTATTTCCTTAGGTTTACCTATCCATCCTGCAGATTTACCGACAACGATAAAAAGTAATAATAATAGTGCAGTACCGATGAGCCAATAAATCAATTTGTTTGATTTGCGTGTTTGTTTTGCCATTGATTGGATAATTAATATTGGATTGGTTTACCTTGATAGAAGTCTAATAGTTTCTTTCTGAAAATGAAATCATACTTCGCGCGAACAAGGTCAGACTTGGCTTGAAATAAATCATTTTCTGAGACCTGAAACTCTACATAGTTTGCCGCACCTGCCTCATATCGTTGGCTAACCATACGAGATGCTTCTTCATGTGCTTGTACTTGTTTTAAGGATGATGCGTACGTCTTAGATGCTGCAATTGCATCGTTGTATGCCGTTTCAATACTTTGCCTTAATGTATTTTCAGTTGCTTTCGCCGTGATCTCTGCAAGCGCTTTGTTAATGATCATTCTTTGCACGCCTGCCCTTGATTGAAAATTATTCAAGATGGGGATGGTTATACCTAGTGAGACATACCTTGAAACGTTATCCTTTAATTGATTTTGGAATTTATAAAGATTTTGGTATGGGCCATTTGGCTTTAATTGATAGATCGTTGCGCTCTCGTTACCTTCAACCTGGAGTGGCGCAGGCGTCTTACTAAACGTACCATCAGGGACCAATCTAAGTGCGGAAACACTTGAGTAATATGAATTTATACCGGTGTTAAGTGTTAAGCGAGGATAGTAATTTCCGCGCGAAGCTTTAATGGCATAACCCGCACTTTCAATTCGTAATTTATCCCTTTTTATTTCGGGCATTGTTTCGTAAGCGATAGAAAAAACTTCTTCCCTTGTCTGTTCAATCTTTAAATCTTCAACATTTATCTCTGGAGCAACAACATCCAAAGGTACGCCCGCTTCCAACTGCAAAGCCTGTTTGAGTTGCAGTATGGTTAAGTTAACTGCATTCTCACGATTGATGACATTCAATTCGTTGGTAGCAACCTGTGCTTCCTGGTTAAGTTCGTTTGATTTAGATAATGCACCAGCAGCAACTTGTTTCCGGATACGCCCTAGCTGTTGCTCGGTCGAGTTTAATTGAAACTTTGCATTTTCGTATAACTCTTTGTTAAAAATGGCATTGGTGTATAAGGATATAACATTGAGAATTACATCGTTCTTCGTTTTTTCAAGATCTTCCTTTGACGCCTGGTAATCCTTTGAAGTTTGTTTTATGTTGTTCTGAAGTCTAAACCCGTTAAACAACATCACTGAACTGGAGACGTTCGGACTTATAGAATTATTACGTTGGGTTGTAAACTGATTGGTTACCGGGTCAATTGACCTTCCCCAGTTAGAGCCTGGACTAGCACTTGCATTTAAACTCGGTGCTAAAGCCCATTTTGCCTGGCTGTAGTTTATATCATTACTTTCGACGTTGTATTCACTTCGTTTTACCGTGAGACTATTCGCTAGCGCATAATCAACACATTCTTGCAATGTCCATTGCTTCTTTGACTCCTGTGCAAATGCAGTGAGCGAACCTAAACATAAAAATAAAAGTGATAGTAATTTTCTTGTTTTCATTCAGTCTAACGATCAATATCGGGTATGTAAATTAAATATTTTATCCAGCTAAGACTCTTTAAATAAGCTAATGTTACAGGCTTTATTCCAGAATCCATTTCAATTACAAGGCATGCCACATCGTGTTTTCCTTTTCTAGATACTGACATGGTTGCAATATTACAGTCATCATGCGCCAACACATCGGCTATAAAAGCGATGCTGCCTTTTACATCGCCCGCGGTAATAATAAGGGTATGAAGACTGGCACTTATGTCGGCCTTAAATCCATTTACTTCTGCAATATTAATTACACCTCCTCCTTTGCTTTCACCAATTACTTCTATTCTTGAATCACCTTTTATTAAAGTCAGCTTAATGGTATTGGGATGAAGGGTTGATGCATTACCTATTGATTTGAACTTATATTTTAATCCTTCATTTACTGCAATATCAAGGGCCTCTTTAATTCTTAGGTCGTCTGTTTTAAAATCCATAAGCCCGGCAATGATGGCACGGTCGCTTCCATGGCCTTCATACGTGGTGGCAAAAGAATTGTAAAAGATAATTTCAGCTTCGTCAGGTCTGGCCCCAAAAAGTTTGACGGCAGCGCGGCCAATTCGTACTACACCAGCCGTATGCGAACTGGAGGGTCCAATCATAATTGGTCCGATCATATCAAAAATGCTGCTTTTCTCGGGCATACTTGTGTCAATACGCAATTTGTCGCCAAAAAGATGTCTTTGTTACATCAAATCTGATTAAACATTTTTAAAGATACCTGCAGCGAAGTTATTATTTTTGGTAAAGTCAACAATGATATGTTAAAAAAGCTTGCCCTCCCTTTCTTGATCTTGCTCATAAACCAAAGTCTGGCGCAAGACACCCTGGTCTATTATAAGGTATAAGGAAATCACGTTTTCTTCACCATTTGAAAAAGATGTACTAGATAATCATTTTCTTTATGAATCGAATATAAGAAGCAGCTGGATCAATATTATCACACACTTGATTCTACCTTAACAAATATCGAACTCAAAAAAGAAATATCATTTATTTACTATTTTGAAAATGGAAGATTACAATATAATAAAGCATTCTATAAAGATGCTGAGCTCGTTCTAGAAAAGGCACTTGATTTAAAACCAAATAATTTAGAAGTAAATAATCTTTTCATTGCTTCACTTGTTCAGAATTTAAATAAGAAAGGCAATACAATTGAAGTCATCAAATCAATGGAAGAATGCTGCAAAACATACTTCACTTCAACAGAATAACATCTATAATAATATGTTAGGAACCGCTTATATGATGCAAGTGGGTAAATCTTATGAGATGGATAAACCGGCAGAAGGAGATAAGTATAAAAGTACTTTCGAAAACCACGCCGCTAAGTATCCAGATCTTACCGTTGACGTTAATTTAATTGCACGGTCGTATTCTATCGCAGCTGTATATTATTTTAGAAAAGGTCAAGGTTCAAAGCCAAAAGTATAGTTACTAAAGGTTTGATGTACGCACCCGAAAACTACGAGCTGCTCGCACGACAGCGCATGATGAAATAACGTTAGAATCTATTTTCTACAGCAACATTATAGTGTCGTTCCAAAATATAATAATTGCCTTGCACAGTCTTCATCTTTGCTATAACGTCAATTTGCTCCATTAAAAATCTTCCTGGCGGAACAGCATACTCAATTCTCAAAACACCCTTCTTAACATTTGAGAATTCCTCGAAACCCTCAGCAAAGCAATTTCCATTTTTGAGTTTGCCGGAATAGTATTCAACTGAAGTCGTGGCATCGCTTAATGCTACTTCTAAAATATACTGCTCATCCCTGAGTATGTTGTCAATGGGTGTTATGGTAATGAAAGGATATTTTGTTTTAAGCGAACCATCTAGCAAATATTCCTTTAAACCTTTACAGGGAAACCCTTTATGATAAGGTGCTTCGTAAGAGAGTTTACCATCTTTTCGGTACTTATTCTCAACACCATGAATTTTGCCGCTGTCATAGGGGGTTTCGCTAAGTAGCGTTCCGTCTTCGAAATATCTTTTAACAAAACCTTGCATATAACCATTGACATAATGAGCCTCCTGGAAAACCTGTCCATTTTTATAGTAATCTTTTACAACACGATCAGGCTTTCCTAGCTCATCATATATTATTTCTTGAAGAAGGCGACCTTGTTTATCGTAGTTCTTAATTACTTTCTCATCACTGCTATCTTGTTTCTTATTTTCACACGAGAAGAACAATAATAAAGCCGCTAACATCAAATAAACATTTCGTAGATAGAGACACATCATTTAAACAGCAATTGGCGCTTTGATTGACGGGTGTGATTGATAATTTAGAATCTCAAAATCTTCAAATTGATAATCAAAAAGGGAAGGTGGCTTCCGTTTAATATTTAATTGTGGCAACGTAAACGTATCGCGACTCAGCTGAAGTTTTGCCTGCTCGAGATGGTTGGTATAAAGATGAACATCACCACCCGTCCAGACAAATTCACCGGGAAGAAGATCACATTGCTGTGCAAACATATGTGTTACCAATGCATAAGACGCTATGTTGAAAGGTACGCCTAAAAAATAATCTGCACTGCGCTGATACAGTTGACAGGAAAGTTTTCCATCAGCCACATAGAATTGAAAAAGTGCGTGACAAGGAGGTAGTGCCATCTTATCTACTTCAGCAGGGTTCCAAGCCGAAACAATGTGCCTACGTGAATCCGGTTTTTGTTTAATCTGATTTAGCACTTGGGTAATTTGATCGATGGATCGTCCATCAGGCGCTGGCCAGCTTCTCCATTGATGTCCGTAAACGGGACCCAATTCGCCGTTTTCATCTGCCCATTCATTCCAGATACTTACACCATTGTCTGTTAGATACTTTATGTTTGTATCGCCATTTAAAAACCAAAGCAGCTCATAGATGATTGATCGCAGATGCAATTTTTTTGTAGTGATTAATGGGAAACCTTCAGCAAGATCAAATCGCAATTGTCTACCAAAGACCGATACAGTTCCTGTGCCTGTTCTATCCGTTTTTTGAGCCCCTGTTTCCAGGATATCTTTCATTAGGGCTAAATATTGCTTCATGGCGAGTTGGTTGACATTGCAAGTACGGAAGAGCCAGCAAATAACTCAAGAGAGTGGGTAAAAATAAAACATCTTATGATCAATCTGTTACGATTGTAATAACAAACATTTTGGATGTTTTAAATAAAAAAGCCCAACTCTGTTGCTAGAGCCAGGCTTTTGATATTTTATTCAAATCTAGTTTTTATTGACAGTCACTTCTTTAGCAACGCCTAGATAAGTAACAGTTACAACTTTATCGCATGCTCCATCACCGAATTCCACAGCAACAGATTTCCCATCAATAAGAAACAATTTGGCACCATCAACGGCCATATAAATTCCTTCATCTACACATGTTTTCTTAAATACAAGGGTTTCAGTGGTTGATACTTCGTAGTTCTTACCTTTTCTACTTACACCACTTGCACTTCCTGATAAAGTAAGTATGCCATCAGCTGCGTTTAACTCGCGATCTAATTCTGAAGACCTTGATGCGAAAGTGTTATCAGGCCAGGTAGCTTTTCCACCTTTAAGTACAATATGATGTTTAACATTCGTATCAGCAGAAGGTGTTACTTTCGTTATAGTGCGCGTACCTTCTAATTTGATATCATTGATTGAATATCCATCAAACGTAACTACCAGTATAGAACCAACATTTGAAATAGGACCATTAGAATAACTAATGGCTATCTTACCTTTTCTAGTATTACCCTTTTCATCAGCAAGGCCTTCTCCAAAATCAACTGTCATGGTTCCTGATACGTCGGTATTATTAGGCCCGTGTGTAATGATAGCCCCAATCAACCGGTAATCATCAGTGCCCGAAATACGGCCGCCACTAACTACGTTATGATTTGCAATGGCATAAATTGAAAGATCGTCAGAATCGTGATACGATGCATCGGTAATTGATTCTGAGGATACATCTGTTACATCCCCTTCGTTAAGAACTTTGTCATTTACGAGATCATTAATATCATTTTTGCATGATGTTAGAATGGATAAAGATAGAATAGCTATGGCTATGCTAAACTTTTCAAAAAGGCGGCTTGTTTTCATATTTTTATTTTAAAGTTTAAATCTTCCACATACCTTAAAACAAAAGGTCAATGTGTTCCGGATATTTTCTACATCTTTATTAATTAAAAAAAGATATGGTAACCTCGTCTCTAAAACTTGTCGGTATTGTACTTATTATGGGTTTGAATAGCCTTTTTGCACAGATTCCCGTAAAAATTGCAAAGCTTAAATACAATGGTGGCGGAGATTGGTACGCTAATAAAACTGCCTTGCCAAACCTTATCAAGTTTTGTAATCAGGAGTTGAATACAAACCTGGCCTCGGAGGAAGACATTGTTGAGGTGGGTAGCAGGGATCTCTTCTTGTATCCCTACTTATATATGACAGGTCATGGTAATGTTGTCTTTACCAACGAAGAAGCCGCCAATCTACGTAAATACCTACTCGGTGGAGGCTTTCTGCATATTGATGATAATTATGGTTTAGACAAATTTATTCGTCTTGAGCTCAAGAAAGTTTTTCCAGAGTTAGAGTTGATCGAGCTTCCTTACGATCATGCTGTATACCATCAAAAGTTTAATTTCCCCAAAGGACTTCCAAAAATTCACGAACACGATGGAAAACCTGCTCAAGGTTTTGGCATTATTTACGAGGGCAGATTAGTAATTTTTTATTCTTATGAGTGTGATTTAGGCAATGGCTGGGAAGATCAAAGAATACATAACGACCCTGAAGAAAAACGGCAGCAGGCACTTCGCATGGGCGGCAATTTGCTAATGTATTGCTTTACCAATTCATTATAGCTTTTTAGAAAGCATGTAGTTGACTCGTTATTGCTTCCGTCCTGTTAATAGTGTGAGATATCCTTTCTGATATAGGCTAAGCATTCACCAACCACATTTATTCAAAATTTTAAAAAAAATATTAGATAAAGATTTGTTTTATATAACTAACTCTTTAGTTTTGTAACTAAATAAGCAGTTATGAAAGAGTTGACAAAAGCCGAAGATCAAATTATGCAAATTTTATGGGCTTTAGGGAAAGGTTTTGTGAAGGACATTATCGAAGAAATACCTGAACCCAAACCGGCCTACAATACCATCTCTACATTGGTAAGGATCCTTGAGACAAAAGGTTTTATTGATCATCAGGCCTATGGTAAAACACATGAATATTTTCCTATTATAAGCAAAGAGAAGTACACCAAGTTCTATTTGAATAATCTTATTAAAGGATATTTCAATGGCTCTTTCCAAAATCTAGTTTCATTCTTTGCCAAGGAAAACAAATTAAATACAGGTGAAATACAAAAGCTACTTGACGAACTTAAAAACAATAAAATATGAACAGCTACATCAACTATTTAGTGGAAGCTAATCTTGGTCTGCTTCTTTTTCTTCTATGCTATAAACTGCTGTTAAACAACGAGACAGACTTTCGGTTTAAGCGAAGTTATTTATTATTTACTATTCTATCCTCCCTGTTCTTTCCATTGTTAAAGTTCCATTTATTCGATGATGGTATGCTCTCCATGAGAGATACAATAGCAACATATTTACTTCCGGAAGTTGTTGTCACTGGATATAATACACAAGCTGCCAATGGGTTTTCTTCCATTACCGTATGGCAAGCCTTACAATGGGTCTATTGTTTCGGCGCTGCATTTTTTACGATGCGATTTGTCTGGCAGTTAAAATCCCTTCTTATTCTCCTAAAGAAATACCCGGCGTTTCATTGGGAAAACAAATATGTAATTACAGAAATAAATGAAAACCTCCCCACCTTCTCTTTTTTCAATCACATATTTATTGGTAGAGCACATCAGCTTGGTAAAAATGAAAAACAACAAATATTAGATCACGAAAAAATTCATGCTGATAAATATCATTCAATAGACATTTTATTAATTGAGGTTGTGGGAATAATCTTTTGGTTTAATCCTTTCATCCAAGTCTATAAAAAAAACCTTACTACTATTCATGAATTTCAGGCAGATGAAAGCGCTACAAAATTACATGATGTAAACCAATATTGTAACCTGCTTGCGAGGGTTGCATTGCTGTCGGCCGACTTCAAGCTCGCTAATCACTTTAACAATTCTTTAACATTAAAACGAATTACTATGATGAAATCAATTAAAAATAAAATGAGTGTTTGGAAGATCACGGCGCTGGTGCCTGTTATTGCTTGCTTCCTATTTGTTGTTGCGTTTCAAGAGCAGGTAGTTGCTCAAGAGAAAAGCGGCAAAGTAAAAATTGATGATACCGATAATAAAGACGAAATCTATGCGATCGTTGATGAGCCTGCAAAATTTCCCAATGGAATGGAGGGATTAATGGACTTTTTAAAGAAAAACCTGCAATACCCAGAAAAGGCAAAGAAAGAAAAAGTAGATGGTAAAGTCTTTGTCCAAATGGTTATTGAGAAAGACGGTAGTGTCACGGACGTAAAAGTGATAAAAGGTTTAGAAAAAAGTGTTGATGAAGAAGCTTTGAGGGTAATAAAATTATCTCCCAATTGGCGGCCTGGTAAGAACAATGGCATAATTGTAAGATCAAGATTTGTGATACCAATATACTTTAAAGTCTAAAAGAAGATTAGGAACGTACTCATATTTCATCGTCACTGAGTTAACTTATCATCTCAAACTCAGAACCTCTCACGAGATTAACGTAGTAATGAAAGCCCTTGACTCACCCCCTCCAATGGCTTTATTAAATTAAGGCGCTGGCGCTATTTTTATTTAAGCCAGCCCTTAATTTCTTCATAGGGAATCAAGACCTCTTGTGCCCCTAAAACATAGGGACCAATTTCATAAATGTTAAACACGAAGACAATGCCTTCTTTTGTAAAGCCATAATTGTCGTTGAGTTTAAATCTATCGTCAGCAAACTCGAAGCCTTCTTCTGCGAATGATGTGGTATCAGTAAACTCCAATGACTTTCTAAATTCTTTCTCTGCAATTAGTCTTAAAGATTCTTCATAACCACCATTTAAAATATGATTAAGTTTTATGGTTGAACCTGTATGGGGATTGATATTTATAAAATACGTTCCATAACCACTGTGCGCGCCTCCCGTAAAGTATTCAGAAGTTGATTCGAGACTGATCAATGTATCAGTCAATAGATTAATATTAACTGATGCTTTAAAGTACCAGCCCATCGCACTCTCAGGAAATGCTTTTATTGTTTTCTCATAATCCTGAAGAAATTTCTTGCCCGTCACCTCGAATGAAAGGTTGTCTGCTTCCGGATTTCCTGTATCAATTGATAGTGCTATTTTCATCTTCAGTGAATCATTAGCAGCCTGAGAAGGTAATTTAAATTCAGGATATTCCACTTCATAACTTGCGCACTTCGTTGTATCTGACTTACAGCCGCCTGCAGATTCAAGGCGATATGTTTTTATCTCATAAGTTGGAAGAGTTTCTTGTGTGGTTTCCTCCTTTTTACCACATGCAATTATTAAGACAATTACACATAGCGTAAAGAAGTGTTTCATGATTATTATAATATAGATTTTTATAGAGTGCTGACAACAGACATTTTAGAAAGACTGTTGTTAGCTTAATAAATTATTTCTTGTCTTTAAATATTTCGGCGAGTTTGGCATCTAATGCAGCACCTCGTAGATTTTTTGCTATGATCACACCGTTAGGGTCAAGCAATAATGAAAATGGTATAGAGGTTATGCTATACGTTTTTGCTGCTTCCGATTGCCAGAACTTTAAATCAGATACATGCGTCCAGGTTAGACCATCTTCTGATATGGCTTTAAGCCAATCTTCTTTTGAACGATCAAGCGAAACGCCAAAAACCGTAAAGCCTTTATCTTTAAATTGATTATAAGCCCTTACTACATTAGGATTTTCCTTTCGGCAAGGACCACACCATTTTGCCCAGAAGTCAACAAGCACATACTTGCCCTTAAGTGATGAAAGCTTAACAACTTGTCCTTCGGGATTTGGCAACGCAATTTCAGGAGCAGGTTGGCCAATTGATAGTCTTTTAAGGCTTTCAATTTCAGCGACAAATTTTTTGGCGTGAGAATAGTTAGGCCATTCCTTCTTTAACTTTTCAGCCACAGCCAAGTACGTATCAAAATGCTGATCACGATCAAGCACATTATTTTGAAGCAAGTTTATAACCGCTAGTGAAGCCGGTTGTTCTTTTATAAACTTGGCCACCTTGGCCTGTGTTTGCCCAGCTAGTTGCATGTACGTCTGCTGAAGCTGCGCCATCTTCGCTTGATCTCCTGACTGACTGGCAGCTGCAAATTCTTCATTCAACTTAGTTACTTCAGGCAATTGCTCGGTCTCTTGCATCATGGCCTGTGCTTTGCGAATGACGTCAATTTCAGGTGATCCTTTTATTTCGCTAAAGCCCTGCGGACTGCTACCATCAACATTTATTTCTAAATTACTTTTATAAAGAATGATGTCAACAGTTTGCTTATCATAAAAAGTGATGCGATAGTAACCAGGCTCAGTAAGTTTTACCTTTTTACTGAAAGTATTGTCGCCTTTCAATTGAATGGTATCCTGAACACCCATTGATCCTTCTTTAATCTCTTGAATTGAAATTTTTCCACCTGGTTGTGGTATTGTCACTTTCCCTTTAAGCGTTACATACCAGCCTTCTGTACTTGAATCTTCTTTTCCTGATGATGTACACGAAAAGAATACTGCACAAAGCATAATGCATAAAGCTTTGAGATTATAGTATTGCGTGAACGAGTTAGCGCTATGCTTTACGCCTTCACTCTGAATTTGTGCAGTTATCATACTTCTTCTAGCTTTTTAGTTAACAATGCAGTAGCCACCTTAGGATCGGCCTTGCCTTTACTGCGCTTCATCACTTCACCCATAAACATGCCAATAATTCCTGTCTTGCCTTTTTTGTATTCTTCAACTTTGGCAGGGAATTCTTTAATTACTTGCTCAACAATAGGCATAATCGAATCTTGATTGGAATCTTGAATTAAATTCAATTGCTGCGCTACCTCCAATGGTGATTTACCCGGATTCTTCAACATCTCAGGGAACACCTTTTGTGATGCACTGGCGAAATTGATTTTCCCTTCTTCAATTAACCCAATTATATCGGCAATAGTTTTGGGTGATAAAGGAAACTCTTGCGCCGTAAGTGTTAATTCATTCAAATATGATTTAATGGGTCCCATCACCCAGTTTGATGCAGCTTTATAATTCTTTGTATGCTTGCAAACTTCTTCGAAGTAAAGGGCTACTTCTTTCGTATCTGTAAGCACCTGTGCATCGTATTCAGATAATTGATATTCTGATTTAAACTTCAGGTACAACTCACGTGGCAAGCTCGGCATAGATGCCTTAATCTCAGTCAACCACTTATCAGAAACTTCAAGCGGACTAAGATCAGGATCTGGGAAGTAACGATAATCGTTTAGTTCTTCCTTCGTTCTCATGCCATAGGTCAATCCTGTGCCTGCATCAAACGTGCGGGTTTCAGAGAATATATGATTACCCTTTTCAATCTCTTCGATCTGTCGTTCTATTTCGTGATCGATGGCGCGTTGTACGTTGCGGATGGAGTTCATATTTTTTACCTCCACCTTTTTACCAAACTCTTTAGCGCCATTTAACATAACAGAAATATTTGCATCACAACGCAGTGAGCCTTCTTCCATGTTACCATCACAGATTTCAAGGTAGCGAACTAGTTTTCTTATTTCGGTTAAGTAGGCATATGCCTCATCAGAATTTTGTATTTCTGGATTACTTACAATTTCAATCAAGGCAACGCCCGCTCTGTTAAAGTCAACCAGTGTATCGGTTTCCTGAGCCAAGTGCATTGACTTACCTGCATCTTCTTCAATGTGAATTCTGTGAAGACTAATATCACGCTCTCCTGCTTTGGTAGCAATGGTTACGTGACCTCCAACACAAATTGGCGTTCTATCTTGTGTAATCTGATAGCCTTTTGGAAGATCGGGATAGAAATAATTCTTTCTATCAAAAATATTGAAACGTGAGATTTTAGAATGGCAAGCCAATCCCATTTTAATGGCGTACTCAACTACTTTTCCATTTAATTTTGGTAACGCACCCGGGTGCGCCAAGGTAATAACTCCCACATTGGTATTTGGGAGACTTCCATACTCAGCGGAATCTGAATTATAGATTTTTGTTTTTGTAAGAAGTTGGGCATGCACTTCAAGACCAATGACTGAAGTGTACTTATCGCGAATTGATTTATCCATATCGAAAAGCAAAAAGCGTAAGGCTTAATGCGAAAGTTTAGTTTTAAATATTATAAATGATAATTATCTATTTTATGCAATCAATTTACGTGCTTTTTCTATAACAGCGTTCAATCCATTGAGGTTCTTGCCACCTGCTGTAGCAAAGAAGGGTTGGCCGCCACCGCCACCATCTATTTCTTTAGCCAATTCTTTAACCATTTCACCCGCATGGAATTTTTTACCCTCAATTAACTTCTCCCCTATCATTACCGCTACTTGTGGTTTACCATCTACGTCGGCGGCCAATATCATGAGTAAGTCGTCAAACTGATTGCGCAAGGCATAGGCTATACTCTTGAGCGCATCGGCATTAGCAACAGATACTTTTTCAAGTACCAATGTATGTCCGTTAGTTTTAGAAGCTTTGCGGGCAAGTTCATCTTTCAAACTATTAGCACGCTCAACATTTACTGCTTCAAGTTTTTTCTCAAGTGCATATTTTTCTTCAACAAGACTTTTAGCCGCAGCAAGAAGGTCCTTCGGATTTTTTAATAACTCACGAACCTGATCAAGCAATGCAAATTCTTCACGAACATAGCGTTCTGCTTCTTCAGCAGTCACAGCTTCTATTCTGCGTACGCCGGCTGCAACAGAGCTCTCTGATATAATGTTAAATAAACCAATGTTACCCGTAGCTTGAACATGTGTACCACCACAAAGTTCTACAGAGAATTTAGGATCGAATGTTATGACGCGTACAAAGTCACCATACTTTTCACCGAACAATGCCATAGCGCCAAACTTCTTCGCCTGTTCTATGGGCACATTGCGTTTTTCGTCAAGCGATATATTCTCTCTTATTTTTTGATTTACAATATCTTCAACTTTCAAAACCTCTGCCGGTGTCATGGCAGCGAAGTGTGAGAAGTCAAAGCGTAGAATCTTTTCATTCACAAGTGAACCTTTCTGCTCAACATGCTTGCCCAACACGTGGCGTAATGCAGCGTGAAGCAAGTGCGTAGCAGAGTGGTTATCCATTGAAAGCGTACGATTGTGCTTGTTCACGACAGCTTTAAAGGATGTTGTTAAATCAGCAGGTAATTTCTCTGCGAAATGAACAATCAACTCGTTTTCTTTCTTCGTATCAATGATAGAAATCTTTTCATCAGTAGATTGAATATAACCTGTATCACCAACCTGTCCACCGCTTTCTGCATAAAAAGGTGTTCTATCAAATACCAATTGAATCAGTTCTTTATTCTTTTGTTTGATCTTTCGATACTTTGTAATTTTTACATCCGCATCAAGATGATCATAACCAATAAACTCTGTTTTTTCATCTTCACCTACTAAAATCCAATCACCAGTTTCTTTCGCTGCATCAACTTTTGAACGATTCTTTTGTTTGGCCATTTGAGTTTTGAAATCATCTTCATCAACAGTAAACCCACGCTCGCGCGCAATCAATGAAGTAAGATCAAATGGAAAACCATAGGTATCATAAAGCTCAAATGCTTGTTCGCCCGTGATGGCTTGCAAGCCCTCAATGCGTTTCAATCCTTTATCAAGGGTACGTAAAAAAGAAGCTTCCTCTTCGTAGATCACTTTGCCTACATAATCTTTTTGTGCTTCCAATTCCGTAAACACATCCTTCACTTGGTTTGACAAAACAGGCACAAGTTTATAGATAACGGGTTCTTTGAAATTGAGAAAAGTATAGCCATAGCGAACTGCCCTTCTTAATATTCTTCTAATCACATAACCCGACCCTGTATTTGAAGGCAACTGACCATCTGCGATAGCAAATGAAACTGCTCGCACGTGATCGGCGATTACCCGCATAGCAATGTCTGTTCTTTCGTCACCCGTTTGCTTTTGCATAGCTGGCTTGATTGCGTTTTGATATGACGTACCTGATTGCTCAGCTATAAATTCAATCAACGGTGTAAATACATCCGTGTCATAATTCGAACTCACTAGGTTAATAGCCCGACACAACCTTTCGAAGCCCATGCCTGTATCTACATTCTTGTTAGGCAATGGCTTCAGCACCGTTAAGCTTGATCTTAACTTTTCGCGTGCTATTTTTTTATCATCACCTTTGTATTCAAGATCAAATTTAAAGAGTTCACCAGCACCTCCTTTTTGTTGATTCCAAGAACGCTCGAACTCCATGAACACAAGGTTCCATATTTCAATTACTTGTGGATGATCATTGTTCACTAAATCTCTGCCAGGCGTCTTCTTTCGCTCCTCTTCAGAACGCAAATCAACATGTATCTCCGAACACGGACCGCACGGTCCAAGATCTGCCATCTCCCAAAAATTATCTTTCTTGCTTCCTTGAATAATTCGATCTTCTTTTACAAATGATCGCCATAGATCAAAAGCCTCTTGATCAAATGATAGATTATCATCTTTATCGCCACCAAATACGCTGACATACAACCTGTCTTTGGGAAGTTGGTATTCTTCAGTTAATAATTGCCAGGCCCATTCAATGGCTTCTTTTTTAAAATAATCACCAAAAGACCAATTGCCCAACATCTCGAACATGGTATGATGATAGGTGTCAATCCCTACTTCTTCAAGATCATTGTGTTTACCACTTACACGTAAACATTTCTGTGTGTCGGCGATGCGTTTTGCTTTCGGTATGGCATTTCCTAAGAAGTTATCTTTGAACTGCACCATACCTGAATTAGTAAATAACAGTGTAGGATCATTTTTTAACACCAATGGCGCCGATGGGACAATGAGATGCCCTTTTCTTTCAAAAAACTCTAAAAACTTCCGTCTGATCGACCCCGAATCCATGTTATTTAATGCTGTTATATATCTAAAATTGCTTAAATGGTCGCTTTCATTACAAACTTGCGGGTATGTACGCGACCACACTTCCATTAACCGCCCCGATTTCTAATATATTAGTTACTTATATAAAGGACAAGCCACAAAAATAATCGCAGTTGGGGGAGAATACGCAGAATGAGCGGATTTTTTTATGGCAATACAAATTAACCCCTGAGTTGGTCCGGGTGGATCAGATAGTATGCGTAACGCGGTTTTTCATTATAATAAGGATACATGCCAATACGAGCCGGCATCTAGAAGCATAAGAAGCATAATTATTTATGGTCTTGGTTTACTTATATCTGCTGCTTTACTATTTATTGGGATAGTAACAATATACGACCGGTTTACAGAAACTCAGGCCGAAGCTAATCTGCGAAACGAAAACGCAATCCTTGATAAACATCAGATTTTATTAAACAGTCAACTTGCTGACGTTGAAACAACGTTAGCCTCATTAAAAGCATTAGACCAAGGCATTTACCAGAAACTTTTTGAGGAGAATACATCTGTGGCCGTTTCATCATCGGCTGACAAAAAAAATATTTTATTGGGTGATGCGAGTCACTTCAAAACGAGTTTAAATAAAGTTAATGTTCTATCGGGCAACCTACTCAACCAGGCTGCAACTTCTAACCAACAATTCAACACACTAAATATTTCTAAAAAAGATATTAAGATACTTAACTCAATACCTACACTCCAGCCTATTGCAAATCCAAATCTTCATTTATTGGTTTCTGGTTATGGTATTCGAATCAATCCTTTTCATAAGGGAAAATATAAACATCCAGGAATTGATTTTGCTGCTCACAGAGGCACAAAAGTTTTTGCATCAGCCTCTGGAAAGATAGTACGTATTAATAAAAGCGTTTTACAAGCCGGATATGGCAATGCAATTGAGATTGATCATGGACAAGGATTCATAACAAGATATGCTCACTTAGAGCAAATAAATATTAGCCAAGGCCAGCGCGTAACAAAGGGTATGGTAATAGGAACTGTTGGTGACAGTGGTGGCGCCATTGCGCCTCATCTTCATTATGAGGTAATTCATCAAGGCGAAACGGTAGACCCTGTAATGTATATGATTGAAGGTTTGAACAGCAATGATTACAATACTTTAATTTCCCTTAGTAAAAAACAAAATCAATCTCTGGACTAATGGGGAAACATAAATACAAATATAATCACCATACATTTAGGTATGAACCCTTTTTTGCAAATGCGAAATCTATTTTGCGCGGAACGTCTTTATTCGTACTGACTTCTTTTATTCTATCCTTAGGCTTCTTTATCTACTACAATCAAAACTTTGAGTCAATTGAAAAACTCCGATTGAAACAAAAGAATAAATCACTAAAAAGTTCTTGGAGTATTCTTCAGCAGCGCATTGAAAATACCAACCATGAACTGACATCTCTTATTGAGAAAGATGATAACAACTATCGTGTAATATTAGATTCCGAACCACTGCCTTCCAGTGTGCGTGAAGCCGGTGTTGGTGGAAGTGAGAAATTTAATCTGACAGCTATACACCACTTCCCAAGTATAATAGCAAACTACCAGCAGCTTGAAAAAATAAAACACAAACTTGATGTCGAATTCCAATCTTATCAAGAGTTAGATAAAATGCTGGATCAGAAAATAAAAATGTGGGCCTCACGCCCTGCCATTCAGCCGATAAACAATAAACAACTACAACAACTACATTTAACGTACGGTCCTAGATTCCATCCTATTTTCCATGTGTATATGCAGCATAAAGGTTTAGACTTTGCCGCCGCGCAAGGTACCCCGATTTATGCAACGGGTGATGGCGTAATTTCCATGGCCTATTTTTCTGGGTCGTATGGCAATGTCATTTACTTAAATCACGGCCATAACTACGAAACACGTTATGCGCATTTATCAAAATTTGCCGTGAAGCCCGGCGATCGTGTAAAACGCGGGCAAATAATAGCGTATGTGGGTAATACAGGTCATTCAGTTTCGGCACATCTTCATTATGAAGTATTATACAATGAGAAACATGTAAATCCAATAAACTTCTTCCAACGCGATTTAAGCAATAAAGAATACGATAAGCTGATAGAAGAAGGTAGCAAGCGCGTCGAACCGTTGGATTAATCTTCAAATCAGCTTGATGTCTTGAGAAAATCTCCTTTCTTTGCCATCATTAAGAAACTATTGTCATGCGTCTACTAATCTTTGCAATTTTCTTCCTTCTATCCTTTGAGAATTTTGCGCAACAAAAAAAACAGGCACCTATTAACGATACTGTTTCAACAATAATTGATACCCTTGTTGTAGTTAAAAAAGATACGGTAACTATTATTGGTGTAGGTGATATTATGATGGGTACTAATTATCCTGAAAATAAGCTTCCTCCTAACAATGGCGCTTTCCTAATGAAAGATGTAGAGGCCGTACTTCAAAATGCGGACTTGACCTTCGGTAATCTTGAAGGGACCTTACTTAATAGCGGTGGTAAGCCTAAAACCTGTCAAGACCCAAAAGTCTGTTACGTTTTCCGTACACCGGTTAGTTATGTGCAAAATCTATTACGTGCCGGCTTTGATGTTATGAGCCTAGCCAACAACCATGCAGGTGATTTTGGTGATGTTGGAAGGAAGAGTAGTATGAAAACACTTGATAGCGCCAAGCTGGAACATGCAGGTCAAACAAGTAAGCCATACACGCTATTTGTAAAAGATAGTATAACCTATGGCATGGTGGCATTTGCTCCCAATAGTGGTTGCATTAACTTAAATGATTTACCAGGAGCAAAAGCATTAGTCGCCCACCTTGATTCCTTAGCTGATATCGTAATAGTTTCGTTTCATGGTGGGGCTGAAGGGGCTAATTTTCAAAATGTACCACGCATAAACGAAATATTTCATGGAGAAAACCGTGGTAATGTCTACAAGTTTGCACATGAAATGATTGATGCAGGGGCAGATATAATATTTGGTCACGGCCCACATGTTACTAGAGCGGTTGATGTATACAAACATCGTTTTATTGCTTACAGCATGGGAAATTTCTGTACATACCGAGGCATAAGCGTTAATGGCGTAAGTGGAATTGCGCCCATTATAAAGGTTTACACGAATGTTGAAGGCAAATTTTTTAAAGCCAGAATAATACCAACGTATCAAACCTACGGAACAGGTGTACGAATTGATGCAGCAAAGCAGGTGACAAAAAAAATACAAGAACTAACAAAAAAAGATTTTCCTGAATCGCGAATTCACATTGACGAGAATGGTTTAATTACTTACCTTGCTCAATAAGAAACATGGCGTACAAAGAAAAAGAAATAGAAAAACTTTACTACTCTATCGGAGAAGTAGCTGAACTTTTTAATGTAGCGCCATCGCTTATTAGGTTTTGGGAATCAGAATTTGATGTCATCAAACCTAAAAAAAATCGTAAAGGCAATCGCCAATTTACAAAAGAAGATATCGATAATGTGCGTACTATTTATCACTTGGTAAAAGAGAAAGGCTTTACCCTACAAGGCGCTAAAGAAATGCTGCGTAATGATACCAAAGCTCTAAAAGATAGCATGGACATGATCGTTTCTCTGAAACGTGTAAGAAATTTCCTTGTAGAGCTCCGCGAAAAACTTCACTAACTGGTCCAGAGTCAATCCCTGATGTAGTGATTCAGAAATTATTGACCGATTCCATGCACATAAGATTCAACACGCATACAATACCTACTATCGAATTATAGCCCTTTATTTCAATATTAATTTTAAACTAACTATGGCGCATGAACTATCGACCATGGACCAAAATAAACCCCCTTCATGGATCAAAATCGCCTCTCTCTATTAGCACTTCATTTTATCTCTGGCATAGGTGATTACACCATCCGTCAATTGGTAAGTTACTCCGGTTCTGCAGAGCGGGTATTTAAAATACCCAAGGGTAAACTGATGAAGATACCCGGCATTGGTGAAGTAACTGCTCAATCCATTATTAACGGTAAACCTTTCGGTAAAGCCGAGAAGGAGTTACTTCGAGCTGAGAAGGAAGAAGTAGAATTGATATTTTTCACGGATAAAAAATACCCGACTCGTTTAAAACAAATTGACGATGCACCATCTTTACTATACGCGAAAGGCAATACTGATTTTGAAAATGCAAAGACGGTAGGTATTGTAGGTACACGTAAAGCAACGGACTATGGCAAAGCGCGTGTAGAAGAGCTCGTAGCTTCCCTTGTTCCTCATGAGGCGTTGATTGTAAGTGGGCTTGCTTACGGCATTGATATACATGCGCATAAACATGCTGTAAAAAATAACTTACCAACTGTGGGTGTGATGGGTAGCGGCATCGATGTAATTTATCCAAGCGCACATAAAGACACTGTAAAAAAAATGCTTGACCAAGGTGGTATTATTACAGAGCATCCGTTCGGCACCAAACCGGATGCACATAACTTCCCTGCTCGCAATAGAATCGTGGCAGGGCTATCAGATGCTATCATAATTGTAGAGGCAGCAGAAAGAGGTGGTGCGTTAATAACTGCGGAAATTGGTAACAGTTACAACAAAGATGTTTTTGCGTTTCCAGGTAATATAGGGCAAAGTACTTCAGATGGTTGCAACAGTTTAATAAAGGCAAATAAAGCGCACTTAATAACTTCCGTCAAAGATCTAGAATACATTAT
Source organism: uncultured Cyclobacteriaceae bacterium (assembly GCA_964235605.1). Taxonomy (GTDB): domain Bacteria; phylum Bacteroidota; class Bacteroidia; order Cytophagales; family Cyclobacteriaceae; genus DATCRE01. The sequence continues at coordinate 9,690 of CAXSCR010000018.1, read as the reverse complement.
GAATTGGGATGTTGCTGTAAAGGCACCGAAAAAAAATATCCCATTCTCTTTAGAAGGTTATGATGATGCTGAAAAGATAGTAATTCAAACCCTCATAGATAATAAGGGATCTCTCAATATTGACAATCTTAGTTGGAAAACTAATCTTCCATTGAGTCAACTGGCTTCTATATTATTGGGATTGGAATTTAAAGGGATTATGCAATCGCTGCCAGGTAAAATTTATAAGTTAAAGTTCTAGTAAGCACCATCCTGCACAACGGTCTTCTGGTTACAGCGTTCTTTGATGGCTTCATAGGCTTTTGTATCACCCATCTCCCCAGCTTTACTTAAATCAAGACATCCATTCTTTAAGTCACCGAAGTCTATTCGAAGCACACCGCGCATATAATAGGCATCTACGTTTTTAGAATTAATTTGTATAATCTTAGTACAATCGTTTATGGCATCTTCATAGGCTTGTAAAAACTGCTTCGCTTTGCCACGATTAAAATACGCTTCTATATAATTTTCATTCATTGCTACCGCCGCCGTGAAATCATCTATGGCGCCGTAATAATCTTGCAGCTTCATCTTAATATTACCCCTTACAAAAAAAGCATCAGCAAACTTCGGATTTTTTTCTATTGAAATACTATAATCTTTCATAGCACCATGATGATCTTCAAATGCCTCTTTAATATTGCCACGCATATAATAAGCTGCTGCGTGATTAGGGTCTAGCTCAATGGCTTTGTTAAGATTTAGAAGTGCCTCCATATACTCACGCTTTTCATAAAGGTCTCTTCCTTTCTGAGTAAAATCTTTAGCGGTTTGTGCAAATGCGAGTGTACTGAAAATTAGTAAGGCGGAGGATAAGATTACTTGTTTCATACTAAACAATTTAAACAAAGTTAATGAGTTATAATTTGCATTTATTGAAACGTAATGTTTTCAATGTTTTATGAATATTTCATCGGCCATCATCATTGCGTTATCAAAAACAGTCTTATCAATATGCATTTCAACCCCTTCTGCTTCGAGATAAGAAAGGATACTTTCCATGGGCAAATTTCCTACCAACTTATCAGCAGCCATCGGACAGCCACCAAATCCTTTAATAGCGCCATCAAACCTTTTACAACCTGCCTTGTAAGCTGCATCAACTTTTTGAATTGCCGTTGCCGGATTGCTATGCAGATGCACACCTATTTCAATTAATGGGTATGATTTGTTCAAAGAAGTGAATAAAGATGAAATGCTTTCCGGAGTTGCCACACCAATGGTATCTGCTAAGGATATTATATCAGAACCAAGCGCTATAAGAATATTCACAAATTCATTTACCAGTTGCGCATTATAAACATCCCCATATGGATTGCCAAAACCCATACTGATATATGTAACCAGCTTTTTATTAGTCTTTACACAAATATTTTTTATCACTTCCAGCTCATTAAGTGCCTTTGGTATTGTTTTGTTGGTATTCCTAATCTGGAATGTCTCAGATATAGAAAGTGGAAAGCCGATGTAAGTAATGCCTTCAAATAAAGAAGCTTCCTCTGCTCCTCTCGTATTGGCAACAATTGCCAATAATTTTGATTTGCTTTCACGCCAATTTAACTTTTCAAGCACAACTGATGTATCACGCATTTGAGGAATAGCTTTAGGTGATACGAAGCTCCCAAAATCAATAGTGTCAAATCCAACTTTTAATAATTGATTGATGTAATCAGCTTTCAATTCTGTTGGTATAAATTCCTCAATGCCTTGCATGGCATCTCGTGGACATTCTATGAGTTTCAAGTTTTTTAAGTTAGCGTTAAAATATTTCATTAAGCGGTTAGAGTTACTACTTACCGTGAGAATTAGTTGTTCATGCAACGTGTTATAAAAGGCTATCATTTAATTTAAGCTCAAAAATCGACTTCAACTCCATTACCTGATAAATACAATATGAAGTAAACACAATTACAAGGAAAAATCTTCAAAGTGGTCGGTAGATAATGGCGATTCATCCCAGGTTTAAGTATCTTACTATAAGTTGATGTATAAATGCACTGACTGTAATAAACACCTACTTATGCCTTTAGCAGAATTTAGTGGCACGTTAGGAAAAAAACGCGCCGCACATTTATTAAGAAGAGCAACTTTTGGAGCCACTAAGCAACAGATTGATCTTTTTTCAACCTACACGCCATTGCAAGCTATTAATGCGCTATATCACCAAAGTTTAACAGAGCCGCTCCCACCTATTGACTTGAAAACAGGACAAGAATGGGTAACCGCAGGGGTTACTGGTGCAAATAGCAAAGATGATCAACTGAGTGAATACTTTAAAGGTTGGTTTATTGCACAAATGTTAAATCCATCACTAGCTTATTCAGCCCGTGAAAAACTTGTATTTTTTTTACACACACATTTTACAGCTATTCAATCGAAAATAGCGAGCAGCCGCGCATTATATTTTCAAAATAAATTATACAGGCTATTTGCGTTAGATGGCATTGCAGACCCTACTATATCATTTAAAGAATTAACCAAGAAAGTGAGCGTAGATAATGCAATGATACGTTTGCTCGACGGCTTTCTAAATGTAAAGGGTAATCCCAATGAAAATTATGCACGCGAACTTCTTGAACTTTATAGTATAGGCCGTGGCCTTGAAGGCTCTCAACCTGCAGGCCTACCAAATGGTGATTATGGTGTCTACACAGAAGGTGATGTACAAGCTGCAGCTAAAGTCCTTTCAGGTTGGAATAACGATGATGATTTTAATACACCTGATATAGATACTACTATTCCAAGAGGAAAAGTTAAGGGGAGCCCAACAGTAGCATCTGCACATGACAATACGGTAAAAGTATTTAGTGCACATTTTAATTCTACAGAAATAGTTGGCGCTGATACATCCGAAGCAAGCGCGCTTGATGAAATCAGTCAGTTAATTGATATGATTTATACCAATCCGGAAACGGCAAAAAATATTTGTCGTAAGATATATCGCTTTTTTGTTTGGGCGCCGCATAGCAATGAAGACGTTCTACAAGTTGAAACCGATGCTATCAATACGATGGCGCAAACATTTACTACCAACAATTTCAAAATTCAACCTGTTATTGAAAACTTATTGTCCAGTTTACATTTCTATGATAACGCTACGGCTACCGATGTTGTTGATGATAAATTTGGTAGCATTATAAAATCACCACTTGATCTGGTTTTAGGTACACTTCGTTTTTTTGAAAAAGCATTGCCTGATATGACAACATCTACTGCTAATTTCTACGAGCAAACAGGGTATTTGATTGGTCAGATCAAGGCTATGGGTATGGATTTCTTTGAACCTTATGATGTTGCAGGTTATGATGCATACCATCAGTTTCCCATCTATAATAGGAGTTGGATAACACCAAACACCTTGGCCACACGGTATAAATATATTGAAAGACTGATTAACGCCATAACACCCGAAATTATTAACGTGGATGTCTATAGTTGGGTGACTGCAAATATTGATAACACTACAGCTGCTGATGCGAATGCATTAATCATTGAAATTGCAAATTATCTTTTCCCTGTTCAACACGCATTAACTTTTACCGATGCTGCTGACGACAATTCTGGCTTGACCTCACAACGGCTTAGCTATTTTAAATTTAAACTTCTTCAAGGTTTTACAGAACAATATTGGAGTGATTTGTGGCCTTCACCAGAGCTACGCTCACCACTCAATGAATTGTTTAATGGCATGCTACAGTCACCCGAATACCAGTTACTTTAAACTCCCAGTACAATGAAGAGAAGAAAATTTCTGCAGAAACTACCGGTTGCTATAAGCATTCCATTCGCTATTGGCGGTATACCCATGAGGCTCATGGCTGAGAACCCGATAACAAAACTTGCAAGAACGAGTGTTACAAATGATAAGGTTCTTATTATTTTACAAATGCATGGCGGTAATGATGGCCTGAACAGTCTTATACCTGTTACCGATTATGATCAATACTATAGTCGCAGACCCAATATAGCTATACCCGCAAAAAATTCTATTCGCAAATATATTCCGCTAGATAGCACATTGGCACCAGATGCACAGATAGGACTCCACCCTGATATGCTAGCCATGAAAGCCATGTATGATCAAGGGCGTATGGCTTTTGTACAAGGAGTTTCTTATAAAAATAATAATGGTTCTCATTTTCGTGGACGTGATATTTGGTTTATGGGGGGCGGTACTGATGATTATTTTGATTCAGGCTGGCTAGGACGATATCTTCAAAGTGAATACACATCTCCTCCTACAACGACATATCCTGAAAATTTTCCGTCTGCAGAAATGCCAGATCCTTTGGCTCTTGAAATGGGTAGCGATGTTTCGCTTATCTTTCATCAAAGTCAAAATATACCTACTAGTATTTCAATAACAGATCCTAACAGTTTCTATAAATTGGTAGATGGTCTTGAAGGCTTTAATGATTTGTTGGACAGCAGAGGAATACCGCCAGATATTTTAAAGCCATCTCCATACGGACAAGAGATGGATTGGATTTTAAAGCTAGAAGATAAATCTAAAGATTACGCAAAAAGACTGTATGATGTATGGGAAGCTGGCACCGAGCCATCGGTAACCTATCCTGAAAAATATCCATTCAATGCACCTTCAGGAAGTCTTACCAATCATTTAAGTGCACAGTTAAAATTAATAGCAAGATTACTGCAAGGCGGATCGAAGACTAACGGCGGCGTAAAAACACGTGTGTTTATGGTGAAAATTGGTGGCTTCGATACGCACGCCTCACAAGTTGAAAGCTATGATTCTACAATGGGTGTACATGCTGCGCTCATGTATCATATATCAACAGCCATGAAATCTTTTCAAGAAGATCTTCGTGCCCGTGGTATTGAAGACAGAGTACTTACTATATCAACTTCAGAATTTGGAAGAAGAATAAGTTCAAACGGAAGTTTCGGAACAGACCATGGTACCGGTGGCCCTGTGTTTCTTTTCGGTCAAGGAGTAAAGCCTGGTGTTGTTGGTACAGCACCAAAATTAGATTCCGATATTCATAATATTGAAATGCAATATGATTATCGTCAAGTTTATGCTAACATTCTTCAAGACTGGATGGGTGTTGATAAAGCCAAGATCGCGACAACATTATTTGGTGATCAGAAAACTGACCCGCCCGCCAGCAGAGACTTTATTGATGGTCCTAACCTTGATAAACCAGGTGAAAATTATCAGCCTTTACCATTAGCTACACAAAACATTACAGGCATTGATGATTTTGTTTCTTCTCGCTTCTCACTCGAGGATTGTTATCCCAATCCTGCCAAAGATAAAACAACCCTCTTTTTCAGAACGAATGCAAGCAACCAGGTAACAGTAAATTTACTAGACAACCAGGGTAAGCAGGTAAAAACACTTATCAATAAAACATATGATCCAGGGGTGCATAGAGTAGAAGTGGCATTAGCAGGTCTACCTGCAGGAAATTATATTTACCAGATGCAAACGCTACTCTATACTAAATCGAAGAAGTTAGTGATTGTAAAAGATTAATAGCGCTAAAGTAAATTCATAAAACTTGAATCACTACACACCAGCGTAGTAAGAACGCGTAATTAAATATATCGTCAATGAAAAGATTCTATCTCCTCATTTTATGCCTTCTTCTTGTCAGTGCCGGCTTTGCCCAAGGTAAAAGGAAAAAGCCAGCAGGATTTAACAAAGCAAATAATGACAATGACCAGTTTTTGCAAAAACAATGGTGGTTGGGTTTCAAAGCAGGTACCAATCTTACGCAAGCTGTTGTAGATAAATCATATACCGTAATTTCTGATGTTAATGGCGTCAGTTCACCTCTTGCGGAAAAGAAATATAAAAACTTCAACAAGCTTGGTACACAAGTGGGACTTGAAATAACATTTAGCTATAGGGAGTTTTCAGCCAGCGTTCAACCCACTTATAGACATGCGAGATTTGTTTATATGAACGCGTATGCGTGGGCTGGCGTGGATCCCAAAGACCAGTTAATTCTTGAATATGAACAAGAACAAAAAGTAGATCACTTCGAAATTCCGCTCATTTTAAAATATGAATATGGTAATAGAAAACTTAGACCTTACGTACAACTGGGCATTTATACTGCATTCCTCGTAAATGCGAGCAAATCCATACAGATATCAGGAACCGATTATGCTTCTGGTGGTGCAAACCAATTTGAAAATCCCCCAATTATTGTTGGTGCTAAAGATTTGTTTGCTAAAAATCATTGGGGCTTAATTGGTGGCGCTGGCGTTAACTATCATATGGGCAATGTGCGCTTCAATTTAGACGTTATGTATAAACATGGTATGAGCAACATTACGTCTACCAAAAATCGATATAGTAACGATCGTATATCAGGTGCAGGAGATGCGCTGGATAATTTGAAAATGAATAACCTGGCATTCTCTTTAGGTTGTCTGTTCCCCTTACGTTTCCTTGGCAGTGGTTTTAAATCCGTAAGTAAATAATAGTAATGCTATGTTGAAAAGAATACTAACATCTATTGTACTAATTAATACGCTCTTTCTTATCTCTTGCCAAGAGAAATCTGATATAAAGTTTGATGAAGAAACGTTCACAAAAATATATGATAATTCAAAATTCAGCACAGCCTATTACCCAATAGACATCCAACAAACATCAGATGGTGGTTTTATCATTTTAAGTGAAAGTAAGCTATCAGATTCAACGGCTAGATTTACCTTTCTGATGAAAGTTGATAAATATGGTAAACCAGTCAAATCGTTGGATTTAGATCCATTATATGTTAGTCCTGTTGGCCAGTTTATTAATATCAATGATAGTTACTATTTCTTCTGTATGGAAGGCAATAGCACCCGATTGGCAAAAGTTAGTAGTGACCTTGAGAATGTTGAAATAACCCCCGTAGATAATCTAACTTATCCCGCTGCGGCTTCCTATGATGGAAACAGTTTTACGTTATTAAATTATGATTATGATAATAGGCAGTTTGTTATCTCTTTAGTTAGTCTTACGGGTGTAGCGCAGAATTCAACAAGATTTAATATTGAAGATGCTGATGAAATAGAAGGCCCAATCATTAATCACTTCCTCCATACCGGAAAGCAATTTCCCTTTCAGGTGGGAAGAATACCTGGCGGCTTATATTATTTCAATGGCTTTTACGACTACACGCTTTCATTGGTATTTACCAGCCTAAGCGAAGATAATGCGCCAGAAGGTGTAGTGTATGGACAACATGACGATGGCGGCATTAGTGCCATTCTACCACTAGGTGGAAATAAGTTTGCTGCTTCTCGTTTCAATTTCGGCGATAACTATTTTGTACCGAACGCCACCATTACTACTAGCGGAATCTCACAGAGTGCCAAAGACAACGCGCTTAAAGGAAACCCTTTTCCAGAATTGGTGCCCGATGCAAAAGTTAAAATTATCAAAGCTACGATTGGTACTAAGAAGCTTTTAATATACGGAAGCGACACAAGGTCCAATCAAATCGGTTTATACTTTTATGATGAATTAACCGGAGAATTTTTAGGAAGCAGATATTTAGGTTTTCTTAATCCTTTTGAGTTAGCCAATTTAATTCAGACAGCTGATGGTGGGTTAGCCGTATGCGGCACGTCTTATCTTGCAGGACGTTTTCCGCGTATTTGTTTATTCAAACTATCAAAAGAAGACGTTGCAGCAAACGTCAAGAACTAACTAACTAGCATTCTATGGGTGTCGCAGGTGTAATTAAATTCTTTAGAATTCTTATTGAAATGCTTTAGCGAATCAAAGTTAAATCCCCATTATGAAGCAAGGCTATAAATACTTTCGTGTTTTTTTCACACCTTGTCTTTGAAAAATACATACTCCATGTCATCCACATTACAGAACGTAGACCTTCAGCCTTACAACACCTTTGGAATTAAAGCTTTTGCGAAAACCTTCATTACAATTAATTCAATTGAGGAAGCAAGGGAGGTTTTTCAATCCAACATTTTTAAAAGTCAAAAGTATTTCTTTCTAGGTGGTGGTAGCAATATCCTTTTAACAAAAGACTTTGATGGTTTAATAATTAAAGTAGGCTTAAAGGGTATCGTTACACTTCATGAAGATGAGAATACCATAACATTAAAAGTTGGCGCAGGGGAAAATTGGCATTCGTTCGTCCGTCATTGCGTTGAGCGTAATTATGGCGGTGCAGAGAACCTTTCACTCATTCCTGGCACAGTTGGAGCCGCGCCAATGCAAAATATTGGTGCTTATGGTGTAGAGGTAAAAAATATAATTGATCACGTAGAAGCCCTTGAAATAGCGTCAGGCGAAGTGAGGGTGTTCAACAACAGTGAATGTCACTTTGGTTACCGTGAAAGTATTTTCAAGCAAGATTTAAAGGGCAAGTATCTCATCTCAGGTGTTACATTAAGACTCTCAAAAAAAAATCATCAGTTCAATATTCAATACGGTGCTATAGCGGAAACACTAAAGCAACAAGGCATACAAGAACTGTCAGTGCAGGCAATCAGTGACGCTGTTATACACATCAGAAAAAGTAAATTACCCGATCCGGCATTTATAGGAAACGCAGGAAGTTTTTTTAAAAACCCTTCAATACAAGCTAGTTTAGTTGATTTAATAAAGAAAGCATATCCTTCAATGCCTTCTTACCCTTCTGAAAAAGATCTTATAAAAATTCCTGCAGGCTGGTTGATAGAACAATGCGGGTGGAAAGGGAAAACAATTAATAACATTGGTGTTCACAAAGATCAAGCATTAGTGTTGGTGAATTATGGCGGCGGTGAAGGAAAAAAAATTTGGCAACTAGCAATGGACATACAACACAGTGTTAAAGAGAAGTTCAACATCACGCTTCAACCAGAAGTCAACGTTATCTCATGATAACTTACATCATTCATCACATCATCGCTCTCCTTTATATCTTGAAAATTTTGTTCTCAAAAAAATTTTTACCCAAAAATTTTTGTAGATAAATTTTTTGTTATAACTTTTCGTAGAGTTTAATAAATAGTTCAACTAAATTTTAAAAACGCTATGGCAAAAACAGCGAAGAAAGCGGCAAAGAAGTCTGCAAAAAAGACTGCAAAGAAAGCTGCTAAGAAGAAGAAGTAATTAGGGCGACCTAAGGAAACTTTGCGAAGGGAAGTAATTTGGAATTACTTCCCTTTCGATTTTTATAAGGCACTATGAAACCTTCATGCACACCGGGCCTACTCCATCACAACTTCCCTCACTACTACGTACACGCGGCAGCGGCAGGGAAATCGCTTTTAAAAAATGATAGTTGATTAAGCGTGATTTTTACTAACTATTGATATACAAAAAGAATTTCTTCTCATGATGTTTTAGGAAAGGTGATTGTTCTACCGGGACGCTAACCAGTTTAATAATGCTTTATGAACTAGATTGGCTCAACATCCAATTACAAGCGACTTCCCTAGAGGGGCTGCGCTATCAAACGATGATTGTCATCTGCAGCTTTTACTTATTCGGTATGCCTCCTGGTCAAGAATACAAATCCTTAACATAAGCCAGACAGGAGTCACCTGCATAAAACTTTAAAAAATCGAGCTAGCAACTCAAAGCTAGCAGCCAGAAGCTATAAGTTTGAGATTATTAAAAACTTCCAGGTAGAGCGGTTCGTTTCCTCCCCGCTCCCCTACAGACCC
>CAXSCR010000017.1:0-68985 GCA_964235605.1 uncultured Cyclobacteriaceae bacterium | reverse complement strand
AGTTTAATTGTGTTTTATCCTAAATTTACAAAATCTGCAATTTGTCGTACACCCGTGATGATTAACATGAGATAGATAGATAAATTTCTGTTACTTTTATCTTTTATTCGTATGTCAAAGCACTTGAACAAAACTGTTCTTATACTCGGAGCCAATTCTGATGTCGCCAAACAGGCAATCAAATTATATAATAAGCAAGGCTATCGTGTTATAGCGGCGTCAAGAAGTACGGCGCCATTACAAACGCTAATCAATGAACTAGGAACCAATCATCAAGTTGAAATTAAATATTTTGATGCGGTAGATTTTGCATCTCACCATACGTTCTATAATAGTCTTTCATCTAAACCACACGTTGTAGTTTATGCCGCTGGTTTTTTAAAGAATAATGATCAGGCACTACTAGATTGGGCGGAAAGCTACCAAATGATGAACGTTCACTATGCAGGTGCCGTATCCATTTTAAACATTGTGGCAATGGATCAAAGCAACACAAATCTGGAGCGAATCGTTGGTCTCTCTTCACTAGCGGGGGTAAGAGGAAGAAAAAGTAACTTTATATATGGAAGTTCTAAGGCTGCGTTTACACAATACATGGCAGGCCTGCGTCAATATCTATTTAATAGAAAGATTCAAGTGAATGTGATAGTAGCCGGATATATAAGAAGTAAAATGACAGTTGGCCTTAACCTACCAGAGTCACTAATGCTAGAGCCAGAATTTATTGCCAAGTCGGTAATTAATCCAGGTAATAATTTTGTCATTGTTCCTGGTTTAAAATGGAAGATAATTTATTATGTGCTAAGGTTACTTCCAGAAAGCTTGGTTGCCAAGCTACCTTGATGGCTGAACAAAAAGAGAACGACTTTCATCACCCTCTTTTATCACAATTGAATTATAATCCGAAAGAAATACCAGGACTAATTGCATCGATTACCTCCTCATTATAATCACTAGCAGAGGACTATGATGCTTTTGTTACGACCTCATAGTCCTCTCCGAGTGACTTTGAGGGGGAGAATGAAAAATCTACAAAAATGTCTAAACCTTCAAAAAAGATTAAATGCTGCTTTGGATAACAAGTAAGTAGTGTAGTTTGATATTGAAAAGTTAAAAGCGATTTCCCTGTTCACCAAGAATAAACCAAATTATTGAACAGACAAAAAGCTTGGGTTAGGTACATCATTTGAACTGCAAATTTCGCATTTTAATACCCTCCCCCAGTTCGGTCAGAGTTAAGCTTGCATAGATCATTTGTGAATTGAATTGGCCTAAATTCAGGAATCTGTCATGAAAGGTTTGAAATCTGTACCCTCAGTCTACATCAATAAAAAGCCTCAAATCAATAAATCAATTTGATTCGAAGCTTTTTTTGGTTCGATCAGATCGCCTTCAGTAGGTAGTATCATTATGACCATTATTCATTGATTGTACCCACTTTTAAGTAAATGTTGCCTTGATCTTTACTTCGTACATGTTAAGAGGAATATGTAAATGACAAACAGAGTACTTAAGAGAATTGAAGTATGAAACTATCAATTTTTATATGGAGAGACTGGGAAGCCGATTTTTGAAGTTGGCAAAGGTATAAGAAAATATCAGAGGAGTACAATTGTCAATACCTTATAGGTGTGGATATAACGAATAATGATAAGCCATAAATCAACGTATCGTAGTTTTTTAAATTTACAAGATATCGTATTAAGTCAGTAGGTACTTCACGGGTAGCCGAAGCAATATTTTATGACCAGCTTTCTTAGGAAATACCATTTTATGGCGCAGTTTTATTAATTTGACCTGGATTAAAGTATCTCTCATATTTTCTAATGAAAAATGTGTTCATAAGACTTACAGATATAAATTTATTTTTCTGGAGAATTGTTCAGGCTGGTAAAGAAAGGTTTCGTCGTATCCTTAAAATATCTCTTATACTCGGGTTCTTTGTCTATTGGATTTTCACACTTATTTATGTGATGCCTGCCAACTATATCCGGATCAAGGCCGAACCCGTAAATAATCTTTTCACCCATTACTTTTCTCAGCGATGGACTTTTTTTGCACCACCACCAAAGCACAATTATAGATTATATTATATCTATGAAACGGAAGGAAAAAACCTGACTATAGAAGTAACAAAAGCCATTACTGAGACAAAACGGAAGAATGCTCCCTTTAATACCGACGATGAGATTGTAGATTATGTTATCTATGGCTGTATCGACGGAATTCAAAAGCAATTAGCGACACTTCAAAAAGAACTCGGCGATGGGAACTTAAACAAAAATGATACTGAGTTAAATAAAAAGATTGAAACCCTAATTATGCCTCGACTTGAGTATCAGACTCTGACTAATTATGCGAAAAGCGTTGTACTAAAAAACCAAATCAAGTGTGATAGTTGCATTGCACGATTTCTTATTACTGCCATATCCATCCCTAAATTTTCAGACCGACACAAACCTACTCCAACAGCAGAGGGGATTTTATTTAAGTCTAGAGAGTTTTTAATTGACAAAGGAACATTAAAGAAATTGTAAAAATGAATTGGAAGACATTAAATGCACCTTGCAAAAAGGGTATATACTTATCTGTTTTTAGAATTTATCTGTGTTTTCACTTGTTAAAGAAAATCTTTTTTGTTTGGCCAAGTTCAGATTTTCTATATGGTAACGATGGCTTTATATTTAGGCCAGCATCAATTGAAATTCTTTCAATTGATGCAAGTTACTTTACTAACAACATACATTTCTTTCTAAGTACTATCTTGTTTTTGATAGTGTTATTCGCCTTTGGCATAGGTCGATCGATAACAACGGTCTTGTTGTTTCTATCGTGGTATATTTTGCAGCAATTGAATATTTATATCCTTAATGGGGGAGATAATTACTTAATTATTATCCTGTTGTACATGTGTTTTACAAATAGCTTCACCCATTTAACGTTGAGTAATTCACGCGGTTTTCTGGAGAATAGCATTACTAATTTTTTGAGCAACCTGGCAGTGTACTCAATTATAATTCATCTTTGTTTAATTTATTTTATTTCAGGTATTAGTAAAATTCATTCCGATTTGTGGTATAACGGAGTTGCAGTGTATTATATAATGAACATAGAAAGGTTTCAAGGAACTGATTATAATGTGATAATTGCCAAAAATGGATTTTTGGTAACGATAACAACTTACGGAACTATGTTTTGGGAAGCATTCTTCACGCTCCTTGTCAGTCTCCAAAGTATGAGAGTTCCCACCCTTATTATTGGTGTGCTGCTGCATTTATCGATATATGTTTTCATGATGATTCATGATTTTGAAATATTATATGTCATGATTTATGGGTTCTTTTTTACAGATGAGGACTTCAGGAAATGGAGGCGATACATAACTAATAAAGCCCGATATGGTCAGGCACTAATAAGAGAGAAATTAAGTATCAAGAAACAATTGGTAAATTTCGATAATGCAGACAACGCTTAAACCTTTAATAGGACGACCCATTACAGTTGTGCGTTTCGTTTTACGTGGCTTGATTTTTTTGATAATCTTAGCTCATTCCGAAGCGGAAACGGTGCCGGTGTTGACAAATCCACCATCTATTTTCGCCAATTTTTTGAATGACTTAAAAATTCCTTATTTTGCCGCCTTAATAAAAAGATATGAAGCCAGAAAAAACACTTAAAAAAACACTCATTATTTTAATGACCGTGGTTGTCTTGCTGAGTTTAAATATAGTTTCAAAATCAAACGGTTTGAGCAATCGCAATTCACAAATTGGTTTAGGCGTACCGGTAGCCAATGACTTATTATCTCAAGTAAAAGGTGGCCCCTCTTACGCCCCTCCTGTTACATTGCAGGCTATTGTAGCGGTGCTCGATTTCATGGGATTACATCATCTGGCAGTGGAAGTAGAAACTTCTGGAATTGATTCTCTTGCCACCAAGCAAGCAACAGATGAATCTCAGTTAGATTGATAAATTCAGTATCTCGATTATTGGCTATCCGTTTTAAATTTCAGTCATGGAATTCCTCGAGGGCCTGTAAAATTCCCGCTAGGAGCAGAGGCTACGTCCTTTTATTATAGGAATTGTTCCAATTTCAATAATCTGCCTGAAATAGGTTCGAAATGGGTACCCTCTAGTTTACATTGATTAAAAAAAGAGCCTCAAATATTCTTGATTTGAGGCTTTTTTGGTTGTGCGTCAGGCATGTTTACTAGCTTAGGGGTACAAGTCCCGAATGAGCGTTGTAGTGCGTATCATTAGCTAAGATCAAGGGTTTTCGGCGGGCGACTTCGAATCTGAAGGAAGCTTAAGGCAAATCTTTGGGCTTACGAACAGAACTGCATAAGAGGCATGCGCATTTGCATAGCGTTCCCTGATGTTTTCGCTAGTGCATTATTGAGACAGCAATTAAAGCGAATGCAGCATTCTACCCCTCATTAAGCATCTATTAAATTATTTCAAATATGGCGTCAAACTTCTTTTGCTCGGGGGATGAGGTTAAATGTTACAATAAGTTGACCTCAAGTTCGCGATATATTTTGTATTTCATTTTCTATTTCAATTTTAAAAAGAATGCTCTCCTTCTTGAATAGATTATAGAATATCTGAATTTGATTTCTGTTTTTGTTTGATGAATCCAACTCCATTTCAGCTAGTATTTTCTCCAAGCTTTTTGCTCCTAAAAATGCTGCCGTTGACTTAAATTTATGTGAATGAGTTTGTATTAATTCATAATCTTCTGTCATTATACCCCTCTCCATCAATATCTCTAATTCCTTAAAGCATGTTAGTGTGCGCAACAACATTTTATTTAGTATGCTGCTATCATTTCTACACATTTTTTTAAATGCAATAAAATCATTAGCTACCCTTTCCATTGCTATTAATTTTTATAAATCTGCTTATGTATTGCGTCATAAATCTGCTTTTCCGTATAAGGTTTACCAATGTGATCATTCATGCCTGCATTTATTGAATTTTGAATATCATCATCAAAAACATTGGCACTCAAACCAATTATTGGTATTGCTGTGCTTAATTCCCTCCTAATGATCGTAGAGGCTTTCAAACCATCTACCCTTGGCATTTGAATATCCATCAGTATAATATCATAGGGCTGCGCCCTAAGCATATCAAGAGCTTCCTGCCCATCATTTGCAAAATCAACCTTGCAACCTAAATTATTAAGTACCACCTCCGCAAGTCTTTGATTAATAAAGTTATCCTCCGCAAGCAAAACATTAATTTTTTTGTTAAATTTTAACGTAGTGTTATTTGATTCTTCATTGGTCTCGCTTATTAAATAATTGCTATCAATTGATAATTTAATAGTAAACCATATAGTTGTACCGCTATCATTTTCTACAGGACTTATTATACCAATCTGGCCACCCATCAATGTAACCAACTCTTTTGCGATAGAGAGCCCCAGACCTGTACCTCCAAATTCTTTCACAACACTTTTATTTGCTTGTGTGAAAGGTTGGAAAATATCCTTTTGATTTTCAATAGGAACACCAATCCCAGTATCTGTTATCGAAAATTTTATTATCATTTCACCCAAAGCAGCTGAAGCTTGCTCACAGGTAATATACACCCCACCTGAATTTGTAAATTTTATTGAATTGCCGATTAGGTTTATTAAGACCTGACCAATTCTATGAGAATCCCCATACATCCAAGTATCTAGTTCGGGACTAACCGTTAATTGAAAGTCTAAACTTTTCTCGTTTGCTTTAAAACTATAAGGATTAAGAGTAGATTGAATTGCCTGTTTTAAGTGAAACCTTTCGCTGATAAGTGATAATTTACCTTCTTCGATTTTAGAAAGGTCTAAAATGTCTCCTATTAGTTTTAACAAAACCTTTCCTGACGTAGTTATATGATCCACGTATTCGATTTGCTTTTCAAGTAAATTTGTATTCTTTAAAACCTGCGTAAATCCTATTATTCCATTTAAAGGAGTTCTTATCTCATGGCTCATACTTGCTAAAAATTTTGACTTAGCTTCACTTGCCTTCTCAGCACTTTCTTTAGCAATTTCAAGTTCTTGTTTTCCGATTCTTAAATCTCTTTCGGCATTCTTTTTTTCAGTTATATCCCAATTTGTACCTATCATTCGAAGAGCTTGCCCGGAAGAATTTCGATGAACTGAGGCCTTGCCTTTTATATAATGAAGTGATTTATCAGGCCAGATAATACAAAACTCCGTGTCAAATTCTTTTTTTCCTGAAATGGCCATCTGTATTTCTTCATTACATCTTAAAGTGTCATCAGGATGTAGACTTGATTCCCAAGTTTTATAAACTTCAGAGGTAGATTTGGAAGTAGTGCCATATAAGGTATACATCAATTCATCCCATTTTAATTCATTGTTAATGATATCCCAATCCCATATTCCTATGTTTCCTGCGTTTGTTGCTAATACTAATCTTTCAGATAACTCATAGAACTTCTTTTCTGACAATTTGATTTCAGTAATATTATCAACAGTCCCCACATATCCCAAAATTATTCCATTATCCTCTATTGCTGATGCCTTAACACTTACCCATCGAATTTCTTTACCAGGGGTTTCATATCTAAAAATATCAGAAAAAGGAAGCTTATTAGTAGCCGCATTATACCAGGACTTAAACACCTTTTCTTTATCTTCATGATATATTGCTTTACTCCATCCATTGCCTAAGGCTTGTTCAAAACTTAATCCAGAGATATGCTGATATTCTTTGTTTGTGTAGGTGCAATCTCCCAAAGCATCGGTAACAAATATTCCTAATGGAGATGCCTCACTCATGGCTCGAAATTCCGCCTCACTTTTTCTTAATAAATCCTCATTCCTTCTTTTATATGATATATCGATAATTCTAACCAGCATAACTTCTTTTGTGTCAACAACTACAATTTTAACTGCAACACTACCCCATATCTTTTTTCCCTCTTTTGAAACATACTCGGCCTCACCAATCCATTCTTTTTTATTTTGAATACTTTTTTTAATTTCATTTTTTTCGTAATCAGAAAATGTATTTGTACTTAGCATTAATGGTGAGGCCTTTAAAAATTCTGCCTTACTTTCAAATTCGAAAAGCCTTACACACGCGGCATTACAATCCAAAATAGTAACACCATCATGTAGCACTAAAGCATCATAAGTATTATCAAAAACTTCCTTCAAGAGGTTTTCGCTTTTTATTAAATTACTTTTTAAGGCTTCGGCCATCATTTTCTGATCATGAATATCAGTGCATGATCCAAACCATTTAACAATTTCCCCTTCCTGGTTTTTCATGGGCAAAGCTCGTCCCAGGTGCCAGCGATATTCACCATCAGCGGCTCGTTTAAACCTATACTCTACTTCATAGGGTCTTCCGGATGTGTAGGAGTCAGTCCAAACGTCCATACAATTCTGCAAATCATCTGGATGTAGCACAGGTTTCCATCCCCAACCTTGTGTTTGTTCGAAGGTCATTCCTGTATATTCGAACCAGCGCTTATTATAATAATCGAGATTACCATCTGGATTTGAAGTCCAAAGTATTTGTGGCAGCAAGTCACCAAGAAATTCAAACTCTTTTACTTTCTCCAGGGTCTTATCTTTTTCTTTGAGCTTTTCTATTTGCTCCTTTAATTCACCATTTAATTTTTCATATTGCTTTGTACTTGGTATATTCAAAATATTGGGAATCAGTTTGATCAAAATTAATGCAGTAGGAAGTGAGGCTATCGCGGTGATAATTTTTACAACAGCATCAATCTTATATTGCGGATCCCAGATATTAATAATACTAATTATATGAGTAGTGCCGCAAGCCACAATAAATGCTCCGAATAGAAAAAAAAGGCCTTTAAATTTTATATCTTTTCTCTGTCGCAGAATGTATATCAAGGCAAAGGGTATAATGAAGTATGAAATTGCAATGATGGCATCTGATATGGCATGCGACCAAACAATTTCAGGTTGCCACAAGTAACAATAGCCATGGGGCATAAATTTACCATCAGCAGCGCATTCTGTTATCATAGTTTAAGAAAGTTAAACACAGGCGTAGTGTTCAAAATGTTCAAATATGCTTTAATAGAACTTGTGTACCCTTTTAAGCTCTTTAACAAGAATTTAAGCCACCTTATACTATGATTTATCGAAGAAGTAAACAACTTAACAAAATATCTAGTGCAGACATAGATTTGCAAAGATCATTGTATTGCTTTAGATTATCTGTGTCTAAATCTTGTCTTTAGATACGAATTATATGTTTATCATCCTCTATGTAATTCGTCTATTGAATTGCTTGAGAATAAAACTTGATTTCAGTCATTGAATATCAATTAAAAGTTGAATCATGTTTAAGCTTACCATAAGCTTAGGTATGTATGATGTGTAGATTTAATTTTTTGCATTCGTAAAAATTTACATTAAGATAAAATGACTTTCCCACAGAAACAAAAACGTGACGTAAGGCATGAAATAGTCCATCGGTTCTGCCTTTAGCCTCCTCTTCTTTGCAGTCTATATCCAATCTCCTTTTTTTTGAATGATAAGTTAGGAGGCTTGTTTCAAGTTTCTGATTTTATAATTTTATTAGAGCCGTTGTAATTTATTATAAAACCAAAATGTATTTATCGTTAGAATACACTTGAATAACTTGGTCTATTAATTCTGACACCTTGGCTAGTTACAGGGGGCCGCAGGCGCGGGACTTTGGTGGTCTTTAGTAATGCCGTATGGATATTTGCGCATGTAATGGCTATGATCGCACTGAATCTTGGTCATCTGGGGCTGGTCTGTGGAACATGGTTTTGTGCAGGAGATAAGTTGCCTGTAAATTGATGTTGGATAGTTATCAAATACATTTACGTAGTTCTATTTTGAATGTCTTTTCTTTAAGACGTCTGTTACATCATTAAGGGTAAATTCTTTGGCAGCAAGTAATACGAGATAATGATACATAAGGTCAGCAGCCTCGCCAAGAAATAGTTCTTTGTTATCGTCTTTTGCTTCAATGACTAATTCGATTGCTTCTTCTCCAACCTTTTGAGCAACCTTGTTCATGCCTGAATCTAATAGGCTATTGGTATACGATCCTTTCTTTGGGTTTACTTTTCTCTCCTGGATAGTGCGTTCAAGAGATGCGATACTCCAGTCTTCATTCCTTTCATTGAAACAAGTGTCAGCACCGGTATGGCAAGCAGGTCCTAATGGTTTTGCTTTTACAAGCAAAGTGTCATTATCACAATCAATTAATATATCGATTAATTCTAGAAAATTACCTGACGTTTCTCCTTTTGTCCATAGACGATTCTTGGTTCTGCTGAAGAAGGTAACACGTTTCTCAAGTATAGTTTTGTTATAGGCGTCCTCATTCATGAATCCCACCATAAGCACGCGGAGGGTTATTGCATCTTGAACCACACAAGGAACAAGACCATTAAGTTTTGAGAAATCTATTTTAGACATGCGATTTATGATTTTAGGTTTATGATTTTAGATTGGGAGGATTGGTTTGATTTACGATTTATGATTTATGATTTATGATTTATGATTTATGATTTATGATTTATGATTTATGATTTTAGATTTATGATTTTAGATTTTAGATTGAAGAATTTGAAAGGTGAACGACTTTATTTATAGTAACTAATCTAAAATCCCGCAATCTAAAATCGTAAATCAACTAATCCGCACATTAATTCCTTTTTGTTTTAAGTATGATTTCAATTCTGGAATCTTGACTTCACCAAAGTGAAAAATACTGGCAGCTAGTGCCGCATCAGCTTTTCCGAGTATAAAGGTATCAATAAAATGCGCTTTATGACCCGCGCCACCTGATGCAATTATGGGTATTTGTAAAAGTGCGTGAAGCTTGCTAAGCGCGTCATTGGCAAAACCATTTTTAGTGCCATCATGATCCATACTAGTAAAAAGTATTTCACCTGCACCACGTTCTTGACCTTCCTTAGCCCAAGTTAAAAGTTTTTTATCGGTTGGTTGATTTCCTCCGTGGGTATGGACAATCCACTGGTTGTCGACTTTGCGAGCATCAATGGCAAGTACAATACATTGTGCGCCAAATGCCTTTGAAAGTTCGTCTATTAATTTTGGATTTTTTACGGCTGCAGAGTTAATGCTTACTTTATCAGCACCGGCATTTAGAAGAAGCGCTACATCTTCTACACTGCTAATTCCACCACCAACTGTGAATGGAATATTTATATGCCTTGCTATATCTTTTACTAACGATGCAAAAGTTTTTCTTTGCTCATTAGTTGCAGAGATATCAAGGAATACCAATTCATCTGCGCCTTGTTGTGCATAAAGACTTCCAAGTTCAACCGGATCACCAGCATCACGTATGTTGATGAAGTTAATGCCCTTCACCGTGCGACCATCTTTTATATCAAGACAAGGAATGATTCTTTTAGTTAACAAGTTTTTGAATTTTAGATTTTAGATTAATGATTTACGATTGGAAATTGGTGAATTCTTTGAAGCTAGAATCTTCTTTCGTGTTGTATTAATAGAAGCTACAATTATTGCGACTAGCTCTTCCTTCAATGATTAATTTTTGTATTTCGGTTTCTTTTGTCTTAACAAATTCTGATAGCAATTCCAGGATGTACACCGATTCATCGGCTTCTTCTTCCCCAATTTTCAGTTGGTTTATAAAATCAGCAGACGATTTAGCGCTACAAGCGGCTCGATAATTCGCCCCTACTGAGCTAGAACTTCGTATCAATTGTTTTGAATAAGTAAGAATCGATAATCTTGGCTCAAGACCTTCGCACAAAAAGGCGACGTCTAAAGCAAATTTTTTCGTTCTACTTTTTAATGCTTCTACTTTCATCGTTATAGAATCAATCATCAATCTAAAATCTAAAATTGTAAATCATATAAGTCTATTCTTCCCTCATAAATGGCTTTGCCTACAATTACACCATCGACCCCTGCTTTCCTTAATGCATATAGATCTTCCATAGAACTAACTCCGCCGCTAGCGATAATCATTAATTCGGGAAAGTGCTTTAGTAATTTCTCATAGAGGTTTAGGTTTGGTCCATTTAGCATTCCATCTGTGCTAATATCTGTACAGGTTACATATTGAATTCCTGCCGATTGGTAATCAAGTATAAAATCATTGATAGAAACCTCTGAATTTTCTTGCCAACCGCTAATGGCAATTTGTTCACCTTTAACATCTGCACTCAGAATTATTTTATCAGGCCCAAACGTATCAATCCATTGATATACTTTCTTTGGCTCTTTAATCGCTATGCTTCCAAGGTTTACTTGCTTCACACCGAGATCGAAAAGTTTTTTAATTTCTTCTTCCGTCTTAATACCACCACCAAAGTCAACGTATAAATTTGTGTTTGAGGTTATAGACTCCACAACTTTCCAATTTGTTACTTTGCCTGCCTTAGCACCATCTAAATCAACAAGGTGTAGGTATTTTAGTCCTGCATCTTCAAAACTCTTAGCAACTTCTACTGGATTTTCATTATAGATTTTCTTTTGCGCATAGTCGCCTTGTGTAAGACGAACACACTTGCCGTCAATTAAATCAATAGCTGGAATTATTCTCATACATTTAAAAAACTTTGTAAAACTTTAACACCAGCTTCCGCCGATTTTTCTGGATGGAATTGTACAGCATAGAAATTGTCTTTCTTCATCGCTGCACTAAAAGGATTTATATAATTTGTTTTAGCAGATGTATATTCATTCACAGGCACATAATAGCTATGTACGAAATAAACATCTTGATTTTCTAAGGTAGGATCAAGCCAACTATCTTCTAGCAGCAATTGATTCCAACCCATGTGAGGTACTTTCATATCACCATGAGGAATAAATAGCTTCACGTTTTGTTGAAATATTCCCAGACAATCTGTGTTATTCTCTTCTGAAAATTTACACATCAGTTGCATACCCAAACATACACCCAACACAGGCTGCTTAAGGCTTACAATAAGTTTATCCAACTGTTTATCCCGGATATATTTCATCGTCGTACTCGCTTCCCCCACACCCGGAAATATAACCTTATCCGCATTCTTAATTTCTTCAACATTATCCGTAACCTTAAAATCAATATTCAAACGCTCCAAAGCGAATGAAACTGATTGCGTATTACCGGAATTGTATTTTATTATTGCAAGCTCCATGTTAATGAGGTTAGAGGTACGATTTACGAGGTACGAGGTTTTGGTGTCTGCTATTGATTTACGTAGTTTTTGGCTCGCGCCGTTTTTATTGATTGTACGGTAATGGCGAGGAGTTCATTTGCTTCTTTAATTAAGACTTCTATTTGAACTTTGAAATCAGGATTAAAGTGTTCTAATAATTCCAAAAAGTAAATAGACTCATCAAGCTCTTCTTCTACAATCTTTAATTTGTTAATAAAATCAGGCATTGACTTGCCTCTGCAAGCTGATCTGTAATTCGTACCAGGAGAACTAGAAGCCCGTACCAATTGATTCGAGTAAGCACTGTTAATCGTACCCTTAGGCAATTGCTGAATTAACACAGCCACCTCAATAGCAAACAACTTATATCTCTTCTTTAAATCCTGCATGATATTATTGTCTTTTATTTCCTTCCTTTCTTCTTTCTTTTAATGACCTGTTCTCGTCCCTAAATTGTCCTTCGTACTTCATACCTCGTCCCTCGTACCTAATCAAAGAGTTCCCTTCGTCGACGGCAACAAATTCCCTTCCTTCTTCACAGCCATCTTAATTGTTTTAGCGAACGCTTTAAAGATGGCTTCAATTTTATGGTGTTCATTGGTGCCTTCTGCTTTGATGTTTAGATTGCATTTGGCTGTATCAGAAAATGATTTGAAGAAATGATAAAACATTTCGGTTGGCATTTCTCCGATCTTTTCACGTTTGAACTCCGCTTCCCACATGAGCCACGGTCTACCGCCGAAGTCAATAGCTACTTGCGCGAGGCAATCATCCATAGGCAAACAAAAGCCGTAACGTTCGATGCCACGTTTATCACCTAGTGCTTTTAGGTAAGCATCGCCTAAAGCTAAGGCTGTGTCTTCTATGGTGTGGTGTTCATCGATATGAAGATCACCTTTTACATGTATTGTTAGATCGGTGTTACCATGTCTTGCCAATTGGTCTAACATGTGGTCGAAGAAGGCGAGTCCTGTTTTTATGTCTGCCTTTCCTTGTCCATCGAGATTTACTTCTATTTGGATATCAGTCTCTTTTGTAGTGCGTGTAACGTACGCTTTTCGTTGTGTGTTGCTTACAAATTTATAGATGTCCTCCCAGCTCGTTGTGATTAGAGCACAATGCTCTGCTAAGTTTTGTGATGTTAGTTTTTCTTTAAGACTGCCATTGTTAATGAGAATGCCTTTAGCACCTAGATTTTTTGCTAGCTCGACATCAGTTAAGCGATCACCAATTACAAATGAATTTTTAAGATCATAATCACCCTTTAAATATTCAGTGAGCATACCTGTGCCTGGTTTCCTTGTTGGCTTGTTCTCCCGAGCAAAGGAACGGTCAACGCAGATGTTATTGAATTTAACACCTTCATTCTCTAGTGACTTCAAAAGTTTATTATGTGCTGGCCAAAATGTAGGTTCAGGGAAGCTATCTGTTCCAAGGCCATCTTGGTTAGTGACCATCACTAATTCATAATCAGTATTAGCTGCAATTTTGCCAAGCCCCGAGAATACACCAGGATAGAACGCAAGTTTTTCAAGACTATCGATCTGTTCATCTGCGGGTTCGAGGATGAGGACACCATCACGATCTATAAATAGAACTTTTTTCATTGTACTATATGCTTTTTAATACGCTTATTAATTTCTCATTTTCTGCAGGAGTACCTATTGTAATGCGCAGGCAATTGTAACACAAGGTGACCTTCGAACGATCGCGTGTTATTATTTTCTTATCCAAGAGATGTTGATAGGTTTTCGCGGCATCTTTAACGCGCACCAAAATAAAATTTGCGTCGGAGGGATAGACATGTTCTACCATTGATAAACCTTGTAGCGCAATTGCTAAGTTCTTGCGTTGTTGAACAATTTCAGTTACCCAGCTTTCTTTTTGTTTATTGTTTGATAAGGCATTCAGTACAAGCGCTTGCGTTTGGACGTTGATGTTGTAGGGATATTTTATTTTATTAAGTATATTGATAATTTCTTCTGAGGCAAATGCCATACCCATGCGCAAGCCTGCAAGGCCCCACGCTTTAGAGAAAGTTTGTAGCACGACTAGGTTAGGATAGTTAGCTAATTCTTGTGTAAAACTTTTTGAATCAGTAAAATCAATATATGCTTCATCAATCACCACGAGTCCATCAAATTGCGTAAGAACCTGAATGATCTTTTCACCACTTAATAAATTCCCCGTCGGGTTATTGGGACTACACAAGTAAATGATCTTCGTTGTCGAGTCAATTGCTTGTAATAACATGTCTAATTCAATATCAAAATCAGATGTTAAGATTACCTTTTGAACGTTGACGGCATTCACATCCGCGCAGACTGCATACATTCCATAAGTAGGTTCTGTGATTAGTATTGAATTCTGGTTGGGCTCGCAGAAGGCACGTATCAATAAGTCAATAGGCTCATCACTTCCATTACCAAGAAATATTTGTGTTGGCTTGACCCCTTTCAATTCAGCCAGTTTATTCTTAACATCCCATTGTAAAGGATCAGGATAACGATTGTATATAGACTCATACGGATTTTCATTAGCATCAAGATAAACTTCAGCCTCCCCTTTAAACTCATCACGAGCCGAAGAATAAGGCTTCATGTTCAAAACATTCTTCCTGGTAATTTTCATTATAAAAGAATCCACCCCCGAGCTCATAAGTAATGACGATTTATGATTTATGATTAACGATTAACGATTTATTATTTATTATTTATGATTTATGATTTATGATTAACTATTAACGATTAACTATTAACTATTAACGATTAACTTTACTCAATGCAGCTAACCTTACACTAACCGCCATCTTATGACCTATCAACTGCTCGGCTTCAGCCATTTGCTCAACAACAGGACCAAGGTTTCTTATGCCTTCAGCGTTGAGTTGTTGAAAGGTGATCGACTTCATAAAGCTCTCTAGCGAGACACCTGCAAAAGCTTTTGCATATCCATTGGTTGGCAGTGTATGATTTGTTCCTGAAGCATAATCGCCAATAGCTTCAGGTGAATAATTCCCTAAAAAAACCGAACCCGCATTTATGATTTGTTCAGAAACCGCATCCATGTTTTTTATAGCTAAGATCAAGTGTTCAGGCGCATATTCGTTGATGAAGTCAATGGCATTTTGTTGGTCCTTAAAAACAATGACACGACTATTTGCTAACGATCTTTCGGCAATAGCTTTACGTGGCAATGCAGCCAGTTGCTTTTGAATCTCCTGCTGGATAGGAGCAACCAATTCTTCTTTATTAAGCACCAATATCACTTGACTGTCTTCACCATGTTCTGCTTGTGATAGCAAGTCTGCTGCAACGAAAGAAGGCACTGAAGTTTCATCTGCCATAACCAGCACTTCTGATGGACCAGCAGGCATATCTATCGCTACACCATCTTCCGTGATAAGTTGTTTGGCTTTGGTTACATATTGATTTCCGGGTCCGAATATTTTATAAACCTTGGGAATGCTTTCAGTTCCATAAGCCATGGCAGCAACTGCTTGTGCTCCTCCGACTTTAAATATTTTTGAAATGCCTGTTAACTTAGCTGCATATAAAATAGCCGCATTTATATTTCCAGATTTATCAGGAGGTGTACATAAGATTACTTCCTTACAACCCGCAAGCTTAGCAGGAACTCCTAGCATAAGAACAGTTGAAAACAAAGGCGCCGATCCCCCAGGAATATAAATTCCAACCTTATCAATAGCCACACTCTTACGCCAGCAAACAACACCCGGCATGGTTTCAATTTTATCTGCATTACGAATTTGCGCAGCATGAAATTTTTCAATATTAGCAGCAGCAGTTCGTATAGCCTGCTTTAATTCTTCCGATAAACTTTCTTCCGCCTTATCTACCTCAGCTGTTGTTACTTCAAGTTGATCAATAAAAATCTTATCGAACTGAAGTGTAAGCTCCCGTATCCCCGAATCACCCGATTGCCTTACCCTATTCAGAATATTCTTAACCGAACTCTCCAAAAATTCCAATGAAAGCTGCGGACGCTGCGTTAATTCAGCCCAAGCTTTTTGTGAAGGATTGCTATGTACGTTCATGCCTTTTTTAATTTATTTTTAATTAGCCTGCATTTCTATTAGCTGTTAGCTACTAGCTTCGAGCTGCTAGCTTGTTTTTTTAATTTAGCTGAGTTCTTTTATTCATGTTTGTTCTTGCTATATTCCCTAATTCCTTATTAGCTGCTAGCTTTTATTAGCTGCTAGCTACTAACTTCGGGCTACTATCTTGTTGTTTTAATTCAGCTTAATTTTTTACCCATGTTAGTTATTTCTATATTCCTAAATGCCTTATTAGCTTTGAGCTTCTAGCTGCCAGCTTGCCTAATCCCCAATGCCTAATTCTGCCCAATGCTTAAATTACGCGATCATCTTCTCAATTGGAATTACCAAAATTGCCTCTGCACCAAACTCCTTAAGTAGATCTATCTTCTCCCAGAAATCATTTTCATCTACTACTGAATGTAAGGATGACCAACCGTCTCGGCTTAGCGGAATAATTGTTGGACTTTTCATTCCAGGAATGACGCTGGTTATTTTTGCTATTGACGAATTGGGGCAGTTGAGCAAGATGTATTTATTGTTCTTTGCTTTCTTAACGGCCTCGATACGGAATAATAATTTGTCGAGGATGGCTTGCTTTTCAGGAGCAAGTCCGGGTGTAGCAATTAGAACCGCTTCTGATTGCATTACAATTTCAACTTCTTTTAGTCCGTTGCTTAACAGCGTACTGCCCGTGCTTACAAGATCACAGATAGCTTCTGCGAGTCCGATGCCAGGAGCAATTTCTACAGAGCCACTGATCTCATGGATGCCTGCCTGAATGTTATTCTTTTTTAGAAAATCCTTAACGATGTTAGGGTAGGAGGTTGCAATATTTTTTCCTTGTAGAAACTCGACACCCGTATAGTTCTCAGATCTAGGAACGGCGATTGATAATTTGCATTTCGCAAAATCGAGGCGCTTTATGATTTCTGTTTTTTTCTGTTTCTCTGCAACAACATTTTCACCGACTATTCCCACATCAGCAACCTTGTCTTCCACATATTGTGGTATGTCATCATCGCGGAGGAACAGCACTTCCACTGGAAAATTTCTTGCTTGCGTTTTAAGTTGGTCTTTGCCGTTGCTAAAGGAAAGTCCGCTTTCTTTTAACAGTTCGAGGGAGCCTTCTTGTAGGCGTCCGGATTTTTGAATGGCAATTCGAAGTAACGTTTTCATTTAGGTTTTGTTAAAGCTTCCTGGTTTTACCTCAAGGTTTTGACAATAAAAAAGGCTTATCACAAGTGACAAGCCCTTTTTTGAAATCTTTGGTTATTTAAAATCAAAACATAAACTTGTCACCCATCATGTGGTTTGCATGATGATGGTGGTGCATGGTTACGTTGATCGTGTTGTTCATTTTTCTAATTACAGTGCGAATAAAAAGAACAGAATCATAAAATCAAAATTTCAACTGGTAAATTTGCCAAAACACACTGAATTAGCTTATGCGATACATATTATATAATCTTATTTTCTTGATGGCTTGCTCAGATAGCCAAGAAACGCGTATCCAACGACTGTTAGTTCAGGCTAATGAAATGGTGGGCCGGCAGAACTACGAAGAGGCAGAGAAGTTTTTAGCTGGCGCATTAAAATTAGATTCATGCTTCGCTGATGCACTGAATAACCTTGGTTCCATCAACTTTAAGCAGAAGGAGTATGGCAAGGCGCTCACCAATTATAGTCAGGCCATCAGCTGCAGACCCGATTATGTTCAGGCTTATTTTAATCGCGCAAACACCTACTATGAACTACATGAGTTTTATAATGCCCTCGTTGATTTAAATAAAGTAAAAAAAGCCAAGCCCGACACAGCCACAGTTTTCTTTCTGGAAGGGTTAATTTTTACGCAAACTAGAGAATTTGATAAAGCCATTACAAGCTTTCAGAAATCGCGTTCATTGGATTCTGCGAATGCAGAAGTTTATGTGAACCTGGGCACCATACATTACTATCAAAAGCAATATGACCAAGCGCGTAGAGACTTAGCTGAGGCATTGAGGCTTAATGGCAATGAATCAAATGCGTATAATGTGTTATCCATGCTAGAAGCCGCACAAAGTAATTATACAAAAGCCATGGAAATGATTAACAAAGCGTTGGCGCTCGCACCTGATAATGCCTACTTCCTAAACAATCGCGGCTATATCTACTTAATGACAGACAATATTCCCAAAGCGCTTCAAGACATTAATCAGAGTATAAGCCTCGATCCCTATAATGGATGGTCATATCGAAACAAAGGCATTTATTATATCATGGAGAATAAAGCCAAAGATGCCATTTCATTATTAAAGCAAGCGGCTGATATGGATCCCTTCATCGAGAAAATAGATTTCTATTTGGCGGAGGCATACTTAGAAGAAAGAGACAACACAAATGCCTGCATGCATTATAAAAAATCCCTTGAAAAGGAATTGGTAAAGAATAAAGAACTTGATCGTATTTGTAAGTAAGTTGGCATTAATCAAAAATGATTGTCCTATTGCGATAGACAAATACGCGATCTTGCAATACCAGTTTAAGTGATCTAGCTAAAACAATCTTTTCAACATCATGTCCTGCTAAGGCCATTTCTTTTGCACTATGTGAATGCGCTACAGGTATAACACTCTGCGCAATAATAGGACCTTCATCAAGATTTTCATTGACAAAATGTGCAGTCGCGCCGATAATTTTAACACCGCGCTCATAAGCCTGTAAGTAAGGATTAGCCCCAACAAATGCGGGTAAAAATGAATGGTGAATATTAATAATGCGATTTGAAAATTGCTTAACGAAAGAAGCTGAAAGCACACGCATGTATTTTGCAAGAATCAAAAACTCAGGATTGTATTGGTTGACTACTGAAAGAACTTCCGCTTCGTGTGTCTCACGGTCTTTCCCTTCGTGTGTTACATACTGAAATGGAATATTAAACTTACTTACTAACTCCTCCAGATTTTGATAATTGCTAATTACACATTTTAAATTAACATCTAATTCATTAAAGCTATGACGTACCAGAAGATCACTTAAGCAATGATGTTCTTTCGTTACTAATATGCAGATGTCTCTTTTCTGTTTTGTATTTAGCTTTATAGATACTTCAGCAGGAAGCGCCTCTTTCAACTCTTTCAAAAGCGCATCCCTGTTATAATCTCCAGAAAACTCAGTGCGCATAAAAAAGTGACTAAGATTCCTTTCGACAAATTCACTATTGCTGATGATGTTGAGTTTATGCTGATAGATAACTTGTGTTATTTTGTAAACCAGGCCGGGTTGGTCTGGGCAATGTATAAGGAGTATGCTCGCGTCCATAATTCAAATCTATGCTGAATGCTGTTAAAATTATAATGCCACAGTCAACATTTTTGATTGTCCTTATGCTTATGATTTTGAAGTAACACCTCACTTTAACTTTTATGATTATAACCAAAACTAAAGTAAGTGCTACTAAATCGAAAGGTACCAATGGACCTTTGATTTTATTAATCATTTCCATCGATTGGTTGATCTAGTGAGATGTAATCTTTAAAAGACCCTTTTTTGTATTAAATTTTGGTCGATGCCAAGCTCTGTTCATTACTTTGGTTGATTCTTGAGAAATAGAATGATTGCAAGGAGATTGTTGATGAGTTCAAATTGTTTTCTCAGCGTTATTCCATTTACCCGGAAGAAAATTAGGAGGATTATAGGCGCGCTAATAACGCCAAACAGGGATGAAAAGAAAAGTTCTGCCTGAAATGAATAGAAAACGTAGCAAAATATTATAGGAGTCACAACGCTAGTTACCACCATAATTGATTCAAAATTTCTCGGTAAGTTTGGGAGTCTTTTTGGTAATCGTTTTATTTCAGCGAGCTCAAGGCTACGCGAATCCATTAGATTGTTTAGTTGTTTGTAAAGCTTCTTGTATTTTTTGGTTGTTTCTTTGGTAAAGAGTCTGACTTCGTAATCATTTTTATTAGAAATTATAACCAACCTAGTTACTTCTTTCAATTCCTTATTAAGTGTTTTATGGGTAACTCTATCCATAACAACTATTTGTTAGAAGTACGAGAAGTAACAATCCTTGTTATTCTTGAAGAAGTATTGTTATAACTACAATGCTACTAGCCTAACTGTCTTCGTTTCTCCTCCCGCTTTTATAATAAGAAAATATACACCTGAAGTTAAATTTTCAAGATTATACCTTCGTTCATATAAGTCTTTATCAGAGAGTTCTTCTAAGAACACAATTTTGTTTCCGCTTAAGTTAACCATTTCGATAGTTACCGGATGCACTTCTCTTAAGTGAATAGAGAGACTAAATTGCCCCGCTATTGGATTCGGATACACAGTGTAGTCAGTGATGAGAGCAGATTTAATGCGCCCTCCATCAGACCCTTCTGCTTTTTTATGAATGATGATGTCTTGCGTAAAATAGCCCGTGCAAGCACCTAACTTTGCAGTCATGCCTACTGAATAGATTCCTTCGTCGTCAAATTGGATTACTGCCCAATCTTGTCCATTTTGAATGATATTTGCTTTTTCATCAAATTCCCAAGTAATATTTTCAGGAAGTGGCCAGCTGATATCAATCATGGCAATGCTATCACCAGCATGCGCTTCAGTAGCGACTAGGAAATCTGTTTTTAATAGTTTAAGATTCACAATGAGTTCGATGTCATCTTCAGCCTCACATCCTTTTTCAGTGACGGCTCTTAATTTGTAAACGCCTGGTTTGTTTACGGTCATCTGAGGTTCAGTGCCGATAACATTCTCATCCAATAGCCAATTGAATGCAGCGTTTTCTTCATTAGCTTTTAATGTTACTAACTGGCCTTCACACATTTCTTTATCAGGGCCTAAGTCTATAAGGAAACGTGGTGGATTGTTCAATATGAATTGTTTTGAAATATTGCATCCTTTAAGATCTGTTGCAGTAAGGATGTACGTTCCTGCTATTACATTTTGAAGGGAAGTAGAGGAAGTTGAATTACTCCAGCTATAAGTCAAATTGCCATTTCCACCTTGTGTTAATGTTTCTATTAACCCGTCGTTTTTATCAAAGCAACTTGGGTCTTGCATTACGAGAGTTTCAATGTTAATTGGATCTGGCGATGGAATGGTAATCGTTTTAAAGCCTATACAACTTGTCGCATCACTAACTTCTACAACATAATCGCCTCGACCTAAACCGGTTGCGGGATTTATGATTTTTCCGTTACTGTTACGCCATAGAATATTGTATGCAGGTTCGCCGCCGGTAATTGAAATAAGCGCCGTGCCATCCATAGATTCGTAACAAGTTGTAGTTGTTGTTGATGTTACCGTAATGACTGGTCCGTTAGAGCTACTAATGGTTATGTTGTTTTTTTGTTTAAGACATCCGTTTTGATCCGTTACGTCTAATTGATAAACCCCAGCAGCTAAGCTGCTAATGCTAGATCCTGTTGTTAAAAAGTTGTTGCCGGCGTACCATTTAAAAGTATAAGCAGGTGTAGAGCCACTTGCAGTTGCTATAGATGAGCCATTTGCTTTGCCACATTCTGTGTTTGTTTCAGTTGTTGATATAACAAGGGCAGTAGGGGCAGTTAGCGTAATGCTTACTGACGCAGGACAAAGATTTGCATCTCGTGCCTGGATGGTATAGGGTCCAGCAGCGAGCGCAGAAAATGTATTGGAAGGTTGCCATGTTATCGAGTCTTTTGAAAATTGATATGAGCCCGCACCTCCAGTTGAAGTTACCGTGATTAAACCATCAGAAAGATCAGCACATGAAATATTTTTATTATTGGTGACAGATGTAGTATGAAGTGTTGGTGAAGTGAGTGTAAAACTTTTGGTTGCTGTGCAGCCTCTGCTGTCAGTAACAATGACATTATATGGGCCTGCAGGTAAAGTTCCAATATCTTGTGATGTGGCATTGGTGGACCAATTGTAACTGTAAGCTGCACTTCCACCAGTAACGGAAATATCGATGGTTCCATTGGAAGATCCAAGGCATTTAACATTGAAGCCATTGTAGTTGGAAAGGGTAGAAGAGGAGATCGTTAGTAGATTGGGTTCAGTCAGGGTATAGGTAAGGGCTTTACTACAACCTTTTGAATCGGTAATGGTTACGGAATAATCTCCTGCGGCTAATCCCGAAACATCTTCTGTAGTTGGTCCGTGTGACCACGTGTAGGTGTAAGGTCCAACACCCCCTGCTGGCGTTAAATCGAGCGCGCCATTGGAGTCACTTTTGCATTGTACGGGTGAGCTTTCGTTAAAAGATCCTGTAATAACCGCATTGGAGGTAACAGGCTGGCTCTTGGTTGTTGTGCAGCCATTAGTGTCTTTTACAATAATTGGATAAGTCGCGGCAGTAAGATTTATAAATTTTTTCCCTGCCTGGAAGGTACCTCCATTGTCGATTGAATATTGCAATGTGCCAATACCATTGGCGGCAGTAATGTCAATGGTGCCGTTATTTCCGCCAAAGCATGTCACTGGTGTTACCCCTGTAGAAATTGAGATGGCAACTGGTTGATTGATGATAGTTGCAGGAAAATTGCTTATGCATCCATTGTTATCTTTTATCTGAATGGTATAGCTTCCGGCAGCCAGACTGTCAAATTTGCTTGTCGTTCTAAAGTTTAAACCGGCATTTTTTGAAAATTTATAAGGACCCGTGCCGCCGGAGGGTGATACATTAATTTTACCTGTGTTTGTACCAAAGCATATTGCATCAGTGCTGATGAATGTAGAAGAAACCGGCGAAGGGTCAGCCATCGATAATACATTTGCATTTTTTGTGCAGTTGTTGGCATCTTTTATTGTTACCGTATAGTCGTTCGGTGCTAATGCAGTAAAAATATTGGGGGTCTGATACGGTGCACCATTGAGGCTGTATTGTAGAGCTGATCCTGCGGAAACAACAATTGTAATCTCGCCATTGTTAAAGCCAGTGCAGGATATGTTTTTTGTGATTGATGCATTTGTGATGGTTATAGGCGTTGCATCGGCAACAATAATAGTGGCGTTCTTTTTACAAGCCGTATCATTTGTATTTCTGACTTGTACGGTATGACTACCTGCAGCTACGTTGGAGAAGACCGATGATAATTGAAAGGTACCGCCATCTATATTATATTCCAGTGGTGGCTGACTCCCGGTTGCGTCTACTGTAACTACAGCTTTGCCTCCAGGACAAAGTATTGCTGAAGTAATATTGGGTGTAACAGTTAAATCATTTGTAACAGGAATGGTGATTGGCTGTGATACCGTTGTACAAGTAACTAGTTGTTGGCCAGGGGGCGCTCCGTAGTAGGAAATGACCTCCAGTGTTCCTGTTCCTGAATTCAACTCCAAAGGCCCATTAATAATCAAAGGGTTCGCGTTAAGATTGGCGCTTATGCCTGATTCGCTGTAGCTGCTAGTAGCATCCCAATACTTTGCCTGTACATATTCATCGGCATTTAGCGCTCGAGGAAGAGCGGCGTCCGTAATTATGATTTTGCCATTTGTTTTGTTAAAGCAACTTGGCGCTATTTTTTGAATTTGACTTTCAGTGAATTTAGGTGGGTCAGGAACAATTTTATACGGCCCTGCGGGCGGGTTAGCTTCGTTTGAGGTCTGGCCACAGGCATTTGCATGACATCTAAACCAAACATCCTTATTGGCATTAACCGCTCCACTACCACCTATATCGGCAAGTGTCACTTCAACAGTCTCGCTTCCCTGATGTCTACTCATGCCAACCCAGTTAACCATATCAAAACTATATTGCCAGCTTCGCAGATAAATATCAGTGGCTCCTGGTCTTGAGGTCATTTTTATTTTGCAGCTGTTTGAGTTAGTACCAATCAGCGTAATTACCATTAATGGAAATACTGTAATATTGACGGAGGTGGCGCAATTAAACACCGTACTCCCGGTTCCCGCATAGCAATAAGGCGCATTACCGTAAGTTGGTATATTTGATGATGTGGATCCGCATGTTCCATTCATAGAAACGGTAGTGGGGCGGCCGTTAACCACAACGTATCCAGTGAACGATCCTGATGTTCCCCCGTAGGGAAGTGAAACAGAACCAAATGAGCCGTTTACACTAAAACTATTATAACTACTATTCCGGGTGTAGTGCACCACATGAGGCGTTTGTGCGTAGGAACATAATGCAGTTAAGATAATAATAGATATAAGTAGTTTTTTCATTGCACCATTGATTAGTACTTAATTATTAATTCGTCAGAAAATAAGCTTTCACTACCATCGTTAAATAAGACCTTTAGCCGGTAGTGATAGGTGGTGTTGATGTTAAGGTCGGTATCGCTCATACTAGTCTCCTTTTCGCTAATGGATTTGTATAATGATATAGGAGCGTCATCGATGGCTCGATAAATGTAATACTTGGAAATGCCGTCGCTTTCGTGCGCCCATTTTAACTGAATAACTTTTTCCTCTCTGTTCACCATGCTTTGAATTTTTTTAATAGCCGGCCTAATACCTAGGTTAAGAATTTTACCAGTCGCCGGCTGGCTTCTTTCTGATTCGAGTCCTGCATGATCTATTGCTGTTAAAGAATAATAATATTCTGTTTTTGGATCCAATTTGGTATCCTTAAACAAGATACTATCACCTGTAAATGTCTGAATGAGGTCCCAGGTAACAGCATTTTTTTGCTTTCGGTAAAGCTTGTATTGTTCAACATCCTCACTACTGCTTGGAAGAGCATAAATCTCAACACCTTCAGGCGTTGATCGGATGGATTTTATAACAGGAGGCACAGGTGGAATAACATCAGGCCTTAATAATACTACCGCTGCCGAAAAAGCAGATCGGTTGTGGCGTAAATCCTCCGCTGTAATTTTATAATATACTTTTTTCGTTAAGGTTTTTATGTTGACGGTATCCACAAGCTGAGATTCTTTAACAGGTGATATTGTAACCTGGGAATACTCCGAACTTTCGAAGTTGGATCGGAATACCCTATACCCCAATAAATCATTCTCTTTATTTTTGGACCAGCTTAATTTTACAATACCTAACGTATCAATGGTGGCCAAAAGTTGCTGTGGGGCACCTGGAGGAATGCTGTCGGCCAGTTGCACGAGATACGGATGGGAATTAATTCTTTGATTATTTTTCCCCAGGAGGGTTATTCTATAATAATTTGTCCCTAGCGGCACATCATCCACGAAGGATTTTGTACCCGGTGTAATTGGTTGTTTATTTACCTGATTGTAAGGCCCATCGGTGTTCGTTGCGCGATTGATTTCAAATCCTTGAATGTCAATTTTAATTTCACATTTAACGTCCCAGTCAAGCCTGACTTTACCGTTAGACATTTCCATACCCTTCGTTATTCCAACTTCGCATAGCATTCTTGGTATACCACTTCCTTGAACAGCAGTAGACGGAGGTCCAGTTTCTCCAAAAGAAGTTTGCCCCCTTACACGGTAGTGATAGTTCTTGTCATTGGATGGTAACGAATCTGTTTTAGAGAAGAATTTCAGATTGGTATTTCCGTTTTCTGTGTTTAGAAAGGGTCGGTTATTAATGGATTTAAAAGTCTTTCCACCATCATCAGAACGTTCAATTGTATAACTCACATATACATCATTCAGAAACGCTACAGGCCATCTTAAATTCACCACGCGGTCACCGTAAATAGCGAATAAATCTTTGGGTTCAGGCAGCTCATTATGATCGTCAAGGCCCATGTATACAAGCGCTGTGTCAATTTTTAAGATTTGTGGTGATGCGTTTACGTAAATTTTATACAAATACTTTTCATTGGGTTTAACGGTGCTATCCTTTAAAGCTAGGCCAGATAGTAAGGCGGCTTTAAAAGAATGATCGGCAGCAAATAGAGCGAACGAGAATCGCTGCTCAATCTCTTTTACTTTATTGGCGACATCGATCAGATTATTGGCATTGCCTGGCGAGGCTTCGAACGAGTCCCCATAAATCGCTTGTGCTGCAATAGCAACATAGTCGTCTGAATCAAATGATTTTAGCCAGGCTTCTTCAGGTTGAGGCTTGATGGGGTGAAGGTTAAGTTGAACTTTTTCGGGTTTAGCCAATATTTCTTTTTTTCTGAGTATGGTATGCCTTTCTATCGTATATCCATACTTGTTGGCAAGCTTCCAGCTTATAGGGTCTGCTGTAGCCCAGCGTAGGAGTATAGCATCATCTTTTACCCTTCCTAACGCTTTTATATGGTGCAACGAATCAACACCTTGGCTATATGTAACCGCAGAATTTAAGAACAGAATAAAAGGTATAATCAAAAGCTTACTCATGCTTAGTTATATTTTATGATAATGGTTTTAGAAGAAATAGATTTTGTAGAACCAGGAAGTCTGTAGTATACATTAAATTTATACTCATCTGGCCTTATTGTTGGCGGATCTGAAGTTGTCATTATCTTTTGAATTTGTGAAGGTTTTACACTCCTATATGCGTATCTGTTAACAACCTTTTTCTGAATTTCATTGAAATCAAGATTTGAATAATAAGGTATGTCATAGTGATATGACAAGGCTCGCTGTATAAAAGGAAGGGGTGATAACTGGCCCTGATTATTAATTGAAAAATTGTCTGGGTTCTGGAATATACTTATTGCGCGAACTGGCGACAGTCCAAGGACAGAAATATCCCGATCAAGTTTAATATCGCCATCCAATGGATATCCGGCATAGACAAGCGGGAATATGCTTTGGTTGAACCACGCGTTGTTGGTTAGATCAGCTTCCATATATATCAGTGGTTTCTCCCCAGAATAAATGGAACCTGAAATCTCTATTTCATCA
The DNA here is from genome assembly GCA_964235605.1 of uncultured Cyclobacteriaceae bacterium. Classification (GTDB taxonomy): domain Bacteria; phylum Bacteroidota; class Bacteroidia; order Cytophagales; family Cyclobacteriaceae; genus DATCRE01. The sequence goes on along the minus strand of CAXSCR010000017.1, from coordinate 41,976 downwards.
AACGGTTCGTCCTGGAGAATAAACGCATTCAGGAAATCTCCTTCAAATCCGTTATGTTGCATTAAATAAGTAACCACTGTTTTCTGTGAATTCAGTTTGTCACTAAGTGTCGCATATTTACTGGTTCTAAAAGGTGAAGTGAATATTGATTTCACTTCAACCGTTTCAATATTTCCTTCAGCATTTTTCGTGCTTACTTCTGTTTCGTTACCTACTTCTCCAGCTTCCAATTTGGTTTCAACCTGTTTAACATTCCGGTCTACTTTTGCAGATGTGATTATAGGTTTATTAATTAATTCAAAAGCATAGATTTGTTCCGTACGAAGATTTGCTGGGATTATAAAATTCACCTTGTTAGTTGAGTAAGTGTAGGTAAAATCAAATTCAGTGATCTCATTATTCGCGCTTGTAAATCTGCCGACCTGTTTCAGTGCTTTATCGACTACGAACAGGTAAGGCTGGGCCCTGATGAGTTTGATGTATCCGTTAGGTGATTGATTTTTATAAAAGTTAGCCTGCTGAACAACTGGATAGCTATACTCGACATTACTTAATGGAATGTAGTCAGGCGCTTCACCTGTAGAGAATACCTGCTCCATTTTCTCTACGACACGTTGCCCGTCGCCCATAACGGTTTGCCAGGTGCCGTTTTTATATTCTTCAAAGCTCACCTGAACAGAAACTGTTACATCTTTCTTTGGCGGTAATATCTCGTAGCTGGTAAATGCGGCAACTTCCATTTCGTCGTTCCATTTCGTATTTCCAACAAGTACTTTTCCGTTAGCAATCAGGTTGAAGTAGTCTAATTTAATCCGGAATGTATGGCGGATGTCAGAGTCATCCATCAATTCAAAATTCTTTTCAACGGGCATATTGAACAACGCTTGGGGTGTGTTAAATACACTGATGTCTTTTTCGTTTGCCGTAGGTGTTAATTCTGATATTACTTTTAATTCGGCAAGTATATCGTTAACATCTCTTTTGTTAATCTCACATTCTTTGCCAAGTGTGATCTGGAATTTGCAATTACCTTTAACGAGTCCGCCGAGTGCTCTGAAGTATCCACCCACAATACCACGCATCCAAAAAGGATTCGGCAACTTCGCTTGCATTACTGTCGCGGCGCCTATACTTAATATTTCAACTTTCTTCTTCTTACCAAAGACCTTCACTTTAATTCCGATAGCACCCTCAAAATATCCGTATGATTGCCCATTGGCATACCAACCATTTATGCCCAATCTTTTGTCACTGCCTTTGCAATAGACTTCGCCATAATTTTTAAGCATAATGTCGAAGCCAAGTCCAGCGCTGAAACTTGAGTAGAACATGAGGAAACTTAATTCACCTGTGCTGATACTAAGTGCAGCACCAAATGCAAAGCCAGGACCTGTACCCAACGCATTGAGGTCTTTCATATAATCCAGGTCTACGCCGCCGAGTATGCGTGAGACCTCAGGTGGCGGTGGTGGACTATTCAATATTTTGGTTCCTACCATGAAGTAACTTGTTGCTGAGATGGCAATGGAGCCAATGCCAATTTTCACCCCTACGCGGTCATCAGGTGTTCCGGCATAGATATACCACTCGTGTGGCGCGAAGTGTAACACAGACCAACCAGCGCGCCCGCCAGGACCAACACCTGTGATAATACCGCCCGCTACATTTACAAACACTTCAAAGTTTCCATGGAGTACGCGGTTTTCGAAATCATAGCTGATTAACATACGCGCGGAAATTGATCCGTCTTGCCCGGCTTTTTCTTCGATGCTTCCAAATATTTTTGTTAGACCATCATCGCCACCATCATCAAGCAGACCTTTTGCGGCACCCAGTTTGTCGGTCTGATCTTTCACTACTTTCACCATCTTTCCAACCTGCCCCTTCATTTTTTCCATATCAAGCTCTACACCCTTTACGGCTACAGAACCATTGCCACCAAAAGAAATATATCGAACACCGCCGCCTTTGAAGAATGCAATTTCAAAAGTCACCTCGGCGTCAAATGCACCTGATGGCATTGAGCCTAAGCTGATGATCGCTTTGAGCCCCAAACCTGCTTTTACATCAGGAACATAAACTGCACCCGACAATGTTTTACCCAGTTCACTTCCTGCGCCGGTGTTATCCATCTTCATGGCGAAGTAGGCGCCGCCACCAAAGCCATAAATACCAACACCAGAGAAGATTGGTAATGCTGTAGGGAACTTCACCATGCCATCTACATACCAGTAGCGCATGCCTTTCACGCTACCGAAAATTGCACTTGTGGAAAGTTTTATACCTGGCGTAAATTCTGCTTGTACCTGTCCGTTGAAACCATCACCATAGACTACATCATTTCTATAAAAGATAAGCTTGCCATTAATCTTAAATGCGCCGCCATCTATGTCAACAGAAATCTCTCTTACCAGGATGGTTTTGTAGCGCCAGCTTTGCCAGCCCCTTTCTGTATCCATCTTACCGACTAACGTTAAGCCAGCGTCTGCGGCAAATGCGCCATTGTCTTCACCAACCAAATTAAGTTTGATGTTGAAGTCGAGACCGACTTCGGTATCGGAGATACTTTTCAGGCCAATGTTGTTGATACTAATAGGGAAGCCAGCCATCTTTTGTTGTGCGGCCTCAGAACCAAAAGAAAAGTTGCCTACTTTGATGTATGGCTTTTCAGATTGGATGATAAGCTGTTCAAAAGTAATGTTCGCTAACTCTACACCTTTACCACCTTCACTAAGTTTGCCCTGTACAGCCATGCGCCCGTTGAGCGTAGCCTTAGGCACAAACCTATGATCTGCTATTTTTATTTCAAGGAATGATGATTCATAGATATCAACGTGGGCTGCGTTCCATAAATTGAAGCTTATGTCTTTAGTAGGGGAGACGCTGAAAAGATAATTACCACCGCCGCTAATAATTGCACCATATTCAAACGGAGTTTTACTATCGGAAACAGGAATGACGATTTTTCCATTAAAGCTTGCTTGTGTTATCTGATTGGCTTGAAGTGTAACACTGAGCGCATCAACTGAAAAAGCCCAGCCATTCATATCACCTTTTTCAAGTGATAATAAATTTCCACCGGTAAGCTTTCCAGAGAAGCCCATGTTATCTATAATGACATCAGTAGCTGCAAAACTGGTGCGGCCTCCATCTTTGGATTTAAATTCTGATGGAAGTTTGACTGTGAGTTGACGCATATAGAAACCGCGCCATAAGTTTGGGTTATCCGGCAACATCTGGGTCGATTGATAGCCCTCCGGAAATTTGACATTCGCTGCATTACGTATGTCGCTAAAATCGAAAATGGCTTCTTGTACTACAAAGCCAACACCATCTAATCCGTTAACCTGAAAAGCAGGTAGTGTAATCCCTACTACAAGATCGTTCCAGTTAGATAATTTGGTGTTGAAGTGTGCCATCACATTACCATCTCCCTGCGCGCCTGAGGAAGTTTCAGGACGGATTAAATCACGAGAGAATTTTATGTCTGCGTCAAGGCTCATTTCGCGGAAGCCATCACAGTCCATCGATACTGAAGTTTCACTTGCCGGAGATCCTTTTAATATAATTTGTGTCTTGCCGCCATTAAAGTTGATGGCGTAATCACCAATAAGTTCGAGTTTAGCATCGCCGACGATGCCGCCTTTTTGTGTGAACTTGATGCCACGTGCCATGAAGGTAAGTGTGACATTGTTTTGTGGTATTTCAAATTGCATGAAGACGTCAATCTCTGCGTGCGTTGGTGTAAGTCTGATGGCATGAATGGCGATATCATAATTTATTCCGCCAATCTGTTTAGAGATACCGACAGGAAGCGATACGTGTGAAGCTTCGTCAATGCTTCTTATATAATTTTGTGTCTCACGTATCTTTGCAAAGATTGCCTTAGCCTCGGCGATATATACAGCAGGGTCTGTGCCTGTTGAGGGAAGAAGCCCTTCAATAAGATAATCACGGACTTCCAATTCATCAGTACCAACATAGTGGACGTCGCCCGACATGTTTTCAGAAAGAGATCTGTTCGTTGTAATAACAAATGTCGAATCCTTCTTTCTAACACAGGTACTGTCTGTAACGACATTACCCCATGCCGTTATTGAAAGGCTGGTTAATACAATGATCAAAAACTTTCTCATCACATTCATCTTGGGGAGCTTAATTTATAAGGCATTAGGCAATGGGCATTAGTTGGTAAATTATTCTACCATGGACTATTGACTATGGACCATTGACTACCATTAATATTTGTCATTTAAAATTTTATAGTCTGCGTGCTGCTTAAACCATGTTCTTACCGTGGTTAAGGCAGCGACGTAATCTTTTGTGTCTATATCTCCGCTTGCATCTAGCTTTAAAGGATAACCTTCTATAATGGTTGCGAGTTGTTCCATAACACGATAGCCGCAGGGTATATGCGTTTCGTTTTCTGCATCTGCGCTTGTACAGTTTTTTGCATCACTGTTTAGAACTTCTACCATATAGCTGATGGCCTGTGGTTGTCTGGTGTAGACGAGGTCTGGGAATATTTCATAGATGACATCGTCACTCACTTCGATCTTTTTTACGCGGTTCATGATGCTAGCCATCATTTCTTGATCACCCATTCTGGCAAGAGCAAGTTGGGCGGCCCAACGATCGCGTTTGCTAATCGCAGTTTGTTGTGATAGAATTTTAAGGTCTTGTTGTAAGTCTGACAACGCAACAAACCCAATGAGTTTGATTAGTCTATTGACGTGCGGAACTTTTGATCTATAGAGTGCTCGTAAACTATCTTTAGCAATTGGTGTATAATCTTCTTTCTTAAATTCTGTTAAATATTCGAGCACTGAGCCAACATTGCCTGAGTCTTTATCACGACAAGCTATAATGAGTTGCATCGCGGCTTGTTGCCGGATAGCTGGAAGTTGTGATTTACTTGCAACAAAGCGAATAATGTCATATGACTTTGAACGAACAGAAACAATAGTGTCATAAGTATAAGGTGTTACTGTGGTTAGTGCCTTTTTAGCATTTTCTGGAAGAGCAAGCTGAAGAGGAAGGGTTGAATGTTTTTCTATGCGTAGATCATTGAAGTAACGCGTTATTAAGTCCTTGACATCCTGTGCTTGAATGAAGCAGGGAAGAAAGATAATGACCAATATGATAGGAATTTTATGTTTGTTCATTGATTACCTTATTCTTTATTTAGACTGACTATTGATTTTAATTTGGTTATTGATGTCTTCAACCATACCCTTTAAGTCCACCTCGTCACAAGCACATATGTATACTTCTTTTTTATCTTCGAAATAGATCCTTATCCCTTTTCCGGCTCGATTGAAATAATCGAATTCAATTTTTTTTAAGCTTTTTAACCAGTATCCTTGATAGAAAAATGGGTTCCAAGTATTTTTTACTACAAGTTTCTCTGAATCATATTCAAACATGTAATGGTCGTTAATGGCGGCATTAAACATCATTGCATTGCCAACTATAAAGGTCAAAATAGTAGCCAGAATGCTAGGAAGTTTTAAAGTGGCAATTATGATATTCATGATGATAATTCCGTAGAAAGAAATCGATCTAAATAATCCATATGGTCTTATTATCTTCATTCTTTTATAAATGAGTACAGGTCACCTTTAGTATCATAAATGCCTACGGTTGTATCGGTTGATTTTAGCATTCTTTTAACCTCGCTTCCCATAATAACAATTGATTTAAGATTTCTTAAATCAACTAAATCTTTCATGTCTCCAACACCTACACTCGCTCCAGAAAGTATGTTACCTAAATCATATATAATTAATGCTTCATTGAATCCTTCATCTACCAGAAAACCTCTTACAAATTGATATTCTTTTTTATCATCAAACATACCTTCTTGTATCGCACTTAACGTTTTTATGCCTCCATAGACCTGGTCTGCAGAGTACGCACCACCCGCTATTTCAGCTAGAAGAAGTAATACTCCGCCTTCCAGGGTTGGCGGAAAGATAATTAAGAACCCTATACTGACTGACCCGACAATTATGTCAAGCTTTGCACTAGCTTTTGCATCTTCAATTTTTTTTGCTAATTCGACTAGCTTCAGCTCTCTAAGTTTATTTTCATATTCAAGTTTTTCTCTTTTTGAAACTAAGGTCTGCCATTTAAAGTAGACATCACTATCATATGAACTTCGACAAAGCGCTGTAAACGTATTTATAATATTTCGCTTTGTAATATCATTGTTTAGCCCCTTAATGTCATCCATACCTACAGTGATCATGACCTTTCCGCATAGGAATAGAATGTCTAAATATCTCTTTTCTAAAAACAAGTTTCCTTCGGTTGATCCATTAAGTTGATTGTTTTCATTTTGGGTTAGTATTGAATATTGTAAATGTTTCTTAAGTAGATCAAAATCATAACTGCCAGTTTGAAGTGAAAAATATTTTGTAGGGTCAGGTAAGTTTGACTCTTTTCCATTCCAAATAAACTTTCCTTGTTTATTGACATTCGTCGGTTTTAATAAGCCATTGGCGATTTGATTTTTTAAAAAGGACGTGATAGCAAGTTCAATATCACCTTTAGCATAATGTTCGCACCTTTTACTATTACTAGCATTAAAAAGAAGATAATCGAATTTTAACAACAAGAAATCAAATCTAAGTTTAGCTTTATTCAATTCCTTAGAGTAGGGTGGTTTCTCATTTTTATCAGCTATCCATTTTTGATAGTCAAAAGTGTATGCCTTGATGGAACTATTATAATGAAAGTAATTATCTTTTTTGATGCTTTCTGCTATTGCATTTAATGAGGCTGTTATGGAGCCAGGGATCCAAAGCTTTCTAGCCACTACATATTTTAATAATTCGTCTTCAGTTTTAGGTATGTCAGTGAAATACTCCGTTGGAAAATATGATAATATGTGGTCAGCTGTCATGCCACAGTCTGTTACAGCTAAGGATGCTAAAGCTCCATCCTCATCTTCCTCGAACAATCCCAACACTACGGCCGGATCATGAATCCTATCCCACTGATGTTTAAAAAGTCTGCTTGCACTCCCATTTTCATAATCCATCAAGTTGTCTGTGGATTTTTTGGGGATGGAGTAAATACCATCGTCAAACGTGTGCTTCAATGTGAATGCACCGTGACCCAATTCATGCGCGATTGTTTTGATTAAGAGGTTTTCATCACCTCCGTGTATATCAACAAAAACAAATCCCGCTTCTTTGCTTCGTGGCATGAAGCCAGCAGTTTTTCCATCTGATGGTTTATCTATCAGGAAGATATAGTAGGTGTCTGGAGTGAATTTGTCCTTGTAGGCATTGATTACCGTTTTCATGTCACCTGTGTAGTTGGATAATCCGGTACCACCAACATCAAAACTTTCGTTCAGCGCAATCTCAAATTTGGGAGCCATTTCTACAGTCCATGTAACTGCTGCCTGGCCGTAGATTAAGTTTAATTGCCTCGAAAGGTCGGATACTATTCCTGGATAAGCCGCGTTATTGACAGGCACGATCATCAATTTTTTAACAATGCCATCATAGCTGATCACTTTTAACTTGCCCAGTAATTGTTCTTTCTTTGAAGTGTCTGATGGCGTATAGAATGATACGAGATCTTCCACTTCACCATGTGAACTTGCTGTTGCTGAAACAATAGTGGAGTCATTGCCACCTATTGGCGCCACTGGCAATGGCTTTCCGTTAATTTCAAAGCGTATCTTGCTTTTATCCAGATCACTATTTTCAAGTTGTGCCCGAACGTCATCTTGATTATTGGTAGCAACTGCTTTCCATGCTACCTGATAACCGCCTTTCAGTTCTTCATAGCCTATAAGCGATTTGTATTGAGGTTCTGTTGGCTTTTTATCGAAACCATATTTTGTCAGCCTTGATTTGTTGAATGAAAGAATAAGATTGTACTCTCTGTTGGCGGCCTTTTCTGCTTTCTCCGCAGTGGTACTTGTTATTCCACCATCGGCTCCAACAAGATATCCTTTACCCTTGCTGTCTTTCACGGCATAAGTTTGTCCGGGCTCTAGTTCGGTTACTTTGCCGGTAGTGGTTGTGATTACTACTTTATTGTTTACAGGATTCTTTACAACAGCTAGAATTTGGTCTGAAATGATAATTAATTTATCGGCAACAAATGATTCAGGATTAGGAACATTATCAACGATATATTCATCAAGCTTGGTTAGTCCTTTGTCCGCTATATCAAGTCCTTCATCTAATTTCTCCATGAAGTCCTTCATGCCTTCTGGAATGATATCAACACCGGCCCCGGTGATGTTCATTTCACCTTTAATCAGACGAAGATCTTTGTTGACCGTGACGTTGGTAAACTCGGCTTTTACTTTAGCATTCTTGAGGAATGTTAACGGAATTATGCCTTCGCCTGTGTATACACCATTCCCGCCACTTATTTTACTTACTTGTACATCGAAATCTCCAGCTTGTATAATATCCCCAACTTTTAATGAGCCGGTGAAAAGGTTTGGATCGAACAGGAATGTCTCTAACGGTAATCCACATGAGTAGCTTGAGAGTGGAGCTTCTTTCGTTTTAACCTGTGCCACTGTGCTATAACCGCCTTCAAAGTATCCGCATATACCTGACACTTCATACTCATACAACGTGTTTGGTTTAAGAGAATAGATCTCGGCTTCGTTTATAGATGTATTGCTAGCATACCAATTCTGTGTTCCTACCTGGCGATATCTAATTTTATAAGAAGTGTGGTTGAACTGTCCTGTCCACTGTACTTTGAAACGGTTGCTACTTACAGATTCAATCTGTACGCCTGTAGGTAGTGTACAAGCATCTCCATAAACAAAAGATACCACTTCGCTGTAGCCATGGTTCTTGAATAGGTCAAGCTCCTCTACACCAACGATACTTTTTGCTTGCACGCGGAAAGCATATCTTCTACCTAACTCAAGGGGAGTTTCCGCAGGGCCGTATATAACGGTAGTACTTCTGGTTGTAGTTTCAAAAATAGGAGGTGATGTAAGTATGGCGTCATTCGGATTGCGTGTCGCTGGCCAAACTTCAACCATGCGCACTTCATATTCAGTAGTAAAAGCTGAATTAGGAGAACCCGTATGTCGCGGTGTCCACTGCATAATCACATTTTGCGGACTTTGCGGTCTTACTTTCTCATCTTGTCGTGGAAGATTGACAATAGGAGGATCATTCAATATCATCCATGCATTGGCACAACCCGTGTTTGAGATCTTAACACCACGGTTATATTCTAACACTTCAAAACAAAATTGGTAAACACCTTCAGGCAGCTTACCACGTTGCTCATATTCCCTTCTCGAAATACCCTGGAAGTTAAGATTAGTAGGATCGAAATATCCCGCCAGATCAGCGCTAATGAGTCGCAAAGGCACACCACCTTGAATGGATATGGGCGGCGGAATATATTCAGGTCTTGTTTCAACGATAATGCCTTGTCCCTCTATACGCAGCCTAAAACGCACATTCAACTCACGGCTAACATCCCCCAAATAAGACGTAACCACCAACCGCTCCGTAGCCGGAGATACATAATCAGAAAGATACAACGAATAAGGAGCCACCAACTGCGTCGTAGTCTGCACAGGAAAGATTTGAGCTGATATTAGTGTCCAGCTCAATAGAATGAGAATAAGGGGGGATATGAGCTTTAATTTACTCATATTTGGGTATTAGGCATTGGGCATTAGGCATTGGGAGTGGGGCTTTAGTTTGAATGTGTCGTTATCTAATTTACGTAGAATAATGATTATTATAACTATTTAATACTGTCTATTATGTCTATGTCCTTCATATGGATGATCGAATTTTTACTTATATCTTAAGCGCACTAAACCGCATGTTCATATACCCAACCTACCAATAGTAACCCGAATTAAAACCAGTCATTATAATGAAATCCCCCTTACTACTCATTTAAACCCCCAACATTCAGTTAACGCCTAACTTCCAATGCGTGAAGCCCAATGCCTAAGTTTAATTTCCAAACGAATAACTATACCCCAACGTCCCGGTGTATTCGGTAAATGCCTTCGCACCGCCTTCTGTTTTTGTGTCGCGGTTTACTACTACCAGGCTTAGGTTTAGGTTGTGTTTTTTTCGTAGGGTATAGCTTCCGTTGACTCGGGCGTTGATGATGGAGCTTAGTTGTTTTCCGTTGCTGGATGTGCTGTTCCAGGAGGATGATAATGTGGTTTTGAGTTTCTTATCGAAGAATGCGCGAGTTACGGCTAGGGTAGGGCCGATTGTTTTCGTTCTTGTGCCTGCGCCTTCACTCACGTTAGTATTTAAGGCCATGGATGTGGTCATGTTTTGAGGTACCATGCTAAGAGAATAGGCGGCAGTGGCATTGTAGAAGTGGACGCCTGAATTTTGTGTTACGTCACCTTGCTTGTCGGCTGCGTTTTGATAGGTGAGGTTTATGTTGAGGTTTTGTCTTTTGCTTTCACTTTTGCCAAACATATACATGCCATTGAGACTGGCGTTTTGTGATATCTGCGTAAAGTTCAGTGTATCTAAGTTATCGTAAGGTGTTATCTGGTTGATGTTTTGAAATTGAGATCTGATGTTGGTGTAGGTTTGAAAGTTTGAATAAGAGGCTGAGAGATTTACTTTTTGATTCGGCGCATATCCTACATTAATTGAACTAACCATTCTTCGCATGGTACTCACTTTGCTTTTATCCAGATTGTCGCGTTGTGTACCTGCGCTTATGGATACGGTCATTTTCCCTTGGAGGATTGCAGCGGCGCCATTAGCCGTTATACTTTCTAGATCACTGTTAAAGTAGTAAGCGCCTAAGGTGCGGTATTGTGGATCCACTCTCTCGTAACCTACGCCAATTGAATAACCATCTTGTTGATAGGCAAATGAGCTTTTGAATGCTTTATAAAATGATGATGATAAACGCGGTGTATAAAGAAATTTTGCTTTCGCTAATGCATTTGATTGATTGCTTTCTTCGGTTCTTGTATCGCGCGAAAGCGCACTAGAAGCTAATTCAGCTTTTAATAAAAAATGTTTAAAGAACGATTTGCCGGCACCTATACTTACCACTAAGTTTTCTTGTGGCGTAATGTCTAACGCTGTTAAGATTGAATCTCTTTCTTCAATGGAATTTTTAACATGGATTGAATTGATATCATCCTGGGCATGAAATAGAATTACGTTTACAAAATCATTTCCATCACCATAGTTGGCTTTAAATCCATATCCCATTCTTTCATAAGATGGAAGCGGTGCGTTTTGCGCGGTATCATATTGCACGGCTTTTAAGAACCGTCCATAGAGCGCGCTGAATTTGAATTTACCTTCGGGAGCAAGATCTATGGCCGCGCCCAGAAAGATATGACCACCGACAGTGTAGGGTGAATACGACATGCTTGTATAGCCCAAATGCGCTGTAACCCATTTGTAGTTGGGATGTAAGCTGTATTGATTAAATGGTTGTTGAAATGATGTGTTTTGATTGGACACCGAAAAACTTAAAGGAACACTCCACCCATATAATGAGAAATTGACATTGCCTGAGGCGTAATAGGAGTAGGGATCGCGTCTTGATTCTATTCCGCTAACCCCATAAACAATCTGACTTAGTGAGATACCACCTGAAATTTTTAACGGTTTTTCTTTTCCGATGCTTTCTAGATTCTGAGCTTGAAGTGAATAGCCAAGGCTAAAACATATACATGTTAGCAGTAATAGATAGGCACGGGGGGCAATCGGGCTCATTGATTCTAAGATAAAGAAAAATATTGGATGTCTAAGTATTCTTAAAGGCATCTATACATTCTTAAAGGATAAAGTAATCTTTTTTAATGCGGGGATTGAAAATGCAATCTTTTAACTGTTAACTGATAAAGGAGATAGCTTATTCCTGGCGTGTCAAAAAAATATACGAAGCTCAGTGTTTTGGTCCTACCTGCTTTTGTGATCATGCCATTTCACCGAGAAAGTGTTGTCGTAGTCTTATTTATTGTATTGATGTGTTAATGCGATCGTGATCTGGCCAGGAAAATCGCTTTAAAAAATGATAGTTGATTAAGCGTCATTTTTACTACTATTGATATAAAAAAGATTCCGTCTCATGAAGTTTTAGTAAAGGTGTTTGTTTTACTGGAACGCTAACCAGTTTAATAATGCTTTATGAACCGGATTGGTTCAACATCCAATATTACAAGCTATTCCCTGGCGTGATTGCGCTTTCAAACGATGATTGTCATCTGCAGCTTTTACTTATTCGTTATCCACGTGGTCTTGAAATACAAATCTTAACATAGAACCTGACATGTGAGTCACCTACATAAAACTTTAAAAAATCGAGCTAGCAGCCAGAAGCAAGAAGCTAGCAGCTTTAAGTCACGTAGTCTTGCTATTTTACAATCATACGCTTAAATGGAGTTGAAATTATATCGCGGTAGATTTTTTGTGTCATTTATCTTTCTTTACTTTACTCTATTCATATATTGTAAAAGCCTCTCAGTGCCTATTGGTTTGCTTACCTATATGTAAAAACACAGATGCGATTACATGATATAGTTAACATAATAGCAAACAAATTACAGGATCCGCTACCAGGTGCTTCTGCTCATGAATCTATGCGGGCCATACCTGTAGGTGAAGTGAGGCCAAGGTTTGATCATAAAATACCACCGCGGCAGGGAAGTGTTTTAATTCTCTTATATGAAGAGAATGGATTAGTTAAATTTCCCCTCATTAAAAGAGCAGAGTATGTAGGCACACATAGCGGACAAATAAGTTTACCAGGTGGAAAGGCAGAAGAAGGTGAAGATGTTTATCAAACTGCGCTGCGAGAAACAGAAGAAGAGATCGGTATCCATACTTCACAAATAAATGTACTAGGTAGATTAACAGACTTTTTTGTGATCCCAAGCAATTTTGTTGTTACTCCTGTAATTGGCTTCATAGACCATCACCCTTTATTTGTACCTGATACATTTGAAGTGGCAAAAATTTTAAATGCAGATCTTAGCCAGCTTATCAATGATGAATCCATTCTCGAGAAAGAGATAATCGCTGGTGGACAATTTCGATTATTAGCCCCTCACTTTGAAGTAGAAGGTGAGATCGTGTGGGGTGCAACGGCAATGATTTTGAATGAGTTCAGAATGCTACTAAAAGCTATTTTATAAATTAACCTTATACATGTGATAGGTGATAGATGCCATAAGCTTTGAATTTTTTAACCTTCCTTAATTGCATTATTGAGATTTTTCTAAAAAGATGAGATGTGAATGCGTGCTTGCTCTGCATGTTAAAAGAACCGCCAATTTTGAAACAGGCGAATTTGCAAGGATTTGTCTGGTGACCTAAAAGCACAGTAAGCCTGTAGCAGCAATACTTTTATAAATTTTTAGCGATCCGGTTTGTAATCAATGCAGACTTTACTATTATTGCCCTCGCAAACTCAAAATTATTCATGGGAAGAGGAGACAAAAAAACCAAAAAAGGAAAAATCTTTAAAGATTCTTACGGTAATTCAAGAAATAAGAAGCTTATAAAAGCTAAATTGAAAAGAACAGCATCCAAGAAGCCAGTAGAAGCGTCTGCGGATGCATCTGCGAAACCAAAAAGAGCAGTTGCTGCTAAAAAATAAGGAAGCTCAATTAATAAAAATGAGAATTATTACAAACATAGCTTGGTGGTGGCACAGATCGAAACTCGATATGTGAACAGCCTTGTTATGACTTAACTATAAGCCCGAAGGCCTGCTGTTCACAGCAGGCCTTCGTTTTTTTTTATGCCTAAAAATTATAATGATGAAATATAAAATTGCAACGCATTCTAAAAAACTGTTAGCTGACACACTTACGCCAGTCAACATTTATTTAAAGCTTAGGGATGTTTTTGCTGGAAGTATTCTCCTAGAAAGTTCTGATTATCGAGGACATGAGAACAGCCTTTCCTTTATTTGCTGTGACCCCATTGCTTCCTTTGAGGTAAAAGATATTATTGCTGAAACTCGTTACCCTGATGGCCAGGTGCAACAGAATACCATCACCAAAGTTGGTCAAGTAACTGAGCTGTTGGAGTCATTTAGAAATTCATTTGAAGTTGAGGCGTCAGCTTCTGACAAGTTTGTTACAAGTGGTTTGTTTGGATACATGGCTTATGATGCCGTTCGGTTTTTTGAAGATGTTGAGCTTTCAAAACACGAAGCACTTATTCCTGATATGCTCTATAAATTCTATCGCTATGTAATTGTTGTTGATCATTTTTCAAATGAATTAAGTTTGATTGAAAATAATTTCGCGGGTGATAAAGAGAGCAGATCAACACTTGATAAAGTAGAGCAAATAATTTTCAGCAATCGCTTTGCGACTTATTCATTCTCACTTACAGACAAAGAAACATCGAATGTTGATGACAAGGAATTTTTAAAAATCGTCGAGAAAGGAAAGGAGCACTGTTACAGAGGCGATGTTTTCCAGATCGTATTATCAAGAAGGTTTTCGTGTGGATTTAAAGGCGATGAGTTTAATGTGTACCGCGCGCTTCGCTCTATTAATCCATCCCCTTATCTGTTTTACTTCGACTATGGAAGTTTTAAGTTAATAGGGTCTTCACCGGAAGCACAATTACAAATCAAAAATGGTAAGGCTCACATTTTCCCCATAGCCGGAACATTCCGTAGAACAGGAAATGATCAAGACGATGCGCTACTGGCTAATAAATTAGCAGCCGATGAAAAAGAGAATGCAGAACATGTAATGCTCGTTGATCTTGCGCGCAATGACATGAGTCGCAATGCATCTAAAGTTACAGTTGAGGTGTTTAAAGAGATTCAGTTTTATTCCCATGTTATTCATTTGGTTTCTAAAGTAACCGGGACTTTACAAAATGATTCGTCGGTAGTGAAAATGGCGGCTGATACTTTTCCTGCTGGCACATTATCAGGCGCACCAAAGCACATGGCAATGACGCTTATTAATAAATATGAAAATGTAAATCGTAGTTTCTACGGCGGCGCTATTGGCTTTATCGGATTTGATGGATCATTTAATCATGCCATTATGATTAGAACCTTTTTAAGTCGCGAGAATAAATTGATTTACCAGGCAGGTGCTGGCGTGGTATCAAAGTCGAATGCAGAAAGTGAGTTGCAGGAAGTAAATAATAAACTCGCAGCGTTGAGAAAGGCAGTTTTGATGGCAGAAAAAATATAATAGATAACATGAACTTTACATTCTAATCTACGATGTCAATGAAAATATTAGTGCTCGATAATTACGACTCTTTCACATACAACTTGGTGCATATTATTCGTGAGCTTGGTTATAAGGTTGATATTTTTAGAAATGATAAAATATCAATGGAAGCAGTAAAACAATATGATAAGATCATGTTGTCACCCGGTCCAGGCATACCTGATGAAGCTGGTATTATGAAGCAAGCAGTTAAAGAATACGGTCCAACAAAAAGTATTCTTGGTATTTGTTTGGGTCATCAAGGTATTGCTGAAGTATATGGCGCTAAGCTTTATAATATCCCTAAAGTTTTACATGGCGTAACTTCGGTAGCAACGATAAAGGATAAAAGCGAGTTTATGTTTAAAAATGTAACTGATACTTTTCAGGCAACACACTATCACTCATGGGCAGTTGTGCCTGAATCGCTCACTGCTGATTTAAAAGTTACCGCTGTTAATGATGAAGGCATTGTTATGGGCCTACGCCATGTCAAGTATGATGTTAGGGGGTTACAATTTCATCCGGAATCAGTTATGACACCAGAAGGTCCGAAGATGATAGCTAGTTGGCTTGAGGATAGGTATTAGGCATTGGGCATTAGGCATTAGGCATTTGGGGATTTTGGATCTTAAGTTCACATACCAAATGCCAAAGGCTTGTAGCTTGAAGCCGGCATCTTTTAAAATAAATTGAAAGTAGAAACATGAAACAAATACTCAACGAACTCATAGAACATCGGTCTTTATCCAAAGAAACAGCACGCCAGGTGTTGGTTGATCTTGCTACGGCTAAGTTCAATCAAAGCCAAATGGCTGCTTTTATGACGGTATATATGATGCGTAGTATTACCATTGATGAGTTACAAGGATTTCGTGATGCAATGTTAGAGCTTTGCATAAAAGCTGAATTCGATGCACCCGTCATGGATGTATGCGGAACAGGGGGAGATGGAAAGAATACATTTAACATGTCTACACTTTCTTCATTTGTTGTAGCAGCTGCAGGCCAACCCGTGGCTAAGCATGGCAACTATGGTGTTTCATCATCTTGCGGCTCATCTAATCTATTAGAATATTTTGGCTACAAGTTTACCAACGATGTTGATGAACTAAAGCGCAGTCTTGACAGATCAAATATTTGCTTTATGCACGCACCCATGTTTCACCCCGCTATGAAAAACATAGCGCCTATTCGCAAAGAGTTGGGTGTGAAAACGTTTTTTAATATGCTTGGACCCATGGTAAATCCCGCTTTTCCAAAGCGTCAATTGGTTGGCGTGTTTAGTCTCGAGCTAGCAAGACAATATGGCTATCTATATCAAAATACAGATAAAGATTTTATAATACTTCATTCGTTAGACGGATACGACGAAGTATCGCTCACTGGCTCGTTCAAGTTTTTCTATAATCAAGGAGAACGAATTATGGACCCCGTTGATTTGGGGCTGCCAAAACTTAAATCATCAGATATAAAAGGTGGAGATAGTGTAGAAGAATCAGCTAAGATATTTATGAATGTATTAGAAGGAACAGGAACGGCACAACAAAATTCGGTCATCATTGCCAATGCAGGCATGGCATTATATGCAGGGAATCAAAAATCAGGTTTAGCTGTTGCTATAAATCAAGCGAAAGAAGCACTGGAATCAGGAAAAGCCTTGATATCTTTTAAAAAGCTTATGAATAAATAGTCAAACTAAATATAGACAACCAGGTAATATTTTTGTACCCCCCAAACTAAAACGTATGAACATTCTAGATCAGATCATTGAACACAAAAGAAAAGAAGTTGAAGAACGGAAGACTTACTATCCGGTAAAGTTGCTGGAGCAAAGTACTTTTTTTCCAACACAGCCTGTTTCACTAAAAAAATATATTCGGCGTAGTGACAAGTCTGGAATTATAACTGAGTTTAAACGGCAGTCACCGTCTAAAGGTGTTATCAATTCTTATGCATCTATTGAACGTACATCAATTGGGTATATGCAAGCAGGTGCCTCAGCGCTTTCGGTCTTAACGGATAAAAAATTCTTCGGAGGAAGTAATGATGATTTATTAGCTGCACGCAAATATAATTTCTGTCCCATTTTACGAAAAGATTTTACCATTGATGAATACCAAATTATAGAGGCGAAGTCGGTAGGTGCAGATGCCATCCTTCTGATAGCAGCAGCACTAGCGCCTGCACGTTTAAAAGAGCTTTCTTTATTTGCTAAGTCATTTGGTCTTGAGGTTTTACTTGAGGTTCACGATAGAGCTGAACTAGATGCTAATTTGAATGCAGAGGCAGATCTAATTGGTGTAAATAATCGCAGTCTAAAAACTTTTGAAGTGAGTCTTGAGATATCAAAACAATTGGCACCTTTTATCCCCGCTGGTGTTATTAAAGTTTCAGAGAGTGGAATTTCATCACCCGAAACAATTATTGAGCTGAGGGCGCATGGCTATGAAGGATTTCTTATGGGTGAAAACTTTATGAAGTACAGCCAGCCAGAGCGTGCAGCCAAAGAGTTTATATTGAAATTGAAGGAACTATCAGGTAAATCAATAGTGTAATGAGTTCGATAAAAAATATAATGCTCAAAGTTTGTGGTATGCGCGAGGCTGATAACATATTAGATGTTGCAGCATTGCATCCACATTACATGGGCTTTATCTTTTATCCAAAGTCACCTCGCTATGTGTCGCAAGAATTTATTATTCCTAAAAATATTCCAAACGATATTAAAAGGGTAGGGGTATTTGTTAACGCATCAACTGACGAAATGATGACGCAGGTAGCTCGACTAAAACTTAATTACCTGCAGCTTCATGGTACGGAAAGTGTTGCGCAGTGTGAAGCATTAAAGAGAAATGGTGTGGGTATTATTAAAGTATTCTCTGTTAGTAATGACTTTGACTTTAATCAAACCACACCATACAAAATGGTAGTCGACTATTTTTTATTCGATACGAAAGGAAAATATTTTGGAGGCAACGCCCAGACTTTTGACTGGACTATACTTAAAAAATACGATCAGGAAATTCCATTTTTTTTAAGCGGTGGATTGAGTTCTGAAAATATTCATGAAATAGATGCACTTCATGAAATGAATATTCACGCGCTTGATTTAAACAGCGGCGTTGAGTCAAGTCCGGGGGTGAAAGACATAAGCAAGCTTAATGCATTTTATAAAATATTAAATTCAAACTTCTAACTTCTTTTCATATGAAATATTCAGTTGATGAACGTGGGTACTATGGTCAGTTTGGAGGCGCATTCATTCCTGAAATGCTTTATCCAAATGTGGAAGAGCTTCGTAATAATTATTTGAAAATTATAAATGAGCCTTCTTTCCAGATGGATTTTCATAAGCTATTAAAAGACTACGTCGGCCGACCGACACCGCTCTTTTTAGCAAAGCGCTTATCTGAAAAGTATAAAACAAATATCTATTTGAAGCGCGAAGACTTGTGCCATACAGGCGCGCATAAAGTTAATAACACCATAGGCCAGATACTATTGGCTAAACGTTTAGGTAAACAAAAGATCATAGCCGAAACGGGAGCAGGTCAACATGGTGTAGCAACAGCTACAGTTTGTGCGTTAATGGGTATGGAGTGTATTGTGTACATGGGTCAGGTCGATATGGAACGCCAACGCCCTAACGTTGAGCGCATGCGTATATTGGGCACTAAGGTAGTTCCAGCACTAAGTGGCAGCATGACTTTAAAAGACGCCACAAATGAAGCCATGCGTCATTGGATCCACAATCCAACAGATACACATTACATCATTGGTTCCGTAGTAGGACCACATCCTTATCCTGATATGGTAGCGCGTTTTCAATCTGTTATCAGTGATGAGATTAAGAAGCAACTTCAAGAAGAAATTGGAAATCCGTCTCCAGACTATGTGTTTGCATGCGTTGGCGGTGGAAGTAATGCAGCAGGGGCATTTTACCATTTCTTAGATAATGAACATGTAAACTTAGTTGCCGTTGAAGCTGCAGGGCATGGTGTTAACTCAGGTGAATCAGCAGCAACAACTGCACTTGGTAAACCGGGTGTATTACATGGAAGTAAAACGTTATTAATGCAGACTGAAGATGGACAAGTGGTTGAGCCTTACTCTATTTCTGCAGGTTTAGATTATCCGGGTATAGGCCCACAACATGCACATTTATTTGATATTGGTAGGGTTAAGTTTGTTAACGCTACCGATAACGAAGCGATGACTGCTGGTATTGACCTCAGTCGCTTGGAAGGAATAATACCGGCCATTGAGTCGGCACATGCCATAGCAGCACTTAATCAATTTGAATTTGATAAAGATGATGTAGTGGTAGTGAATCTTTCAGGTAGAGGTGATAAAGATTTAGAGACTTATATAAAGTGGGGAAAGTATTAATGAGGTTGAATTCATACATAAGTTTTAAACTTTAAACATTGAAATTTTCAATACACCCATGAATAGAATTAAGAACCTTTTTACACAGAAGAAAAATAATATTCTTTCCATTTATTATACAGCGGGTTTTCCTCAACTAAACGACACCGCTACCATTGCGCAGTGTTTGTTTGAAGCTGGTGCTGATGTAATTGAAATCGGTATTCCATTTTCTGATCCAGTTGCTGATGGCCCTACTATACAAGCAAGTAATAAAGTTGCGTTAGATAATGGTATGACGGTTCGTATACTTTTAGAGCAAGTAAAGCAGCTTAGAAAACACGTTCATATTCCAGTAATACTCATGGGCTATATTAATCCCATCATGCAATATGGTATCGAAAAGTTTGTTAAGGATGCTGCAGCAGCAGGTGTTGATGGTCTTATTCTTCCTGATATGCCGGTGCATGAATTTGAAGAAATGTACCGCTCTGCATTTGAAGCTGCAGACCTATGCAACACTTTTTTGATCTCGCCTACAACATCCGAAGAACGCATACGAAAGATTGATGCAGCATCAAACGGATTTATTTATGCTGTATCATCTACAAGCACTACAGGCGCTAAAGGTAATTTCACCAAGGAGCAAGTGCAATACTTTGAGAGATTGCAGGATATGAAATTACATAATCCATTTTTAGTTGGTTTTGGTATTTCAAACAACGTAACTTTTTCACAAGCATGTAAATGTAGTGCTGGTGCTATTGTTGGAAGCGCATTTGTTACTCTCTTAAGTGAATCCAAAAACTTTGAATCTGACATCAATACTTTCGTTCAAGGTTTGAAAAGCTAACTTCTACTCGTAACTCAGATCTCACAGCACAATCACACATTACAGTTAAGAAAGTAAAAATTTCTTCTTATGATCATCCAGTTAGCACCCGCGATTTCATCTTCAGATAAAATTGCAATTACGTCCAAGATTAAAGCGCTAGGATATAAGACGAATGAAATTACTACGCAATTCGGAAATTATATCGTAGCCATTGGCAAAAAGGAATTAGATATCCGAGTGTTGGGACACATGCTCGGCATCGCTGACATTCACCAGGTCTCTGATGATTATCAGTTGGTATCTAGTAAGTGGAAAGTTGATAGAACACACATTGATTTAGGTGATGGAGTAATTATTGGTGATGGTACTTTGTCTATTATGGCTGGGCCTTGCTCGATTGAAGATGAAGCACAAATTGAAAAAACAATAAAGCATCTTACCGATAATAATGTTCGCATTATGCGAGGCGGTGTTTTTAAGCCACGTAGTTCTCCATATGCGTTTCGAGGTCTTGGTATTGATGGATTGAAGATGTGGTATAAACAAACCCGTGCTGCAGGTATTAAGATTATAACCGAAGTAATGCAAGTTAGTCAGATTGCCGAGATGCATGATTATGTAGATGTATTCCAAGTAGGTGCTCGGAATACACAAAACTTTAACCTGCTTGATGAACTAGGTAGAGTAGATAAAGCAGTAATGATTAAACGTGGTATTTCTGGTACTATTGAAGAACTTCTTTATTCTGCTGAGTATGTCTTTGCCGCTGGCAATGAAAAACTGATGCTTTGTGAACGGGGCATTCGCACCTACGAGAAGGCGAGCAGAAACACCATGGATGTTAATGCCATTCCTATCTTAAAGGAAAAGTCCCATCTTCCCGTTATAGCAGATCCTTCACATGGAATTGGAATTCGAGATTACGTTGAGCCTATAGCACTCGCTGCGTTAATGGCTGGAGCTGACGGTATCATCTATGAGACGCATCAACGGCCAGAAGAGGCAGCCTCTGATGGACAGCAAACGCTAGACTTTGAAGAATCAAAAAGATTAATTGACAGGCTAAGAAAAACCTTTGAGTTAAAGAGGAGTTTTTAAACAACTATTAAATTTTGATCCATGCTTTGCTCTTTAATCCAGCCCAACGCATCATTTACGTTGTTAAAGAAGGCGACTGGCATAGTGTAAGCATCACGAATAATTTCAATTTTATTTTGGTAGTTGTTTTCAGTTATTCCGTTTTTGGTGAGAATAAATGCCATGCGTTGCACGCCATACGTTTGTAATTTATAGTGATAGTTGTCTTTACGAGTCGTATTAAATTCATGGTCTGTATTCTGAGATTGGGTTACATCGATTATCCAGTTTGGAATTCTATAATTTTTCATAAAATCTGAAATTTGCTTGCTCGCTTCTTGAAACTCGCCTGCGTTTAGTATGCGCTTCCACTGGCTGAGCATATAATTTTTTTCAGAATTAAATATAATTTTTACGAAGGGGCTATCCATTAAAACTTGCTCTTCTGATACAATGTTATTAGCTAGGTAAATAGAAAAGGTTGTTCCAGTATCTTCTGTGCTACTTACATCAACATGTCCACCCAAGGCTTCTGATTGCAATTTAACGAGGAACAAGCCTAAGCCTTTTCCTTCAGTATGGGTGTGAAATCGTTTATATAAACCAAATAGGTTTTCGCGAAAGCGTTTAAGGTCTATGCCAAGTCCGTTATCGGCAACATCAATACGCACAAACTTATCAGCGCATGTTGATGTAATAGTTATTCTTGGGGAGCGATCATTTGATCTATACTTTATCGCATTGCTTACGAGGTTATACAAAATGCTACTTACCATGGCCTTTACAGAGATTATTTCAGGCACATGAAAGTTTGTTTCAATGACCACATGCTGATCTTGTATTTGTTTTAAAAGTAAAGATTGGATGACATTAATTTCATCGGCAAAAACAACTTTTTGCTTTACTTGTACTATTGCATTTCTTATGTCAATTATGCCACTCAAGTCACTTATGATCGTGTTTAAAGAATTCAGTGATTTGTTTACGTACTGAATAATTTTATTTTCTTCTTCTGATTGATTTTCTCTCTGAAGTAAATTAATTAATCCCATTAAACTTGCCAACGGGCCACGTACATTGTGTGAAACAGTATAAGAGAACTGCAGCAAGTCGTTATTGTGTCGTATTAATTCCTTATTCGTTTCGGTTAATTGATTGTTGGTATCAATCAAATCATAATTTAATTGCTTGTTTTCCTGAGCGAGTAGTTCGCGCTGTTCTACAATCACTTTGTTTGCTTCATGTAAATCGACTATGAGAAGTTCATTACTTCTTTCGTATTTCTCAAAGCTGAATTTCAAAAAATAAGTACTGCCAGCAAGTGTAAAATAAGTGCTTACCACCATGTAGTTTAAGAAATAATAGTTCGGTGCTTGAAATCCTACTTGATAATAGCCTACTCCAAAATATTCATGTATAGGGTCGTAGAGTGAAAGAAGTAGCAAGTTGAGGATAAAAAGACTAATCCAGTATTTTCGTTCCTTAATTTTAAAAAGTATAAACGGAAATAAACACGTTACAAGCAAAATAAGACGGAATTGAAAAAATTGAAACTCTTCAAGAACACCAGGAACATCAAACTTATCAGCAATGGAAATAGTAACAGTAATTAGACTAACCGAAAACGAAAGAAGTATTCTACTGGCATTATAAAATTTATAATAGTTAAGCAACAACGGAATTAGAAAAAGGCAAGAAGCAATAAGCGCTAGTTTAACAGCAAGGATCCATCCAAAATAAACTAATGCGACAATAAAAATCAGGAGCGTAAATATAGATAGGATGGAGCTTATCCTATTACACAGAATAACATGGCGGTTACTCGGCTTGTTTCTTAGAATGCTGAACTCTGCTTGATTAATAATGTCCCAAATGCGCTCCATAATTATCAAAATACAAACAAGATAATCAGACTTGTGGCATTTTCATATTTTTTCGCGAATGGTTCAGGGAAATCGCTTTTTTTAAAAATGATAGTTGATTAAGCGTCATTTTTACTCACCATTGATATAAATCAAGAACTCCTTCTCATGATGTTTTAGGAAAGTGTTTGTTTTACTGGCACGCTAACCAGTTTAATAATGCTTTATGAACTGAATTGGCTCAACTTCCAATATTACAAGCCATTTCCCTGGGGGGGATTGCGCTTTCAACGATGATTGTCATCTGTAGCTTTTACATATTCGTTATGCCACCTGGTCAAGAATACAAATCCTTAACATGAGCCCGACATGTGAGTCACCTCATAAAACTTTAAAAAATCGAGCTAGCAGCTCAAAGCTAGCAGCCAGAAGCTATAAGTTTGATATTAAAAACTTAAAAGCGATCTCCCTACTGGATGGTTTAAGGATACTGAGATGCGCCGGCAGTCCTTTTTGGGGTAATTTGTTATACCTTCGTATGGTTTAAATATATAGCGCATGATTGTTTATGGTATTAAGAATTGCAACACTGTAAAAAATGCTTTGGATTGGCTTAAGAAAAATAATATTGATTTTCAATTCCACGATTACAAATCCAAAGGAATTGATGGAGAAATATTGAGGAAATGGTGTAAGCAAGTAGGGTGGGATAACCTTATAAATAAGAGGGGAACAACCTGGCGACAGCTTGATGAAGAAGCTAAATCAAAAATTGTTAACGAGCCTAAAGCCATTGCTTTAATGAGCGATAAAACCAGTGTCATCAAACGACCGCTTATAGAACATGATGGGCAAGTAGTGGTTCTGGGGTTTGATGCAGAACTATATAGCAAAAAGTTTTAATCTATGTTGCTTCACGGGCATCCAATAAAAGGTTAATTCTTTACATGGAACTTAAAGTAGATACGAGTTACAAGCAAATTTTAGGTATGGCATTGCCCATCACCCTATCTATGCTGGTACCTCAAATTAACTTTATAATTAATAATGTCTTTTTGGGTTCGCTTGGTCAACAAGAACTTGCCAGCGCTGGAATTACAGGTATATATTACCTTGTTTTTGCTGTTATCGGAAATGGTTTGAATAATGGTTTACAGGCACTCATAGCGCGGCGAGCAGGACAAAATCTTCCCAAAGAAATAGGTAGGTTATTTTATCATGGTATTTGGATTGCTTTGATAATTGCAGTCTTTGGCATTGGCATTACCTTTTTACTTGCGCCTTTAATTTTTAATGCAGTCATTCATAACACAAGCATTGCAATTCAAGCGATAGACTTTCTCTATATCCGAATCTGGGGATTGCCGTTTTTATATTTATACATGATGCGCAACGCCTTATTGGTGGGTACCAACCAAACAAGGTTATTGGTATGGGGTACAGTGTCTGAAGCTTTAGTGAATATACTGTTAGACTATACGCTTATATATGGTCATTTTGGATTTCCTAAATTAGGTTTTAACGGAGCGGCGTATGCATCCATTGCGGCTGAAGCCACAGGTTTATGTGTAATTTATATAGTGATTCATAAAAAAGGACTTCAGCATTCATTTTCTTTTTTTGAAAGGTTGAAGTGGAGTCATCCAACAGCAAAACTCATTCTTGTTCAATCTTTGCCATTAATACTTCAATACGCTATCAGTATTATTAGTTGGCAATTCTTTTTTATTCTTGTTGAGCATCATGGTTCACGTGCCTTAGCAATTTCAAACACCATGCGCAATATTTTTGGTTTATGCGGTATGTTTTCGTGGGCATTCGCTGCTACAGCCAATAGCATGGTCAGTAATATAATCGGGCAAGGAAGACATAGGGAAGTACTGCCACTTATCATTCGAATTTCTTGTATGAGTTTTCTTATGGCAGCGTTGATTTGTGTTTCGCTTAACATAATGCCACAAGCCTTATTAAGTATTTATGGCCAGCCAGATGATTTTATTCAGGAAGCAATTCCTGTAATGCGCATAGTTTCAGTTGCATTATTAACGATGTCTGTTGGTACTGTATGGCTAAACTCAGTTGCAGGTACAGGTAATACAATGGTTAATTTGGGAATAGAATTAATTACGATCACCATGTATTCTCTATATGTTTATTTCGTTCTCGAATATTTCAACATGTCCATCGCCTGGGGCTGGTTATCTGAATGGGTGTACTGGTCTGCCATGCTTGCCCTAGCATTTTTCTATATGCGTTCAGGCAAATGGAAGCATAAAAAGAACTGGTAGTTGATTATCAATTATCAATGTGCAAATTATCAATTGCAATTTTCGGACATAGCCAAACTTCTATTACCCAATGCAATTCCCTAATGCCCCGTCCCTAATTCCCAATGCCTAATTCCCAAACCTAATATTTGACCCATTCAACTCCTTTTTTAAGATAAGTTAAAGTATCTAACTCTGCGCTATTTTCTTTGGGTTGAAGATTATACGCCCACTGTGCTCGAGGAGGCATACTCATTAGAATGGATTCAGTTCTTCCATCGGTGTCTAATCCAAACTTGGTGCCTCTATCCCAAACTAAATTGAATTCTACATAACGGCCTCTTCTAATATATTGCCACTCTTTTTCGTTCTCTGAGTAGGGTAAGGCGCTGTTCTTCTTCATGAAGTGTGTATAGATGGGAGCGAAGATACTTCCTACATCCTTAACAAAATTGAATCTTGATTCTTTGGTAAAACCATTTTCATCTTTTAAGTAATCGAAAAAAATTCCACCAATACCCCTTGTCTCATGTCTATGCTTGATATAGAAATAATCATCGGCCCATTTTTTGAAATCAGTGTAGTATGAAGTGTGATGTTGATCACATATTTTTTTTAATTGTTGATGGAAAAATTGTGCATCGCCTTTGTTGATGTAATGTGGTGTTAAGTCGATGCCTCCACCAAACCACCAAGTGCCATTGCTCATCTCAAAATACCGTACATTCATGTGTATGATAGGCATCATGGGACTGAAAGGATGGATAACTATGGATACACCGGTGGCAAAAAAATCAGGGGCATTGTCAGTTGATAAATTTAAATTTTTAAGTACGGGCTCAGGCGCTTTACCATGCACTGCCGAAAAGTTAACACCACCTTTTTCAATAATCTTTCCATTGGTTATTACGCGTGATACACCACCACCACCTCCTGGTCTTTCCCAATGATCGCTAATAAATTTACTTTGACCGTCTGCTTCTTCAAGTTTACTGCATATATCTTGTTGTAAGCGTGTAAACCAATCGCGTATTTCTTCCTTCTTAAGCATAGGTATTTTGTAGTGACGTAAAGGTATAAAAAGTGTGGATTACTATATTATTGAAAAGTATGGTACTTTATTATGCAACATTAGAATGGATAGCCAATTCCGAAATTATAAATTACTGGTTCTTTGATGGATAAATTACCCTTTGCGTCCTTTGTAGTGTAAGGCTTAATGAACCGAACGTCATCAAGAGTATATTCATTTCGAGCAGGGTCGTATACCTTCATACCAATATCAAAACGGATGATCAGAAATGAAAAATCAAATCTAAAACCAAAGCCTGTACCAACCCCAAACTGCTTATAAAATGAATTCGTTTTAAATTGAGAGTTTCCATGAGAGTTGTTATCGTCGGCACTTTGCTGAATAGGGTCTAACGTCCATGTGTTTCCAACATCTAAGAAGAGTGCACCTTCAATAAAACCAATTAAATGTTTTCTAAGTTCTACACTACCTTCTAAGAGTATGTCACCTGGTTTTTCAAAGCTGTAATCAAAATAGCCATTTTTTGCAATGTCTTTGCTCATTCTAGGCTGAAGAGATCCTTGTCCTAATCTTCGTGGGCGCCAAGCCCGCACACTATTACTGCCACCTACAAAAAAGTATTTTTCATAGGGAAGCACTTTGACCTTATCATAAGAATAAGCAATGCCTCCATTAAACCTATAAGCTACTGTAGTATTCTTATTTATAATAACGTTCTTACGCAGGTCTGCACTTAGCCGGAGGTACCTATAAGTTTGCAGGTTATTATTTTTAATAAATGGATAGGTAAAAAAATTTAAAAACGCGCCGCCACTTTCTAATTGCCATCTAAGAAATATTGAGTTTTGGTCTCTATTGCCATAGTTGTTTACATTCCAGGTCATCCCAAAGATCATGCTGCTTACAAAGGAAGGATTGAAGCTTAACTTCAGATTATTCCCCTGTTGTTCATATAGTGTCTGTAAAAGACTTCCAAATTTATTTGATTTTATATTTGAGTTAATAATATTCAAACTAGCTATTGTAAAATCGTATCGTCTGGATCTACCTCTTTCCCAATTGTAATTAACATTAATTGAAGTCGTTGTACGCCGATACTCTGGTCTGTCAGTATAAGAATAACCGGAAGATAGTTTTGTCTTCGGATTAAAACGCCCTAATTTAAATAATGTCTTCTCTTTAAAGGGCCATAAAAACTTAGGGAAAGTCAAGGATGCATTTATACCTGCCTCTGTACTTTTGTAAATATTTTGATCATTAGTAGCAGACGCTACGCCTTCAAACCCAAACCTGCCTGTTAAATCAAAAGTTTCGAGACCATGAAATACATTTCGTTTTTTAAAGTTGGCATTGTCAAAAGGACCAGGATACCCTTGTGTTACATTAACACCTGCCTCATTTGACCATTGGTATCGGTCAAGCGGACTTGTAAAAATATTGGCAATGAATTTTCCCCCTGTAGTATCGTAGTTGATGTTTACAAACTTGAAGGCGTCTAAGTTTGCTAATTGCTGTTGTGTTAAAATGGCGTTACTACGATTATATAGTTGTCCGGGTAGAACAAAAACGCGTTGACTTAAAATCTTGAGATTGTAATCGCGTTTATAGGATCGATAACTTATATTTCGATAATCATACTTTAACCTTTGAACATTCGGAACTTTTAGGCCGCCGTCTGTAATAAAAATAACACTATCAATTTTAAATTGCTTGTGGTATCCGCGTTTTGCTGGATCTCTTATACGGATAAGTGCTACCACCTTTCTATTGCCTAGCATAGCGGTATCAATTCCATACTCTATGTACTGCCTGCTGAAATCATAATATCCATGATCTTTCAATAATAAGTCTATTCGTTCACGTTCCCGAGTAAATTTGTCAGCGTCATACTTATCGCCTTTTTTTATTAGCGTTGCATTACTATTTCCTTTTATTAGTTTTAAGATAACAGTATCAGTTACCTGATAAAAAACGGAATCAATATAATAAGGCATACCTGAATTTATACGATAACTGACACTCACTAGTTTTCCTAGTGTTGATGCTTTAGAAGTAACGGTATTATAAAAATATCCCTTTGAAAATAAGTAATCATGAAATCGTACTGTAGTAAGGTGTATGAGACTGCTATCATACACAGCTATGGGTTCGCCCCATTGCATGCGTAAATTTCCATCTTCAACCATCTTGGTAATTCTATTTACCTTTTTCTGCTTCCGGAATTGAAAATTATTGATTTTTCGTTGCGAGGTTGCTTTTGCAATCTTGTTATCAAATCTTTTTATAACCGCCTCTCTTTTTGCTACATATTTTTCCTTATTGTACTTACGAGCTCCCCAATAATAGACACCTACTAAGGGAGAGATTGGTAAACCTAGAATTTTACGATTGGCTTTTTTGGCGTAGAGCTCGCGCAGCCTTTCGGCATCTATTTCATCGTGACCTTGAATTCCTTGTCTGTATAGAAGTTTTTCATTTTCCTTTAAATGCTTGGTGCCAATACAACTTCCCAAAATTGGCAGTAGCAACCAAAGAAAATATTTATATTTTTTATTGATCAAGCGTTCTACAGGTTAATCATTAGTCGTTATTTTTATCACGCCAATGCTAAAGATGGTATAGTTATCAGAAGCATCTACCACAAACGAATAATGTTTCCTCATGATATCAAAAGCCAACATCAAATTCATTAAATCTCTGCAAATAAAGAAATACCGTAAACAGGAGCAATGTTTTATAGTAGAAGGTACTAAAAGTATCCATGAATTGTTAAAATCTGATTTTGAAATTGAAATGATTTTAGGGACCTCTGAATTTCTAGAGACTTTAAACGGGAATATAAAGGCAGAGGTACACGAAGTCACGCCGAAGGATTTAGATGGTTTAGGTGAATTTCAAACCAATGAATCTGCTTTGGCTGTTGCCAAGATAAAGCCTAACGTGCACCTAACCATTTCGAACGATGAATTTGCTTTGGTTTTAGATGACATACGCGACCCAGGTAATTTGGGTACGATTATTAGGACTGCAGACTGGTATGGTATTAAAAAAATAATTGCATCAGAAGAAACGGCAGACTATTACAATGCCAAAGTCGTTAATGCCACCATGGGCTCGTTTACAAGGGTAGAAATTTACTATACTTCACTTGAGTTTTACCTGGCTGACCTGAAGCATAAAATTTTTGGTGCTTTTCTAGATGGTCATGATGTACACCAACACAATTTTGGCAAAGGTGGTGTCATTGTGATGGGCAACGAAGCGAGAGGTATCTCCGCTCCGGTAGAAGAATTAGTAACTGACCGCATTACCATTCCACGCTATGGCCATGCGGAATCACTTAACGCAGCAATAGCCACAGCAATAATTTGTGACAACGTAAGACGCCGAGGTTAGGCATTGAGGACTAGGCACTGAATTGGAGAGCGCCTTAAAAACTTGATTAATTACCCTTCATCATAGAAAGCAAGTCTTCTCCTTCAGAAAGAAAATTTAGGATGAGGTTTTGAAGAGGCTTTTAAACCACAGATATCAAATAATAATTCTTCTTTCCTTTTTGGGCTAGTAAATATTTATTTTGTAATAAAGCATAGTTGGCCTTCTGCCCGGCGTCTTCAACTTTCTTTTTATTGATGCTCACCCCACCAGCCTGAATCATTTTACGCGCCTCACCTTTAGAAGCAAACACAAGGCTACCCGTTACACTCGATAATAAGTCAGTAATTGTGGGGCAATTGTCAAATTCAATTTTAGTTATACTTGTATGCGGAACTCCCTCAAACACAGATAGCAAAGTGCTTTCATCTAAACTTTGAAGTTCTTCTGTAGTAGAATTACCAAAAAGTATGTTCGATGCCTTCACTGCTGTTTCATACGCCTGCTGTGAATGAACCCGAATGGTAATTTCTTTAGCCAGTTCTTGTTGTATTTTTCTAAGATGTGGTGCTACATTATGATCTGCAACTAGCGCATCAACTTCTTCTCTATTCTTTAGTGTAAAGATCTTAATAAAATTACTGGCATCTTCATCGCTGGCGTTGAGCCAGTATTGATAAAATTTATATGGCGATGTCTTCTTCGGGTCAAGCCACACATTGCCCTGCTCCGTCTTGCCGAATTTAGTACCGTCAGCTTTCTTTATTAGCGGAGTTGTCAAGGCAAAGGCTTCACCATTTGCTTTTCTGCGTATCAATTCTGTGCCCGTAACAATATTGCCCCATTGATCAGAGCCACCCATCTGCAGTTTGCAATTCTTATTTTGATATAGCCAACAAAAGTCATATCCCTGTACAAGTTGATAGGTAAACTCTGTAAATGACAAGCCCGTCTCCAGTCTCTTTTGAACAGAATCTTTAGCCAACATGTAGTTGACAGTAATATGTTTACCTACTTCACGAATAAAATCCAGGAATCCAAAACCTTTAAACCAGTCGTAATTGTTTACGAGTTCGGCGGCATTTTTACCGGTTCCAAAATCTAAAAATTTAGATAATTGCTGTTGTACACAGGCTACATTATGTTGCAATACATTCTCTGAAAGCAGGTTTCGCTCTGCTGATTTACCTGAAGGATCGCCCACCATGCCTGTGGCGCCACCTATCAATGCAAAAGGTTTATGACCGCATCGTTGAAAGTGTACCAACATCATGATTTGTACCAAGTTTCCTATATGCAAAGAATCGGCAGTTGGGTCAAACCCGATATAACCAGAAGTAACTTCTTTGTTTAGCTGTTCTTCTGTTCCCGGCATCTGATCGTGTATCATGCCACGCCATTTCAGTTCTTCTATAAAATTCTTAGTCATTCTTGGTATAGTTGGATCGCAAATATAGAAAAGCTACTGGCTAACTGCGAAGCTCATACCTTCAATTACTAAAATTTGCTTTTCTTTAGGGCCGTTTTAAATTCAGAACTTAACTTTTACACAATACAATGAAACAACCTGATGCGCTCAACCTTGTAGCTGAATTCCATAATACTTTTAAACATCCAATTTTACCTACGCCAACTGTACCCGGTGAAGAGAGATGTAAACTAAGGGTTGCCTTGTTGGCCGAGGAGTTAAAGGAGCTAGAGGTTGCTATTATCGAAAAAGACATTGTTGAAATAGCAGATGCGCTTTGTGATATTCAATATGTACTTTCAGGTGCAATCCTTGAATTTGGATTGGGCGATAAGTTTAATGCCTTGTTCGAAGAAGTGCAGCGCTCCAATATGAGTAAAGCGTGTATATCAGAAGAAGAAGCGAAAGCTACTGTTGATCACTATTTCAAAAAAGACGGAACAGAATGTTACTATAAACAGGAGAGTGGTAAATGGCTTGTCTACAGAAAATCAGATAACAAAACCATTAAGTCCATTAATTATAGCCCTGCTGATTTAGAGGCTGTGCTGAAGAAAGGTTAGACGTAAAACTCAAATTGAAAAACAGCATCTTGTCCTGCTAACGGCAATGGTTTCATAGCCACAATCTGTTTGTCATTATAAGCTTTAATAAATTCTATTCGTGAAATACGAAGTTTACTTTCACCTGGCTTGATGCGATGATATTGCATCCTGCCAGAGGGATTTGCAGTAGCACTGTATATACAGTCAAATTTAATCGGTATAGGGGAGGGGATATACCGCATGTCAACAATAAGTATTTCTAAATTCTGTATTAATCATTCCGTTTTGTGTAGCATTGTACTGGGCAAGAAGTGTGTAAGCAGAATCAGGAACATAATTGAAAGTGCCCTCTAATTCACGAATTTTTTGACAGAGCTCATTAACATAATACCTAATTTGATGCAAATTTTTGCAATTTGCTGGCTTTTCGAAATTTCTAGAAGTGAAGCTTCTTAACTCTACTTCTATTCTTTTACGTTGATATTCCGTCATAGTCTGTGCATTAATACACAATTATAAGTACAAAACCGTGTACTTTGCAAGATAAATTGTGTAATTTTTCACAAAATTTTAAGCTGATTTCTCAACTAATTTGCCTGGTTAGAACGGTAGGTGAAGCAGGTAAAGTATTTTTACTTGTGATAAGCAATTAAATAATTGTTACTTAAAAATTAATTTCAAAGCTTGTGAATTTTATTGGCTGATACGTTCGTTTTACTGAAATGATTATATTTAAAAATCCTAATTAACTTCTAATGCAAAGTATTTCTCAAAGTCCATTTTTACAGGTCTGGCATAGCGCCATGATGATAGGCGCTATTGTAATGATGCTAGCCGGCATAGCAGTTTATATACTACATAATCTTAAAATTGCCTCTATTAAGGACTTTAAAGCCAAGTACGATTATGCCAACCATTATGAGATAAAGAAATATAAACTTGTCTTTCTCTTTTTTGGTATAGCCGTAATGATGATTATTAATATTTATGGGATTGGTAAAATCTTTTATGTTGAATTATGGTTTTTCGTGCGCTTGTTTATCTCTATAGCAGGTGGTACGCTAGTTGGCTATGTAGCGTATCTTGTTCTTGACTACTACTATCCTACCATACTGGATAAGAAGCTACGTAAATGGAGATATACACCTAGAATAAATGCTGGTTCAGGAGCCATGATGCGATTGTTAGGTGAAGAAGAAGAGGATGTGCATTTAGAAAAAGGCATGCAAGCCGAAGAGAACATATTTTCAATTGATTACGATGTATGGATTGATGAGAAAAATGGTGAAATAAAGATTGAAAAGTATCCTGGCCATTTACAAGCTTCAAAATGTAACAGCTGCGGATTTACCACTATGAAAGTGGTGAAGGAAGAGATAACACAACAGCCTTCTGCTGATGTACCTGGGGAACTCATTAAGCACTATCAATGTAGTTATTGCAAATCTGTTAGGGCTACAGCCTTTAAAATATCAAATAAAGAGGTTGATGATTATAAAATAGCAACCATGCACAGTTTTAAAAAGAACAAGAATATTGATTTAATCAGGCTTGAAATTCATTTTAATAACTTAGGCAAGAAGTTTTTTGAGTTTCCAAATATCGAAAATGCTCAAAAATTTTTATCTGAATATGATTCTGATAAAGTAGTATAAACGCATCACTCGTACCATTTAGTGATAATTAAACCTAAACAGCCTATAATTACGTTTTACATTTATTCCGCCATAGGGTTTGTCGGAAAATTGCACATCTAATCGTTAACGGAATGAAAAAATTGATCATAGCAGGATTAGTCGGTATAGGCTTGCTGACATCAAGTGTTTTAAATGGTGCTCCTTACTTTTTTAGTGACAGTACCGCACTTAAATCAAAACCTATTTACGGTAAGGAAGCCAAGGCCGTAGCATCCATACTAGATAATAATCATTATCGTAAAATTCATTTGAATGACTCTTTATCATCTGTTATTTTAAATGAGTTTATTAAAAGCCTCGATAACAATAAGACCTATTTTACAGCAGCAGATCTGGCGAAGTTTGAAAAATACAGATATCAAATTGATGACCTTACTAAATCTGAAAATGTAGAACCTGCTTTCGAAATATATGGTGTTTTCAAAAAACGTTTCAAAGAACGTATGGACTACGTGTTAACCAACCTCATCAAACAATCTTACGATTATTCGACTGATGAGTACTATGAAACCGACCGTGATAAAGAAAGCTGGTCTAAAAATGCAGACGAGTTAAATGATATATGGAGAAAAATTATTAAAAGCCAAGCTTTGAGTTTGAAACTCGCAGGTAAAAAGCAAGAGGAAATTCAGAAAACATTGAAAGAGCGATACGACCGCTTTGCAAAATCAATGAATCAATTTAATGGTGAAGATGTTTTCAGTATGTATATGAATGCCGTTACTGAGTCGTACGATCCACATACCAATTACCTCTCGCCTAAAGCAGCAGATATATTTAAACAAAGCATGAGTCTGTCATTGGAGGGTATTGGTGCTCGCCTTCAAACCGATAATGATTATACAAAAATTATAGAAATTATTCACGGTGGGCCGGCGGAGAAGAGTGATAAGATCCATGTTAATGACAAGATTACAGGTGTTGGCCAAGGCGATGCTGGAGAGATGGTCGATATTGTAGGCTGGCGTGTAGATGATGTTGTTAAACTTATTAAAGGGCCTAAAGGCACAAAGGTGCGTTTGCAATTTCTTCCCTCTGAGACAGGTGTAAATGGTCCTCCTGTGGAAATTCTGTTAGTACGAGATAAAATAAAATTAGAGGATCAGAAAGCAAAAAAAGAAATTATTAAATATCAAAAAGGAGGTAAAGACATGAAGCTTGGTGTAATTACGCTACCAACCTTTTACCTTGACTTTGAAGCGTATCAAAGAGGTGATCCTGATTATACAAGTACAACACGCGATGTTAAAAAACTAATTGTTGAACTTCAAGCTGAAGGTGTTAATGGTATAGCACTTGATTTGCGTAACAACGGAGGAGGTTCATTAGCAGAAGCCATTGATCTTACGGGTCTTTTTATTAAAGACGGTCCTGTGGTTCAGGTTAAGGACTCATCAAATAAAATTGAATTAGGAAAAGATGACGATCCTTCAGTAATTTACAATGGGCCATTGGTGGTTTTAACAAATCGTTTCAGCGCATCTGCTTCAGAAATTTTTGCAGGTGCTATACAAGATTATCATCGAGGCGTAGTGGTGGGTGAGTCTACCTATGGCAAAGGAACGGTGCAAACAGTCATTGACTTAAGTAGATTCGTTCATGATACGAATGAGAAAGTTGGAGAATTGAAGTTAACCTTTCAGAAGTTTTATAGGGTAACAGGAAGCAGCACACAACATAAAGGGGTAACTCCTGATATTAAATTGCCTAGCGCTTTAGATCCTGAACAATTTGGTGAGAGCTCAAATCCAAGTGCATTACCTTGGGATGAAATCCGCGGAACGCTATATCAAAAAACACCAGTTATAAATGATAAAGTTGTAGCTGGTCTGAATAAATCATATCAAGAGAGACTTAAACATGATCCAATACTGGCACGTTTTGTAAATGAAACTGAAGAAACAAGAAAGAGCCTTACAATTACTAAAGTGTCGTTGAACGAAATCATTCGGAAGAAAGAAATGGATGAGGCGGAATCTAAAAAAACGCTAAATGATAAGTTGAGCGTTAAATTGAATCATAAGGATAAGGAATTAGGAAAACCTATTAATCTATTAAATGTAGATGATGAATATCTAAGAGAAGGCCTTATGGTTTTAAGCGATCTTATTCACACCAAGATAGGCTAAGCGTTGAAGCGTGATTTATTAAAAGCGATAAATGAAGAAAGCGGATGAGAGTCCGCTTTTTCTTTTTTATCCAATTCTTATTTCCCTATTTTAGTCGAAATTAGAATATCGTGTATTACCGATGAGTGAGGAACTGCTTAAGGCCATTATACAACTTTTCGCTATAGTTGTGCGTGAGCGAATTACCGATGATGAACGGACCAACATAAGGGAGTTCCTTTGCCTTCACCTAAATCAGGAAACCACGGTATACTATCTCAAACTCTTTGATGAGTATTGTAAAATTCAAGAAATAGCCTATCAGGAAGAAACAAGTCTTGATGTAGAAACCCAGCAATTTGTACAAGATTGGGCTAAAATCATGCAGATTGTTAAGCAGGTAAATCAAGCACTAACCATGCAGCAAAAACTGGTGCTGGTGGTTAAAATCATTGAACTGCTATTTGTTGATAATCACATTTCTGAACGTCAGGGAAATCTAATTTTTTACATTGGCCAGGCACTAAAAATTCCCAGGGAAGATGTGCACGCCGTGCAAAGTTTTGTAATGGGACAAGACATAGATGATCTGGCATCTAAGAATGTACTTATCATAGATGAAGGATCAGACCAAGAACCTTATCCTGGTCCACGTATTATTGCCAAAAATCTTACCGGTCTTATTGCTATACTTCGTCTACCTGACGCGGAAACATACTTCATTAAATACCTTGGTATTTCAACTTTGTACTTTAATAGTATTTTATTAAAGAGCCGTAAGATTGATATTTTTCCTACTGGTAGTATCATAAGGGGAAGTAAGATAGAACCCATTTATTACAGCGATGTTGTTGGCAGATTTTTAGTTAGAGAAAGTCAGACTGTTGTTACATTCACCGCTGATCATATCTTTTATCATTTTAAAAGTGGTAAAGCCGGATTGCAAAATGTAAACATTGCTGAGCAAGGTGGTAAGCTAATTGGGTTAATGGGGGCAAGCGGCTCAGGTAAATCAACATTACTTAATGTCTTAAATGGTTCTGATAAACCATCAAGTGGTAGGGTGTTGGTAAATGGTGTTGACATTCATGAAAGACCTGATGCTGTAGAAGGTGTAATAGGGTATATACCACAGGATGATTTGTTGATGGATGATCTCACTGTGTTTGATAATCTTTATTACGCTGCACGATTGTGCTTTAATCATTATACGCCTAAAGAGACGGCCCAGCTTGTTGATAAACATTTACTTCATCTTGGACTCATAGAAATACGCAATCTTAAAGTTGGTTCACCATTAGATAGAATTATTAGTGGTGGGCAACGCAAGCGGCTTAATATTGGCCTTGAGTTATTACGCGAACCAACTATCCTGTTTGTAGACGAACCCACCTCAGGATTATCATCACGCGATTCGGAAAACATAATGGACTTGTTGAAAGAGCTCTCCCTTCGCGGCAAAATGGTATTCATAGTTATTCATCAGCCTTCATCAGACATTTTTAAGATGTTTGACACACTGATCATTATGGATTCTGGCGGCTTTCAAATTTATTATGGTAATCCCATAGAGGCTGCAATTTACTTTAGGGAAATGGTGAGTGCACCCAATAAAAACCAAGGTGCTTGCCCTGAGTGTGGTAATATAAATCCAGAACAGGTATTCAGTATTATTGAAACCAAAATTGTAAACGAATACGGCAGGTTAACCAACGGTCGCAAAATATCGCCAGCGCAATGGTATCAATTCTTTAAGAAGAAAATAAAGATACCTAAAGTAGTTCACAGTAAGGAGCCGTTGCATGTCATACAAGAAATTCCGAATGTGTTTAAACAATTTGGCGTTTTCCTTACACGCGATTTTTTATCCAAGATAGCCAATAGGCAATACGTACACATTAACTTATTAGAGGCTCCTGTGTTGGCATTCTTCATTGCCTTCATGATTAAATATTATGCTGTATTGGCTGTGGAAAATCCAAATTATACATTTTATGGCAACCTCAATATTCCAGTTTATTTCTTCATGAGCG
This sequence comes from uncultured Cyclobacteriaceae bacterium, assembly GCA_964235605.1. Classification (GTDB taxonomy): domain Bacteria; phylum Bacteroidota; class Bacteroidia; order Cytophagales; family Cyclobacteriaceae; genus DATCRE01. The sequence continues at coordinate 4,100 of CAXSCR010000017.1, read as the reverse complement.
TAGTTGTGTCATTATTTTTAGGATTGACCATGAGCGCTGAAGAAATATTTCGTGACAGAAAAATTTTAAAACGAGAGAAATTCCTTCATCTAAGTCGTGGAAGCTATCTTGGCTCTAAAGTGTTTATGATGTTTCTGATTTCAGCCATTCAAACCATTAGTTTTACTTTAATAGGAAATCTTGTACTTGAAATTCCATTGACAGAAATTCGTTATTGGCTGATACTCTTTACTTGCTCTTGCTTTGCTAGTATGTTAGGATTGAATATTTCCGCAACCTTCAATTCTGCAGTGACCATTTACATTCTTATTCCGCTGCTCGTAATACCACAACTTTTACTCAGTGGTGTAGTTATAAACTTCGATAAGTTTAACCCCCGGGTTGGTAAACCAAATGGCATTCCATTGATGGGAGAGGTAATGGCATCGCGCTGGGCCTTCGAAGCTTTCATGGTTACACAGTTTAAAGACAATCCCTTTGAAAAGCAGTTTTATGATCTAGAAAAAGTTATATCACAAGCAGAGTTTAAAAGAATTTATTTGATTCCGACTCTTGAGTCTAAGTTGACGTATTGCTTGAGTAACCAACGGAGTTGGAGAAATGGAAATGATAAAAAAGTGGTTGAGGCACTTGATCTGATTCGTAGAGAAATTAAGAACGAACTTATATTAGTAGGTGCAGATAAACTGGCAGTTGTAGACAAAATCGCCATATCAAAATTTGATTCCTCCGTCTACCTGAGTACCTCAAAGTTCCTCGCTACGTTAAAACAACTCTACCTCAATAAACTGAATCGAGCCAATGCGGAAAAAGAGAAACGCATTGCTCAATTTTCGTTGGCTGGAAATAAGGTGGGGTATGATACAATGAAACTAGTTTATGTTAATGAAGCAGTTTCTGATATGGTTAAAAATAATTCTGCCAAAGACAGAATAATGGAAATAGAGGGTGTGCTGATTCAAAAGATTTATCCCATTTATCTTGATACACATAAACCCAGGCACACATTTGATTTTAAAGCCAGTCTATTTCAACCCACTAAACACTTTTTAGGCAGAACTTTTGACACTTTATATTTTAATATAACGGTAATATGGATAATGACCTTGGTATTATTCGTAACACTTTACTTTAATTTACTTTCGAAGATCCTTAAACTTCTTGCCGGCAATAGAAAGTATCGCCGGAAGGAGAAGGCGGGGATATAAATGTTTATTAAATTCAATCCGTATGCACGTATTCAAAATCTTATTCATTGCACTTTGCTTAATAAGTATTTTTCAATGTATTTCAAAACAGCCTAATTCATCACCCAACCAAGCAGCTGAATGGGCGGAGATGGATTCATTTCACATGATCATGGCTGAGGCTTTTCATCCATACAATGATTCAAGCAATCTTGAACCTGTAAAAAGTCATGCTGAAGAGTTACGTGTTGAGGCCACGAAATGGGCTAACTCACCATTGCCAGAGAAAGTTAATAATGATGCCATGAAAACCCAGGTTCAACGTTTAAAAACCGATGCTGATAAACTAGCAGAAGATGTAAAGACAGGAAATGATGAAGCCATAGCTGCGTCTTTACATCAACTTCATGAGCATTTTCATGAAGTGCAGGAAGCATGGTACACTCAAAAAGGAAATCAGCAGCATCATTAAAAAAAATCCATATGGAAACTTCTATCACAAAAGCACAAAAGAAAACGCTTTGGTCAGTAATAACTGCTTCTTCTGTAGGCACGCTTATAGAATGGTATGACTTCTACATCTTTGGGAGTTTAGCAACTATACTTTCTCAACAATTTTTTCCTAAGACAAATCCAACCGCAGCTTTTCTTTCAACATTAGCAACGTTTGCTGCAGGATTTATAGTGAGACCTTTTGGCGCTTTGGTATTTGGCAGGCTAGGAGATATGATTGGAAGGAAATACACTTTCCTTGTTACACTGATCCTTATGGGTGGCTCTACTTTTGCCATCGGTCTTATTCCAAATTATGATACCATTGGTGTTTTTGCTCCTCTGCTCGTTTTAATATTAAGGCTACTCCAAGGTCTTGCACTTGGTGGTGAATATGGTGGTGCTGCAACTTATGTAGCAGAACATTCTCCTGCTACTAAGCGTGGTTTTTATACCAGTTTTATACAAACTACGGCTACGCTAGGTCTCTTTGTTTCCATTGGTGTGATCTTGATTGTACGCCAATCTATGGGTGTTAATGAATTTACGTCTTGGGGCTGGCGAATTCCATTTATACTTTCCGCCGTTTTGGTGGGTGTTTCTATTTACATAAGAATGAAGATGGAAGAGTCTCCAGCATTCGCGAAACTGAAAACAGAAGGAAAAATTTCAAAGAACCCAATCAAAGAGAGCTTCGGTAATAAAAAGAACTTGAAGATCGTATTGATTACGTTGTTTGGCGCTACAGCAGGTCAAGGTGTAGTGTGGTATACCGGACAATTTTATGCGCTTTCATTTATTCAAAAAACCTGTAACATCGAATTTGTTCAATCATATTATATCATTGCTATCGCACTGTTAGTTGGTACACCGCTCTTTATTTTCTTCGGCTTCTTATCTGATAAAATCGGGCGGAAGTTTATCATGATGGCAGGTTTATTACTAGCGGTTTTGTTGTATCGCCCTATTTATAAAAAAATGTATTCGTTAGCAGACGTAAATACTAAGTTAGAAATTGAAGGTTCTTATTCCATATCAGGAACACTTTCTGTTGCCGATGGAACACGTGACTCTTTGAAGACATCCAGTAAACAACACGTCTATACCGATGGGAGTAAGCTCATAGAAACAACAAGTACAATTATTAATAGTGACAAAGCGCCGGAAGTAAAAAAAGAAGTTGTATTAGGTAACACTGCTTTCATGATTATGGTACTTCTAATTTTTATACAAGTGGTTTTTGTTACGATGGTCTATGGTCCGATAGCTGCATTCTTAGTTGAGTTATTCCCTACAAAGATTCGGTATACTTCCATGTCATTACCCTATCACATTGGCAATGGCGTGTTCGGCGGACTCACCCCTTTTATAGCAACAAGTCTATATGAAGCCAGTAAAACATCTTCAACCCCTGGGGGCGATCCCTTCGCAGGACTATGGTATCCGATAATTGTTGCTAGTATTTCATTTGTCATCGGGATGATTTTTCTGAACAATAAAGTTGTGGGTGAGGGGTTGGATGGTTAATCGTTATCAGTTAATCGCGGGTTTGGGTTGATTGCGTCTTTAGGTGTTGGTGAGAATACGATTGTGAACTTTGATATGGGTAAAATGCTTGAAAAATAACGTATTAATACTAACTTAACATTTCAAATCAGGTATATGCCGAGCGTGAAGAGAAGCGTTGCAAAATCAGTTCGTGAAAAAACAATTGCAAGATTTGCTAGGAAGACGGGGACATTGGCGGCTAAGAATGCTGCCCGGAAAAATATAACCATCACCGTAGCGAAAGATGGGCGCATCTATAAGATACACCCCAATGGACTTGAAACAAAAGGTAAAGCTTTGCCGAAAAGAGTTGCTGTTAAAAAACAAACCATAAAGATCAATTGACGAAACGGCTTCGTGTTTTTGCAGGACCCAATGGTTCGGGAAAATCAAGTATTGAAGAGGTCGTATCCTCAAAGTATAACATTGGCAAGTTTGTAAATGCCGATAAAATAGAAAAAGAACTCCGTGAAAAGGGCGAATTCAATTTCGCAAACTTCAATATCAAAACAGTATTAAACGATATTAAAGTTTCTCTCAAAAATTCCGGATTCAGCGAAAAAATTAACGTAGAAAGATTAGTTGGAAATATTTCCCTGCGATCTAATATCCTAAGGCTAAAGTCTGAAGAAATTTCCTTCCCTTATCTTGGTGCCATTTTAAGTGAACTTATACGAAATAAGTTATTGAAAGGGAATGAAACGTTTTCTTTCGAGACTGTAATGTCGCATTCGAGCAAACTTGGTTTTTTAAGGTTAATAGTGGCTACAATGAAAAGGAGTGAAAACAACAATGTCATCGCTTAATACGATTAACGATTAATCCTACTTTGTCAAGTTACCAAATATTGGTATCGAAAAATTTGAGCACAAA
>CAXSCR010000016.1:0-71040 GCA_964235605.1 uncultured Cyclobacteriaceae bacterium | reverse complement strand
AAACAGAATAGCTTTTTCTTCCCGACCTTCGGTACGGGATGAGACATTTTCATCAGCACAACAAACTACTTCGCTACCTGATCCCATCAATACATCATCACAGAATAAACTTCACACCTCAAATCCTGAATTACTCTTTTACGAAAACGGAGTACTAAATGTAACTGTACTTGGCGGTATTAAAATCAGCGGCCTTGATCGGTTGAGAGTAACGCTAAAGATCGAGCATAAGAATCATACGCACTTACTTCCACTCCGGCATAATTTAGATTTATACAACAAAGGTCAAGTTGATCAGCTATGTACACAAGCTGCGCAAAGCCTAGACATCAGCACACCGGAAGCTATACACGCCATGGCCGGACTTACTACGGCCTTGGAAGAATACAGAAACATCAGGCTTGAAGCGCTCAAGCCGAAGAAAGAAGATAAGCGCCTCATGAGTGAAGTTGATAAACGCGAAACATTATCCTACCTGAAAGAAAAGGATTTAATGCAACGCACCTTACAGGATATTATCAGCACGGGTATAGTAGGCGAGAAATTAAACTGCATGATTGCATGGCTCACCTACACAAGCCGCAAAAGAGAAAAGCCGTTGCACCTGATGTGCCTTGGTGCAAGTGGTGTTGGTAAAACCTACCTGCAGGAAAAGATCGGCCAGCTGATGCCCGAAGAAGATAAGCTGGAGATCACTACACTAAGTGAGAATGCTTTTTACTACTTCGGCCAGGAAGAACTCAAGCACAAACTTATTTTGATCGAAGACCTTGACGGAGCGGAAAATGTTTTATACCCCTTGAGAGAACTTCAAAGTAAAACAAGCATCAGTAAAACCGTAACGCTGAAAGACAACAAAGGGAATTTAAAAACCATCACGCTGAAAGTAGAAGGGCCGGTAAGTGTGAGCAGCTGTACTACGAGAGAAAAACTTTACGAAGACAACGCGAACCGCTGCATATTAATTTACATCGACACGAGCGCAGAACAGGATAAGCGCATCATGGAGCATCAGCAGAAGACCAGCGCAGGGCTTATCAACCGAAATGAAGAAAGTAAGATCAAAGAGAAATTAAAGAACGTGCAACGCTTGTTAAGACCTATTACAGTTCGCAATCCTTATGCTCAATACATCAACTTACCGGAAGCCGTGTTTAAGCCGAGACGTACCATGTTGTTACTGTTGAGCTTCATTGAAACGATTACCTTCTATCACCAGTACCAAAGAGAAGCAAAGCAAGACCAGGAGAGCGGAGAATTTTACATTGAGAGCACAGCCCAGGACATTGAGTATGCTTTTAAACTTCTCAAAGAAGTACTGTTTAGCAAGAGTGATGAACTAACGGGAGCATGCAGAAAGTTTTTTGAGCAACTCAAATTGTATTAAGACAAGAAAGAAAAATTGAACAGTTCAATATTCCTTTCTTGTCTTTTTTAATTATGACAACGGCATGCTATTATCAGGCATTGAATTGTCATATGGAGAGTTATACATCTACTTTAATTTAAGACCTCGAAGCCGGCTCCTCCACAAAAACCCAGCGAATCGCCATTACTGGCAATTAATTCTCCACTGCTAGTCCGGGTTAGCCCTATTTTAATTACTTTTGACCAAATAATATTTGGTAACAACCCTCATCAAAATGAAGAATCAGATTAAAATTGACACCATTGATAAAAAAATTCTTGAGCTGCTTCAGGCAAATTCAAATATTACGAATGCCCAGTTAGCGAAAGAAATCGGACTTTCACCCGCACCAACTTTAGAGCGTGTAAACAAACTTGAGACCTCTGGTGTGATTAAGAGCTATCATGCTGTCATTGATCCTGCGAGTGTTGGTCTTGGGGTAAGTACTTTTGTTATGGCTTCATTAAGGGGGCACAACAAAGAAAACATTCAAAAATTTATTTCTGCCATTAATACAGTAGAAGAGGTGGTTGAATGCCATCATATTACAGGTTCTGGTGATTTTATTCTAAAAATAGTATGTGCTGACATCGCAGCATACCAGCAATTAATGCTTGATAAAGTTTCAAATATTGAAGTTGTTGATAGCCTACAGTCAATGGTAATTTTATCAACCTTTAAGGATAGTAAATCAATTCCAATTCCGGCATAAACTATGGTGATGGAAAAAAGTTTAATATTAGACGATGCTCAGGTTAAACAAAAAATTCGTCGTATGGCATTTGAGGTTTTTGAGCAAAACTTCAAAGAAAAAATGGTTGTGATTGCTGGTATTGAGGGTCAAGGTTATGTATTGGCCAAACTCTTAGAAGAGGAAATCGAATCGATTTCTCCCTTGGAAGTAAAGCTAGTTAAAGTAACGTTGAATAAACTTGCCCATCAACAAGGCGATGTATCACTCGATTGTGATGTTAGAGAATTAAAAAAGAAGTGCATTATTATAGTTGACGATGTGCTTAATACAGGCCGTACATTCGCCTATAGCCTCCAGCCATTTTTAAATATTGAAGTAAAGAAAATAGAAACTGCCGTATTGGTTAACCGAAGCCATACACTCTTCCCAATTTATCCGCAATACACCGGCTATGATTTGGCAACAACAATAAAAGAGCACGTTGAAGTTAATTTAACTAAAGAAGCAACCGCTGTCTATCTTATTTAAGGATAACAAGATACGCATAGTAATCATAGCCCCGAGTAAATCTACTTACCTAATAATCGACAATACACTTCCAATGTCAGTACACAAGCAAGAAGTAAAGAAGATAACCACACACCAACTTCAAGAGATGAAGAATAGGGGTGAGAAAATTGCCATGCTTACAGCCTATGATTATAGCATGGCTCGAATCATTGACGGTGCTGGTATTGACATCTTATTAGTTGGTGACTCGGCATCAAATGTTATGGCGGGCAATGAAACAACGTTGCCCATTACACTCGATCAAATGATTTATCATGCTGCTTCTGTGGTGAAGGCGGTGAAACGTGCCTTAGTTGTGGTTGATCTTCCTTTTGGAACTTATCAGGGAAGTTCAGGTGAAGCTTTACGTTCCTCTATCCGTATTATGAAGGAAGCCGGCGCACATGCAGTGAAATTAGAAGGTGGAAGTGAAGTTAAAGATTCAGTTCAAAGAATTTTAAGTGCCGGTATTCCGGTAATGGGGCATTTAGGTTTAACACCACAGTCGATCTATAAATTTGGCACGTACACCGTTCGCGCAAAAGAAGAAGCAGAGGCAACTAAGTTGATGGATGACGCCAAGCTTCTTGAAGATTGTGGTTGCTTCGGATTAGTGCTAGAAAAAATTCCCGCAGAGCTTGCAAAAAAAGTATCAGCATCGTTAAGTATTCCTGTAATTGGAATTGGTGCAGGACCAGATGTTGACGGCCAAGTTTTAGTGATGCAAGATATGTTGGGAATCACCAAAGATTTTAAGCCTCGTTTTTTAAGACGTTATGCAAATTTACATACCGTTATTACCGATGCCGTTAGTCATTACATCGAAGACGTAAAAGCAAAAGAATTTCCCAGTCAGGAAGAAAAATATTAAAAAGGAACGAGGGACGAGGTACTAGGGACGAGGTTAAACTATCGACGTCATCTTCGACCTCGTTCCTCGTTCCTCGTTCTTCGTCCTTCGTCCTTCGTTCTTCGTCCTTCGTTCCTAAAGTGTTCTTCGTCCTTCGTTCCTAAAGTGTTCTTCGTTCTTTTATTCACACAATTTCGGTACAGTTAGATCTTCCAATTGTCCAAACCAGACCACTGCGTATTCTTTGTAGATACCAATGCCAATTGCCTTCCATTCTACGTTGCTCCACATACCGTCATTAATTAGTAGTGGGTTGTGTGATGGACTTTTTTGCCAGCCATCCAAACCTTCTTCAGCACTGGCTCCAAGGGAGCTGTAATACGCAATTTCATAACCTGGGTTTTTATAGTCTGCAATTTCTTTGGGCTTGTCCCACATGCATTGTGCTTTCTTATGGTCACTGGTGTAACAGCAAGAAGACCACTTGCACTTCGTTGACCAACTGTGGGGATTACATTTGTTGTTGGGGTCAAATTTATAATTATCAACTAGGTCACGGGCGTGGGTTTGAGCAACAAGCGATAGTTTAGCCGAAAGCGGTATGGCTTTCAGTTTTTTGCTTGCGCGATAAGTTTGAATAAGATCATATAGTTTTTTCTCCTCCTGGCTCAAGCAAACCGACGATGGCGTGGAGGGTAAAGATATCTTAGCATCAGGAGTTAATAATTGAAATATGAATAACGAGCCTATTAAGGTTATTAATTTCATAAGATACAGTAAAATGATGTTCGTTTGATTTACCTGCTAACACACAATACAATAAAAACCTTCCGTATTGCCTGTCAGATTTTTAAAACGTCCTGGAAGTTGAAATAGATTAACAAAATCAAGCCTTTATTACTTAAATCTCTTCATTTCTACGCTTAATTTTCTAATTTTCGCCCTCGAAAATCAAAAAGATTTCTTTTGTGCCCTGGCACAAGTATAAACCACGTAAAGTACTTAAACACGCAAGAAATGAGCGATCAGAAAATCAGCATTAACAATGGCAAATTAGTAGTGCCTGAAAATCCAACAATCCCTTTTATAGAAGGCGATGGTACCGGTGTAGATATTTGGCCTGCTTCAAAACTGGTTTTTGATGCAGCAGTTGAGAAAGCATATAAGGGCAAACGCAAAATAAATTGGAAGGAAGTACTAGCGGGTGAAAAGGCTTTCAATAAAACGGGCAACTGGATGCCAGAAGAAACCTTGGCGGCTTTTAGAGAATACTTAGTAGGTATTAAAGGACCACTAACAACACCTGTTGGGGGTGGTATTCGCTCACTTAATGTTGCTTTACGTCAAGATCTTGATCTGTATGCTTGCGTTCGTCCGGTACGTTGGTTTAAAGGTGTGCCTTCTCCAGTAAAAGAACCACACAAAACAGACATGGTAATTTTCCGTGAAAATACAGAAGACATCTATGCAGGTATTGAATTCCAGGAAGGAAGCGAAGAGAACAAAAAGTTCATGAAGCTTTTCCAGGAAAATTTTCCAAAAGGCTATAAAAAAATTCGTTTCCCAGAAACCTCTGGTATTGGTATTAAACCGGTATCAAAAGAAGGAACAGAACGTCTCGTGCGTGCTGCTATTAAATATGCTATAGAGCAAAAGAAGCCAAGTGTTACACTCGTACACAAGGGTAACATCATGAAATTCACAGAAGGTGGCTTCCGAGATTGGGGATATGCTTTAGCAAAGAGCGAGTTCGGTGCTGTTGAAATAGATGGCGGCCCGTGGATGGAGATCAATAACAAAGGACATAAGATTGTTATCAAGGATTCTATCGCAGATGCCTTTTTACAACAAATACTTTTAAGACCTGATGAATACTCTGTAGTAGCAACATTAAACTTAAACGGTGATTACATATCTGATGCCCTTGCAGCGATAGTAGGAGGAATTGGAATTGCACCAGGCGCTAACATCAACTACTTAACAGGCTTTGCAATTTTCGAAGCAACACACGGCACAGCACCAAAATACGCTGGACAAGATAAAGTTAACCCAGGCTCAGTAATACTTTCTGGTGTTATGATGCTTGAGTTTATGGGATGGCAAGAAGCGGCCGATCTTATTTTAAAAGGATTAGAAGCAGCAATCAACGGCAAACGTGTTACCTATGATTTCCACCGCCAAATGGAAGGCGCCACACTATTGAAGTGCTCTGAGTTTGGCCAAGAGATCGTGAAGAACATGTAATTAATTATCAATTATCAATGTGCCGATGTGCAAATTATGCGCATCGGCATTTTCTTTGTGGCACCTACACCAACCTAATGCCTAATTCCCAATAATAGTCCCAGTGCCTAATCCTAATACCAATGCAGTCCCCAGTCCCCAACGCCCAATCCCCAAATGAATACCTAATTTTAAAAGTCTAACATCTTAATCGCAGTCAATGCTGCTTCCTCACCTTTGTTTCCGTACTGGCCACCTGCACGTTCAAGTGCTTGCTTATTATTGAGCGTAGTTAACACGCCAAAGATGATTGGTTTTTTGGTCTTTAATCCAACTTCGGTTATACCGTAGGCAACCGCTTGACAGATATAATCAAAATGGGGTGTGTCACCTTGTATTACACAGCCTAGGCAAATTACGGCGTCGATATCTTTTTTGTCGGCCATCCATAATGCACCAAGTGTTAACTCGAAAGTGCCGGGAACATTTTTTCTGACAATGTTTTCCGTCTTTACGCCATTCTCAATCAGGCTTGAGAAGGCTCCTTGGTACAAGGCCTCGGTAATCTCTTCATTCCATTCAGCTACAACAATGGCAAATTTTTTCTTAGTACGATGTATAGAACTTTTAACTTTTCCGGATTTTAAAGGGCCTGCCATAATCTTACTTTTTATGTAAATAAACTGTTATCAATAAAAAAGGGATAGTAAACTATCCCTTCTAAAATATTATAAATGGTCTTACGAATTGCTCTCTAAGCGTGCTTTATACTTGCGTGCGTTCTGATATTCTTGAGATTCCCAGAAGTTAGCAATCACTTTATCGTAAGCGTCTTTTGCTTTATCATTTTGATTTGACTTTTCGTAAGCCAAAGCGGCCTTCATCAAATAAATGGGTGTAAAATATTTGTTTGGCTTGTAATCAGCAGCTTTGCTATAAAATTTCGCAGCATCTTCAAAATTGTTCTGCTCCATATATGCGTCACCAATTAGGCTATAAGCACGTGGTTGAACAAGAAGATCGTTTGAGCTGAAATCTTTTAGATAAAGAATAGCCTTTTCAAATTCACCTAACTTTAAAAATGCTGCACCAGCATAAAAGTTGGCAAGATTTCCGGCTTCAGTAATGCCATAATCATCGGCTATATCCACGAAACCTAAATTATTACCATCACCCTCAAGTGCTAGCTTTAAGCTATCAGCTTCAAAATAATAAACTGCCTGAAACATTTCCTTCTGGGCAATATCATTTTGATTTGATTTGTAATAATTGAATCCAAAATAACCGGCTACTATTAGCGCTATACCAGCGCCAATACCAATAACCAATTTTGCATTCTCTTCAACCCAATGTTCTGCACCTTCAAGTTTGTCGGCCAGAGCTTCTGGTTTTTCTAGTAAATCGTGTTTGTGATCTTCTTTCTTTGCCATTGTTATTAAATTAACCCCCTCCTATACCCCGACTATATCGAATGCAGGATGGGGCGCAAAACTACAAATTACATGATATTAAACAAAAGGCTTATTCTAGTATATACGGATAATCCTGTTGGGCATAAACATCCTTAGTTGCTTCAGATGGATCTGGATAGTTAGACTCCTCAGCAAACTTCACACTCTCTTCTACTATTGCTAGAATGCTTTGGTCAATTGCTTCAAGATCTTTCTCTGTTGCAAACTTCTTAGCTAAAAGCGTTCTTCTAACAACTTCAATAGGATCGCGACCTTTATATTCTTCAACTTCTTCTTTCGGACGGTACTTAGCAGGGTCAGACATAGAGTGACCTTTGTACCGGTAGGTTCTAAATTCTAATAGAGTGGGTCCTTCACCTGCACGCGCACGTTCTGCCGCTTTCGCCACGGCGGTATGCACTGCCTCCACATTCATAGCGTCAACAGGCTCTGCTGGCATGTCGTAAGCTTCTCCTAAAGTATAAAGATCAGTTACGTTTGACGTACGCTTTACAGAAGTGCCCATAGCATAACCATTATTTTCAATAACAAATATCACAGGTATCTTCCAAAGCATTGCTAGATTAAGCGTTTCATGGAATGCGCCTTGACGAACGGCTCCATCACCCATATAGCAAACACAAAGCTTATCTGTCTTGTTAAATTTTTCTGCGAAAGCGATTCCTGCTCCTAATGGAATTTGTGCACCTACAATTCCATGTCCGCCAAAAAAGCCATTGGCTTTATCGAAGATGTGCATCGATCCGCCTTTACCTTTTGAGCATCCGGTTTCCTTTGCAAATAATTCAGCCATTACAGTTTTAGGGTCAGTACCTAACGCTAGTGGATGAGCGTGATCGCGGTAAGCGGTAATATATTTATCACCTTTCTTAAGAGCACTGATGGCACCGGCAGCACAAGCTTCTTGTCCTATATATAAGTGACAGAATCCTTTTATTTTCTGCATCCCATACAATTGGCCAGCGCGCTCTTCGAATTTCCGCATTAATTGCATCTTCTCATACCAGAAAAGATAGGTTTCTTTCGAGAATTCAGTCTTACTACCTTTGGCCGCAAGGGCTACAGGTTCATTCTTCTCTTTGGTTGTCGCTGCCATATCCCTAATTTTGAATCGAGTTGCGAAAATAGCGCCCGAACGAACATTAGCCAAAACAAATTTCACATTTAGCAATAAAAAACACAGCAACTATACACTTTGTCATAAAAACAACGATTTAATATCATTTAACGTCTTATTGATCTGTGCGCCTCGAGAAACTTCAGTTGGTAAATTTTAAGAATTATTCTGCGGCGGAGCTTGATTTCTCTGCAAAGATTAATGTGTTGGTAGGAAAAAACGGAAGTGGTAAAACAAATCTGTTAGATGCAATTCATTATCTATCATTTACTAAAAGCGCTTTCAGTGCATCAGATCATCAGAATATTCACCTTGGCAAAAATCATTTCTTCCTGCGTGGAAATATAAATGTTGCCTCTAGATACCAGGAAATAACCTGTGGCGTACAAATAGGCCTAAAGAAAAGTTTTAAGGAGGAAGGAAGCGAGTATCAAAAACTAAGCGAGCATATTGGAAAATACCCGGTAGTGTTAATTGCGCCAGATGATGTTGACTTAGTAAGGGAAGGGAGTGAATCTCGAAGGAAATTCTTTGACAGTTTAATTTCTCAGATCGATAAAACATATCTGGAAAGCCTCATTCAATACACGCATTATTTAAAGCAGCGTAATAGTTTATTGAAAATGTTCCAGGAAAAAGGATCCGTTGACTGGGTAGCATTGGAATCTTACGATCACGCATTAATTCCTTTGGGAATTACTATATATAATAGGAGAAAAGTATTTGTAAAGGAGTTTCTTCCTGTGTTCAACCAATTTTTTAATTTTTTGGTGAGTGAGGAGGAGATATCAGATCTTCGCTACGTTTCAGGGCTGCGTGAAATAAATTTTTCTGATGGATTAAAAAGCAGCAGAAATAAAGACGTAGCCATCCAGCGGACTAGCTTTGGAATTCACCGCGATGAATTTGAATTCACATTAGGTCATGGCGATTTAAAAAGACTGGGCTCGCAGGGTCAACAAAAGTCTTTCGTTATAGCGCTTAAGCTTGCCCAGGCACAAATAGTTAAATCGCATAAAGGTTTTAGCCCTATACTGTTGTTGGATGATATTTTTGATAAATTGGATGATTATCGGATCGCCCGCCTATTAGAGTTAATCAAGAATGATCTAGGTCAACTATTTATTACAGACGCTCGCCCCGATAGAACACAAGGCCTATTACAGCAAATCAATACGTTGGCCTCTATATTTGTTGTTGATAACGGAAAAGTAAGCCATGGATAAGAGAAGAAAATCAAAAGGTGAAGTTCAGCCTCTAGGCCAGGCTATTCGCCAATTGCTTAATTCATATCAGATTACCTCAAAATTTGATGAAACTAATCTGATTAACTCCTGGGAGAAGATTGTTGGTAAACCCATAGCCAAGCGTACGAAGAAGGTGTTTATAAAAGATAAGGTGCTATTTGTAGAATTTGACTCCTCCTCTATGAAGCACGATTTTGTTCTCTATAAAAGCAAGGTCCTTGAACTTCTTCAAAAAGAATTTGGAGACCAAATTGTCACCGAAATCATCGTTATGTAATCGGTTTTGAAATAGCATTTTTTAATTTCGAAACCATTTTTACTCATTCCAGTAGTAAAACCAAAGCGCTATGCACAAAAATTTGAGCGCGATTGAATGAAACATGTATCATGTTTGACAATGCCTAAATAAAATAATCATATTTAATTCATCAACATTTCTTTAAATCAACCCCATATTGGGGTTGCAGAACAATTAAATTCAATAACAGACGATTTAAATAAGGAAAATCTGGTTAAGAGTTTTGAAAAAGCGCAAAAGCGTATAATTTTGCACTCCGCTTTTTGGCATTGAGCTGAAAAGAGGACCCTGAAACGATCAGGAATTGTTCTTAGACATAATTAGTTGGGGAGATACTCAAGCGGCCAACGAGGACAGACTGTAAATCTGTTGACTTCGGTCTTCACAGGTTCGAATCCTGTTCTCCCCACAAGTAATAAAGAAGTACAAAGTACGAGGTACAAAGTACGAATGAAGTTTAAAACTAATTCGTTCCTCGTCATTCGTTCCTCGTCCTTCACAATTGCGGGAGTAGCTCAGTTGGTAGAGCGATAGCCTTCCAAGCTATAGGTCGCGGGTTCGAATCTCGTCTCCCGCTCTTTTGGGCCGTTATCAGTTAGTCGTTACACGTTAATCGTAATTCCGATTAACTATTAACGGATAACTGTTAACGGCTAAACAGGCTGTTGTAGCTCAGGGGTAGAGCACTTCCTTGGTAAGGAAGAGGTCGAGAGTTCAATTCTCTTCAACAGCTCGGAATATTGAGCTGTTAATTGATGAGCTCTAAAAATAACTGCTGGTGAACAAAGGTTCAGCAGCTTCTGAAGATTGAAATTTGAAATTTGAATGAACTGAATACAGGTGCCTAGCGAACACCATTAAGTATCAGTGATTTCACGAATAACCCTTATTCGAAAGGCTAATAATGTTTGGGGTGTAGATCTTCTTGGAAGGAGAAGACTTTAGGATTTAAAATAATTTATTTAATAACTATACACTTTAAACTTTAACTGGAATTTTCAAATATGGCAAAAGAACAATTTGACCGATCAAAACCCCACGTAAACATTGGTACTATTGGTCACGTCGATCATGGTAAGACCACACTAACCGCTGCAATTACAAAAGTTCTAGCATCTAAAGGACTTGCTTCAATGAGAGATTTCTCTTCTATTGACAATGCACCTGAAGAAAAAGAAAGAGGTATTACAATCAATACATCTCACGTAGAATACGCTACATTAAAGCGTCACTATGCCCACGTTGACTGTCCAGGTCACGCGGATTACGTGAAAAACATGGTTACTGGTGCTGCCCAGATGGATGGTGCTATCTTAGTTGTAGCTGCTACTGATGGTCCAATGCCACAAACACGTGAGCACATTCTACTTGCTCGTCAGGTAGGTGTACCAGCGCTTGTTGTATTCATGAACAAAGTTGATTTGGTTGATGATGAAGAATTGTTGGATCTAGTAGAGATGGAAGTTCGCGAACTTATGTCTTCTTATCAGTTCCCTGGTGATACAATGCCAGTAATCAGAGGTTCTGCACTTGGCGCACTTAACGGCGAACCAAAATGGGTTACTAAAGTAGAAGAACTAATGGACGCTGTGGATAATTTTATCCCTATTCCTGTTCGTCTTGTAGATAAAGATTTCTTGATGCCTGTTGAAGATGTGTTCTCAATCACAGGTCGTGGTACCGTTGCTACGGGCCGTATCGAGCGTGGTATTATTAAAACTGGCGATCCTGTACAAATTTTAGGTATGGGTGCTGAAAACTTGACTTCAACTATCACAGGTGTGGAAATGTTCCGCAAGATCCTTGATAGAGGTGAAGCTGGTGATAACGTTGGTCTTCTTCTACGTGGTATTGAAAAAGAACAAATCAAAAGAGGTATGGTAATCTGTAAACCAGGTTCAGTAACTCCTCACGCTAAATTCAAAGCTGAAGTTTACGTTCTTTCTAAAGAAGAAGGTGGTCGTCACACACCATTCTTTAACAAATACCGTCCACAGTTCTACTTCCGTACAACGGATGTAACTGGTGAAGTTATGTTACCTACAGGTGTTGAAATGATTATGCCTGGTGATAACATCTCTATTGAAGTTGAATTGATCAACAAGATTGCTATGGAGAAAGGTCTTCGTTTCGCGATTCGCGAAGGTGGCCGTACTGTAGGATCTGGTCAGGTAACTGAAATTATGGATTAATTAATTGATAGTCAATATAAAAGCGTTTCTGAGATTTTTCTTAGGAACGCTTTTGTTTTCTTTTCAATTTGTCCTACATTTGCAATCCTTTTGGGCTAAAGGGGTACGGGTTAGGCTCAAGAGGTTGAGTAATAGCCGTTAAGGACAGATTTATAAACCTTTAATTAGAATACGGGTGTAGCTCAATTGGTAGAGTAGCGGTCTCCAAAACCGTTGGCTGGGAGTTCGAGTCTCTCCACCCGTGCAGAAGTAAAGAATTGAAGTTTGTTTAGAGTTTATCTCTAATTGTATAATAAAATAAAACCAACTCACTGCCCTGATGCATCGGGTCATTAAGTAAAAGCAGAAACAAATGGAGAAGCTTAATAACTATATAGTAGAGTCCTGGGATGAGATCAAGAATAAAATGACTTGGTCAAAATACAGCGAATTACAGAGTAGCGCCATATTAGTATTGGTAGCCTCAACTGTTTTTGCATTGGTGATTGGTGGAATTGATTGGATGTTTAGATCAGGATTATCTTGGTTTTATACCGTTAACAAGTAAAATAATTTGGTAATGGCAGAACTAAAGTGGTATGTTCTCAGAGTGGTTAGCGGACAGGAAAAGAAAATTAAATCTTACCTGGAAACTGAAATAGAACGGTCAAAATTGACTGATTTTATTCCTCAGGTACTCATCCCCTCTGAGAAGGTTTATGAAATGAGAAACGGTAAGAAGCGAGTAAGAGAAAGAAATTTCTTCCCAGGCTACGTACTTGTTTCGGCAGATCTTTCTAATGGAGAAGCATTTCATACCGTAAACAACATACCGGGAGTAATTGGTTTCTTAGGAAATCAAGGTACCAGCTCAACAAAAGATCCGGTAGCACTTCGTCAATCAGAAGTAAACCGAATCTTAGGTAAAGTCGACGAGATCGACACCTTAGAAGAGAAATTAGAAACACCATTTATAAAAGGTGAATCTGTAAAAGTAATGGATGGCCCATTCAGCGGATTTACTGGAAGCGTTGAGGAGATTTTTGAAGAAAAGAAAAAGCTCAATGTAATGGTGAAGATATTTGGCAGGAATACGCCTGTTGAATTGAATTATATGCAAGTAGAAAAGATAGATTAAGATAACATGGCAAAGCAAATTATTGGTTATCTGAAGTTACAGGTAAAAGGCGGTCAGGCTAACCCTGCACCTCCAATCGGTCCAGCTTTAGGTAGCAAGGGTCTTAATATCATGGACTTCTGTAAACAGTTCAACGGTAGAACGCAAGACAAACCAGGACAAATATTACCGGTTTTGATTAGTATTTACAATGACAAGTCATTTGACTTTGTAATCAAAACACCTCCGGCTGCAGTTTTAATTTTAGACGCAGCTAAAAAGCAAAAAGGATCAGCAGAACCTAATCGCAACAAGATAGGATCTATCACTTGGGATCAGGTGAAGAACATCGCTGAAACTAAAATGCCAGACCTTAATGCATTCAAAGTTGAATCGGCCATGAAAATGGTTGCAGGTACAGCAAGAAGCATGGGTGTTACAGTGTCAGGAACTCCTCCGTGGGAAAATTAATATAGAGCGATGGCAAAACTTACAAAAAACAGAAAAGCTGTTTTAGCTAAATACAATCCGGAGAAAGAATATTCTTTGGAAGACGGAGTTAAATTATTGAAGGACATAACCTTCGTAAAATTTGACTCTTCAGTTGATTTAGATATTCGTTTAGGTGTTGATCCTAAGAAATCTGACCAAATGGTGAGAGGTGTAGTTGCCCTTCCGCATGGAATAGGTAAAGACGTACGCGTACTTGTGCTTTGCACGCCTGATAAAGTTCAGGATGCTAAAGATTCAGGTGCAGACCACGTAGGTCTTGATGACTACATTCAAAAAATTGAAAGTGGATGGACAGATATCGATGTGATTATTTGTACACCTACTGTAATGGCAAAAGTGGGTAAACTAGGTAAAGTACTAGGTCCCCGTGGTCTTATGCCAAACCCTAAATCAGGAACTGTTACGCTAGAAGTTGGTAAAGCCGTGAAAGAAGTAAAAGCCGGTAAAATTGACTTTAAAATTGATAAACAAGGTATCATCCATGTTGGTATTGGAAAAGCTTCCTTTTCTCCGGATAAAATCCGTGACAATGCCGCAGAAATGCTTGCCGTAGTTGCAAAACTGAAACCAGCCTCAGCGAAAGGTGCATACTTTAGAAGTATTACCCTTTCTACAACCATGAGTCCTGGAGTCAACATTGATAAAAATTCTATTGGTGTTTAAGAACTAACACATGACCAGAGAAGAAAAAGCACAGATTATAGACGGGCTCTCGCAAAAGTTTGCTGACAACGCTCACTTCTACATTACTGACGCATCCGGACTTACCGTTGCCCAGATTAATGGATTTAGAAGATTGTGCTTCAAAAGTGGCGTAGAGTACGGAGTTTACAAAAACACCTTAATCCGCAAAGCCCTAGAGAAGCAAGAAGGTGTGGATTACACGCCTTTATTCGAAGTATTAAGTGGATTTTCAGGCGTTATCTTTTCGAAAGAAGTGGGTAACACACCTGCAAAAGTTATTACAGAATACCAGACAAAATTAGTAGGCAAACCTGGATTTAAAGGTGCGTCTATTGGCTCTGACCTATACGTAGGTAAAGAGAATTTAAGTGTGCTAGTGGGGTTGAAGTCTAAAAACGAACTCATTGGCGAAGTTATTTCCTTGCTACAATCACCTGCCAAGAATGTTGTTTCTGCTCTATTGAGTGGTAAAAATAAACTTGCAGGCCTTGTTAAGGCATTGGAAGAACGTGGAAAATAATTGTTGAACTAAGATTAAATAAACTTTTACAAAAATGGCTGACATCAAAGCTCTAGGAGATCAACTTGTTGAACTCTCTGTTAAAGAAGTAAACGAACTAGCTTCTTACTTAAAAGAAACGCATGGCATTGAACCTGCTGCAGCTGTTGCTGTTGCTGGTCCTGCTGGTGGTGGCGCTGGCGCTGCTGCTCCTGCTGAAAAGACTAACTTCGATGTAGTATTGAAGGCTGCTGGTCCTAACAAGCTTCAAATTGTTAAGCTTGTAAAAGATCTTACCGGACTTGGCTTAAAAGAAGCTAAAGACATGGTAGATGGCGCACCTAAAACTATCAAAGAAGGTTTACCTAAAGACGAAGCTGAAAACCTCAAGAAACAACTTGCTGACGCTGGTGCGGATGTAGAGTTGAAATAATTCTTGAAGGCGAAGGGTACCGTCTAACGCTTTTAAGTGGACCCCCTCCCGATAACTAGCGGGATGGGGTCTATTCCTATTTGTACCCCAATATAAATAGATAATATTCATTTCGTTCTAGTCCAGGATTTAGAACTCTAAACGTTATCACCTTGGCAAAGAAGAATAATAATGGTAGGATCGACTTCTCATCAATTGAGAAGATTATCGAATACCCTGATTTTCTGGATTTACAACTCCAGTCTTTTAAAGATTTTTTACAAATAGAGACCCCTGCTGAAAAACGGCAGAATGAAGGTCTATATAAAGTATTTGCAGAAAACTTTCCAATCTCTGATTCACGCGAAAATTTCGTGCTCGAATTCGTTGACTACACGATTGATCCACCTAAGTATGATGTGGATGAGTGTATCGACAGAGGTTTGACTTTTTCTGTTCCATTAAAGGCTAAGTTAAGACTTACCTGTAATGATGAAGACAATGAGGATTTTGAAACCATTGAACAAGAAGTGTTTCTTGGTAACATTCCTTATATGACAGAGAAAGGTTCATTTGTGATCAATGGCGCTGAACGCGTTATCGTATCACAATTACACCGTTCGCCAGGTGTGTTCTTTGCCATGAGCAAGCACACTAACGGTACTAAATTATATTCCGCTCGTATCATTCCTTTCAAGGGTTCTTGGATTGAATTTGCAACAGATGTAAACGCTGTCATGTATGCGTACATTGACCGTAAAAAGAAATTCCCAGTAACTACACTTCTTCGTGCTATCGGCTTTGGTGCTGATAAAGACATTCTTGATCTCTTTGGTTTATCTGAAGAAGTTGAGGCTAACAAAAACACGCTGAAGAAAATCGTTGGTAGAAAGCTTGCAGCGCGGGTTCTTAAAACCTGGACTGAAGATTTCGTGGATGAGGATACGGGTGAAGTTGTGTCTATCGACCGTAACGAGGTGTTATTGGAGCGCGACCACATTATTGAAGCTGAAGATGTAGAGATCATTGTTGAGTCAGGCGCGAAGTCAGTTATTTTGCACCGTGATGATATCAACATTGCTGATTATACCATCATCTTCAATACACTTGCGAAAGATAACTCCAACTCTGAAAAAGAAGCGGTTGAGCAGATCTATCGTCAATTAAGAAATACTGAAGCCCCTGATGAGCAAACAGCTCGTGATATTATTCAGAGCTTGTTCTTTAGTGAGAAGAGATATGATTTAGGTGAGGTTGGCCGTTACCGGATCAACAAAAAGCTTGGTCTTGATTTAAGTTTCGACCAACGCGTGCTTACCAAAGAAGATATTATCTTAATCGTTAAATATCTCATCGGACTAATCAACTCGAAAGCCGTTGTCGATGATATTGATCACTTGTCTAACAGACGTGTAAGAACAGTAGGTGAACAGCTTTACTCTCAATTTGGTGTTGGTCTGGCTCGTATGGCCAGAACCATCAAAGAAAGAATGAACGTTCGCGATAATGAAGATTTCAAACCTGTTGATTTGATCAACGCGCGTACCCTATCTTCTGTTATTAATTCGTTCTTTGGAACAAACCAGCTTTCCCAGTTCATGGATCAAACCAATCCACTGGCAGAGATTACGCACAAGAGAAGAATGTCGGCACTCGGGCCAGGCGGTCTTTCTCGCGAGCGTGCAGGTTTTGAGGTTCGTGATGTTCATTATACTCACTACGGACGTCTATGTACCATCGAAACTCCGGAAGGTCCGAATATCGGTTTGATTTCGTCTCTCTGCGTTCATGCAAAAGTGAACAAGATGGGCTTCATCGAAACACCTTACCGTAAGGTTGACAATGGAAAAGTTAGGAACAAGGAAATTATATTCTTAACGGCTGAAGAAGAAGATACACATAACATTGGCCAGGCTAACGTAAGGATTAAACCTAACGGTGACTTGATGGAAGACAAAGTGAAGGCACGTTTTGAAGGTGACTTCCCAGTTGTTGAGCCAAAAGATTTAAAATATATTGATATTGCTCCCAATCAAATTGTATCGGTAGCGGCTTCGTTGATTCCTTTCTTGGAACATGATGATGCCAACCGTGCCTTGATGGGTTCAAACATGCAACGTCAAGCTGTACCGTTATTGAGACCTGAAGCACCTATTGTAGGTACTGGTCTTGAAGCACGTGTAGCTCTAGATTCAAGAGCATTAATCCTTGCAGAAGGTGATGGGGTTGTTGATTTCGTTGACGCAAAGAAGATTATTATCAGGTACGAAATGAACGAGGAGCAACAACTCGCCAGCTTCGACAATGACTATAGATCATATAGTCTGATTAAATTCAGAAGAACGAACCAAGATACTTGTATTAACCTTACTCCACTTGTTAGAAAAGGTGAGAAGGTGTTAAAAGGTCAACCCCTATGTCAAGGTTATGCAACTGAGAATGGTGAGTTAGCATTAGGTCGTAACCTTTTGGTTGCCTACATGCCTTGGCAAGGTTATAACTTCGAAGATGCGATTGTAATCTCTGAACGTGTTGTACGTGATGACATTTATACATCAATTCACATTGAAGAGTTCGAACTTGAAGTACGTGATACAAAACGTGGTGAAGAAGAACTTACTTCTGAAATACCTAACGTAAGCGAAGAGGCTGTTAAACACCTTGACGAAAACGGTATCATCCGTATCGGTGCTGAAGTTAAAGAAGGTGATATCTTAATTGGTAAGATTACACCGAAAGGTGAAACTGATCCGACACCAGAAGAAAAGCTTTTAAGAGCAATCTTCGGTGATAAGGCTGGTGACGTGAAAGATGCTTCATTGAAGGCGCCTCCATCTCTAAAAGGTGTGGTTATCGATACAAAATTATTCTCAAGACCAAAGCGTGATAAAGACATCCGCGTAAAGTCTAAGAAAGAGTTAGACGCATTGAAGAATCGTTACAGCAAACAACTTGCTGATTTACGTACGGAAATGATCAACAAGCTTACAACTATGCTTAATGGTAAGACCAGCAATGGTGTGAAACATAAGTTTGGTGATGAACTGGTAAGTAAAGGTGTTAAGTTCTCAGGTAAAGTAATTGATAGCAACCTCTTCCCGGATAAGAACATCTATCGTGATGAGAGCAATTATAATGTTCCTGAAGAAGTGAACCTTATTGCTGATATTTCACTTGAGAACTGGACAACTGATGATCATACCAATGATCTGATTGCTCAGACAGTGAAGAACTATTTATTGAAACGCAATAGCTACTCTGGCGAATTCAAACGTGAAAGATTCACGTTAGAGGTTGGTGATGAATTACCAACAGGTATCGTTCAGCTTGCTAAGGTTTATGTAGCTAAGAAACGTAAACTGAAAGTAGGAGATAAGATGGCCGGTCGTCACGGTAACAAGGGTGTAGTAGCCAGAATCGTTCGCGATGAAGATATGCCATTCTTGGAAGACGGATCTCCGGTAGATATTTGCTTGAACCCGTTGGGTGTACCTTCGCGCATGAACTTGGGTCAGATCTATGAAACTGTATTGGCATGGGCTGGCTTCAAATTGGGTAAGAAATATGCAACGCCAATTTTTGATGGTGCTACTTTAGAGCAAGTATCAAAAGAATTGACTGACGCTGGTCTACCAGAGTTCGGAAGAAGTTACCTATACGATGGTTTGACAGGTATTAAATTCGATCAACCAGTAACCGTAGGTATGGCATACATGCTTAAACTTGGTCACTTGGTAGATGATAAAATGCATGCGCGTTCAATCGGACCTTACTCACTTATTACCCAGCAACCGCTTGGTGGTAAAGCACAGTTCGGTGGTCAGCGTTTCGGAGAAATGGAGGTTTGGGCAATCGAGGCATTCGGTGCAGCAAACATCCTTCAAGAAATTCTTACCATTAAGTCCGATGACGTTATAGGTCGTGCCAAAGCATACGAAGCCATTGTAAAAGGTGAAAATATGCGTAAGCCGAACATTCCTGAGTCGTTTAATGTACTTGTACATGAACTTCGTGGTCTCGCACTTGAGATTACGATGGATTAATACCTGGTCAACAGTCGACAATCCACTGATCACAGTGGACTGTCGACCGTCGACTGTGGACATTTATAATTGTTTCGTAAACTGAAAACTCACAATATGTCTTTCAGAAAAAATAAAAAGATAAATAACGACTTCTCTAGAATCACCATTAGTTTGGCTTCACCAGAATCAATTTTGGAAAGCTCACACGGTGAAGTAACACAGCCTGAAACTATCAACTACAGAACCTACAAGCCTGAAATGGGCGGTTTGTTCTGTGAGCGTATTTTCGGTCCTGTTAAAGACTGGGAATGTCATTGCGGAAAGTATAAAAGAATCCGCTACAAAGGCATTATCTGCGATCGCTGTGGTGTTGAAGTAACTGAAAAGAAAGTAAGACGTGAACGCATGGGCCACATTGAATTGGTGGTTCCGGTAGCACACATCTGGTACTTCCGTTCATTACCTAATAAAATTGGTTATCTAATCGGTCTTCCTACAAAGAAGCTTGATCAAATCATTTATTATGAACGCTATGCAGTTATCCAACCGGGTATCAAAGAAGAGGACGGTATAAACAGACTTGACTTCTTAACTGAAGAAGAGTACTTAGACATCCTTGACAAATTGCCACGTGAGAATCAACTTCTTGATGATAATGACCCTAAGAAATTCATTGCCAAGATGGGTGCTGATGCGTTAGAAATGTTATTGTCGCGTACACAACTTGACATACTTTCTTACGATTTAAGACACCAGGCTGCTACTGATACTTCTCAACAACGTAAGGCTGAAGCCTTGAAGCGTTTGAAAGTAGTAGAAGCTTTCCGTGATGCAAGAACACGTATTGAGAACAAACCTGAATGGATGGTTATCAAGATGGTTCCTGTAATTCCACCAGAGTTACGTCCACTTGTGCCATTGGATGGTGGTCGTTTTGCAACATCAGATTTAAATGATCTTTACAGACGTGTTATTATTCGTAACAACCGTCTTAAGAGATTGATCGATATTAAGGCGCCAGAAGTTATTCTCCGTAACGAGAAACGTATGCTTCAGGAGGCTGTTGATTCATTGTTCGATAACTCTAGAAAGGTTAACGCTGTTCGTTCAGATGGAAACCGGGCTTTGAAATCTTTGAGCGATATGCTGAAAGGTAAACAAGGTCGCTTCCGTCAAAACTTATTAGGTAAGCGTGTTGACTATTCTGGTCGTTCCGTAATTGTTGTAGGTCCTGAATTGAAGCTGCACGAATGCGGTCTGCCAAAAGACATGGCGGCCGAGTTGTTCAAGCCGTTCATTATCCGCAAGCTTATTGAAAGAGGTATTGTGAAGACAGTGAAGTCAGCAAAGAAAATTGTTGATAGAAAAGATCCAGTAATCTGGGATATTTTGGAAAACGTATTGAAAGGACATCCTGTTCTTCTAAACCGTGCACCAACGCTTCACAGACTTGGTATCCAAGCTTTCCAACCAAAGTTGATTGAAGGAAAAGCTATCCAGTTACATCCGTTAGTTTGTACAGCGTTCAACGCTGACTTTGACGGTGATCAGATGGCGGTTCACGTTCCACTTGGACAGGAAGCAATTTTGGAGGCTTCTTTATTGATGCTTTCATCACACAACATTTTGAACCCAGCTAATGGTGCACCTATTACCGTTCCTTCTCAGGACATGGTACTTGGACTATACTATTTAACTAAAGGAAGAAAAACTACACCTGAACACCCTATTACTGGTGAAGGCAAGAAATTCTATTCTCCTGAAGAAGTAATTGTAGCATTCAATGAAGGCAAACTTTCGAAACATGCTATTGTTAAAGTAAGGGTTAATATAAGAGATAAGAAGACGGGTGTAATGTCTAACAAGTTAGTTGAGACAGTAGCAGGTCGTGTTATATTTAATCAATCAGTTCCTGAAGAAGTTGGTTTTGTTGACGAGTTGTTAACAAAGAAGAAACTTCAAACAATCATTGCTGATGTGTTCAAGCAAGCTGGTCAGGCGAAAGCCGCGAAGTTCCTTGATGACATTAAAGAACTCGGATTCCAGATGGCCTACAAGGGCGGTCTGTCAATGGGTCTAGGCGATGTGAAGGTTCCTGATGAAAAGAAGAAACTTGTAGAAGATGCTCAGAAAGAAGTTGAAGCCGTTTGGAGCAACTACATGATGGGTCTTATTACAGATAACGAACGCTATAACCAGGTAATCGATATCTGGACTAGAACAAATACACTTCTTACCAATACGCTGATGAAGCAATTGGAAGAAGATCAGCAAGGATTCAATTCGATATACATGATGATGCACTCTGGTGCGCGTGGTTCGAGAGAGCAGATCCGTCAGTTAGGCGGTATGCGCGGTCTAATGGCTAAGCCTCAGAAAAACTTAGCTGGTTCTGTAGGTTCTATTATTGAAAATCCTATCCTTTCAAACTTCAAAGAAGGTTTGGATGTATTGGAGTACTTTATCTCAACACACGGTGCGCGTAAAGGTCTTGCCGATACAGCATTGAAAACAGCTGATGCGGGGTATTTAACACGTAGGTTGGTTGATGTTGCTCAGGATCTTGTAGTTACTGAAGAAGATTGCGGAACACTTCGCGGTTTGAAAGTAGCGGCTTTAAAAGACAACGAAGATATAGTAGAGCCATTGTCAGAAAGAATTCTTGGCCGTGTAACAGTGCATGATGTTTATGATCCGCTTACGGATGAATTGATTTGCCCAGCTAACGCTGAAATTACAGATGAGATAGCAAAGACTATTGAAGAGACAAGCCTTGAAGAAATAGAGATCCGTTCCCTACTTACTTGTGAATCTAAGGTTGGTGGATGTGCAAAATGTTACGGCAGAAACTTAGCCACCGGCAAAATGGTTCAGGCGGGTGAAGCAGTAGGGGTTATTGCAGCACAATCAATTGGTGAACCAGGTACTCAGTTAACGCTTCGTACTTTCCACGTGGGTGGTACAGCTTCCAACATTGCAGTTGAAGCAAACGTGAAGGCTAAGTTTAGTGGTACACTCGAATTTGAAGGTATACGTTTTATCGACACAACTGATAATGACGGTAACAAGATTCAAGTGGTAATGGGTCGTACAGGTGAAATCAGAATTGTTGATAAGGAAAGAAGCAGAGTGTTGATCACGAACAACATTCCTTACGGTGCTTTCTTGAAAGTTAAAGACGGTCAGAAAGTAGAAAAAGGTGAGGAGTTCTGTTATTGGGATCCATATAATGCGGTAATCCTTTCTGAGTTTGACGGCGTAATTGAATATGAGGCCATTATTGAAGGTGTGACTTATAAAGAAGAATCCGATGAACAAACTGGTCACCGTGAAAAAGTAATCACAGAAACTAGAGATAAGACTAAGAACCCTGCTGTTGTTGTTGTTTCTAAGAACGAAACTAAGGGATACAACATTCCAGTAGGCGCCCATTTAGCTGTTGAGGTAGGACAAAAAATCAAGTCAGGTCAAGTACTTGCCAAGATTCCACGTACAATGGGTAAGTCTAGAGATATTACTGGGGGTCTTCCACGTGTAACAGAATTATTTGAAGCACGTAATCCTTCGAATCCAGCTGTAGTAAGCGAGATCGATGGTGTAGTAACTTATGGTGGTATCAAACGTGGTAATCGTGAAATCTTCATTGAATCTCGCGATGGTGTACAAAAACGTTACTTGGTGCCTTTGTCTAAACACATTTTGGTTCAAGATAATGACTTTGTGAAGGCAGGTCAGCCTTTATCGGATGGTTCAATTACGCCTTCTGATATTCTTTCTATCAAAGGCCCGACAGCGGTACAAGAATACTTAGTGAATGAAATTCAAGAAGTTTACCGTTTACAAGGTGTGAAGATCAATGACAAGCACATTGAGGCTATCGTTAGCCAGATGATGCAGAAAGTTGAAATCATCGATCCAGGTGATACTAACTTCCTTCCAGGTGAGTATGTTGACAAACTACAATTCAGAGAAGACAACGATGCTGTTCTTGATAAGAAAGTGGTTGTTGAAGCGGGTGATTCACCAAACTTGAAACCAGGTCAAATTATCTCAGGCCGTGAGTTCAGAGATGAAAACTCAACCCTACGTAGAAAAGATGCGAAACTGGTAGAAGTAAGAGATGCATTAGCAGCTGTTTCAAGACCAACATTGCAGGGTATTACCCAAGCATCGTTGAAGACTGAAAGCTGGTTGTCTGCCGCTTCATTCCAGGAAACAACGAAGGTGTTAAGCGAAGCCGCAATTCGTGGTAAGACTGACTGGTTGATGGGCTTGAAGGAAAACGTAATTGTTGGCCATCTAATACCTGCCGGAACAGGACAACGTAAGTATAATGACATGATTGTTACCCACAAGGATGAATACACAGCCTTAAAGGAAACAACAGAAGTTCATACAAAAGATAAACAGAAGGAACTCCAAGATTAAATCAGATAGCAGGTTATCAACGCAAAGCAGATTACCTGCTGTCTTTATAAAGAGATTTATGGCAGAGGACAAAAAGAACCAACAAGCAGCCGCCAACCAGATTAACATCGAATTGTCGGAGGAAGTAGCAGAAGGCATTTATTCAAATCTCGCCATGATTGCGCATTCCAATAGTGAATTTGTAATTGATTTTATCCGGCTTATGCCAGGCGTGCCAAAGGCAAAGGTTAAGTCACGGATAGTGATTACCCCTGAACATGCCAAAAGATTTCTAATGGCATTAAAGGATAACATCGATAAGTATGAAAGTGCATTCGGTCCGATAAAAAGAACTGACGATATGCCTAAATTCCCCATGAATTTTGGCGGAACAATGGGTGAAGCATAGAAATGAACAGAATTACCGGTTATAAATAAAAAGGATACAAAAACTTAACAAAGGCTTTGTATCCTTTATTTCTTATGATACCTTTGCAGTCCGAATTTTGAAAAGCTTTATAAAGGAAAAATAATGCCTACCATTCAACAACTTGTAAGAAAAGGAAGGACGAAATTGACTTTCAAGTCAAAGTCACCTGCTCTTGATTCATCACCACAACGTAGAGGTGTTTGCACCAGAGTTTATACAACAACGCCTAAGAAACCAAACTCAGCTATGCGTAAAGTAGCTCGTGTTAGGTTAACTAACGGTAAAGAGGTTAACGCCTATATTCCTGGTGAAGGACATAACCTTCAGGAACACTCTATTGTGTTGATCCGTGGCGGAAGGGTGAAAGATCTTCCAGGTGTTCGGTACCACATCATCCGTGGTGCGTTAGATACCGCCGGTGTAAGCGGAAGATTACAAAGTAGATCTAAGTATGGAGCAAAACGTCCTAAAGCTGGTGCTGTTGCGCCTGCGAAAAAAGGAGCCCCTGCGCCAAAAGGCAAGAAAAAATAATTGGTTAAGTCATGAGAAAATCGAAACCTAAAAAAAGATACTTACTTCCTGATCCAAAGTTCAATGATACTTTGGTAACAAGATTTGTTAACTACTTGATGTACGATGGTAAAAAAAGTACGTCGTATGCCATTTTCTATGATGCCATCGGGCAAGTAGAAAAGAAGATAGCTGGTGAACCAGGTCTTGAAGTTTGGAAACGCGCCATGAACAATTTAATGCCTGCTGTTGAAGTAAAGAGCAGACGTGTTGGTGGAGCTACATTCCAAGTACCTGTGGAAATTAGACCTGACCGTAAGATTAACTTAAGCATTAAATGGCTTGTGGATTATGCACGGGTACGTGGAGAGAAAACCATGATGGATAAGTTAGCTGCTGAAATCATCGCTGCTTCAAAAGGCGAAGGTGCTGCTATCAAGAAGAAAGATGATACACATAGAATGGCAGAAGCTAATAAGGCTTTCTCTCACTTTAGATTCTAATATCAGAAATTTATAATGGCAAGAGATTTAAGATTCACCCGTAATATTGGTATTGCTGCGCATATTGATGCCGGTAAGACGACAACCACTGAGCGTATTCTTTATTACGCTGGGGTGAACCATAAAATAGGTGAGGTGCACGATGGGGCAGCTACCATGGACTGGATGGCGCAAGAGCAAGAAAGAGGTATCACCATTACTTCTGCTGCTACGACTGTAGAGTGGAAATATCGTAATAATGATTATCACATAAACATCATTGATACGCCAGGTCACGTGGATTTTACTGTCGAGGTAAACCGCTCCCTTCGCGTATTAGATGGTCTTGTATTCTTGTTCAGTGCAGTAGACGGTGTTGAGCCGCAATCTGAAACTAACTGGCGCCTTGCAGATAACTATAAAGTTGCCCGTATTGGTTTCGTTAACAAAATGGACCGTGCAGGTGCTGACTTCCTAGATGTTTGTAAGCAAGTAAAAGAGAAATTAGGCAGCAAAGCTGTAGCACTTCAGTTACCAATAGGTGCTGAAGAAAACTTCAGAGGTGTTGTTGATTTAATAAATAACCGTGGCATTATCTGGAATGAAGATGATAAGGGAATGACTTTCAAAGAAGTTCCTATTCCTGATGACATGGTGGAAGAAGCTAAAGAATACAGAGAGAAACTTCTGGAATCTGTCGCTGAATATGACGAAAGTCTTCTAGAAAAATATTTTGCTGATCCAAACTCAATTACTGAAGTTGAAATATTAAAAGCATTGCGCGCAGCTACAATTGGAATGGCAATCGTTCCAATGGTTTGTGGTTCTTCTTTTAAGAACAAAGGTGTGCAAACAATGCTTGATTATGTGATGGAATTATTACCATCACCAATGGATAAGGATATTATTATCGGAATAAACCCTGATACTAATGAAGAAGTATCTATTAAACCTGATGAAAAGGAACCATTCGTAGCCTTGGCTTTTAAAATCGCTACTGATCCATTCGTAGGTCGTCTTTGCTTTATCCGTGCTTATTCCGGCGCACTTGATTCAGGATCGTATGTTTATAACACACGCTCTGAAAATAAAGAACGTATCTCACGTGTATTCCAAATGCACGCTAACAAACAAAATCAGATTGATAGATTATCTGCTGGTGATATTGGTGCCGTTGTAGGTTTTAAAGATATTAAGACTGGTGATACGCTTTGTGATGAAAAACGCAAGGTTGTGTTAGAGTCAATGGTATTTCCTGAGCCAGTTATTGGTTACGCTATTGAGCCGAAGAAACAAGTTGATGCTGATAAACTCGGCATGGCTATTTCTAAGCTTGTTGAAGAAGATCCAACATTACGTGTAAATACAGATCAGGAAACTGGCCAAACCATCCTTCGCGGAATGGGTGAGCTTCACCTTGAAATTATTATCGATCGCTTGAAACGTGAGTTTAAAGTTGAGATCAACCAAGGTGCGCCACAGGTTGCCTATAAAGAATGGCTTACTAAGGGTGTTGAACACAAGGAAGTTTATAAGAAACAAACTGGTGGTCGTGGTAAGTTTGCTGACATTGTATTTGAAATGTCGCCTGCTGACGAAGGCAAAGTTGGTCTTCAATTCGAAAATGATATTGTTGGTGGTGTTATTCCGCGTGAATTCATCCCTGCAATACAAAAAGGATTTGAGCAATCTATGTCAAATGGTCCTTTAGCGGGATATCCAATTGACTCAATGAAAATTAGAATATTCCATGGTTCTTACCATGACGTTGACTCTGATGCACTTTCATTTGAATTGGCTGCCCGTATAGGTTTTCGTGAAGCTGCTAAAAAATGTGCACCTCAATTACTTGAACCAATCATGAGTGTGGAAGTACTTTCACCAGATGAATATACAGGTTCTGTAACAGGTGATTTGAATAGAAGAAGAGGTGTTATGAAAGGCATGGATTCTCGTGCCGGTGCTCAGGTTATTAAAGCTGATGTGCCACTTTCTGAACTCTTCGGTTATGTAACTGATTTAAGAACAATTACATCAGGACGTGCTTCTGCATCATTAACCTTCTCACATTATTCTCCAGTTCCTAAGAACTTGGCTGATAAAGTAATTGAAACAGTTAAGGGTGCTGCTTTAGCTAAATAGTAGTATCAGGATTTAGACGATTTCCAGATCAATAAAAAGATTATGAACCAGAAAATTAGAATAAAATTAAAGTCTTACGATCACAACTTAGTAGACAAGTCTTCTGAGAAAATTGTAAGAGCAGTAAAGGCAACAGGCGCTGTAGTTAGCGGTCCTATTCCTCTTCCTACTGAAAAAGAAAAATTCACTGTACTACGTTCACCACACGTGAACAAGAAAGCACGTGAGCAGTTCCAACTTTGTACCTACAAACGCTTAGTAGATATCTATTCTAATAGCGCTAAAACTGTAGATGCTTTAATGAAGCTTGAATTGCCAAGCGGCGTTGATGTTGAAATCAAAGTATAGTTTAAAATATAACAACATTGAGAGGCCATCCGTAAAGGGTGGCTTTTTTTGTGTCCATATATCTAAAGCAACGATGACTGTATAGTAATGCGCTATGTAAACATGATTACATGTATAAGGTTATGGTAGAATAATGAGTTGCTATGTCATTGATTCAAAATAATCCTCTCTTTGCGTTATGCTTCTTAATTAAATACGGTATAAGTTTTGTTACCGATGAGGTGGAAACGGACACTGAACAAAAATCAATTTAACCCTAGTATTGTTCAGCATATTTACCGAGGTCTAATACCTAATAATTGATTATAAAGTTTAGTTAATGACGATATACAATATGAAAAACCTATTTCTTTTTATTAGTCTGATAGTATTGAGTATATCAAATTGTTTCAGCCAAAATTCTTTGGAGGTGACAGTAAAGAATATCAAGGGCAATAAAGGCTCTATCCGTATAGGACTTTTTAATAATCAACAAGACTTTTTAAAAAAGGTGATTGATGGAAAGATCGTTAAACCAGAAGGAACACAGGTCACTGTAATTTTTAAAGACTTACCTGCTGGGGATTACGCGGTCAGTGTGATTCACGACGAAAATGAAAATGGCGAACTAGATAGAAGTAAAATAGGCGTACCCAAGGAAGGTTTTGCATTTGGAAACAACGCCTTTGGAAAATTTGCTCCACCAACATTTGATGCCGCTAAAATCACTTTAAGTGAAAAACCTGCTATTCAGGTCGTAAATATGAAATATTTTTAATTAATTCAGCTATTATTTACTGTGAGCATTTTATTGCATCGTCCATTATTAGACTGATATCGACCATGCCGCGCTTATGTTCCCAAGTATTATAGATGTAGGTGGCAATTTCAGCTACTTCAAGGTCGGTAAGACTCGGTATGCCCGGCATCTTTTTATTGAAAGATTTTCCATCCACCATAATTTCTCCTTCTATTCCGTGCGTCATTATACAGATTACCTTCTCAAAGTTGGTATCCATAAAATCAGACTTATTTAGGGGAGGATATAATAGTCCAAGACCGCTACCGTCCTTCTGATGGCAGTTGCTACAGTTGGCGTTATATAGTTGCTCACCTTGTAAATAGTATTGTTGAAATTTAGTCGACGTCGAATCGTTAACCGATCCAGGTTTTGAATTACAAGAGGAAATTAAAAAGCAAAAAGAACAAAACAATATTGTGTTGTAGAAGCTAACATCACGAATTAACCCAAAACCCCCAACTGTGGACTGTGGACCGTGGACCGTGGACCCCCTAAAGCACATACTCTTTTCTTAATCTCCGAATATCACTAAGTAATCTATTAACTTCTTCTTCCTTCGTTCCATCATACTTACCACGAATTCTTCTGTCTTTATCAATAAGCAAAAAAGCGCCACTGTGAATAAATCCGTCAGGCTCAGATTTATCTTCTAATGCTGTTGCAAGATAACTAGTTTGAGCAATTCGATAAATGGAATCCTTTACGCCGGTTACGAAATGCCACTTGTCACTTTTTACACCCAGTCGCTCTGCAAAGTCACGCAGAAGAGCAACGGTATCATATTCGGGGTCGATAGTATGAGATAACAAAAGCACATCATCATCATGCTGAATAGAATCGTAAACTCGTAGCATTTGTGTTTTCATGATAGGGCAAATCGTACGGCATGATGTAAAGAAAAAGTCTGTTACGTAAATTTTATCGTTAAACGTTTCATTCGTTATTAACGCACTATCCTGATCTAAAAACTGAAACTTTGCTATGCTATGATAGACAGTATCTGTACCTACAACATCACGTTCACCAAAGATGGGTAACTTTTGTTCTTTCTTCTGTTCACAAGCTGAAAGCACAAAGCAGAAAACAAAAAGGTTAATCATGTAATCTAAAGTATATCCGGTAATAGATGTGCATTTGATACTCCACCATCGACTATCGACTATCGACCATCGACTATTATTTTTATTTCCCATTTCTAAATCTTTTATATACTCGTATTCCTGCTAATATTAAAAAACTTATCACTACTAATCCCAACACACCCCAAATCATACTTAATGCACTCTTTAATACAATAATAAAGACGATGCTGATTAAAAATAACATAGCAACTTCATTCCACATGCGTAACTGATTGGAAGTGTATTTAACAATATCTTTCTTTAAAAGATTAAATATATAGTGGATGGAAATGTGATATACATATAAGAAGAAAACCAACGTTAGTTTTAAATGCATGAAGCCTAACTTAAGCCACTCAGGCTGATTGACCAGCATGGATGTACCCATGACTAAAGTGATAATTGCAGAAGGCCATGTTATACCAAACCATAAAGGTGAGGCTATCAATTTATAATTTTTTAAAAGTATTGACTTTTCAGGCTCAGCTTTATGGTGCGCTTCTGTTAAGTAAATTAAAATCCTTGGCATGTAGAATAACCCAGCAAACCAGGTTACGACAAATATAATGTGTACAGCCTTTAGATAGAGGTGAGTCATCTTGTAAAAGTGCGTATGCTTCGGTGAAGCGGCAACTGTTTTATAATTTTTAATTCAAATGTATTACCTCGCCAACCGAAACACGACCATGGTCAATGGCAACCATATTTTGTCCGAAGTATACCTTGTTATTGTTCGCCTTACGGTAGGTTGAAAGTGTTTTTAAAGGCTCAGCACTCTTTTCTGAAGTTTTTTGATCTACAGTGGTTACAACACACCGTGCGCAAGGCTTAACGACCATAAATCTGTTGTTGCCGATCGTACAGTTTCTCCAGGTGTCTTCTTCATACGCATTGCCTTCACTAAATACAAAATTAGGTCTGAACCTGTTCATAGGCACGGGGTGGCTTAAGCGTGTATTTAAATCATTAAGACTGCTTTCGCCTATAATCAAAAAAGGGAAAGCATCTGCCAAACTAACGTGTTCATCGTTGACTTTAAATTCTGGATCAATTGATCGGGGGTTGTTTTCAGGGAAAGACATCAACTTACAACGCATTCCCAATATCTGTGAAAACCATTCAGAATGTTGTTTGCTTACTTCGTACGAAGTAACTGTGTCATCCCAGATTTTTACGTCTTCTGGCTGTTCGTTTCCTACACCCTTAATATCAAGCGCTAGTGATTGATCTCTGTATTTTATTAATAAGTGATTGGGCTCAATGCTTAGCTTGAATAAAGCCATCTGTGGCGTCATACGCTGGGTCATAAAAACACCATGTTCATCTACCAACATCCAACGCCTGTCGTATGCAAGACCCTTAGGCAAAACCTGGGATGTGCTAAGGGATATACCACCTAATGATTTAATTGGATAAATCCAGATTTCTGTAAGTCTGAGCGCTTTCAATGCTGATTATCTTTATTTTGCTAACTTATTACAAATTAAACGATTTACGATTACAGAGATAGTTACTATATTCTTTCAAATCTTTAATCTCTTACCCATTTTGCACTGACATGGAAAACGAGACCGCTCTTTGGTATTTTGAAGGTGTTAATCTGTACAAAATTCTTTGTCCTCAAAAGGTCAAAGCGATGAAAGAGACTCACGTATTTAATGTCTACCAAAAAAATCAATTCATTATTATTCCGGAAGCGTCAGCAAATTTTATTTACATGGTAGCGAAAGGGCGTGTAAAGCTTGGCCATCACCAGGAAGATGGGAGAGAAGTTATAAAACCGATTTTAACGACAGGTGAAGTATTTGGTGCGCTTATACCTAGTGGCGAAATAAAAGCAAAAGATTTCGCGCAATCAATGGATAATGAAACAACAATTTACCCATTAGAAATTGAACAGTTAAAGGCCTTGGTGGTTCAAGACAAAGAATTAAGTTTTAAAATACTTAAGTTGGATGGTCTACGTTTAACAAAAATAGAACGCAAAATTGAACTGCTTGTATTTAAAGACGCGCGTACAAGGGTAATAGAGTTTTTAAAGGATAAGGCTGCCTGGAAAAGCAAGAAAGTTGGATTTGAAATGATGATACCATCTAGGCTTACAAATAATGACATCGCATCATTGACAGGCTCTTCAAGACAAACGGTAACAGCAATACTAAGCGATCTACAATCACTAGGTCTTATTACTTTCGATCGGAAGCAGATCTTGATTCGGGACTTAGATAAGTTAAAATAGTTATGCTCTTACAATTATTATAGATCAAGCGTAATCCATTCACTTTTCTGTAATGCTATATATCTGTTATTAAATTCATCATAGCGCATATAATCATAGATCATAGGTATGGTACTTAAAGCTTGCAATGTTAATGTGCCATACTTTTGATTACGCATGACAATTACAAAACCATTATTGAGATCTTTTATAAAATTAAACTTAGGGCCGATTAGCATTTTTCCATTTGTATCGGCTAAGCCTTGCTGTCCATCTTGTGTTACAATTAGTCTTTGATTTGGAAGCACTTCTATGTTTTGATAGCGCGGAAGTAATATAACTTTGCCATTTTTATCTATGGCGCCAAATAGATTTTTCTGCTTCACAATGGCAACGCCAGATGAAAAGGGTGCCACAGCTTCGTAGACGGGCTGAACAACAATCCTTTCTTCATGGTTAATAAACCCCCACTTACCTAAAAGTTTTACAGCAGCAAGGCCATCACTAAAACTTTGTACACCTTCGTAACGGTTAGCAATTCTTAACCGGCTGCGTGAGTCAATAAAACCGTATTTGCCATCTTTTTTTATAGCACGCAATCCTTCCGTTTCAATATACTTTTTTTCAATGGCGTGAGCTTCGCGTGAAACGATTCTTCCATTGAGATCAATTTTCCAAATTGCTCCTGCTGGTAGATACTCCAACAAATAGTCTTCAAAAATTTCAATTTTATTATCAGTAAAATAAATTATAGCGCCCTTTGTAGATTTAAGAAAATTCGTTTTCCCAGCGGCCTCTAAGTACTTATCTTCACTTATCATGGTAATCATATTCGATTGTGGTATAACAAGCCAGTTTTCCTGCAGATTGATTATTCCAAATTGCCCATGAAAAATAACAATTACATTTTTGCCCATGTTTTGTATCAGTGAGTCGTAAACACAAGCGACAAGTTGATCTCCATTCTCATTAATAGCTCCCCAGAAGTTTCGATATTTTACAGCAAACAAATTATTGCCTAGCGGTTCAATACTTTCATAAAGCTTCTCATGTTTTTTATTACCCAATGAATCAAGAAGCGACCACTGATCTTTGTTTTGGTACTGTTGGTTTCCTATACAGTACTTATCTTTTATAATGAGCTGATCAAATTTTGGCTGAATAACAACTTGGCCGTTCTTCCTTATTACCCCATATTTATTATCGCGTTTAAAAACGGCTTTTTCATTTACAAATTTGCCGAGGGATGAGAACGTGATGGGGCTAATGGGGTTGAACTTAGCATTAACCAATTGATTTTGTCCGCCAACCTGTAGTTTGAAAACATTTTTTTCAACAGCAACAATTGAATCAGCAATTAGTTTCAGAAGAAATTGATTATGCGCATCCAAGAATATCCATTCATCAGATTGGCGTGCGCGAACGCTGCCATCTTTTTGAAATTCAATTGACCGGTATTTAGGTTCTACTTTTAATTGCCCGTCACGGTCTATCAAGCCTTGCTGAAGATTTTGATAAACGATTGCATATTTTGTTTTGAATGACGAAATACTATCAATAACAAAGTCGATTATTTTCAATCCATTATCAGAGAATAGTGCAGTCTTATTCTGAAAATTCTTTACAGCAAAACGCAGACTTCCAATTGGATGTATTGATTGATAGACTAGCGGAAGAATCTTTTTATTGTTAAAATCGAGTAGACCAAATTTAAACTGCTTGCCTGACTTGTTAAACGCTATAACCCGTAATGAGGAAATGCTTAATCCATCATACAAAAAAGGAATAATAACTTTGCCTGAAGTGTTGATGCAACCTACTGTGCTTTTAAGAAGCCCTTGTAATTTTTTATGAGCGATGAGTATTGATCCCTCACCAGGGAGTAGGGCGGTGTATTCTGCTTTGGTTAAACGGCGATTACCAATGTTGGTTATTCCCCAGCGGCCCTGCAATTTATAACCTGTTACTTTATCGATAACAGAAAATGCACCATCACCCCATCCGAGTGATTCATATTGTGCCGGAATCAGTATTTGCCCCTGAGAGTCCTTGAGGCCTACCTTTCCATTCTCTTTAAATACATTATATTGACCTTGCGCTGAAAGAAAAGTTATCAGCCATAGCAAAATACACCCTGTAAGCCTCATTAGCGCGCAAAGTTAAGACGCGCCATGGAATGATCGGAATTTTTATGAAATTTGTTATCGGTTATCCGTTAATAGTTAACAGTATTCATCATTAGACTAATCGTTCGTTTAGGTTTTGACAAATAAGAGCGTTGATTATAAATAGATAATGACAGCCGTTCGATAAAGGATGACAATTAAAGGCTAAGGGAATGTATATAGAACAACTTTACACAAATTGCCTAGCAGAGGCTGCATATTATATTGAATCTGACGGTGAAGCAGCCATTATCGACCCATTGCGTGAAACCGAACCGTATATTGGACTTGCCAAAAAGCGAGGTGCTGTGATAAAGTATGTTTTTGAAACGCACTTTCACGCGGATTTTGTTTCAGGTCACATTGATTTGTCACGCAAGGTAAATGTACCAATCATTTATGGTCCGCAAGCCAACACTGAATATAAGGTTTATAATGCTGTTGATGGAGAAGATTTTAGATTAGGCAGCCTAACAATTCGTGTACTACACACGCCAGGTCATACGCCTGAATCATCATGTTTTTTATTGTTGGATCCACAGGGAGAACCGCACGCCATATTTACTGGTGATACGTTGTTTGTTGGAGATGTTGGTCGGCCAGACCTCTTAGATGGTAAGCTAAGTAGTGCTGAGTTAGCAAGTATGATGTACGACTCATTAAATAGTAAAATAAAAACTTTGCCTAATCGAGTTATTGTTTATCCTGCGCATGGCCCAGGTTCGGCATGTGGAAAAAATATAGGTAAAGAAACTTTTACTACCATCGGCGATCAGAAAAAATTTAATTACGCGCTCAAGGAAATGAATCGTGAACAATTCATAGAAAAAGTTACTGAAGGCATCTTACCGCCGCCAAAATATTTCTTTGAAGATGCGCGTATAAATAGAACAGGTTATAGCTCCATAGATGAAGTGATGAGCCAAAGCGCGAAACCACTCACATTAGAGGAAGTTAAACAAGCATTACAAGAAGGTGGGTTGTTACTAGACACACGCAAAGCTGACGAGTTTGAAAAAGGTTTTATTAAAGGCTCATTCAACATAGGCCTCAATGGTCAGTTTGCCGTATGGGTAGGCACGCTAATAAATATTCACCAACCTATTGTGTTAATCTCCGACCCAGGAATGGAAGGAGAATCCATTTTGCGTCTTGCGAGAATAGGCTACGAAAAAGTTTTAGGATACATGCAAGGCGGTGTAACAAGCTGGGATGAAAAGCTTGAAACAGTAAGATCGATTACGCCGCAGCAAATGAAATCGGAAATGATTGAAGGTGTAGAAGTTCTTGATGTACGTAAGCCTGTTGAATGGAGTACGGCACATATAAAGGATGCACATTTCTTGCCACTCGCAGATTTTCCAAATATTTTAAACACGCTCGACAAAACTAAATCTTATATTGTTTATTGTGGCGGAGGTTATCGATCTATGACCGCTATCTCTATAATGAAAGAGAAAGGATTCAATAATCTTACAAATATATATGGTGGTTTTGGCGCAATGCAAAATGCCGGATTACCAATCATTACAACTGAAGCAAACCTAATTTGAGATTATTCCAGCTTAATATCTGCAACAGTATTAGTTAATCTTTTTATGGAAATACAATTTGTATTCAGGTAGTACTTCCGGATGCGCAATTTTCACTAAATCATTAAGGATTATGTCAGGCCTTAAATAACCTAACTCCATAAATTCGCTACCTCCTTTTGCACCTTTGCGTGCATTGAAAGTATACACCTTTTTATTAATAAAAGGACTGAACTTGGTGTACCTTTCATCTGCAGCTTCAATTTCTTTTAGTGAAGCATAAGTACCGACGCCAAGCCAAAGGTCTGCATTATATGCCTTTGCATAGACAGACTCAAAACTGATCTGTAAAAATCCATGACTGCTATCCGCTTCCCATATATATTCACAAGCAGCATCTTTCAATAATCGCGAAGCATAATTTTGTCCTCCAGGCAAAAACCAAGCATCGCCGTAGACAATGCCACTTAAAACCCTAGGTCTATTCTTTATGCCCGCTACTTTTTCTTTTGTCTCTAGGTAATTTTTTTCTATAATACGAAAAACAGAATCAGCTTCATCTTCTTTATCAACGAACAACGCCATGAACTTGATCCACTCTGCTCTTCCTAAAGGATGTTTTTCAAGATATTCGGCATTAATAACAACAGGCACACCTAGCTCTTCAATTTTTTTAAACTGTCCATAATCACTACTCATGGTATAACCCATCAATATATCAGGATTGAGCATAACTATCTTCTCGATATTAAGACCCTTATCCATACCAAGTTCTTCTACCTTTCCAGAATCAATGTGCTTTCTCATTTTTTCAGAACTTATAAAATTGGTCGAAGCAAAACCCACCAGTTTTTCGGTTTCATTTAAGAAATCAAGTAAAGGAATATGTGTAGTTGAAGTACAAGCAATACTTTTTATCGGAATTGATATCACCCTTGTTTTATCATCATGCGCAGGTACAGTATGACCTTTGGGTACTAATAAATATTTGTAGCCAGATGTTGCACCTTGAAAAGGGTAAGTGACTTCAACCAGTTTAACATCGTCGACATAATTAACAGTAAATCCTTTTGCGTAACTGATAACAGTTTTTGATGAGTTCGTTTTTGAAATAACATGCTCCTTCTTTGCTTCACATCCTAATAAGGCAATAACAATAATGACACTCGAAATTAATTGCTTCATGCTTCAAAGTTAGTTATCTGGATTTCTGTATGCATAATGTCTTGTAATAATATTGCTAGAGGTCGACAGTCCCCGGTCCACTGACCACAGTTTTGTGGCTGCTCTAATTTCTCTGTTATAATGTTTTTTGCTTTACAATAATTGGTGCTTATGTTTGTGGCGGATATTTGGTTTTTCTGTTGATCACATCACCAGAAGATTAAAAGGGAATACGGTGTAATACCGGAGCTGTCCCCGCAACTGTAATCCACACAAACGTTACTGATCATCATTAAGCCACTGTTTACACGGGAAGGCATCAGTAAAGTGGAAAGCCAGGAGACCTGCCTAAGATCTATTTTTTAATCAGAGCTTTCGGGTGAACGGCAATGAGTAGATGGGGTTTGTCCTGTTTATTTTCATTTCTTCCAGAGCTCATAGTGCTTAAATAAAATAATTACAAAACCGCTATGAGGAAAAATTACGCTTTAGCCCTTATGGGTTTATTCATTTCTTGTCTTGCTAACGCGCAGGATTCATTAAAAACAACTACCCTCAATGAAGTAGTAACAAGTGCCGTAAGGTCTGATCAACCTATTATTGAAACACCACGTAGTGTAACTGTTATTAATCACGATGTGATTGAAAAGAGTGTGTACAACTCGGTGGGAGAACTGCTCTCTAAGCAAAGCGGTAATTATATTGTTGGCGCTAATCAAACACCAGGAACTAATCAAAGTTTATTTATGCGGGGTGCTAACAGCAACCAAGTAGTTGTCTTGATCGACGGGTCTCGTATCACAGATCCAACAGCTCCAAATAGCACAGTAGATCTTGCTGAAATCTCACTTACTGATATTGAGCGAATCGAAATTATTCGAGGTTCACATAGTACTTTGTATGGAGGCTCAGCAATTGGTGGTGTTGTTAATATTATTACCAAGAGAGGTCACAAAAAGGGACTTCATGGAATAGTAAGTTTGCAAGCTGGCACTTTCGGAAAGGCTACTTCATCTTTATCACAAAATATTGGATTAAATTATATGACTAGAAATGGTGTGTATTTTAATGGATCATTATTTAATCAAAATGTAAATGGACTCAATGCTTCTGTAGACACCCTGAGTAAAACAAATGCCTATGCAACAGCTGATAAAGATGACTTTAAAAAATTAGATGCCTATTTAAAAGCTGGATTTAAAAATTCTACCTGGGATGTTTTTGCTTCTTTTAAAGAAATAAGTCAGCATGCTGAAATTGATGGTGGTACCTACAATGATGATGATAATGCCTATATAAATTTTGATCGCAATCTGGTTGATTACCAAGTAGGTTATAAGTTATCCGATAACTGGCGTATGACTGCTTTAGGTTCCTGGAGCAATTCTGAGAGAAGAAATGTAAACGATTCATCGGTCAATGATGCTGGTGGTAATTATGATGCGACATATATAAAAGGAGAATATAAAGGTAAGATTTTTACAAACGAGCTACAGTTTAACTACCACTATAATAAATTGAAAGGTGTTATAGGCGGTGGCCAGTATGCAGAGGCTATGCTCTTCAATACGTATTATTTCAATCATTCAGATTTTGGTAACTACATCTCAGAGGTAAACTATGATACATTGGATACCTCGGTTAAGACAAATTATGTATTTGGTCAAGCCAATATTAGTTTAAATAATTTCAATCTATCTGTGGGTTCACGCTTAAGTAATCATTCAATTATTGGAAACTACTGGACTTTCGAAATTGACCCTTCATATAAGCTTGACAACCTTTTGTTATATGCATCCATATCCAGCGGTTTTAATCCGGCTTCGCTTTATCAACTTTATGAACCAACCAAAGGTTTTAATGCCTATACAACCCGTGGTAATAGAAATTTGAAACCAGAAGAATCACTTTCCTTTGAGCTTGGTATAAAAAAGGAATTTACTTCAGAGAGTTATATAACGCTATCAGCTTATCAAACGCAAACTAAAAATTCTATTGAGTACGTCTACCTGTGGGATAAAGATAAAAGCATTTCAGATCTGACCTACCTCGAAAACAAAGGCGATACTTATCTAAATATTGCCAAGCAAGTAGTAAGTGGATTAGAAATTGATGGCCACGTTATCTATAAAAAATTCTATCTAACGGCAAATATCAGTTGGTTAGACGGAAAAATTACGATTTTGCCAAACAATATCAATGTAACTGATACGGGAGGAAATCATGTACAACTTTTTAATTATGGGTCCTTTGTAACTGAAGAAGTTACTATCAATAAATTAGTCCGCAGACCACGCTTTACCAGCAATGCAGAGATAGGCTACAGCCCTCTTGATAATCTTTCAATTAATGCAGTTTATCGTTATGCAGGTTCTCGTTTTGATTCCGGTTATGATGAGAAACTTGGGCCCTACGGTGCATTAAATCAATATAAAGTTAATTACTATAACCTTATTGACCTTGGCGTAAACTGGCAAATAAATAAACAGCTTGCCATTAGTTTTAAACTTGAAAACGTATTAGATGAAACCTATCAGGAAATACTCGGCTACCAAACTCGTGGTAGAAGTGCCTATCTGAAGTTGAATGTAAGGTGGTAATGTTAATAGTTATCTTTTTTGTCTACATTGTCTCAAAAACACGTATGATATAAGCAACAGTAACTTTACAATAAAAGCGTTGCCACCCAATGCGCCCTTTTAGTTAACTATTATTCAAAAATTATATTCAGATTGTTTGGGAATAAATTAGGCTCAGATAGCAACGCAGATTTTTATTGGGAGAATGGCTTCATAGTTTTCACTGAAGCCTTTCACCTAAAGCGTGGCTATTGTTGTAAAAATGGATGTAGACATTGTCCATATCAACCAAAGCGTAAAGTGGATAAGCAAAAGATTACGATTAGCTGGAGCGGAGGTAAAGACTCCGCTTTTGCTCTTTATAAAATATTACAGTGCAATGTATATGATGTAGTGAGTCTGCACACCATCATCAATGAACAGACACGGCGTGTGGGCATGCATGGTGTGCGTGAAGAATTAATTGATCAACAAGCTGCGTGTATTGGAATACCGCTACGCAAAATCTATTTAGAGTCATCAGAAAGTCACGCTGCCTATGAAACTTTAATGCGCTCTTTTTACAAAGACTGTGCAGTAGAAGGAATTTATGCTGTTGCTTTTGGCGATATTTTTCTTGAGGACTTACGTAGATACCGAGAGGAATTGTTAAGCGAATCTGCACTGCTTCCAATATTTCCTTTGTGGAAAATAGACTCAACGATATTAATTCATGATTTTATCAATGCGGGATTCAAGACATTAATTTGTTC
Organism: uncultured Cyclobacteriaceae bacterium; assembly: GCA_964235605.1. Classification (GTDB taxonomy): domain Bacteria; phylum Bacteroidota; class Bacteroidia; order Cytophagales; family Cyclobacteriaceae; genus DATCRE01. The sequence goes on along the minus strand of CAXSCR010000016.1, from coordinate 31,130 downwards.
TGCGAATTCAAAATTTTTTAAGCGTAGTGATCTAGGTAAAACAATTGATCATGTATTCGTAAACAATTTACCTGACGGTGTGGACTCTTGCGGCGAGAATGGAGAATTTCACACACTTGTATATGACGGTCCTATATTTAAGAAACCTATTGCTCTTAACATGGGCGAGATTGTAACAAAGCATTACACCAATCAACAAAGGAATGAAGATGGCTCTTTATCTACATTCGAAACTAATTTTCTATTTCAAGATTTACTTTCATGAAGTGACTTACGATATGCAAGCAGCAATTTACGTGCTGCGGTATGCGGAGAGATCTTTTGATTACTCACTTGTTCTTCAAGCGTACTTATCGTGCCCTTCTCCTTTGCGAAATTATCAAAATCAATTCTTAGTAGATGATCAAAATATTCATGAAACCAACTAACAATTTGTTTCTGTCGATTGGACTTAAAGTAGCCTGAGGCAAGAGTTTTATTTTTATACGCTAAGACTATCTTCCAAATATCTTCAATACCAGCGGTTGTAAGAGCAGAACACGTAATTACTTGCGGCGACCACCCAGAAGTTAATGCAGAAGATAAGTGTAACGCATGCTGAAAGTCTGCCTGCGCTAGAGCGGCTTGCTTCATATTGTCACCATCTGCTTTGGTTATGACCACGGCATCTGCCATCTCCATAATTCCTTTCTTAATTCCTTGAAGTTCATCGCCTGCACCTGCGAGCATCAACAGCAAAAAGAAATCGACCATGTTCTTAACTGCTACTTCAGATTGCCCGACACCAACAGTTTCAATCAGAATAATTTCAAAGCCCGCTGCTTCACAAAGCAAAATGGTCTCTCTTGTTTTACCCGCTACGCCACCAAGGGTGTTGCCTGAAGGTGATGGCCTAATAAACGCTAGCGGATTTTTGGAGAGCTCCTCCATTCGTGTCTTGTCTCCTAGAATGCTTCCCTTTGTAAGTTGGCTACTGGGGTCCACAGTAAGGACCGCTATCTTTTTTCCAAGCGAAGTTACATAACGACCATACGCTTCAATGAAAGTACTTTTTCCAACACCGGGTACACCGGTAATTCCTATTCTAATAGATCTACCTGTGTGTTGAAGTATAGCATCGATAAGCTCACTTGCAGCAAGCTGATCTTTTGGAAGGGTACTTTCAATCAATGTAATAGCTTTTGCTAAAATGACTGTATCCCTATTCAAAATGCCATTATGGTATTCCGTGATGCTTAATCTTGAAGTGTTCACTATCTTAGTAATTAATAATCTAGTGTAAATTTCTAAATTTACTTTATTACCCCCATACTATGCGGAAATTTTGGTTGGATTGTTTTATAAGCACCACGTTCACAATTGTTGTTCTTGCGGGCATATATGGTATTACCCAATTAAACATTTTCAATGCCTTTGATCCGCTTGGTAAAGCTTTAGGCGATATGGAACTTACCGATATTGCATTTTCTCAGTTGCGTGATGATCCATCACTTGACACTAACATTGTTATTGTAAATATTGGATATTTATCAAGAGGTGAAATTGGTCAGCAGGTTATGACATTGAGCCAATTTAAACCTAAAGTTATTGCCTTGGATATTATATTTAGTTGTGATAGGGGATTGCGTGATTCTGTCAATTGTCCCCAGGCTTATGACACGCTTAATAATATGGTGTTCTCCAACGCTGTAAAAGATGCAGGTGTTATGGTATTAGCAGAAAAGCTTTGGCAGACACAAACACTCATTAAAAAATATGGCGATGTTGATATGTATGATTCAATAGAACATACGGATACTGAATTAAGGGAAGGAGCATATGAAGGATTCGTCAACCTGGAAACTGATGCAGAAGACCAAGAAGATCTGAAGGTTTGTAGATCATATAACCCGCAAAAGGTTGTTCGCGGAACAAACGAATTGGCATTTTCTACACAAGTTGCTATGCTATATGACTCTCTAAAAACCAAACGATATCTTGCGCGAAATAAGCATTCCGAAATAATTAACTACAGAGGTAATATAGTTGACTGGCATGGCGCATCCTCTTACGCAGGCAGATACTATGCGTTGGATTGGGATCAAGCTTTAGATGCAAACCAGTTTGTTCCTGAAATGATCAAGAATAAGATTGTTATCATGGGTTTTCTAGGAAGAGATCTTAGGGATACATCGTGGGATGACAAATTTATAACCCCACTCAATAAAAATTACGCTGGTAAGACAAGACCTGACATGTATGGCGTAGTGGTGCATGCTAATGCGGTTTCAATGATTTTAAACGAAGACTATATAGGAGAGCTTGGCGAATGGCAAGAATACGCTATCGCGATTATAATTTGTCTTTTGAATACAGCTTTCTTTTCTATAATTGATAAAAAGCTTCCGTTGTGGTTTGATGGGCTCAGTTTACTAGTTCAGTTAATACAAATTGTTTTATTCTCCTTTTTAATGATATATATCTTTCATTTGTGGGAGTTTAAACTCAACCTTACGCTTACTTTAGCTTTAGTGGCATTGGCCGGAACGTGTTTTGAACTATACAACAATGTGGTAAAACAGTTTTTTATAAGAATAAAAACTGGAAGATCGATTACAAATAGTAATGACGATGTATTAACATCCGAAACCTCTTAAATATTGGTAATTTAATCGAAACATTAACTCCATGAAAATCAAAAATATTACCCTATCCGCAGGCCTTCTTTTATTTAGTCTCCTAACTTTTGCCCAGGACTATGCCTTTAAGGTATTAGCAAATAAAGGAGCCAATGAAGTTAAATCAGGCAATACCTGGTTGCCGCTTAAAACGGGCGCTACACTGCGTAAAGAAGATGAATTAAAGTTAGCAGATAATGCTTACATCGGTTTGGTGCATGCTACCGGTAAACCAATGGAATTAAAACAAGCAGGGAGCTACAAAGTAGCTGACCTAGCTGCTAAAGTAGGTACGGGCTCTAGTGTCTTAAACAAGTACACTGATTTTATACTTAGCAGTAACTCTGCTGAAGCTAAAAAGAACAGGCTGAGTGCTACGGGAGCCGTGCACAGAGGCGAGACTTATGCTATTCAATTATTGCTTCCGGAGAATCAACACTCTGGCATCTATAATAGCATTGCGGTAATCAATTGGAGCGGTACTAAAGTTGCCGGTCCATACATTGTTACACTGCGCAATATGTTTGATGATGAATTGGCCAAAATGGAAATTAATGAAACCAGCTTTCAACTAGATTTAACTGATCCTAAATTCGTAAAAGAGAATGCAATTTTAGTAGAAGTGAAAGCTAAGAACGATGTTAACCAGGTATCTAAACAACACCTTATTAAGAAACTTACACCAACTGAATCGGAGCATGTTAAAGCATCGCTAAATGAAATCATGGGCGATGTTTCAGATCATACAGCTTTAAACAAATTTATCTTGGCGGGCTTTTATGAAGAAAACAATTTGTTTATAGATGCCATTGCGGCTTATGAGGATGCTATTACGCTAGCACCAGAAGTTATTTCCTATCAAGATGCATATGAGGAGTTTCTAATAAGACACGGAATGAAGAGATCATAAATTAAGACACAAAGATTAAAGAGCCGCATTAAGCGGCTTTTTGCATTTTCTATAGGAGAAGACACTTATTATTCTAAATTTATAAGGCTATCAAGGCCCAAATTTTAAAAGTATGAAAAACAAGATATTGATATCTACCGCTCTTCTTATCGCTTTTGCATTCTCTGCATGGGCACAAGAAAACTACCCTTTCAAAGTGTTAGTTAATAAAGGTAAAAATGAGGTAAAGTCCGGCGAGGTCTGGCAGTTAATAAAAACGGGTTCAAGCCTTAAGTCTGCTGATGAATTGAGATTAGCTGAAAACGCATATGTAGGCTTAATACATGTAAGTGGTAAGCCGCTAGAGTTAAAGCAAGCGGGTAAGTATAGGGTTGTTGACCTGGCGGGCAAAGTCAGTGGTGGCTCCAGTGTATTAAATAAATACACAGACTTTATATTAAGCTCAAACACGCAGAAAAAAAATAATCTTTCGGCAACCGGAGCTGTTCATAGAGGTATTGAGAATGTGAAAGTATATCTTCCTAAGGCGGAAGTAGCAATTGTATTCAACAATAACGTCATCATAAATTGGGATACAGCTAAGGTACCGGCACCTTATATTGTAACATTCAGTAGCATGTTCGGTGAAGAATTGAATAGGATTGAAACAAAAGATAACAATGTAGTTATTGATCTTGGTGACAATAATTTTTTACATGAAGATAATATCTTGGTAAAAGTATTCTCCAAAGTTGATCCCCAAAACAACAAGTCTGTGGAGTATACACTAAAGAAACTTTCCCGTGCAGATAAAGACCGGATTAAAACCCTATACGATGAAATAAAAGACCAGGTGGCTGACAAAAGCGCAATGAGTAAATATGTACTTGCTGGGTTTTATGAGAAAAATGGTTTATTCATAGACGCCATTACGTCGTATCAAGAAGCGATTAAGTTAGCGCCTGAAGTTCCCTGGTTTAAAGAGTCCTTTAATGATTTTTTAATCCGGAATGCTATAATTGAACCGCCAATTAAATAACTAATCCGCAAAAATATGAAAAGCTCTCTCTAAAAAGGAGCAGCTTTTTTCATTAGTTGCTCTTGCATAGGAAGTGGACCTACATTAATCGTTTGGTCAGAAAGTTTATTATTCTATTTTTGTGAGGATCTTAAAATCACATCCATGAGCGTATTAGTTAATAAAAATTCACGTGTTATAGTACAAGGCTTTACGGGTTCTGAAGGCACGTTCCACGCCGGACAAATGATAGAGTATGGAACCAACGTAGTTGGTGGCGTTACGCCCGGTAAGGGAGGTTCAGAACATTTAGGAAGACCTGTTTTCAATACCGTGAAAGAAGCTGTGGATAAGACCGGTGCAGATGTATCAATCATTTTTGTTCCACCAGCTTTTGCTGCTGACGCTATTATGGAATCTGCAGATGCTGGAATTAAGGTTATAATTACAATTACAGAAGGAATTCCTGTAAAGGATATGATGATAGCCAAGAATTATATTCAAGGCAAAGACCTAACATTGATAGGCCCTAATTGCCCGGGTGTTATTACGCCTGGAGAAGCGAAAGTCGGTATTATGCCTGGCTTTGTGTTTAAGAAGGGTAAGATTGGCATTGTGTCAAAATCGGGCACATTAACTTACGAGGCTGCAGATCAAATAGTGAAGGCAGGTTTAGGCATCTCAACAGCCATCGGAATTGGGGGCGATCCCATCATCGGTACACCCACTAAGGAAGCCGTTGAATTATTAATGAACGATCCGGATACGGAAGCGATTGTTATGATTGGTGAGATTGGCGGAAATTATGAAGCGTTGGCAGCAAATTGGATAAAGGAAAATGGAAATAAAAAACCTGTGGTCGGATTTATAGCGGGTCAAACTGCGCCGGCGGGCAGAAGAATGGGCCATGCTGGAGCTATTATTGGTGGCGCTGATGATACGGCAGCTGCTAAAATGAGAATTATGCGTGACTGCGGTATTCATGTGGTAGAATCGCCAGCAGAGATAGGTGAGACAATGGTTAAGGTATTAGCAAAAAAATAAACTTATCTGTATTAAATATTAAGACCACTTAAACTTTAGTGATAAGTGGTCTTAAATTGTTTCTCCAAATAGGTATTCAAGTTTCTAAATCCCTTCACGGTGCTAAGTGCTTCGGGTGCTTCTTCTACATTGTCATTCTTATACATTACCTCAACAAAGACATCGGGTAGCATATAAATGTAAATCTTACGCTCATCTTTGATACGCGTTCCTAAGACAATACCTTTTTTCTTTAAATAACTTATTTGTGTAGTTATAGAAAGGTAATTGAAAAATAGCTTCTGCATCATATTGTAAGATTTCCCAATACTTAGCCAGTTTAGGGCCAACTGCTAAATGACTTTAAATTCAGACTAAAGCTTACTTAGTCATTTTCAAAAGTCTTTTTTTGGGAATATCACACTAAATGATATCAGAATTATAAGAGCTCGTTCGCCAGGTTAGCCAGCTCTGAACGCTCTCCCTTTTCTAACGTAATGTGCGCATACAATTCATGATCTTTAATACTATCGATAAGATATGACAAGCCATTACTTTGTGAATCCAAATAAGGTGTGTCTATTTGATGTATATCACCTGTAAAAATAATCTTCGTATTCTCGCCTGCTCGGGTAATGATAGTTTTTACTTCATGCGGTGTGAGGTTTTGTGCTTCGTCTACAATAAAGCAGATGTTAGACAAGCTCCTTCCTCTTATGTAAGCGAGGGGTGTAATCACTAATTTTTCATTAGCCACCATCTCAGTTATTTTTGCGTATTCCTTATCTGATTCATTGTATTGATTTTGTATGAATTTCAGATTGTCCCATAAGGGTTCCATGTAAGGATTCAGTTTTGATTTTATATCGCCTGGTAAATAGCCAATGTCTTTATTGCTAAGTGGTACAATGGGGCGCGCAAGGTAGACTTGTTTAAAGTCGCGCTTTTGTTCAAGAGCTGCTGCGAGCGCAAGAAGTGTTTTGCCTGTGCCTGCAACACCTTGCATTGTCACTAATTTAATTTCTGGTTTCGTTACAGCATGCATGGCAAAAGTTTGCTCTGCGTTGCGCGGCTTAATTCCATAGACTGACCGCTTCTCTACCTGCTCTACCATGCCATTCGCAGAGTTAAAGAATGCAAGCACTGATTTCTTACCACTCTTAAGAATGTAATAGTGATTTTTTATGGGCTTTATTTTACCCAAGACCTCTTCAGGCGGGCAGTAGCCTTTCTCATATAAGAGGTTGATCATAGAAGCATCAACATCTTCAATAACTGTTTTGCCATTATAAAGAGAAGAAATGTTTTGCACTTTCCCCGTTGTATAATCTTCAGCTTGAAGACCCAATGACTTTGCCTTTAGTCGGAGGTTTATGTCTTTTGAAACTAAAATTATCTTTCTGCCTTTTTCCTGTTTTTGTAAATGCAAGGCGGAGTTTAAAATGCGATGGTCTGACTTGTCTTCACCAAATACTTTATTAGCATCAAGAGAACCAGTACCACTAGTCTCCATTAATACTTTAAAGTTTCCTTTGCTCTTTCCATTAAGTGGATTCCATTGGTGAAGCAATTGATCTTTAGCTAGTTTATCAATTAATCTGATAAATTCCCGGGCTTCAAAATTTTTGGTGTCGTTTCCTTTTTTAAAATTATCAAGTTCCTCTAGTACTGTTATGGGTATGCCAATGTCGTGTTCGGCAAAGTTAAGAATGGAGTTGTGTTCATAGATGATAACAGAGGTGTCTAATACAAAAATCTTTTTATCCTTTGCGCTTTTTGCCATAGTGGACGAACGAACTTGGTTTAGTGTAATGTAGCCAAACGCTACGCAAGCCTAATACGATACTACAATAATATTTTGGTATTGTAAAGACAAGTTGGAACAAGTTGTGGCCTATGCGCTTGTAACTTCTAACAGATAAATGTGATTATTTTGATGTGCCTTTATTAAGAAAAACTTAAAATAGCTTAGCGCCTCTGCGCTTAGCTTCTACTGTACTAAAGGCTAACGAATATAAATCTCCTTTCTCATGGGGTGAAACTTTCAACACATCTGCAAGTACCAAAAGAATTAATTTTCTAGACGCATAAAATTTTTTCAGTTTGCTCAGTTCGACAAACTCCTTTAAGGTTATGGAAGGTTTTTCATCCAGGTATTTCATGAGCATGGTTTCATGTTCTCCGTAATGAAATCGAATATCTCTCTTGCGTTGCTCGCGTTGAATAATCTCACGCATCTCCCTACTGGCTTTAATGCTTTTATCATCAACGCGTATAAAAGTTTCTTTCGTAAGATCAGTTGAAATTAATGCGTGTGGTTTCTTTTTACTTTCTGGAATTTCGTATTGGATGACGATTCTTGAATCTTCTAAGGGGATGAAAGTCTCTATCACTTCAATTTGCGGCCTACAAAGTTTTAACGCCTTGTGGATTACATGAGAATCATCTTCAGGATATTTTAATCCAGGTATGCTTCCATCATCACCAATGCCAACAAGAAGAATTCCGCCAGCGCTGTTGGCAAATGCAATCATTTCTCGCATAATCTTCTCTGGGTGTGAAGCCTTTCTTTTAAACTCCAGGAACTTACCCTCACCTTTAGAAACAAGTTTTTTTAATTCTTGAACTTGTTGCGCGTTATAAGGAACAGACTCATAAAAGTTGCTCATAATCCCTGTACGTGAATAAAGAACAGAAAAAATTTAATTGTTGCTGGTATTATGCATTAACTTTATTTAAAGCGTCCACCTGTCGCTTCATCATCGTCTTCATCTTCAATGCCACCAGGTCGTGGTATCGTGAACATGCTGCTTAATAGGTCTTTGAACTGAAGACCAGCAGTAAGATTATGTTTACTTATTAAACTATATTCAGCTAAACCATGGAGCGCAAATTCCATTAAAAATAATTTAGAAGCTTGATCTTGCCCTTTATGGAATTCATTAACAAGATCAGCTAGTCCTGGAACATTTCTAATTATTTTCTCAAACTCGTGTTGGGTCAGGTCGTGCAGCAAATCAATGGTATTGCCTTCACCAAACCAGTTTGAAATTTTCTTGTATGGACTTTTTTCTTTTTGCTTTCTAAACTTATCCGGATCAGGAAAGTAGTTAACAAATTGTGTGCGTATGGCTTTGCCTATTAAATTCTGGGCAACAATACCCGGACCTTCTTGTTCTCCTTCATATACCAATTCTACTTTTCCAGTTATGGCAGGAACAACACCAATAAAATCTGAAATGCGGATGAATGCATTTTTTTCGCTGTTGATAATGCTTCTACGTTCAGCAGCGGCAATTAAGTTTTCGTAGGCTGAAATTGTAAGTCTTGCAGATACGCCACTCTTTGCATCTACATACTCACTTTTCCTTGCTTCGAATGCAACTTGTTCAACCAAGTCTTTCGCGATCTCTGCTACGGTAATGGATTTACGTTGCTCGTCTTTTAATCTTGCTTCTTGTTGTGTTATTCGTTTTCCAATACCTAAAGTCTTAGGATAATGTGTAATTATCTGGCTATCGATTCTGTCTTTCAAAGGTGTAACGATGCTTCCTCGGTTGGTATAATCTTCAGGATTAGCAGTGAAAACAAATTGAAGATCTAGCGGTAACCTAATCTTGAAGCCTCTTATTTGTATGTCGCCTTCTTGCAAAATGTTAAACAAAGCAACTTGAATTCTGGCTTGAAGATCGGGCAATTCATTAATAACAAAGATGCCTCTATGAGAACGTGGTATTAACCCAAAGTGGATAACGCGCTCATCAGCGTATGGAAGTTTTAATGTAGCTGCCTTAATCGGATCAACATCACCAATCAAATCTGCTATTGACACATCTGGTGTAGCGAGCTTTTCGGTGTAGCGATCATCACGGTGAATCCAGGTAATGAGCGTGTCATCACCAGATTCTTTTATTTTGTCAATTCCAAATCTTGAGATCGGTTTTAGAGGATCATCATTTAATTCAGAGCCTTCAATTGCAGGAATATATTCATCTAAAAGGTTTACCATTAAGCGCGCTAGTCTTGTTTTCGCTTGGCCTCTTAAGCCAAGTAAATTTACGTCATGGCCCGCAAGAATAGCCCGCTCTAAATCAGGAATTACGGTTTCTTCGTAGCCCCAGATACCTGCAAAAACAGATTCTTTGTTTTTTAACTTATGAATGAGATTAGCGCGTAATTCTTCTTTTACAGATTTTGATTTATAACCAGCCTCTTTTAATTGCGCGAGTGTTCTAATCTTTGCGTGATCCTTCATGATTTATTTTTAAGTAGTTCAATCAATATTGTAATTGACTTATAAATTTTTTCTTCTGTTCTTTTTAAAGTCTTCAAAGACAAGATTACCTAAACCTTGTAAACTGCTGTAGTAGGCATTTCCATTGTTTGCTTTCGTAAAGTCGCGTACAAATGATTTCAAGTACGGGTCTGTGGCAATCATGAAAGTGGTAACGGGTATTTTTAACTTTCGTAGTTGACTTGCTAGGGTCAATGTTTTATTCAGGATTTTTGGGTCGAGCCCGAAAGCATTCTTATAATATTTTATTCCTTGCTTGATGCACGTGGGCTTGCCATCGGTGATCATGAAAACTTGTTTGTTGCTATTCTTTCTTCGTCTGAGAATATCCATAGCCAGCTCAAGGCCAGCCACCGTATTGGTATGATAAGGACCAACCTGAAGATAGGGAAGATCTTTAATTTCTATTTGCCAGGCGTCATCTCCAAATACAAGAATATCTAACGTGTCTTTCGGATATTTTCTTGTGATTAATTCGGCTAAAGCCATGGCAACTTTTTTAGCAGGCGTAATTCTATCCTCGCCATAGAGAATCATCGAATGTGAAATATCAATCATCAACACCGTGGAGGTCTGTGTTTTAAATTCACTTTCCATCACTTCTAGATCATCTTCTGTCATGAAGAAATTATCTAATCCATGATTGATCTGCGCGTTCCGTAAAGAATCTGTTACTGATATTTGTTCGAGTGTATCACCGAATTGATAATCACGTTTCTCGGTAGTCTGTTCATCACCTTGCCCGCTATGAAAGGTATTATGATCGCCAGATTTACTTTTCTTCAGTTTCCCAAAGATTTCTTCTAATGCTGATTGACGTAGATTTTGTTCACTTTTCGCATTCAGTTTAAATTCACCTTTTGGTCCTTCTTCTGTGATGTATCCGTTGCGTTTAAGGTCTTCAATGAAATCACCCATACCATAATTCGCGTTGGTGAGTCCATGCTGTCTGTCTACCTCAGTAAGCCACTGAAGTGCTTCAGCAACGTTGCCTGATGTGATTAAAAGCAACTGCATGAAAACCTTAAGAAGTTTTTCAAAATCAGATTTTCCTTTCTCAGGGGGTGGTGTATATTTACTAAAGCGATGTCCGAGCATGATATCCTATAAAGTCTTATCAATTAACCATTAAATTGGTAATTCTGTTTCGGCTTCAAAATTTAATTTCTAAAAAGTTTACGAACCAGGCAGAACGCATCAGCAACAATCTTGTTAACTGTATGCCGTTTACCGTATTATATCAAAACGATTTTGTTATGAAAAACTATGAACTGGTTTTACCATGTTGGTTGCAGCGGCTATGGGAATGTTTTCATGCTCATTTCACACTTAGCCCAACGTATTAAATCAAACAAAAGAGAACTATAAATATCTAGAACTTAATGGATGAGTAAGATGACCGATTTTATTTCTGGTCATTTTATACAAGCGCTTTAACCTTCGTCTTTTGAATAATTCTTTCATAATACGCTTCGTACAACGGAAGGATACGCGTTATGTCAAATTCTTTTGCCCGGGCTAATGCTTTTGCCTTAAATGTTGGCAAATTCTTTTTGTCTAATATAAAAAGGCTTCTTTTAGTCATGTCTTCAACGTCACCAATCTTACTTAAAAAACCGGTTACACCTTGAACGTTTAATTCAGGTAGGCCTCCTGTGTTGGTGGATATAACAGGCACCTCACACGCCATGGCTTCTAATGCAGCTAAACCAAAACTTTCTTTCTCTGAAGGCATCAAAAATAGATCGGCAACAGATAAGACTTCTTCAACGGCTTCTAGTTTCCCAAGGAACCTGGTATTGTCTGTAATACCCAATTCACGACAAAGATTTTCAGCCTTTGACCGTTCAGGGCCATCTCCAATCATTAAAAGTTTAGCAGGAATTTCCTTTTGAATGTTCGCGAATACGCGTATCACATCACCAATGCGTTTAACTTTTCTAAAGTTTGAGGTGTGTACTACAAGGACTTCATCATTAGGACAGATAGCCTTTTTAAAATGGTCTTTCTTTTGTTTTTTAAATTTTTCAAGATCTATAAAATTAGGAATTACCTCAATTTCGTTGGTGATCTTAAAATGTTCAAAAGTCTCTTTCTTCAAATCATGCGATACTGCCGTTACTCCTTCTGACTCATTGATACTAAAGGTAACGACAGGTTCATAAGATGGATCTTTACCCACCAACGTTATATCCGTACCATGCAATGTTGTTATTACAGGAATACTAATGCCATGTGTTTTCAAAATCTGTTTAGCCATATAGGCCGATGAAGCATGTGGGATAGCGTAATGTACATGAAGCAGGTCTAGGCCTTCATTTTTTACTACACTAACCATTTTACTAGCTAAAGCCAATTCATAGGGCGGGTATTCAAATAGCGGGTAAGATCTAAAATCAACTTCATGATAAAATAAGTTTTCATTTAAGAAGTCTAATCGGGTTGGTTGTGAGTAGGTGATAAAATGAATTTTATGTCCTTCTTTGGCGAGTGCCTTGCCGAGTTCGGTAGCTACAACACCACTTCCACCAAAGGTTGGATAACAAACAATTCCTATTTTTTTTGACTCCACGCTTATTTGATTTTTATATTACTTAATGGTATTGACGTTTGGGGGTGTTTTTTATTGCCAGTATAGCGCCACAACTTACTGGTTAGTGTATAACTCATTTACCCCCATCGAGGTTTCGGCTATAAGCGCATAATTGTTTAAAGATGTTATTGAATGCCCTTTTGATCGTTGTATTTAAATATAGATTTATAAAGCACATCTTGAATCCGCGGTCTAATGTTAGCATTAATCAATTTGTTATTGGTCATATCTGGATGCACTCTGTTTGAAAGAAAAACGTAGACCAAATTATATTCAGGGTCAACCCAAATGCAGGTTCCTGTAAAGCCTGTATGTCCAAAGGTTTTAGGCGAAGCATGTAAAGATGTTGGTCCATGCGGGTCTGATGGTATTGGCCTATCCCAACCAAGGCCTCTGCGACTTGTTTCAAATTGTTGTTGCGTAAACGTTCTTACGGTTTCGGGTTTATAATATTGATAGCCTCCATAGCTTCCTTCTTGTAACAACATCTGACCGAGTTTAGCTAAATCACTCGCATTGCTGAATAGCCCAGCATGACCCGCTACGCCACCTTGCATAGCTGCGCCTTGATCATGAACCGTTCCTACTAAGAGAGAATTTCGAAATGATTTATCGTTTTCTGTAGGTGCAATTTGGGTTGGCGGAAATCTGTCCAAAGGCAAATACCCCGTTGTTGTAGCGCCTAGTGGTTCGTATAGATTTTGTTGTAAAAAATCATCAAGCGGCTGATTTAATATTTTTTCTGACAGGTGTTGAAGGATATAAAAACCCATGTCACTATACCGATAATCAAAAGGTGTGCGCGCGGCCTTCTCACGTACTTTCGATTTTATGATCCAGTTCCAGAGGCTATCTTTAATACCTACTGATGCGTACAAATTTTCAGCAACTAGATAAGGATATTCCTCACTCTTCTTATCGCTATAATATTCAGGCATAAACTTATCGTCCTTTTTTGTCTGCGCCCAAAAAGGAAGAAAGGGCCAGAGCCCGGCTTGGTGTGTTAGAATATCTTTTAGTGTATAATCGCTTTTGTTTGATCCCTTCAATTTTGGCAAGTATGCTGAGGCTTTCTTGTTAATATCGATCATGCCCTTTTCATACAAAAACATAACAGCTTGTAGCGTGGCTGATACCTTGGTGACAGATGCGAGATCATAAATAGTTTCATCAGTTACTGGTATCTTGTTTTCATAGGTTAAGTATCCATATGATTTTTCGAAGACTACTTTACCTTCATGGGCTACAAAAACGTGGCAGCCCGGTGTTGCGCCCATCTTTATTGCTTCGTTGGCAATGGTGTCAATGGACTTTAATGTTTCGCTGTCCATGTGCGCATCTTCAGGCAAGGAATATTGAAACCGGTTCAATGACTGAGTTTTAAACCACAAGCCTTCTTTGATTGTAGGTGATGCTGAAAAAGATAATTGTCCGCTTGCACCAATGCCACCAAAAATTACTTGTGGTACCAATCTTAACATGTCGGTGCTGTTGCTATATGCGCTGATAAAAGCGGTGAAGTCGTCTGCATCTTTGATGGAATTTAAATAGCCGAAATCGCAAATAATAACTTGATGAGATGCAGTCAATTCTTTCAACAAAGGCATCAGTTTTTGCATTACGTCATCGGAAGTTTTTGGAAACAAGCCAACCAGAATTACTTCCTTCTCATGTAATAACTTCGCTAACGCATCTATGTTAGTTTTGTCATCGACAGGGAATTGATCGGCCGCAACATATTTTTTTAAGTATCGATAGAATTCACTATTGACAGATTCATTATTGGTGTTCACATAGGCAAAATGATTGTTTTCTAATGTAACAATGGGCAATAAATTTTTAGAATTTTGAATCACCGTGATGGCGTCTTCGTGAAGTTTTCTGTTAAGCAATTGTCCTTCTGCTGTGTTTAATTTGACTATTAGGCCGTCTGTTTTTACAGTTGTTTTTCTATATAGCCCTGCATCGTATTTAGCAGCTAGAATTTTCTTTACACTATTGTCTAGTTGTGATAGATACTGATTTTGTTTTTTAAGAAGTTTTTTTATTCTACGAATGGCCGGTGCTATATTATTTGAAAATACCAGCATATCATTACCAGCTAAGAAAGCAAGCATCTCAGCTTCGCCTGCCCTGTATTTAGTGCTACCTTCCATTCCTTGAATATCAATTAAAACAAGGCCTTTGAAGTTCATTTGCTTCTTAAGCCAATCACCTGCAAAAATTGAAGTTATAGCCCCCGCTCTTAATCTTGTCTTTTTAATAAAATGTTTCTGTTGATAGAATATTGGGAATTCAGCCGAAGTAGGCATTACATAGTTGAGTCCTTGATTTAATAATTTTTGAATGGGGTAACTACTTATAGAATCTGCGTATGTCTTAACAATTGGCAAACCTTGTTGAACATCAGTAATAGTAAGACCGCTAAGTGAAAAGTTTTTTGCGCAAGCCAAAATTCCTTGCGTTTGGAGGCCACGCATAAAAGCCAGCGACTTAGCCGCAACCCTAAACCTGTTAGATCCAAATGAATTTGACCTGTTATTAAAACTAACGTCCAGCCCTATTACCGGAGCGAAGTTTACGTGTATACCTAAGGCTTTAAGCTCTTTCCCTATCTCTTCACCAGCAGCATAAATGAGACTATCATTTTGTATGGCGCCTAAGGCTAATGTACTTGGAAAGTTTAAGGTGCTATCCATTATTGGTCCAAGGCCTGACTGAGCATCTTGTGCAACGAAAAGGGGAGTAGCAGAAATATTTTGTAAGTGATTGGTAAGTTTAACATGTTGAATAGGCCCGCCACCTTTCATGAAAACCACGCCACCTATGTGATTATTTTTTATTTCATTTTCAATCTCAATCACTCGGTTCTCTTTATCGGCATATACAGAGGCCATAAATAGTTGTCCTATCTTTTCTTCTAACCCAAAAGTATTGAATACGCTGTCAATCCATTGACTTTTGGCGGATTGGGAATGTGCATTTAGTATGAAGGTGAAAATAAGCGCAAGGCACAATAAAAAATTTTTAAGCATTGGTTGTCCGGTTTCAATTTGCAAATCAAAATTTGCGTGGCCTGAAGTTATTAAAATTGATCCATCTCAAGAATAATCACTTCAAATTTTAACGCCACAAAGGAGATAAGTGTTGGTTTAATGTTATGCGATGTATTTAAATTCCTTTAAAATCGGCTTAAATCAGCGCAGGTCTGAGATTGACTTGATTTATTTCGGATACAAAAAGTAAATTTGTACGCGTAAAAGTGGTTTTAAGTGACCAAATTCTTTTCCGCTTAACTCACCGTAAAGTAATAGAATATAAATGTCCGACATCATACAGCTTTTACCAGACTCCATTGCTAACCAGATTGCAGCTGGTGAGGTGGTGCAGCGTCCGGCTTCTGCAGTAAAGGAGTTGTTGGAGAACTCCATTGATGCAGGCGCAAAAAATATTAAGCTCATAGTAAAAGAAGCAGGCCGGAGCTTAATTCAAATAATTGATGATGGGGCCGGCATGTCTGAAACTGATGCAAGAATGAGCCTTGAGCGCCATGCTACCTCGAAAATTAAAACGGCTGAGGATTTGTTTAAAATACGCACCATGGGTTTTCGAGGTGAGGCGCTTGCTTCTATTGCAGCCGTTTCTCAATTAGAAATGAAAACCAGGCAGGCGCAGCAGGAGTTGGGTACTTTGTTAGTAGTAGAGGGTTCTGAAGTTAAAAGGCAAGAACCAGTTGCTATTGAAAAGGGAACATGCCTTAGCGTAAAGAACCTTTTCTATAATATTCCAGCACGTAGAAACTTCCTTAAGTCTAATCCGGTAGAGCTACGTCATATTATTGATGAGTTTCAGCGCTTGTGTTTAGCACATGAAGACATTTCCTTTTCGTTCGTTCAAGGTGACGAGTTAGTGTATGAATTACCCGCGGCCAAGTTAAGTCAGCGCATAGTTAATATTTTTGGAAAAGCTTATCAGGAGCAGATGGCTCCTTGTCAAGAGGAAACCAATTTCGTTCAAGTAACAGGTTATGTTGGCAAGCCGGACTTTACGCGTAAAACGAGGGGTGAGCAATTTCTCTTTGTGAATAAGCGATTTATACGCAGTAATTACCTGCACCATGCCATAATGAGTGCTTTTGAAGGGCTACTACCAGAAAATAGCTTTCCGTTTTACGTTCTTTTTATAGAGATCGACCCCAAGCATATAGATGTAAATGTTCATCCTACTAAAACTGAAATCAAGTTTGATGATGAACGTGCTGTATATGCTGTCATGCGTTCAGCAGTCCGTCAGGCAATAGGCTCGCACAACCTTACACCCGCATTGGATTTTAATGCAGATATAAACATCATAACTAAACTCAGTAACGTTGCTCACTCCAATGATGTTTATTTTGATGAACGGTTTAGCACGGCATTGCATAAGTCAAATCAAAATAATTGGGAAAAATTGTTTACAGGCGAAGAGACTAGCAGGTTAATGCCTGATCAACAAAATGAACCTCATGTGCATACCCTGCGTTTTGAGAGTGCAGTTAATAAGCCTGATTTATCGCCAACGGTACACGAAGAGAAAACAATCTTCCAGCTCCATGCGCGATATATTACGAAGCAAGTAAAGTCGGGAATGATGATTGTAGACCAACAAGCTGCTCACGAGAGAATTTTGTTTGAGAAATTTGTAGAGTTAGTAAAAAATAAATCAGGCGAAAGCCAGCAAAGCCTGTTTCCGCAAACCGTAAGCTTTAACCCGGCAGATTTTGCCTTGGTATTGGAGTTAGAAAAGGAGATTACGGCGTTGGGCTTCCGTTTTGAGATTTTCGGAAAAAACACTTTGGTAATAAATGGTGTTCCTTCTCATATAAAATCAGGGAGGGAGAAAGAATTGTTTGAGGGACTTATTGAGCAATTCAAGATTAATCAATCAGAACTTTCGTTACCGTTAAGCGAAAACTTAGCCCGTGCATTAGCTAAAAGAGCATCGCTGAAGGGTGGTCAGTACCTGGCTCGGGAGGAGATGATAGCATTGCTCGATTCTCTATTTACTTGTAAAACTCCCAATTATACCCCCGACGGCAAGCCAACTTTCTTTATTTTTGAAATTGGTAAAATTGAAAACTATTTCAACCGTCTATTTACTTAATCGTTTACCGTTCAAAAGAAGATCAAATCAAGTAATTAAATCATGTTCAGAGTCACCCCTGTTGTACGAAACCTTATTATAGCCAATGTTTTGGTTTTTGTTCTTCAACTACTAATGCCGTTATCGTTAGATAGTTGTATTGAATTTCAATATAGCCCAGGATTAACAGGTTTGATTTCCCTTTGGAAAATGGATTCCTGTGCCTTCAGACCCTTTCAATTTTTTACGTATATGTTTGCTCATGGCGGTATCTGGCATATTGCTTTTAATATGATGGCTTTAGCCTCTTTTGGCCCTATATTAGAATCGTATTGGGGTGACAAGAAGTTCTTATTGTTTTATATAGCAACTGGTGTCGGCGCAGGTATTATTTATTCTTTAGTAGATTACTTTGTGTATCCAAGTGCCGCAGGTAGCATGTTGGGTGCATCAGGAGCCATCTATGGAATATTAATGGCCTTCGGATTACTTTTTCCTAATTTGGAAGTTACTATGTTGTTTCCGCCCATACCTATGAAGGCCAAGTATATGGTATTTATAATTGGATTTATAACATTTGCTTTAGACCGCAGTGGAAATGTAGCCCATATTGCTCACTTTGGTGGAGCGTTTATAGCATTTGTAATTATCAAAGGAATATGGGGTGATAAAGGACAGGGATATTAACACTTTAATGAGTATTTAGTTAGATATAGAATATCGAATAATGTTAAACGATTTTAAAAACGCTTTTCAGAGAAAGAACAATGCACATGTGCAGTTGATCATTATCAACATTGTGGTGTTTTTAGCGTTAGGGCTATTGTTTGTTATTGCTAAAATATCACAAACACAGCCAATATTTCAGGTTGTTTATGATCAATTTACACTGCCTTCTTCGCTATCCGAATTTATAAGAAGACCTTGGACACTTCTCACTTATTCGTTTGCTCATCTTTATAATTTCAACAATAACATTGTAGGCATAAGTCATATCTTTTTCAATATGCTGGGGTTTTACTGGTTTGCTAAATTGTTTGTTGAGTATTTAGGAAGTGATAAGCTAGTAGCGGTCTATATTTTGGGAGCATTAAGTGGTGGATTTTTTTACTTTGTAATTTTTAACACAGTTCCCTATTTCGCAAATGACTATACATTATTAGTTGGTTCTTCAGCTGCGGTATTTGCAGTGATGACAGCCACTGCAACGTTGCTACCTGATTATACATTTCATCTCATGTTCATTGGGCCAATAAAAATAAAGTTTATTGCTGCCGTCTATATTATCATTTCATTTTTATTTTCTGTAGGTGATAACGCAGGTGGCAATATTGCTCATCTTGGAGGTGCATTAATTGGTTTCGTTTATACAAAACAACTTCAAAGTGGCATAAACTGGGGAAGCTGGATTACGGCAACACTTGACTGGTTCAAGAGTCTGTTCAATGAAAGATCAAAAGTAAAAGTTACCTATCGGAAAACAGAGCCAGTCACTGCTTCTAAATCAAACCCATCACCATCATCAAAAGTAGGCAAGACATCGCAAGATGAAATCGATGCCATCCTAGACAAAATTTCCGATCGCGGCTACGATAGCTTGACGAGAGATGAGAAGGAAAAACTTTTCAACGCAAGTAAGAAATAGTATTACTGGGTTAGACTTAGCGCTGAGTCTAACATTCTACGCTATGATGTTATCAACTTACCAATCATAAACGCCACACCTGCAGCTAGTGCGCCAACCAATGTAACGTTTATGGCACCTTTAAATAAAGGCTGACCAGTAAGTTTGCTCTTCACCAATCCAAAACCAAAAAGGCAGAAGATTGTGATAATGGTTGAGAACATTAAACCACGATGTACATTGTCAGTGAAGAAATACGCGCTTAGGGGAATCAGCCCACCAATTACATACGACATGCCGATGATGAACGCGCTTTGATGGGCACGATGTTTATCAGGGCGTTCAAGTCCCAATTCAAAACGCATCATGAAGTCAACCCATTTCTTAGGATTCTTTGCCATTGATCTGGCTATGCTTTCTTGTTGCGCTTCATCTAAGCCATACGCAGCGAAGATCTCTTTTGTTTCCTTAATCTCAACATCATGAAAGTGTACAATTTCATCGTACTCCCTTTTTTCTTCGGCATCGTAGTGCTCAATTTCAGTACGTCCTGCCAGATATCCACCAAGACCCATGGCTACAGAGCCTGCCGCTATTTCAGCTAACCCTGCCGTTATCACAATGGCGGTCGAGTCAACAGCGCCACTCAAGCCTGCCGCGAGGGCAAATGGTACAGTGAGCCCATCGCTCATGCCGATTACAAAGTCGCGAACTTTCTCTGAGCTTTGGAAGTGTTTTTCTTCGTTCATTTTTTCCTGACGTTGCTATTTATGAAATTGATCAGACGCCTTTTTATTTCTACCGGATTGCTAATGTAAAGAGCCTGGTTAGATTGATTAAACTTTGCAAGTATTTCGTAGTACGATTTTTCCTGCAACGCAAATTTTTTCATCACCTCTTTTTTTGTTTCAGGGTCGTTTACAACTTCAATATACGTTTTGATCTTTTTATTTTCAGTCCGTAATTTAACAAGCATGCGCTTTTCTCTTTCTGTTTTTGAAAAATAAGTAAAAGGTGACGAAATTCCTTCTGCTAGTGTAGGTGTAGGCGACCTTGTATACTTGCTACCGTCGCTCTTGGTATAGCGAGGTGCTTTCTTTTCCATAATCTCCTGAGGAGGCGTTGCATTGATTGTCACTTCCTTTAACATTTTAAATGATCCAGACATTCGGATTAAGATGTCTGTTTCAGGCCCGAGTAAAGGATATTGAAACTCATTATATCCTGCAAAAGAAAAAATGATGGTATCATAATCAGCCGCCATAATGATAAACGATCCGTTCGAATTTGACTTTGTTGCTCGGCTGCTGTTTTTTATTCGAATATGTGCATCAGGCAGTGCATTGAGTGAGAGGGAGTCTACCACCAAACCGCTAATTACATTTTGTGAATAGAGATTAGTTGCAATGAGAAAGCATAGGATGAATAGACTTACTATCTTCTTAAAATTCATCCAGGTGTTTTTATATTATGATAGAGCTGTTGTTTAGTCGTGCTTATTATTCACCAATCACAAGCACTAAACCAGTATTACGTTTAATCTGTGAAATAAGATTGATATTAAATGATTAATGCATGGATGTATTTCAGGATTAACTTTTGTTAGCAAGTTGTCCGCAAGCCGCATCTATATCTTTTCCTCTACTCTTACGAATGCGTGCCGTGATACCATTTCTTTCCAAAAGGTCCATGTACATGCTAAGCGCTGAATCAGAAGCCTGCTGAAACTGGCCTTCATCGATAGGGTTATACTCAATCAGGTTTACTTTACACGGAATGATTCTACAAAACTTTAACAAGGCTAAGGCATGTACTTCGGTGTCATTAATACCGCGCCAGACCACATACTCATAAGTGACTTTGCGTTTTCTTTTTGCATACCAATACTTCAATGCTTCACCTAGGTCTTCTAATGAATTGGTGTCATTAATTGGCATGATGGAAGAACGCACATCATTTAAAGCTGAGTGAAGTGAGACGGCCAAGTTAAACTTCACGTCATCATCCGCCAATTTTATAATCATTTTGGCTATACCCACTGTAGAAACAGTAAGTCTTTTAGCTGCCATGTTTAATCCTTTTGGGGAAGTGATCTTCTCTATAGCAGACATAACATTGGCGTAGTTAAGCAAAGGTTCACCCATGCCCATAAATACGATGTTAGTGAGTGGCCTGCCGAAGTACTCTTCACTTTGTTGCTTGATTGCTACAACCTGATCGTAGATTTCATCTGGATTTAAGTTACGCATACGCTTAAGGCGCGCGGTAGCACAAAATTTACAATCTAAGCTACAACCTACTTGTGACGATACGCAAGCGGTAATCCTTTTTTCTGCAGGAATTAGTACAGATTCAACGATAAGTCCATCGTGTAGTTTAACCGCATTCTTAATGGTGCCATCGGTGCTCCGCTGCATGTTATCAACCATAATATGGTTAATGGTAAAATGCGTTTTTAGCATTTCACGGGTTTGCAACGAGATGTTCGACATTTGGTCAAAATCTTTCGCTGACTTTTGCCAAAGCCACTCGTAAACTTGTTGGGCACGAAACGCTTTTTCGCCATGCTGAACAAAGAATTCCTTCAGCTCGTCAAGTTTTAATTTGCGGATGTCTTTTTTAGAGGATGTCTCTATCATTGTGCAAAGGTAAGGAAGAAGTTTGTCAATAAGAATCAGACTTTATTTGCCACGGCAAGGTTGCGTTGACAATGCATTTGTAATCAAACAATGTTTTATAATTCGAATTAATTAGGTCTGAACGGTTTTTGGTTCCGTTATAGATGTTATTTAATTCTAGCAAAAACCTTTGTTTCACACGGTCGGCTTGTGTTTGAGATAATAAGCGTGTCACGTTGTAGTTTTTCAACATCATAACGATCTATTATAAGCTTCGATCTTTTATCAAGAATATAGAGTGTGCCGCTATCTAGCTTATAAAAAAAATGTTTTGTGTTGGCGTATTTGTTAGTATTAAAGATCTTGGTGTTCTCCTCGCCGTTATTTTTGTCGTCAAATGTTATAATTTGTGGTGTTTTATTAGCATGCGTCTTTGTATCAATTAAAGACGCTTCATTTTGCTGATTTCCAGGCAATAGTTCATGGCCACATGTAGTTTGCTTTACAATTTGCCACCTTCCGATTAATGATTGGGCATGGCAGAATATAGTTGTATTTCCGGCCAGCAGAAGGATAATAAGCCCTTTCAATCAGTTATAATAGAAGATTAATAAGCATCCCATAAGTATAAATCGTTAAAACGAATAAAACAGTGTTGGCATTTTTGAAAGCTCACTATATTTCGGAAAATTTTCAATTTATTACAATTCTTTATGAAGAGCAATGCCATTGTAATAACTGGCGGTTATTTAGCCACTAGTCATGCTAAAACTGCGCATGGTCTTATACGGGGCACAGATCGTTTTACCATAATGGGCGTTATAGACCATAACAGCGCTGGCAAAGATGCAGGGGAGGTGCTTGATGGCACGCACCGTAACATTCCAGTGTATGAGTCCATCCAAGATTTCAATCAGAAGTCGAAAGAAAAGGCTACCTACGGAATTGTTGGAGTTGCCACCAAAGGCGGCGTTATCCCTGATTCGCTTCGTGCTTTGTTAACCGAAGCGTTAGAAAATAATTTTAATCTTGTTAACGGCTTACACGAATATGTTTCAGACATCACAGAACTAGCAGACCTTGCAAAACAAAGAGGATTGCAAATAGTTGATGTACGCAAACCCAAGAAATTTAAAGACCTGCATTTTTGGTCCGGTAAGATTAAAGAAGTTGCTTGTCCGAAGGTAGCTGTGTTAGGCACAGACTGTGCACTTGGCAAAAGAACAACGACACGGTTTCTGGTAGAAGCCATGCGTAAAGCAGGCTATAAAGCCGAAATGATTTATACAGGCCAAACCGGCTGGATGCAGGGCGCCAAATACGGTTTTGTGTTTGACTCAACCTTGAACGATTTTATCTCTGGTGAAATGGAACATGCTGTGGTGAGTTGCTATGAACAAGAGAAGCCCGATATAATTTTCATTGAAGGTCAGTCCTCGCTAAGAAATCCAAGTGGCCCCGCGGGAGCAGAGTGGATTGTTTCGGCTGCTGCCGATGCAGTTGTGCTTCAGCATAATCCACCAAGAAAACAATATAAAGATCTGGAATTTTATCCTGCATACATCCCTGAATTGAAAGACGAAATTGCTTTGATAAAAATTTATGGAGCGCCTACCGTGGCTGTTACAATTAACAGTGCTAAGATGAAAATAGAAGATGCACGGCTTGCCGCGAAACAATATCAAAACGAACTTGACATACCTGCTATATTACCCTTAGAAGATGGCGTAGATCAACTTGTTCCCCTTTTTGAAAAGATGATCAAGAAGGTTGTAACTGTATAAATACTTCAGTGAGATTATAAGACACAAGCTAACCTAAACACATAATACCTAAACTAATACTTTCGATACATGAAAATTAAAAAAATAGACGTTTGGAGTGCTGACCTTGGAAACACAAAACCCTATACGATCGCTTTCAAAACCATCGATGAGGTACGCAATGCGTTTGTTGAGATAACATTAGAAAATGGTGTAACGGGTATCGGCTCAGGAAACCCCAGCGAATATGTTGTTGGCGAAAATCTGGATCAATGTTTAGAAGCCTTACATGAAAGCAACCTAGAATTCTTAATTGGTCGCGACATACGGGAGTTTAACCAGTTAGTTTATGAAGTTTGGAGAAACTTTCCTGATAATCCATCAGCTCGTGCTGCTTTAGATATCGCTTTGCATGATGTCTTTACAAAATATCTAGACATACCACTAGTGAAATATCTAGGACAGAAAATACAAAGAATGCCGACATCAAACACCATAGGTATTAAAGGTGTTAAAGAAACATTAGAAGAAGCTGATGATTATATTAAACGTGGGTTTAAAGCGCTAAAAATTAAGCTTGGTAAAAATTTAGAAGAAGACGTTGAACGTTTAATGAAGCTTCGTGAAAAATTTGGTAATGGTCTTGTGATTCGTGTTGATGCTAACCAAGGTTATACACCTGATCAAACTATACAGTTCTACGGAAGAACGTATGATTTAAACATCGAGTTGATCGAACAACCCCTGCCAGCTAAAGATGTAACCGCTATGAAGGCGCTGCCGAGAGAGGTTAGAAATGTTGTGGCTATAGATGAATCGCTTATTACACCAGCTGATGCCATTGAACTTATTAAGCCACCAAAGGCAGCTAATATTTTTAATATAAAGTTGATGAAGTGTGGTGGTGTTAGCCAAGGGTTAAAAATTGCAGATGTAGCATTGCATGCAGAGGTGGATCTCTTCTGGGGATGTAATGATGAAAGCATTGTTAGCATTACAGCCGCTTTGCATGCAGCCTTTGCTTGCTCTAACACAAAGTATATTGATCTTGACGGAAGCCTTGACTTGGGACGTGATGTAGTGAAGGGTGGCTTTATCTTAAAAGATGGTTACATGTATTGCTCAGATAAAGCAGGACTGGGAGTTGAAAAAATTTAGACTAAAGACTAAGAGATATAAAAAATTTAGCTAAGAGTAAGGAGATATAATAAAGCTAACGCAACTGTCAAGCGTTAGCTTTGTTTTAATTTTTTAATTAATTACGATTAAACCTCTAACTAATTTTTCCCATTGCACGTTAGATAATCCAAGCATGGCAGTAAGTGCTACAAGTGTATTTCGCACAATATCTGTTGTACTTGTATTGGGTTTTTCATTTCTTCCGTATACAGAAGCAGACACTTTATTACGAAATCTACTAACAACAAAAGAACTGGTAGCTTCGTAAGAGAAGAAATGTGCAATATTTTCCCCCTTAACTTGCGGGTTTTTTGAAGGCCTCACGCGCATTGCAATGTTTTCAAAAGGTCCTTCCACATCACTATTATCTTCTATTGCTTCAATATATACCCAATCGTAACCATTTCCGGTTGAATTGGATGGAGCAGGAATTTTGATTTTAAAATAATCGCCTTCTTCGGCCGTTCTATCAACCTCATTCCCTTGACTATCAGTCAACATGAATGTAGAAGAAGCATATCCACAATACTCTGCCCAATGGTTTACATTCAATAATCTATTACGTCCAAGGAAAAATAATTTTTGTGCATCGTTTAAATCAGCAGCAATAATTGCATAATCTATATCCTTTTGGGTCCCTTCATGTTGTTCAGGAACGATCTTCGCTTTCATTTCAATTTCCATAACACCTCGTTTGGTAATGTGTGTATGAAAATGTGTGCCATTGGTGGAACAGAACTTGCATAAATCGTGTATGCTTCAATGGAAAATAGGATGTTCGGGATTTTATTACGGTGAGTGGAAAAATACTTTTTATCCAGAAGGTTTACCTCAAAGGAAGTGGTTTGAATATTACTGCCACCATTTCAACGCAGTAGAGCTAAACGTTACGTTTTACAAATTTCCAAAGCTAGAATTTTTTCAAAGCTGGTACGATCGCAGTCCTAATAATTTTACGTTTGCTGTTAAAGCGCCACGGTTAATTACACACTTTAAAAGATTTGTAGATGCACAATCATTGCTCACCGATTTTTATGAAAGATTAACAGATGGACTTCGTGAGAAAGGAGGAACGGTATTGTTTCAATTTCCGGCATCCTATGCATATGACCCAGAAGCATTAGAACGTATCGTAAGTTTTCTAAGCAAAGCTTATATAAACGTTTTAGAATTTCGCCATGCTAGCTGGTGGAATGAAAATGTGTATAGCACGCTAGCGCAACACGACATTACTTTTTGTGGTATGAGTCATCCGGAGCTACCAGATGACGTGATTCAAACTAGCAAAGCAATTTATTACCGTTTTCATGGCGTGCCTAAACTATACCACTCTGAGTATGATATACAGAAAATTCACCAAGTCGCTGATAGGCTATCTGTAAATCAGGATGTAGAGAACGTTAATTTATTTTTTAATAACACAGCCACTGGCACAGCTGTTAAAAATGCACGTCAGATGCAAGCGTATCATATGGTACACGAAGAACCAAGTGAATTAAAAAAGGGCGCTACGGAAAAATCCGTAACGCCCTAAAAACAACCCCACTATTCAACTACACTCCCTTTGTTGTTTATACAAAGAGACAACACTGAAAAAAACTGAAACAAACAACTACTTATTAACAAGCTCGGGCTGCTGAAGGTTCTCAAACACAAACTCTATTTCATTATTTAAGTCAATATAAATTACTTCGTCTTTATGAACCTTTCCGGCTAAAATCTGTTTGGAGAGTTCATTCAAAATTTCACGTTGCAATACGCGTTTAAGAGGTCGTGCGCCGTACTGCGGGTCATATCCAAGTTTAGAAATTCTATCACGAGCCGCTTCAGATACTTCCACCCTAACACCAACCTGTTCTAAACGCTTATGTACAAGGTCTATTTGTATATCTACAATCTTGCGAATGTCAGCGCGGCTCAATGGCCTAAACATAATAATCTCATCAATGCGATTGACGAACTCTGGACGAACGGTTTTTCTCAACAGTTCAAATACTTCTTCACGTGTGCTTTCTAGTATATCAAAATAGTTATCATCAGTCATCTTCTCAAAATTTTCCTGAATGATGGAGGAACCAATATTTGTTGTCATGATGATAATGGTATTCTTAAAGTTGGCAATACGCCCTTTATTGTCAGTTAGTCTTCCATCATCTAAAACCTGCAACAGAATATTGAATACATCAGGGTGAGCTTTTTCAATTTCATCCAGTAGTATGACAGAGTAGGGCTTTCTACGAACAGCCTCAGTAAGTTGACCGCCTTCATCGTAGCCCACATAGCCCGGAGGTGCACCTATTAATCTACTTACACTGTGGCGTTCCTGATACTCACTCATGTCAATGCGCACCATGGAGTTTTCGTCATTAAAGAGATAATCAGCAAGTGCTTTTGATAATTCTGTTTTACCAACACCGGTGGTACCCATAAAAATAAATGATCCAATGGGCCGCTTTGGATCTTGTAATCCAGCACGGCTTCTCCTCACCGCATCACTTAAAGCACCAATAGCTTCAACTTGGCCAGCTACACGTTTACTTAACTCAGCTTCGAGATGAAGTAATTTCTCACGCTCACTTTGAAGCATCTTTGAAACAGGTATGCCTGTCCACCGTGCTACTACTCCCGCAATGTCTTCACTGTCCACTTCTTCCTTTAGCAATGAATTTTCACCTTGCTTTGACTTCATTTTTTGCTTCAGTTCTTCAAGCCTTTTTTCTGCAGCAGTAACTTTGCCATAACGGATTTCAGCCACGCGTCCATAGTCGCCCGCCTTCTCAGCTTGCTCTGCTTCGAACTTCAGTTTATCAATAGCTTCTTTTTCTTTTTGAATGCCGTGAACAACTTCTTTTTCACTTTCCCATCTTGCCTTAAGGGAATTTCTTTCACCTGTTAATTCGGCAATATCTTTACTGAGTATAGATTCTTTGTCTTTATTTTTTTCTCTGCGTATGGCTTCACGCTCTATCTCCAATTGCATGATCCGACGGTTTAGCTCGTCGAGTTCTTCAGGCAGCGAATCCATTTCAAGACGCAATTTTGCTGCGGCCTCGTCCATCAAATCAATGGCTTTATCAGGTAGAAAACGATCTGTTATATACCGACTTGATAACTCCACGGCAGAAATAACCGCATCATCTTTTATACGAACGCCATGGTGTAATTCATATTTATCTTTAATACCTCTAAGAATGGAGATTGCATCTTCAACATTTGGCTCATCTACAACCACAGATTGAAATCTGCGTTCAAGTGCTTTATCTTTTTCTATATACTTTTGATATTCTTTTAAGGTGGTTGCGCCAATTGCATGTAACTCACCGCGGGCTAGCGCAGGCTTTAATAAATTGGCAGCATCCATAGCACCTTCTCCTCCACCCGCACCAACCAGTGTATGAATTTCATCAATGAAGAGAATGATCTCACCATTTGAATCGGTAACTTCCTTTATTACGGACTTTAAACGTTCTTCAAATTCGCCTTTGTATTTAGCACCTGCAACAAGCAAGCCCATGTCTAATGACACCAACGTTTTGGATTTCAAATTTTCAGGTACATCGCCATTAACAATACGCTGAGCCATGCCTTCAACAATGGCAGTTTTACCAACACCAGGCTCTCCTAAAAGTATTGGGTTATTTTTTGTTCTTCTTGAAAGAATTTGAAGCACGCGTCTTATCTCTTCGTCACGACCTATTACAGGATCGATTTTGCCTTTCTTGGCAAGATCATTCAGGTTTTTAGAATAACGTTCAAGTGACTTGTATTTGGCTTCAGCATTGGGATCTGTAACGGATGATCCGCCACGTAATTCTTTTATAGCCTTTATCAAAGAAGAACGATCAAAACCTACATCCTTCAAGATCGAGCTGATTTTATCTTTTGATGCAAGCAATGCAAGCATTAAATGTTCTACCGCAATATATTCATCTTTAAATTCGCGCAATTCTTTTTCAGCGCTTTGTAATATATTGTTGGATGCTGATGACAGATAAGGTTGCTGACCTGATACACGTGGATATGAATCAATAACCTCATCTAGTTTTGTGTCTAGAATTGTGTTATTAATAGCTAACTTCTTAAACAGATAATTGGAAACATTTTCATCAGTCTCTAATATTGCTTTGAGTAAGTGACCAGGCTCTATTGCCTGATGTTCTTTTGCTAAAGCAAGCTGAGCGGACTTTTGTAATGCTTCCTGCGATTTGATTGTAAATTTTTCGAAGTTCATAACATAATTCCCCGTTTGGTTTTTATCAAATTGCAATCCATGAAATAACCATGGAACATTTAAGAACAATTGTCATTAAATATATGGAATTAGTGATAGATTACGGCCAAGCTGACGGACTCTTATGCCAAAACGAACACCACCTATTGCGCTTGTTACGAAAAAAAGTTATCTCGTTGAGGTTGCATGGGAAGTATGTAATCAAGTAGGCGGCATTTATACGGTTATTCGATCTAAGGCTCCGGTAATGGTTGATCAGTGGAAAGATCAATACTGTATGGTAGGTCCGTTTGTTAACAAAAATATTTTAACTGAGTTGGAGCCTTTAGACGAAACCACCGACGTGTTTGGGCAAGCAGCTGCAAATTTGAAAAAGAAAGGCTATGAAGTTTATTATGCCGAATGGTTAGTGCCTGGTAAGCCGCGCGTGGTTTTAATTAGCCCTCATGTAATGGAAGATAGGGCTCGCAATGTTGTGAAATATTTACTCTGGAAAAATCACGGCATCAGTACACCTGATAATCCGTTGATCAATCAAGTAGTAGCATTTGCTTACCTCACTAAATTATTTTTTGATGAACTAACAAAGCTTACAGGCATAGAGAATAATCTTATTGCGCATTTTCATGAATGGATGGCCGGACTTCCTATTCTTGATATGAAAAAAGAAGGCATGCCAGTAAAGACCGTATTCACTACGCACGCTACTCAATTAGGCAGACATCTTGCCATAAACTCGCCCATGTTTTATGCACACCTTCCATTTTTCAAGTGGGAGGTTGAAGCAAAAAAATTTGGTATTGAGTCGGAGGCCAGTATTGAATTTGCCTGCGCTAATAAAGCCGACGTACTTACTACAGTAAGTGAAGTAACAGCACGTGAGTGTAAGCACCTTTTGAAGCGCAAGCCTGAAGTAGTACTACCAAATGGGTTGAATATAGAACGCTTTGAAGCGCTTCACGAGTTTCAAAATATGCACGTTACTTTCAAAGAAAAGATACATCAATTCGTGATGGGGCATTTCTTTCAATCCTACTCTTTCGATCTACAGAAAACCATCTACCTATTTACTTCGGGACGATATGAGTATAGAAATAAAGGGTTTGATCTTACCCTAGAAGCACTGTGCCGATTGAACCAAAGGCTTAAGAAAGAAAAAGCAGATGTTACCGTTGTTATGTTCTTCATAACCAAACGTGATTTTCATAACATCAAACCAGAAGTGTTGCAATCTAAGGCCATGATGGGAGAAATCTTGCAGACCTGTGAAGCCATTCAGCAACAAGTCGGTAAACATCTTTTTTATGAGAGTACAACGCGCGAAGATAACAGGCTACCTGATCTGAATAATTTTGTTGATGAATATTGGAAGTTGCGTTATCGAAGAATGATTCAGTCATGGAAAACCAAACGCAATCCTTATGTAGTAACGCATAAACTGGTAGCGGAAGATCAAGATGAGATTCTCAATTTTCTGACGGCGAAGAATTTGTTAAATCATGCTTCGGATAAAGTTAAGATAGTGTACCATCCAGATTTCATCACACCAACTAATCCCTTATTTGGGATGGAGTATGGTCAATTTGTACGTGGTTGTCATCTCGGAATATTTCCTAGTTATTATGAACCTTGGGGTTATACACCATTAGAGTGTATGGCTAGCGGCATACCTGCTGTAACCAGCGATCTTTCAGGATTTGGCGATTACTTATTAAATCACCTGCCAGAGCATGAGTCTTATGGACTTCACGTTATTGAAAGAGGTAAAAGAACTTTTGATTGGTCTGCCAGTCAGTTAGTGGAGGTTATGTATAACTTTTCGAAGCAGACTATGCGCGAAAGAATAATGCAACGCAATAACGTAGAAAATAATTCTTCAATTTTTGACTGGTCGAATTTGATAAGGTATTATAATGAAGCGTATAATATGGTTTTAAAGTAGTAATTAGGGTCTGCTGAAAAAGTAAATATTGATATTTTTTTTAAATTGGTTCCGCTTTGAAAGCCGACACCCCGTTGTAATTAGTGAACATGATTACAAATTGTTTGGTAAAGGGTGTAAAAATGGGTGTACGACAAATTGCAGATTTTGTAAATTTAGGATAAAACACAATTAAACT
>CAXSCR010000015.1:0-74236 GCA_964235605.1 uncultured Cyclobacteriaceae bacterium | reverse complement strand
CTTTGTAGCCGGAAAACTTAAATTCGATTACCCACAGTATTCCACATAGACCCTAATTGATGTACTCACTGATGACTAAGTTAAGCAGCAATTTCTCACTTCTGTAACCGTTTTAATAAAAATAATAATCGTAATATTGCGATTGATTAAGGAAAAATGAAAAAACAAATCAGTTTTTATCCTAAGATTCAATCCTTTGTTGACAAAGCAAAAACCGAAGCTGAGCTCATTCCTGAGGTACGTAGGAAGGAATTAACTGCATTTGCACAGTATATATCGGAGCAGAATGCCAGAAGTAAAACGGTGTCTCTATTATTTATTTGTACTCATAATTCCAGAAGAAGTCATATGTCACAAATTTGGGGTCAGGCCATCTCAAGATATTATGGTTTGAATAATATAACGACTTATTCTGGAGGTACTGAGGCTACCGCTTTTAACGCACGTGCTGTAAAGGCGATGGCAGATTTTGGATTTGCTATTAATCGTATTAAAAATGGTACTAACCCAATTTATGAAGTTCGATTTTCAAATGAGTCTGACTCGCTTAAAGTATTCTCCAAAGTGTTTAATGCAGAGAGTAATCCAACAACGGATTTTTGTGCAATTATGACTTGTTCGCATGCGGATGAAAATTGCCCTGTAGTAGGCGGTGCTGTTAAGCGTATTACACTCACTTATGATGACCCCAAAGACTTTGATAACACGCCGTTAGAAAGCTTTAAATATACGGAGCGCGTACAACAGATTGGCCGAGAACTTATATATGCTTTTAAGCAGGTTAAGTAAGTTAGAAAATACTATGTGTGTTCTTCGCGATCATTCTAACCTCACGCTCTCGTGACCGCAAAGAACAACACAATTTTTAAGATTTATCTTCTTCTAAGTCATCGTGGCGATCGCCACCAATACTATAGATACTGTTTTCTTCGTCTTCGTTCGTAACGCCATCATTTTTATCGTTTGAATCGAGGCTCGGAAGGTCTATATCTTTACCAGTAAAATCGACTGGATAAACGCGGTGTTTTAATAACTCCTCATCTTCACCCATATCGAGGCTTAAATCTTTTGGGCCGAGGGCTTCTAGGTCATCTTTAGTTAAGTTAGAAGTTTGGTCTATTAGTCTATCTGAGTCATCAATTTCTGTTGACCCTATTTTTAGGTCTGAATTTATAACATCTATTGAATCTAAAGAGTCAATATTTAAATCAACGTCAACACGCTGGGCTTGATTCATAATATCTTCTTCGGGCGCATACAAAGGATAGCCAGGAAACTCAGAATGATCTTCACCTCCTTCATCTTTAGTTATACCACTTTGAGTTGTTGGATTATTTATATTTCTATTTATTGATTTCATAATAGTGTATTAATGTTTAACTAATTCATCAGCTTTTATTTCTATACTGTTTAAATCTGAGTTTGCTGGACCATTTAAGACTTTTCCCGTACAGGAGAATCTTGAACCGTGGCATGGACAATCAAAGCTTTTCTCTGAACCATTCCATCTCACGCTACATCCAAGGTGGGGACAAACCGAAGAGTATGCATGGATAGTTCCTTCATTATCTTTATAAACCGCTACTCTTTTTCCTGAAATTTTAAGAATCGCGCCTTCGTCTTCACTGAGCTCTTCAGCTGAATTTAAGTCGCCCGATGTGAGATAATCTCCGTATTGCATGGCCATGCTTCCTACTTCCGAGAGGTATTCTCCAAAAACACGTAAGGGAAGTCTTGATGGATCATATAACTTTTCCCATGGGTTCTCAAAACCTAAAATAAGATCTGGTATAAGAATTCCTGCAATGGTGCCATAAGTCATTCCGTTACCAGAGGTTCCAGTTGCTATATAGATATTTTCGTCACCTGGATTTTTCCCAATAAAGCCCAGGGAATCAATTGGCTCCAAAACTTGTCCGGACCACCGATATGCAATTTGTTGAATGGTTGGAAATCGCTGTCTAGCCCATTCTTCTAAAAATGCAAAACGCTCTTGCTCATTAATATGATCCTTTTCGGCTTGCCCGGTTTTGTGATCTTCTCCACCACAAATTAATAGGTCGTAGTTTTCATCAAGGGGTTGAATTCTAACATAATGATAGGGCTTGGTGCTCCAGGTTGAATATTGATCACCCGTATCCCACCATAAAGCTGGCTCTATCGATCCGGCAGGTATGGTAGCGCCAATCACATATGTTCGATAAGCAAACTGCTTGGTATGCATCGTTACTATATCGTTAATAGGTGTATTCGTAGCTACCACAATATGTTCAGCCTCAACTTTAAAGTTTTGTGTTTTTACACCTGTTTTTGAGACTTCTTTTACATGTGTATCTGTAAATATTTTTCCGCCGCAGTTTATAATTGCGCGACACAATCCATATAAATATTTTAATGGATGAAACTGGGCTTGATTGGGGAACCAAAGTGCAGCACTATCTACATTTGAAATACCAGGAACTAATGCTAATAACTCAGTTCGAATACCTGCAAGGTTAGAGGCCTGAAGTTCGTCTTCAAGCGTTTGATTTTTATCTGATGGATGAAGAAATAGATAACCATTTAATCTTTTAAAATCACAATCTATACCTTCACGTTGCACAGCCCCTTCAATAAAATTAATAGCCGTAGTATGGCTTTGGGCAATTAAATTGGTTTGCTCTTCACCATACAACTCTCGTAGACCACTGTATCTTTCATCTAGGGCGTTGGTTATATGTGCAGTCGTATTACCTGTTTCACCACTTCCTATGTAATCGCGTTCAAGTACTATAACATGCTTGCCATTTTTAATTAATGAATAAGCAATCGTTAACCCCGCTATACCACCCCCCACTATAACCACGTCTGTTTTAATATTCTCAGTTAAGGGAGCGAAGATCAGTGGGTCGACTGCATTGATCCAGTAAGAGGGATTAGCGCGCTCTTCTGCATTTAAATCATGAAAAGTTTCCATGATAAAAGCTATCTTAAAACTGTGCCAGTAGTCTTTACCTATATATAAAAGAGTTAATAACAGGTTTTTGAAATATATTTGCATTAAGTTTTATGTGTGAACAAAATTCCTCACTCTAAATTGTTTATCAGGTGAATGGGTTTATTTAGAAAACCTTGATATTTCAGGGCATGCTTATTTATAATAAGCAGCAGAAGTTGGTTCAATTCAGGGACAGCTCAACCTCATGAATAATTACTATAGCAATAGGGCCAATCTAGAAATTAAGCAGCAATATGAATCAGGATGTAGATGAGAAACCTTCAACGGGTGAAATACAGACAAGAATACCAAAAATTGGATTTTTAGGAGTTGGTAATGTTGGTAAGTCTAGAATGGATGCGATACGCGAAAGCAAAATGGCATCGGTTGTATCTTTATGTGACCCATATACAGGCAATACCCAGCAATTTTGCAAGGATAATAACTTGAGAAATATTGATTCATTTGATGCTTTGTTGCAGGAAGATATTGACGGCATTGTTATCGCAACACCAAATGCATTACATAAAGAGCAAGCTATACGTGCTTTAGAACACGGTAAGGCGGTTTTCTGTCAAAAACCACTTGCTAGCACAGCCCAAGATGCCCGTGAGGTAATAGATGCTGCGAAGCGGAATAACTGCCTTTTGATGACGGACTTCTCTTATAGAAATACACGAAGTTTACAAAAAATAAAAACGCTTATTGATGCTAATGAACTAGGGCAAATGTATGCGGTACAACTTTCAGGTCATATTGCCTATGGTGCTGCTAACCCCAATGCTGACGCACAAGGGGGAGGTTGTTTGATGGATATTGGTGTCAACTTATTAGACATACTTTATTGGTTTTTTCCTTCGATAGAAATAAACACCATCAACAGTTCTTTATTTGTTCAGGGTAACGCGTTAACTACCCCGTTAGTGCAGTCTGAAGATTATGTTATGTCACAACTAACGTTTTCAGGTGGTTTGGTAACTCAACTTTGTTGTTCTTGGAGCGCTCACACAGGCAAAGAGGCCATCATTGAATTTAATTTCTATGGTACAAAAGGTGGTGCAACGTTTCGTAATGTTAATGGTTCTCAATTTGATTTTAAGGGTGAATATTATAAAGGAACCAAACGTCAAGTACTTAGTCTCCCTCCTGATGAATGGTATGGAAAATCTGCTGTACAATGGGCAACGCTTCTCGCTAACAAAAATGAATATCGCTGGGAAGTAGAATCTTATTTAAAAACAGCAAACACCTTAGATAGGATTTATAAGAGCCAATTATAGTTGGCAATTAACTTGTTAATCAGGCTTATAAAGAAATAATTTCATTTCAACGCCTAAATATTCGCCTTGAGGATAATGTTCTACAGTTAACCTTTCACAATAATATTTTTCCTTCCAAGAATCGTTTCCGGCATAATTTTATCTTAACAGTTTTTAAAGAGCGATGAATGGAATTTAAAGTATTAGCAAAGCGGGGACTGCTTAAGTTTCTAAAGATTACGGGATGGATAGTGCTCTCAATTGTTGCCTTATTGTTGGTAGTAATAATGGCGATTCAGATTCCTTCAGTGCAAAATCGGATCGTGAAGGAGACTGTTGGATTTGTCGAGAAAAAAATCGGTACTCCTGTTGCTTTAAATCATTTTAGTTTACGATTTCCAAAAAAAATTGTGCTACAAGGATTGTATCTTCAAGATCAATCTAAGGATACATTATTATATGCTGGAGAAATTTCTGTTGATACAGATATTTGGGGCCTTCTGCATCACAAGATCCAATTGAATAATGTTGATTTAATAAATATCACCGCCAAAATTTCAAGAACAAAATCAGATAGCTTATTCAATTATAGTTATATCGTTTCCGCCTTTGCTGGCGATACCACTAAAGTACAAAAAGACACTACGGGACAAGTGCCGTGGAAGTTTTCATTATATGGTATTGATGTTGAATCGACACACCTCCGCTATCATGATTCATACTCCGGTAACAACGCCGATTTGGACATTGGAAACTTAGAAGTTGATATTGACGACTTTGATCTTGACCACTCCGTTTTCAACATTGATGACATCACCGTCGAGAATACCACAGCAAAAATCACGCAGACCAAAATGCCTGAAGTTGCAATTACCAAAGTTCCTGAGCCTGAAACCGATTCGACACAATCATTAAGTATAGACTTTAATGAAATAAATTTAGAAAACATTGCTGCTAACTATACGCAAGAAGCAATAGGGCGAATTGTTCAGTTTAATTTGGTTCGCGCCTTGATCGAGGCCAATAAAATTGATCTCATTTCACAAAAGATTGACCTTGAAAAATTCTCTGTAGAAAAAGCTTTTATAATGTACCGGCAAATGGCTTCGCCTGTCGCTAAAAAAACACCCACTATAGCTGATACGGTGGAGGTCCCAACACCTGACGATCCGTGGCTTATATCATTGGCTGAATTAGACCTATCTGAAAATACATTTCAATATCATGATTTCAACAAGCCGATGCAGAATAAATCGGTAGATTTTAATCACTTATGGATTTCACGATTTAATACACAAGCAAATGATTTAATTTTAAATGGAAGCCAGATTGAAGGTGTGTTGGAAGACTTGTCATTTCGCGAAAAGAGTGGTTTCGGTATCAAGTCGTTCCAGGCTAATTTCAAAGTAGATAACAACAGTGCAGACATTAACAATTTTGTTTTTCAAACTGAACTATCCAAATTAGCTTTGAATATTCATGCTAATTTTCAATCCTTTGAAACGCTTGCTTCATCTTATCAAGATGCTGATATAAAATTTAACATCACTCCTTCTTATGTCAGTGTTAAGGACGTACTTTATTTTAACCGTGAGGTTTTGGATAGCTTACCGATTAATCTTAACCCTTCTACAAGACTTTTATTTGAGACTTCAATGAGCGGCCAAGTAGCTGACTTAAATATTCAGCATATAAAATTACAAACACTTACTAAAACGCTTTTGCAAGCACATGGAACCATTCGGGGATTACCGCAGATGGATAAAGCACTAATGCAGGTAACGCTAGATAAGTTTTATACAACTATTAAAGATATTAAAAATATTTTACCGCCATCCATGATACCGCAATCTATTCAAATACCTGATTGGATAAATTTAGCCGGTTATTTTAAAGGCACTTTAAAGACGCCTGAAGTTCATTCTGTTTTAACAACAAGTATTGGTTCAGTTGTGCTTAAAGGGAGTATGAATTTGGACTCTTTATCTGCAAAGCAAGGTTACGATGGTAATGTGATTGTACATAATCTTCACGTTGGTAAACTTTTAAAGCAAGAAAAGACCATTGGTGAAATTAATTTAACAGCGGCTGTTAAAGGTAAAGGTTTTACGATGGATAAACTCACTGCCTTACTCGATCTTAACATACAAGATTTTAAATATAACGACTATACCTATAAAGATTTTAGTCTTAATGGTTCAATGAATAAGTACTTCTTTTCCGGTGCAGCGCTTTTACAAGATAAAAATCTCGATTTCAATTTAAAAGCTGATCTCGACTATAACGAAAACGTACCAACGTATAAATTAAAATTTGAATTAAAGAATGCTGACTTTAAAGCATTAAACCTGGCGCTACGCCCCCTTCGAGCCCGCGGTACATTGGATGTAGATCTAGCTACAGCAGATTTTAAAGTTCTGAATGGTACTGTTGGTTTACGTAAGGTGGCCATTTTTAACGGAGAGAAACTTTACGCGGTAGACTCACTTCTTTTCGCTTCTATAGAACAGAAAGGTCAAACTGATATTTCAATCAATTCAGATATAGTGAATGCCAGTTTCAAAGGAACAATTAATCTCTTCAGCTTAGGAGACGTTATGAAGCGCTATGTTAATACCTACTTTTCAATGCAAGATGCTGCGTATGAAAAACCAATCGAGCCACAGAATTTTAAATTTAGATTAGATCTTAAGAAGACCGATTTGATCACCGATATACTTTTGCCAGACTTAACATCTTTTGAGCCAGGCCCAATAATAGGAGAGTTTAACAGTCTCAATAACGATTTGTATGTGCGTGTATCCATGGGTAAAATTCAATACACCAACATGGCTACCGATTCTCTTCTTATAAATATTAATTCGGACAAGCAAAAGCTTAATTATAATTTGTTTTTGCAAAATGTACGCGTTGATTCAATGTTGATATATGGGGTTGAATTTGATGGCAGTGTTGCAAATGATTCTATTAAAACGATTTTTGCTATACGAGATTCATTACAAGAGCATAGATATCGATTTGGCGGTGTGCTAAGCAGTCTTGAAAAGGGTTTCGAGTTCCGGTTCCTAAAAAATATGATCCTACTTAATTACGATGCCTGGAATGTGCCACGTGATAACTATATCCGATTTGGCAATGGCATAGTAACGCGCAATTTATTCTTGACTAAGAATGAGGAAAAGATCTTGATCGAAAGTAAAAATGACAAAGACTCGACACTCTCCATCGGTTTTCGTGAATTAGATCTAGCTGACTTGGCTGGAATGGTTACAGGTACACAATTAATGGTTAAAGGAAAACTTAGTGGCGATGTTAACCTACTTATGGCTAAAGACAATGCGTTTGATGCGAAGGTCAATATTAGCAACCTAAATATATTTGAAAAGGCTTGGGGACACGTTGCCGTAAAGGTTAATAGAGCAACCGCCGATCGCTTTGATGTCAAGCTTTCAATAGCTGGTGATAATACAGATATACAGACGAATGGTTATTACGCGGTAACTCCGACAACATCTTCAATAAACCTAACCACTAAGATTCAAAAATTAAATCTATCTATTCTAGAACCACTCACAGCGGGCCAGACTAAAGATATGAAAGGCATGTTGACAGGTTTAATTAATGTAACTGGCGATTTGAAAAAACCTACTGTGTTAGGCGGTTTAATATTTAAAGATGCGCAATTCACTTCTACCTATGTAAATAGTCAATTCACTTTAAAAAATGAAACAATCAGCTTTGCAGAACCCGGTATAGTATTCGATAACTTTAAAATACGTGATGTTGATAACAATGTGGCAAGTATAGATGGGTCTGTTAATACGACATCCTTTACAGATTTGAAATTCGATTTAGGCCTTAAGACAAGAAATTTTAGGGTTCTAAATACAACTGCAAATGATAATGAATTATTTTATGGAAAAGTAGGACTTAATACAAGAGCACATATTACCGGTTCATCTTCGTTACCAGTTATTGATGTTCAAATAGGACTTAGTGATGATAGCCAAATTACATATGTAGTTCCGCAAGAAGAAAAGGCAGTAATGGATCAAGAAGGAATTGTCAAATTTATTGACAGGGATGCACTAAAAGACCCCTTCCTCTCATCTATAAATCCCAAAGATACTGTTACAAAAAAATTTACCGGCTTTGACCTTACTGCAAATATTGAACTAAGCGACAAAGAGATTTTTAACATTATTATTGACCCAGCAACTGGCGATAAATTATCTGTTCAGGGAAACACCACACTTTCATTAAGAATGGATCCTATGGGAAATATGGACCTTTCTGGTAGGTATGAA
Organism: uncultured Cyclobacteriaceae bacterium; assembly: GCA_964235605.1. Taxonomy (GTDB): domain Bacteria; phylum Bacteroidota; class Bacteroidia; order Cytophagales; family Cyclobacteriaceae; genus DATCRE01. The sequence goes on along the minus strand of CAXSCR010000015.1, from coordinate 65,693 downwards.
ATTTCCAAAGGAACTTACAGCCTTTCATTTTACAAACTCGTTAAAAGAAATTTTGAAATTGAAAAGGGAAGTACAATTATGTGGGCGGGTGAACCACTTGATGCAAATCTGCAGATCGGTGCAATATATAAAGTTGAAACAGCACCGTTAGAGCTTGTTTCAAATCAAATTACCGATCCGGCGTTGTTGGCTCAATATAAGCATAGGCTCCCCTTTTTGGTTCATCTTAATATTAAAGGACAGTTATTTAAACCTGAGATCAGTTTCAAGTTAGATATGCCTGAGCGTGATAGGATGGCTATTCAAGGAAGTGTTTATTCTAAGATTCAGGATGTTAATACCCGGGAATCTGATCTCAATAAACAGGTTTTTGCTTTGTTACTTTTAAAACGATTTATGGCAGATAATCCGTTAGATAATCAATCTGGGGAGGGGATGGCTAGTACAGCAAGAAGAAGCGTAAGTAAGTTATTAACTGAACAGCTTAATAGGTTATCTCAAAATGTTAAAGGATTGGAGTTATCTGTTGATGTCAAATCATCAGAAGATTACAATAGCTCGGGCGAAGCTGCAGCGCAGACAAATCTGCAGTTGGGTGTATCTAAAACTTTACTTAATGATAGGTTGGTGGTAAAGCTGTCAGGTAATGTGGATGTTGAAGGTGAAAACACGCAGCAAAGTTCACTGACAGATTATATAGGCGATCTTGCCCTTGAGTATAAAATAACACCAGATGGACGTTTAAGAATTACTGGCTTTAGGAACAGTGACTATGATATGGTTGACGGCGAATTGACAAAAACAGGAGCGGGTCTAATTTATATTAAAGATTATAACGCCTTCCGTGAATTGTTTAAAGACGATCCTAAGAATGATGAACTATAAAACTGATAAGCTTTTGTTGCATTTGATTACACGGCAGTATTATTTTTTGCTAGGGAGTGTTTTTATCAGCTGTATTTTTTCGGGGTGTTCAGGTACTAAATTTTTAAAAGAGAATGAGTCGTTCTATACGGGATCAGAAATAAACATTCGCTCTCACGGTAAGGTGTCGCGTAGAAAAAACCTTACTAAAAAGCTTGAAGAGTTTATTACTCCCAAACCCAACACAGTTGTGCTGGGATCAAGACCTGGAGTTTGGTTTTTCTATAAGGGTGGTGGCACAACAGATCCAAAAATTGCCGCGAAACAAAAGAGAAAGGGTTTTAAATATTTTGTGCGTACTAAACTCGGTCAACCGCCTGTACTTATATCGGATGTAAAAACATCCCAAACATCTAAGCTGTTACATGGACAGCTGTATAATAATGGCTTCTTTGATGCACACGTTCAAGATACTATAGTCACAAAAAGAAAGCGAAGTAAAGTTATTTATACTGTTGATCTTCAACGGCCTTATAGGTTAAGAAATATTGTTTACCCGAAAGGCCGTGATAGTGTATATGCCCATATTCTAAGTACCGTTAAGGAGGAATCACTGTTAGACTCCAATCAACGCTATAGTCTGGAGCGCATGCAAGCTGAGCAAGCGCGTATAGAAGCCGCTGTCGAGAATTATGGATTTTACTATTTTGATGATCGCTATCTAATCTTTGAGGCCGACAGTACGGAAGGGAATAGGCAAGTGGATCTGGATTTAAAAATGGAGAAGGGCATTCCTGACAAAGCCAAAAGAATTTATAAGCTCGATCAGGTTTATGTCTATCCAAATTTCTCTTTAACAAGAGACACCACTAACATTCCATTTGACACTGTACGTTTGAATGGGCTTACCTATATTGATAATACGCATAGCTTTAGACCCAAGATAGTAACAGACGTTATAAACCTAAGGCAACATGATATATATACACGCGATGCAAGAGAATTGACATTGAGCCATTTAATGGGACTCGGCACATTCAAGTTTGTTAATATAAAATATACAGACTCGCCAAAGGATTCTTTTGCTCTAGATGCTTCAATCTACTTAACACCTTTATTGAAAAATTCAATACGTGTTGAGTTCCAGGCTATTTCTAAATCTAACAATTTTGTTGGTCCAGGTCTTTCAGTTACGTTTACGAACCGTAACTTTTTTAAGGGTGCTGAGCTATTTCAGCTTCGTTTAAATACAGGATATGAATGGCAAATTGGGGGCGGGCAAGGTAATGCCGTAAATTCATATGAGATCGGTATAGAGACTAGTTTAGCAGTGCCGCGTTTTATTACACCGATTAAGATAAATTATAATTCGAAACGATACCTCCCGCAAACTCGATTTAGTTTAGGCTACAGCATACAAGAGCGTGTTACTTTTTTTAGACTTACTTCAATTACAGCGAATTTGGGATATACATGGAGAGAAAGTACTTCCAAAACACATTCCCTATTTCCGATTGATTTAACTTATGTACAGCTTGGAAAAACATCTGATGCGTTTCAAGATCGCTTAAAGAATAATCAAGTGCTTGCAAATGCTTTTCAGAATCAATTTATTCCTGGATTACGCTATTCCTTTACACTGAACACACAATTAACGGAAGAGCGGCCTGATAAATTTACCGAACAAACCATTAGAAAGTCTAATTTTTATTTTAATGGTAATATAGATATAGCTGGGAATCTCGTACGGCTATATCAAAACAATATTACAAAGCCTGAGGATGATCCTTATAAAATATTTGGTTCGTCATATTCACAATATGTTAAGAATGACATTGACTTTAGATACTACTGGCAACCTGATGTCCATAATAAAATTGCCACACGTCTAATCATTGGAGGGGGGTATCCTTTTGGAAACTCTACAACATTGCCCTATATAAAGCAATTTTCAATTGGCGGAGCAAATAGTATACGCGCATTTCCCGCTAGGTCACTCGGACCTGGCACTTATAACGTACGAGAGGACAAGACGATTCGCCAAAATGCAAATGGGGTAACCTTTATGGACCAACGTGGTGACATTAAATTAGAGGGTAATGTTGAGTACCGCTTTGATATTTATAAATTTGTTAAAGGAGCGCTTTTCATTGACGCGGGGAATATCTGGTTATGGAAAAGTGATTCTGCCAGGTCTATACTGAATCCAGTAGCAGACGTAGTACCGACAAGAGTTCCAGGAGGTAAATTTAATATCAATGATTTCCATAAAGAACTTGCAGTTGGTACTGGTTTTGGTTTACGATTTGATTTCAGCTTTTTTGTACTTCGCTTAGATCTTGGAATTCCATTGCGTAAGCCCTACCTACCTGAATCAAAGCGTTGGGTAATTAAGGATATAGATTTTGGAAGTTCTACCTGGCGCAATGATAATTTGCTATTCAATATTGCAATTGGATATCCTTTTTAAACATTCAACCAAGGAAATCACTTTTTAAAAATGATAGTTGTTTACGAGTTATTTTTACTACTATTGATATAAAAAATAATTTCTTCAAGCGATTTACCTGAAGGATTCCGCTTTCAAACGATGATCGTGATCTGAAGCTTTTACTTATTCGTTATCTACCTAGTTAAGAAATGCAAATCTTGACATGTGCCACATGAATCACCTGCTAAAAACTTTAAACATCAAGCTAGGAGCTCAAAGCTAGCAGCCAGAAGCTATAAGGATGATATTAGCTAAAAGTAATTACCCTGTACATTTCATCCCTTTTTAACATCCATCTTTTATGCTGTTGTTATGGCATGGTTTTTACAAATGCTTTGCATTCTATTATTAGAATAAAGCATTTAAAAATCATATAGCTATATGGCTGAAGTAATTAAGCCTAGAAATATTGGCACCAAGTTATTATTTAAGAATCCGATACTAGAAAAAATGACTCGCACACATGTCGCTGTGCCTTTGTCTATTTTTTTTATATATGCGTCGAGTTTACTATTTTGGAGTGTAACACATATTACGTTACCATTTTGGTTAACCATTAGTATGTTCATGTTGGGTTTTGTACTTTTTACATGGATTGAATATATCACACATCGTTATGTATTCCACATGTCGACTGTTACTAAGACCCGCGAAAAAATTCAATATTTAATTCACGGTGTGCATCATGAATTTCCGAAAGATAAAGATCGTCTTGCTATGCCGCCGTTGTTGAGCGTTACGATAGCTACAGTTTTGCTTTTAATCTTTCGCGTGATTTTGGGAGATTTGGCGTTCTCTTTTTTACCAGGCTTTCTAGTAGGGTATGTAGCGTATTTGTCCATCCACTACATGGTTCACGTGTTTCAACCACCGAAGAATATATTCAAGAAATTATGGGTTAATCATAGTATACATCATTATAAAAATGGTGATCATGTATTTGGCGTTTCATCTCCATTGTGGGATTATATATACGGAACTTTGAATCCCTCAAATAAAGAAGTGAGTAATTAGCAGTATAGCTATGGCAAAATATTCGAAAAAGGCACAGGAACATGTGAAGGATGAATTACATGAAATGAAGAAAGGTAGGTTAAAGACAGGCCTAGGTAAGAAAGTTACAAACCCAAAGCAAGCAATTGCGATAGCTTTGTCCGAGGCTCGGAAAGATGGTGCGAAGGTACCGCGTAAACCGACAAATACTGCCGAGAGAAAAACAAAGTAAAGCAGTGAAATGTAATTTTTACATTCTTGTCCGACTAGAATAGGGTATATATGATTAATCTCATTGGAGAATCAAGGGATGAATGGGCTTCTGATTTAGTAGGTAGCTAACGTATTCCATGGTTAGTTTAGCGAGGATGCGCGAAGGCCAGTAAAGCATTCCAGATCCAAATGGCAAGCGCGCATAAAAACCAGTATTTTGTCTGGCGCCAAAAGCGCCAGACAAAATACTGGTTTTTTCTCTGCAAGGACTGCGATTTAATTCTGTACAAATAATTTTAATTCCGCGCAGTGGCACTTAACTTCTCCGTGCATCGCGCAAGATTTTTATATGTACGCCTGAAATAGCTCTACAGTTTTTTTATTCTATTTTATTCGGGCAATAGTGTAATTTTTATTTAGTGACACAAGATACGAAGCATAGTGCAGCTAACCCTTAATAGTTAATTACTCAGGAGTACTCAGGAGCAGGTTTGCCTTTTACACCGTACCTATCTAATTTTCCATTGCAAAAGCTAGCTACTCGAATAGAGATCACAGCAACTTGGATTTACTGTTCTATCACTATGCGAGAAATTAGAATCAATGCTTATGAAAGTAGGGTTCGGCAAAAGCCTGAACTAATTATTGAATAGAGCAAAAGAAATTTACTTAGGTATCTATTAATTGTAGTGTATTATCATAAAAACTGGCAGCACTTATTTAGGTGGCATTAAATTTTTAGTGTTTACATTATCTTAATTAAACTCTTAACATATGAAATACCTAAAAATTAGATCAATACTCCTTATTATTTGTCCAATTGTGTTATTAAGTCTTTATTCTTGCGAAACTAAAAATCAAAGCAGTGCTAAAAATACAGATGGCGCTAACCAAGATTCAAAAGAAGTAGCTGAAGATAGAAACGATGACAAGTTCGATGATAAGGATAGTGAAAAGAATGCTCAATTTGTAGTAGATGCGGTATCAAATAATTTGGCTGAAATTAAATTAGCAACTCAAGCGGAAGAACGCGCTACTAATAAAGAAGTAAAAGAACTTGCTACCATGCTTAAAACACAACATACTGCATTATTAAATCAACTGCAAGCTTATGCGAAAACCAAAGTAATCAGTGTTCCCGATAATGCGCCAGAAGGCGCTGAGGTAAACGCGGAAACTTCTTCCAATGATTATAAGGATAATTACGATTTGAAGTGGTGTGCAGAGATGAAAGATATGCATGAGAAATCAATCAAAAAGTTTGAAGATGCGGCAAATGATTTGTCAGATGCTGATTTAAAAAATTTGGCTACCCAAGCTTTGCCAACGCTTAGAACACATTATGATAGAATTGCAGCTTGTCATGATAAATTAAAAAAGTAAAAAACTTTATCTATAAAAAAGCCGGTCTCACTGAGTCCGGCTTTTTCCATTAATGCAGTGTAGTATTTAATTGACATTATTCTTGGATTTATTAGAATTTACAGATAAGGGCATTTATTGTCAGCAGGCGGATGTATATCTCGATCCTTGGAAGCCTGTGAAGAAGGCATTGATAACACATGGTCATTCTGACCATGCAAAATTTGGACACCAATTTTATTTATGTACACAATGGTCTAAGCCTATCTTGCAATATAGACTTAACACTGAAAGTCCTATTCAATCTGTACAATACGATGAGGTAACTACAATCAACGGCGTTAACTTTTCTTTTCATCCGGCAGGACATATACTGGGCTCGGCACAGATAAGAGTTGAATACCAAGGCGAAGTGTGGGTTTTCTCCGGTGATTATAAAACTGAAGATGATGGTTTGTCTGTTCCATTTGAGCCGATAAAGTGTCATACTTTTATAACTGAGTCTACTTTTGGTTTGCCCATTTACAAATGGAAAAATCAGGCAAGTATTTTTAATGATATCAATTCTTGGTGGAGCAAAAATAAGGATGAAGGAAAGGTCTCTGTACTTGCAGGTTATTCCTTAGGTAAAGCGCAGCGTATCTTAGCAAATGTAGATCCTTCACTTGGTAAAATTTATGTTCATGGCGCAATACAAAATGTCAATAACATAATTCGCGAACAGGGTATCGTTATGCCGACAACACATCTTATAACCAAAGAAACAGATAAAAAAGAATGGCAGGGGGCTTTGATACTTTGCCCACCATCTGCCATTGGTTCTACCTGGATTAGAAAATTTCTACCTTACTCACTTGGTATCGCATCTGGTTGGATGAGCTTACGTGGTACGAGAAGAAGGCGCGGCGCAGATCGGGGGTTTGCCTTATCAGATCATGCTGATTGGATAGGATTGAATCAGGTAGTTAAGGAAACCGGTGCTTCGCGTGTATATGTTACCCACGGTTATACTGATGTATACGCTACATGGCTAAATGAACAAGGAATAGAAGCGCATGCAGTAAAAACCCAATATGAAGGTGAACTCACTGAGATTGCCGATACCATACAAGAGGAGGCAACAAATCTTAATGGAAGTATAGATTGATGGCTGATACCTATAGTTTGTATGGATACACAATAGCGTAATATGAAAAACTTTGCTAACCTTTATACGGAACTAGATCAAACTACCAAAACACTCGGTAAGGTTGATGCATTGGTTCAATATCTTGAGTCTGCCAAGGAAGATGATAAGCTTTGGGCAGTAGCATTGTTATCTCATCGCAGACCAAAACGTACAGTAAATACAAATTTATTGCGGCTTTGGGCTGCTGAAGAGGGACAAGTACCCCTTTGGTTGTTTGAAGAGTCATATCATGTGGTTGGTGATCTTGCCGAGACTATCTCACTTATTTTGCCTCAGGCTGAATTAAAATCAGATGAGTCGTTGGCATTTTGGATAAACTTTATTCGATCGTTAGAATCATTATCTATTGAAGAGAAGAAAGCGCGAATTATTTGGAGCTGGCAACGACTTGATGACGTTGAGCGCTTTGTCTTCAACAAGCTAATAACGGGGTCATTTAGAGTAGGTGTTTCGCAACAATTGATAGTTAAGGCGCTCGCCAAATACACCCAAGTAAAAGAAAATATTATTGCGCATCGGTTAATGGGCCACTGGTCGCCTGAAACATTTTCAATAAAACAATTAATCAGTGAGGTGAGTGAAAAGCCAGATTTTTCAAAGCCTTATCCATTTTATTTGGCTTATGCATTAGAGATGGATATTGAAATGCTAGGCGATCCTTCAGAATGGATTGCTGAAAGAAAGTGGGATGGAATAAGAGGCCAAGTGATTGTTAGAAATCAGCAACTGTTTGTATGGTCACGAGGCGAAGAGTTAGTAACAGATAAATATCCCGAGTATAAAGTGATGCTTGATTTGTTGTCAGAAGGCACAGTAATAGATGGAGAAATACTCCCATTTAAGGGTGATAGTCCGATGCCATTCAGTAGTCTTCAAACACGCATAGGGAGAAAAGTTTTAAACGCAAGGTTGTTAAAAGATGTACCTATCTCATTTGTAGTTTACGACCTACTGGAGTATGGCGGGGCAGATTACAGAAACTTGCCCATGCACGAGAGGAGAAAAAAGCTCGAGGAGCTTTGTCGTGAAGGGAATGATGTATTAAGACTCTCACCAATTATTAAGTTTAGTACGTGGAGTGAATTAGCTGCAGAGCGTGATAGGTCGCGAGAATTTTTTAGTGAAGGAATCATGCTTAAACATAGAAATTCTATATACAGAAATGGGCGACGAAAAGGAGATTGGTGGAAATGGAAGATCGATCCACTTACTGTTGACGCGGTTTTAATATATGCTATGGCGGGCCATGGAAGAAGGGCGAACTTATACACAGATTATACCTTTGCTGTACGCGAAGGAGAAGCATTAATACCTTTTGCTAAAGCTTACAGTGGACTGACTGATGAAGAGATCAATGAGGTTGATCGGTGGGTAAGGCGTAATACGCTTGAACGTTTTGGTCCGGTAAGAAGTGTAAAACCTGAATTGGTTTTTGAAATTGCATTTGAAGGGATTAATCAATCATCACGCCATAAGGCTGGTATTGCCGTTCGATTTCCAAGAATCCATAGGTGGAGAAGAGATAAAAAAGCTGATGAAGTGAATACAATGGAAGACCTCAGACAATTGTTAAAAAATTCAGAACAAGTGATATAGCGCTAATTAAAGTTATGCGCCTTCTTCTGATTGATTTTTACCAAATAATTTGCGTATGCCCAGTAGTGCCAGTGCGAATATAACAGCCAATTTAGCAAACCGTTCCATTAATAAAATTGATTTAAGAGGCGACTTCCATTCTGGTATACGAGAGGACATAACATAGATATACTTTGCCATTGTGAGATTTGCTATCGTGTAACATAAATACGACTCCACCTCATCGCTGTCATGCACGTCATATTCTTTAAGTCTGTCAAACGCTAATTTCATTTGATCTTTGTAAGTTTCATCTTTGAGCACATCGTAAAAAATACTCAATGTCATAATGGTGTAAGTTATATCAACAGGTCTGCCGCCAACTAAAGGTGAATTTTTATACGGGTCTTCATGTGAAAGAGATTCCATTGCCATAGCATTAAATGCTTGCGTAAGCAAAAAATCAAAAGAGTTCATTGCAATTTTCTTGTATACCTCATTAAATGAAATCAGATAAGCGTAAAGCATCGCTTCGGGTAGAATACTATTCGTTTTGTTAAAATGGCGTTCAAACCATCCCCACGAAATACTTGCTGCTCCTTTGTAAACATTTGCCAGCCTACTAGCTAATCGTTCAATGAGATTAGCAACTTCAATTGATTGTAACTTGGTTAGATAAAAATAAAGTCCTTTTATAGAGAAAGCAATTGCCCTGGCTGATTCCATTTGCTCGACATAGCCTAGCGATTGCAATAGAAGTATTTCAGCTTTAGTTATTATTATCTCGGGTAGTAATGATTTTTTAGAGACGAGATAGCCAAGCGCCCATACTACTTGGCCATTAAAATTTTCGAGCATTATTTGTTTATTGATACTATTGGAATCTCTAGCAGCATCTTCATTTAAGAAAGTACCGTTGTCTTGTTGTAGGTTCTGAATTTCATTGAGATGATCCTGAAGTAATTTAATATTATTTTCATCTTTACTAGATTCATACGCCATGCATAGAGCAATCAAAGCCTGTGCATAAAAATCACTTGTATAGGGATATTTAAACTCAGGACTTTTCTTTTTCAGATACTTATAAAAACTAGTATTAATTGATTTTTTTTTCTTGCTCTCCGTGTTTTTTATTTTAGTTCTCATGGCTTGCGGGTGAAAAATTTACGGAGTCAATTATCCTAAGTTAAAAATCCATGATTGCGAGAAACATTGCTTTATTATTCTTGATGCACACCCTCGGCTATCTCCTCAATCATTTTCTTACAGAATGCAGGAAGATCACTCGGATTGCGGCTTGTAACTAATCCATTGTCAACCACTACTTCTTGGTCAACCCATTTTGCGCCCGCATTTATTAAATCTGTTTTAATTGATGGATATGATGTTAAAGTTCTTCCTTTTAATTCACCTGTTTCAATAAGAGTCCATGGTCCATGACAAATAGCCGCTATCGGCTTACCGTCATCAAAAAATCCTGCTATAAATCCGACCACCTCTTCATTAACACGAAGCAAATCTGGATTCATTACGCCACCGGGAAGTACTAATGCATCGTAATCTTTAGAATCTACATCACTAATTACTTTATCGACAGTATATGTGTTACCCCAATTTTTTTCAGACCATGCTTTTACTTCACCCGCTTTCAATGAGATAACATCTACTGTAGCACCTGATTCTTTTAATGCTTTTACGGGTTCGGTAAATTCAGATTCTTCAAATCCATTGGCAATAACGACAGCTACTTTTTTATTCGTTAGCATATTTTCCATGTTTAGTTTGTTAGGTGTATTTATTAAGAGCGTATTAAACATGTATACGCCAATTAGTATGCCATAGGGTGCTGGGTTGTATGCTTCCTAAAACGTAGAAATTTAACCTCAAACCCCTGCCGGTGAGGTTAACGCTAATAAAGATTAACGTTTGCCGAACAGTTTTCTGAAGAATCCTTTTTTCTTTTCTTCACCGAAGCGATGCCTCTTTATGGAATCATTTTTACCAAATATCTTTTCTAAAAACGTAAGGTCTGATTTATATAACTCACAAGATAATCTGTTTGATAAGTTTTCAGAAGGTGTAGGAAATTTTGCCTGAGTAATTGATTCTAATTTTTTATCTGCATTCGTGAGTTGAAGGAGTTTAGCAACAATAGGTAAAGCGGTGCTTGCCCCTTGACCGAGCGACGTCGATCGAAATCTAATTCTTGGATCATCAGAACCAACCCATGAACCTATTATCAATTTTGGCAAGATAGCTATAAACCATCCATCAGCGTTCGATTGGGTAGTTCCCGTTTTGCCCGCTAAGTCATTTTGAAGTCTATATCGTGAGCGTAGTGCAGAGGCAGTGCCTTCATTCACCGTTCTTTTCAACATCTGTATAATAAGCTGTGCGTTGTCAGAAGAAAGTACTTGGTTTTTAACTAACTCGGGAGTGAATATTTCAATTATCTTGTCGTCGTGTGTTGTAATGCTAGTGAGATAAAACGGTTTAACTTTCTTACCCTGATTAGCAAAGCAGGCATACGCGTTAACCATTTCCAACATAGAAATATCTGCCGTACCTAAGGCAAGAGAAGGTACAGCAGGCATAGCGCTGGTGATTCCCATTCTTTTTGCTAGACCTATTGTGTTGGCAATTCCGGCGCGCTCTAAGACTCTCACTGAAACTGTGTTAACAGAAAGTGCTAACGCGCCTTCCATTGAAAATTTCATGTCATAGTTATCGTGTGAGTTTTGGGGTTTCCACGAGTCGTTATTGGTATAGACGGTTTGTTCTGCCGATATAAATTCGCAGGGCTCTGCACCTTGCTCTAATGCGGCCGCGTAGACAATAGGTTTAAAAGTAGAACCTACCTGGCGTTTTGTGCTTTCTCTAACATGATCATATTGAAAATAATGGTGATTAATCCCGCCAACCCAAGCAAGGATGGCGCCCTGTTCTGGATCCATGGCTAATAAGCCAGCATTTAGAAAAGTTAAATAATGTTTAATTGAGTCAATAGGGCTCATTACCATTTCCTTTTCTCCATCCCAGGTAAACACACTCATCATAACGGGCTTATGCATTATTTTATCTATCTCAGCAGATGACAACCCTTCCTTAATTAAGTTTTTGTATCGATCAGACTTTTTAATAGCTTCTTCTACAATTTCCGGGTGCGATTTCCAGGGTGCAGATTTCGCCCAATGGTTATTGAATTTTTTTTGCAGACTAGCCATTTGTGTATTAGTAGCTTGTTCAGCATAACGCTGTAGATGTGAATTAATAGTTGTATAAATCTTTAACCCATCGGTATAGAGATTATAGGGTTCTCCACTGGCTTGATTATGGGTATTGCACCAAGTAAGCAGTTCTTTGGTAATGTAGTCTCTGAAGTAAGGGGCAAGACCTGAGTGATGCGTAATTAGATTATAAGATAGTTCTATAGGTGTGGCTTGTAACTCCGCTTTCTTTTCATTTGATAATTTGCCATACTTATTCATTTGTGCTAATACAACGTTTCTCCTGACTTTTGCACGTTCAGGGAAGATTCTCGGATTATAAGCATATGACGCTTTGAGCATGCCTATTAAAACCGCTCCTTGCTCTATGGATAATGACTTGGTTGTAGTGGAGAAAAATCTTTGTGCTGCGGCTTCAATGCCATAGGTGTTATCGCCAAACGGTACCGTATTCAGGTACAAAGTTAAAATATCGTTTTTGGAATAAACTTTTTCAAACCGTGATGCAACGATCGCTTCACGTATTTTATTAATCGGCATTGAACAAAATGCGTAATTGCGACGTGGGTAAAGATTTTTAGCTAATTGCTGGGTTAATGTACTTCCACCCCCTGAAGACTCATGTTGTAAGAGGATGCTTTTAAATAATACCCTAAAGAGACTTTTGGTATCAATACCATGATGATTATAAAAGCGAACATCTTCGACGCTAATAACGGCATCGATAACGTGAGAAGGAATTTTTGTGAAAGCGACATTCGATCTTTCTTGTAAAAAGAATTTTCCTAATAATACACTGTCAGCACTGTAAATCTCAGTTGCTAACGGATTCTGAACGGCAAGTAATTCCTCTTTGGTTGGAAGAGCACCGAATCCCCCCGTCCAAACAACTACGATTAGGGATATAATACCAGTAACAACTATGCTAAGTAAAAGTATGGCACCAATCAAACATTTTTTTAATACGGATTGTGCTTTGAAAAATAATATAATCTTTTCTTTCACTTTTTTACTGGTTGCAAATCAAGCTTCATGAAATGCAAACTTATATAATTTCTATTTTTTAATTACAGCTCAACACTTGTATAACGTGACATACCTGCTTTACCAGATGCTTTGAACTCGCCCACATCAAAACCTGGCGTATAGCGATACGCGATGTCTTTAGAAAAGAAAATCGGCCCGCAAATTAATTTCGGTTCGCGTGCCATAAGCGATAATAGTTCTGAACGGCTCGCCATGGTAAGCCCTTCATTGTGCACACTAATATGATCGTCATAATTAGGATCAAGAAGATCTTCAATGTTCACATTCAATTTATCCGCCAAAGTAGCAATTTGATCTTCGGTTATAGAAGTACGCTTAAGATCAATAATTTTAATGTCATTTCCCGGTATTGCTTCAACTGATGATCGAATTCTAACGTCTTCGGCTTTATCAGAATTATAAATTAGGGTTAGTACAATCGATTTATCATTTCTCATAACTTTTTTGTTTAGTAGTTTTTACTTCGCTAAAATGCAGTAAGCATCCAATGATGCTTTTCAATTGTGTTGATAAATACTTTTCCATTTCTTCGGTACCTGAGACCCCTTGTCTAGATGCCACATCAACAGCTATGAAGAGGCGTCCTAATAGAATTCTTGGTAGTGCGCTTTTTGTTGGATTCGTGTCACAGTTTGGGAAGCATTTTCATTAGTGGATTTCCATATTGTGCATCGTTTGTTTAACTACATCAAATAAGTATTCCATCATTTTACACTCGAATGTTGAATTTTTGTGGATGCAACAGTGGAATTATTTGCTCAAATGAGACTGGATGATTTGCTGCGAGGTTATCTATGGCTAAAAACTACCTTTCGTCTGTTATGAAACATGGTATAAAAATGTAATTACACGTAGAAAACACCAATCTAGCCCATGAGATTTAACGGCCATTTAATCGATCCTGATGAGGTATATTTTCTTCACCAGATTAAAAAAGAACTTTCGCTTGAAACTGAAGATGATGCCATACCTTTAGTTACGGCAGTTTTGCAAGCCCTCCGTCAGACACTTTCATTGCAAAGTGCTAATATTCTCTTTAACACAATTCCAGATTTTCTTAAAATAGTTTTTGCTACAAATTGGCGTCAGAATGAAGAACAAATTAGGATCGTACACCTCGATGAGTTTTTAGATTTAGTTATGGAACGTGATAGAAAGGAAGGCAAGTATCTTTTTAAAAGCGAACTTCAGACCTTGACTGTTATCATTTTAACGCTAGAACAACTAAATAGAATTCTTGATCTAACAACCTTCGATGGATTGAATCATGCGTTCCGTCAAGAACTCCGTGAGGCATCTACGGAGGCTGTATTTGTTTAAATTCTTGGAGTTATATTCGCGGGTATTTCAAAATGTATATTCCGTGAGACCGCTGTGTTTTATCTATGTTGCATTCTTTTGTTCTACTGGTTTAACACTGGCCCAAAACAAGCCGCTTGTACAACATGATACATCCTATTATGTCTCTTATGATAAGTTGATAACCACACGGTTTTATTTATCAAAGAAATTCACCAATGCACAAATTAAAAGTTCTTCAGAAAAATATACGCTTAATTATAGACCGAACACCACCTTAAACATGGGCGTTGGCGCTACTTATAAATGGGCCACCTTGAATCTTGCTTATGGTTTTGGATTCTTAAATCCCGAACGAGGACGTGGAGATACAAAATATCTCGATTTGCAATTTCATAGTTATGGAAGAAAAGTAGTACTCGATGTTTTTGGCCAATTTTATAAAGGTTTTTATTTAGCGCCAAAAGGGTACGCCACTCAATTAGATCGATACTACTTGCGCCCTGATTTGCATATTAATTTAATAGGCACATCTGCTCAATACGTTTTTAATCATAGACAGTTTAGTTATAGGGCGTCATTCCTTCAAAATGAGTGGCAGAAAAAATCTGCGGGCACTTTGCTATTAGGCTTTGAAGTGTATGCAGGCTGGGTAAGTGCAGACAGTAGTTTAATTCCTTCTACTGTTAGTATTCCACCTTCCGAATTGCAAACGCAGGCTATTAATTTTTATGAGTTTGGACCAAATGTAGGGTATGCGCATACCGTTATTTATAAAAAACATTTGTTCTTAACTGCTTCCGCTTCCGTTAGCCTTGACTATGGAAGTAGTTTGAATAAAAGTAAAGATGACGAGCATCGAATCTCTGGCTTCAGCCCAGATGACTTTCTGCGTTTTTTCGGTGGTTATAACTCTGATAAATGGGCGCTTAGCGTAGTGTATGTTAGAGATAGAGTGCGACTAGCCTCAGGAAATAACGATGACAGACAAGTGTCATTCAACACCGGAAACTTTAGATTGAATTACGTACGTCGATTCGCTCTTACACGTAAAGTGCGTAAAATGCTCAGTCCAGTAGAAGAAGTAGGGAAGCCATAGTAAAATAATAGCTGTATCCAGCGAGTACGTACGCCATACCTTGTATGCTTATCTATCTCTTTTTATTTTGACCGGATGTGTCAGAGATTTTATCAAGATCGTAAACCGATTTGATTCCGCTTAAAACTGATTTCCACCAATAATTAAAAATTGATTTTTGACTATCACGATAAAAAAGGATTGTTCCTGTTTTATTAGCGATGCATGTATGTGAGTCAATATTTTTTTTAACAAATAGCGTTAATATAAATGTTAGAAGCTGGTTTTGTTCTTTTTTATCTTTTTTCAGACTGACGATTTTTAAATCTCTATAGTTTAGCACCAGCGTGCCGTCTGAACGAAAGTCATTATATACAAAGTTGAATTTCATTTCATCTAATACGCCTGACGTTATTTCTACGTTCGCTGCAGGTGTTAACATGGAATTTATTTTGGGCATTGAAAAATTGGTTATCGAACCTAAAGCAGTATACGCTTTGTTAGGATTTTCGGGTAAAGTGAATTTAACATTCAGTAAGCCTGCATCCATAAAGTTTGCGCTAGCTTCCATCACCATGTCATTTTTCGATACGTTGGATATATTATAAATTGTGCTCTTAAGCTTATTAAAGAAGACTTTACCTGCTTGAGAGCCGCCTTCAGGAAACTCTTCGTAGGATACAAAGCTCTCTTTTAACGCTAGTGTATCAACTTGAAAAAGTAATGCAGCATTATGTATTAACGCGCTAGGTAATAGGTTCTCTTTCCCTTTAAAGGGGTAACGTTTATCTCTAAACACTTCGCCCCAAAACCCCATAGTAATATGTTTGACTTGAAAAAACTTCTGCTTGCTTGAAGCAAGTTCAACTCCCCGTGCCTTCAATGAAGGTACTACTAAATGAATTCTATCGGTTTGGTATACTGATTTACGAACGAACTCTACGTTATCAAAATCAGGGATTACGTGCAGAGAGTCTATGCTTAAGGATTTTTCGCTCGCTGAGTATGAAGCTTCTTTAATTTTAATATTATAATACTTTTTTGGAAGAACCACTTTGATGGCTGATGCGATTGCATCTGATAAACTCCACTTAATAGAGTCGAGATGTAAATCTTTAGCGGTAAGGGAAGATACATTTAAGGTTAATTCAATCTTTGTCGATATGTCACACGATGCGCTATCTAAAAAAGATAGAGACGCAGCGTTAATTATAAATTTGTTAATGCGGAGTGTCTCTAGATCTTTATTCTTTTCTTTCTTTTTGTCAGGATTTTGGCTCGCGGTAAGGTTAAATATAATGTCAGGATGATCAAGCTTCAACGACCCAAGTTCGAGTGTACGATTAAATAAAATAGGGAGTATATGTACATCCTCAATTTCTAATAAAGGGATAGTAGCGGTCATTACCTCATTACCACAATTACGTTTCTCTGTAATTGTTTTAATCCGCATGCCTTTAAAAATGACGTTACCAGTTTGGCTATATAAGGTGTCGTATTTGATTTCTAACCCATCAACACGCAGTTTTTCAATAGCTGCAATGATGCGTTTTTCAATTACATAAAATATTAAAGATGGACCAGCAAAATACGCTATTACTGCCAGTGTAATTACAATTACAGACAGCGTGATTTTGGTTCGTCTCTTCATTATTTTACTGCTTTCTTTTGTATATCCTCAACACTTACAATGAAACTACCCACTTCACTATCAGAATAAACGCCATAAGCATCTATTAAAGTACCTTTTGTGCCATCTTCAGTTTCTATAGCGTATAAAATAGAATTGTCGTCTGGATTTGAAGGGCCCTCAAATCTATAGAAATTGTTAATTTTTACTTGCTCGGGCCGAAATCTTCCTCTATTTGAAGAAGACAATAACTCAGATCCACTTATTCTAAAATCGTCAGTGTACCCTTCTCCTTTAAGATATTCAAGGCAACTTGTAAGCGTTTTTAAATCGGGTGTATTGCTGATAATTTTCATAATAGTGGTTAAGTTAATAAGATAAAATTAAAAAAAGCCGGCCATTACGACCGGCTTCCAATTCATCGAGTTGTTACTTATAAATTGTTTATGTTTTTATCATGAAGTATTTGCATATCGCGGTACTTTTTAATCATGTCATGAGATTCACGCAGCGCACTTTGCTGTTCAGTTATTATTTCTCTTGCAACGCCTGATAACTCATAGTTTGCTATGGCATTTTTATAGGCTGCTTGGGCTGCATCCTCTCCAAATTCACACGCGTTTAAAATGGCTTTTCTATCCTTACCGGTAAAAGTTGCCTTAACGTCCATCCATACGCGATATAGTTTACCAGAGGTAGTAGTGCTTCCTACTTCAGGCTCGCCACCATGCTCGGAAATTAATTGAGAAAGTCGATTGGCGTAAACT
Organism: uncultured Cyclobacteriaceae bacterium; assembly: GCA_964235605.1. Classification (GTDB taxonomy): domain Bacteria; phylum Bacteroidota; class Bacteroidia; order Cytophagales; family Cyclobacteriaceae; genus DATCRE01. The sequence goes on along the minus strand of CAXSCR010000015.1, from coordinate 47,958 downwards.
CTACTTTCATCCGCCATTGTTCTAAATACAGTCTTTAAATCTAAATCCTCTGTTTCATTGGATGCTTTTTCATAGCCTTCAATGCGATCGTTATTAATTTTTAAGAGGTCATTAAGAACCTCGGTTGTGCTTTCTATAGCTTCCATAATTATGTCTAATTTATTTATAGAGATAGTCAAAAAACTATTCCAACTTATTTAAACCTTATGCAGTGATGTCGTCTTTTAACACCAACCGGGAAATAGTACAACTTTGAAATTTTAATTTAATCCGTTTTCTCTCACTATACGAGATAAGCCGCTGCCACTTTCTTCAGATAATTTTTGTACATGGAGAAATTCTTTGTGCGATCTTATACTTTGAGCGACCGCAATAGTTATGCAGTCAATTTTTGCTTTTTCTTAAGACGATTTTTATTGGTCTGGTTTTGTTTGGCGTCATCTAATGAGTGCGTTACATGTAGATCACTCTCTTTTGCTGATATTTTAGAAAGCTTAACATAATATTTCTTTAGTACTTGAAGTTCTTGATCCGTTAAATCTTCAATGTCAATTAATCGATTGCTTGCATTAGCATTGCTTGCTATAAGCTCATTTAATTTTAATTGAATCGCCATTGTATCTTTATTTTGCGACTGTTGAATAATAAAGACCATAAGAAAAGTAATGATGGTTGTACTAGTGTTAATAATTAATTGCCATGTATCAGAAAAATCAAAAATAGGTCCCGAGGCCAACCAAACTATAATTAACAAAAAAGCAATAATAAAAGCTGCCGGACTACCAGAAGCTCTTGTAACTTTAGTAGCAATAAAATCAAATACGTTATTAAACTTAGTCTTTGATAGTTGGTTTTTTGTTCTAGCGTTTATCATGGATATTATTTATTAATTTATAAAGCAAGAAAGTCAGACTTTAGTCTGACTTTCTTATATTATTAGTTATGCATTATTCATTTTCTTCGTCACTCCCGGGCCTTGTTTTACTTACTTCAACTTCCTCCTCATCCTCCTCGTCTATACTAGCTTTAGCATTAATGTTATTTTCAGCTACATTGGTTAGTGTTTGATCGGCTTCTTTTTCTTCGTTCAATATTCCCTGTAAAATGCTTGCAATATCTGGTAGATTTAATGTTTTAGCCAGTTGAACAAGACTACCATAAGTCGCTATTTCATAGTGCTCAACTTTCTGGGCGGCCATAATCAATCCGACATCTCTTGTTAAAGTACCTTTTTCTGTTTCTTCAATAATTGTTGCACCTTCTTTTATAAGGCCTTCCATTGCTTCGCATTTTTTTGCTTGCGCTTTTTTTCCCAATATTTGAAAGACTTTCTCAAGTTGAGTGACTTGATCTTCTGTTACAGCAAGATGGTTTTCCAAAGCTTCTTTTAATTCGTCACTTGTGGCAGCTTTTTGTAGCTTAGGTAGCGATTTTGTAAGGTGCTTTTCAGCCCAATAAATATCTTTTAACTGATCAACGAACAACTCTTGAAGTGCAGAATCATTTGCTAATATAGCAGTAGAAATACGAGCAGAACCCTGTGATTTATTGGCAGATATTGAAGATTTAGTTTTTTCCATGACCATTAAATTTTGTTGCTACAATGGGTATAAAATAACTGTACCACTTTTCATAAGGATAGAAGTTATGTAGAAACGATTCTACAGCAGGCATCATTAATCTTTTGTATCTTTTTTATGTCTTCTCCTGTTTTTCTTTTCCTTTTTGTCACCTTTGGCGTCTTGTTTGCCGTCAAATACATTCTTTAAAAAACCTTTCTTCTTTTCCTCTTTAATTGGAGAGTTGATTGATACTGAATTTTCTAGAGAGGGGTAAAGTGCTTGAATAAAAGCATTTCGTAACGTTTCGCCAATAATACCCCACACATCTACATCGGGTTTATTGAGGTTGCCCTCAAAGGTAACTTGAGTTGCCAATTGGTCTTTCGGATGATTCTTAAATATCCAAGCACCTAGTCCGATAAGGCTTTCCCAGGCAAGTTTAATAACATTGTCTTTATCCTCTTTCCAACTAACAACTTTTAAATCCTTTATAATGGGTTTCGTGTATCCTGTCAACTTATTATTTTTTGCAGCAGCTTCAACATACACACTGAGGTTCCCATCATGTACATCAAAATTTCCATATGCTCTTAAGAAATCATTAAGTTTGACAATATTAAGATCTTTAAGCTCAGCATTTAAATCAAAAGTAGGTGTCTTTTCTAAAGGGTTAAGCTTCATATTAAATGTTGCTTTCCCTCCATATACAAAAGCCGTTGCATTAGCTGTTGAGGGCAGCAACTCAGTGTTATCATTAGCATTTGATAGATTCTCAGCAACAACTGTAACTTGTTCCATAAGTAGATCTAATTTCGGTTTACTATGAAAGTCGCGATAGTGGATTTCACCATTGTTAATGGCGAAACGATTTATTTTTAATGGGATAAGGTCATCTACCACGTCTTGCCAATCTTTATCAATACTGGTTTGAGACGTTGCTTCAGTGGGTCCTTTTACAAAATTTAAAATCGGTTTATCAACTTCAATCTCCGCCACAATTGCCCCTTTGAACAGGGCTTTCCACTCAACAGAAATATCAATTGCATTGGCTTGAAAGAAGGGTATAGGTATCTTTCCACCGATCTTATTTAATTCGAGGTTTTTAATTTTGTATGAACCCAAGATAAGACTTAAATCAATATCGTGTACATGACCTGAATAGCCATTTATTTCAGCTAATTTCTTGTTTACAAAATCTAAAACTAGGGTTGGTAAGTAAAGTCGAAAAGCAATTAAGAGTATAAGGATGACACCAATTACAATACGCCATGATTTTTTTTTACTACTTTTACTACTCAATTTAACTTTCATAAATTTTTAATTTTAAGCTTTTCTCATCACGCCGAAAAGCATAGATATTATGCCTAACACAACAAGAATGTTAATCAGACCAACAATGCCGTACACAAAGAGTCCAAGTACCCAAGCAATTATGAGTAGTACAGCGATAATAAATAAGATATTCCTCATAGGGATGGATTTATGTGGACTTACTATGATGTAAAAAGCTTGCCACTATTTAGTAAACGGTGGCGCTCAATAATTGATAAGAACTAACTCACTATGTACCTGAATGTGTAGAATTAAATCCGCGATGCAACCAAATTGAAAATGGGCGGAATTGTTACCGTATATAGTCTAATAATACCTAAACTCATGTTTAATCATGGTCTGGCATATATTTTTCAAAAGGTATTTAAACTGAAAATAAACTAAATAAAAATGTTATGAGAAGTATTTTGTATATCGTTGCAGTCATATTAGTGATCTCTTGGCTTGTTGGTTTCTTTGCATATAGCGCTACAGGATTGATTCATATACTGCTTGTAATTGCTGTGGTTTCCTTGCTCCTGGGAGTTATCCAAGGAAGAAGAATTTGATATTTAGAAGTCAGGATTTTGTGCTACTGCCATCTTTTTATACATACTACTAGTATAAAAGATGGCAGTTTTTTTAACCAATTTAATTATGAAGACTACTACAATTCAAGATCCATTTTATAAGAAACTTGCCTTTAATCTGCTGAGCATTTCTATATTGATATTTGCCCTCTATATAGGCCAAGACATTCTGGTACCCATGTTTATTGCAATTTTACTTGCTATATTATTGTTACCTACAGTTCAACTTCTCCAAAGATTTAAATTTAATAGATTTTTTTCCATCATCGTCACGTTAATTGTAGCAATGCTACTATTGGCGGCTATTGTTTATTTTTTATCTGCTCAAATAGGAAATTTTCTTGATGATCTTCCGGCCATAAAGGAACGATTAGCTAATCTTATATCATCATTGAAGGAATGGATTCATACTAATTTTAACATAGATGTACGTAAGCAAGAACAGTACATAAAAGATACTACAAAGGAAATGGATGCTGGGGGTATTGTGGGGCAAACCGTAGTTTCCCTTACAAGCATGCTAGCTTACATTGTAATCATGCCCATCTATACGTTCCTGTTCCTATTTTATAGGAGTTTAATTAAGCGGTTTTTAGTCGACATATTTAAAAGAAGTGAAGAAGACAGAGTGATTGACATACTCCATGAATCCCAACTTGTATCGCAAAGTTACATTACGGGCTTACTCACTGAAATGGTGATTGTCTTTTTACTTAATGCAGCTGGATTTTTAATACTAGGAATTCAGTATGCAATTTTTTTAGGACTAGTGGCTGCATTACTTAACCTCGTACCTTATGTGGGCATGTTGGTAGCGAACGTTTTTTGTATGCTTATCACATTGATATCCTCAGAAAATTTAGCGGATGTAGTTTGGGTAGGAGCAATACTTGCAGCCGTTCAATTTATCGACAATAATTTATTAATGCCGCTTATTGTTGGATCAAGAGTTAAAATAAACGCACTTGCAGCCATCGTTGGAGTCTTTATTGGTGGTGCAATTTGTGGCATATCGGGTATGTTTCTTTCCATACCAGGACTCGCAATTCTAAAAGTTATTTTCGATCGTATTGAACCCTTGAAACCATATGGAATGGTGCTTGGTGATGATAGTGACGAGCCTAAAAAAGTTCTGGTCCAGAATACATGAAAATTAGTGCGTACTTTGGCCTTATTAAGAAATCAGGGAGTCAGTTTGTAGCTGATGATGCAATTAAATTAAGCGCCTCGTTATCTTATTATACTATTTTTTCGTTTGCTCCATTACTCATTGTAATTATGTCTTTGGCAGGTTTCTTCTTTGGTGCAGAAGCGGTACAGGGTAAAATATACTGGCAGATCAAAAACTTAGTTGGAAGCGAAACAGCCTTGCAAATTCAGGAAATAATACAGAATATCAAAACATCTAGGCACACTACAGTAGGTACTATTATAGGCGTGATAGCATTGTTAGTTGGCGCTACTGGAGTATTCACTGAAATTCAAGATTCAATAAATTACATATGGTCTGTAAAAGCAAAACCAAAAAAAGGATGGGTTAAATTGATAATGAATAGACTATTGTCTTTTTCTCTAATCGTAAGTTTTGGTTTTATATTATTGGTATCTTTATTAGTCAATGCATTAATGGATCTGTTAAATGAAAAGACGACACTGTTGTTCGCCGACTTAGCCTATGTCTTTTATGCGTTTAATCTAATTGCGATTTTTGTTGTTATAACCTGTTTGTTTGCAATTATTTTTAAGGTATTACCAGATGCTACTATAAAATGGAAAGATGCTTTTATAGGGGCAATATTTACGGCTATACTTTTTATACTTGGAAAATTTATAATCGGGTATTATTTGGGTAATTCTAACATAGGAATAACTTACGGAGCAGCTGCCTCTGTTATAATTATATTGTTATGGGTTTACTATTCATCGATAATTTTATTTTTTGGTGCAGAGTTTACCCATCTGTATGCAAAGCAATATGGCGGAGGAATCGTTCCAGATAAGACAGCAGTCTTTATTGTAAAACAAGAGGTTAAGGAAATCATTACATCGAGCTAGGTTATAGTATTTTGAATAGTTGATCCTCCTTCTTTTGATAGGTTTATTTAATTTTGAGTTAAGTGGCATGCCTTTTTTATACATATTGACAATAAAATAAAACAAAATATGAAAAACTTATTAACCAAAACTTTGTATGCAGGCTTTACTTGTCTGAGCGTAATTGCATTTAGCCCAGCTGCATATTCCCAAGAGCAAGAAACCTCCACTGAGACTGACATCTCACCTAAGTTTGGTATCAAGGGTGGTGTTAATCTTAGCAACTTATATGTGGATGACGTACAAGATGAGAATATGAAAGTAGGGGCTAATATTGGTGTGTTTGCTAAGATTCCTTTGGTAAGAGGTTTATCAATTCAACCAGAGTTATTATATAGTAGTAAAGGTTCGAAGATAACCTATGCTTCCAGTCTTTTATATAGCGGTTCAGGTGAATATAGATTTAACTTGAATTATGTCGAGCTACCGGTATCGTTGGTAGTAAACTTAGCAAAGAATCTAAATATTCATGCGGGAGCCTATGGGGCTTACTTGGCAGGTGTTAATATAACTGACATGAAGAAAGATGGCACTATAAATAACGCAAAGAATCTAAACGCAGAGGATTTTAATCGTATAGATTATGGATTACTTGCAGGGTTAGCTATTGACGTTCAAAATTTCACTTTAGGAGCGAGATATAATTATGGACTACGAGAGGTTGGTGAATCAGGATCTTTATCTGGCTCATTAACTCAGAATTCTAAAAATAGCGCTCTAACATTTTATATTGGCTTCGCATTTTAGTAAGAATAAAATTACATAATAAAACTCCGGTATATCCGGAGTTTTTTTTATATCAAACCATCAGGTATAATTAATGGCACTATGTTTATCATGCAATAATTAAATGGAATTGCTTGATGAATTATAATGAAGTAAATTGTAACGTAAATGTTGTTCCTTTATCCATTTTCGTTGTTACGTTAATAGATGCTTTATGCGATTGCATAATTGCATAGGTAGTTGCAAGTCCTAATCCTAAACCTGTGGGCTTAGAAGTATAGTAAGGCTCGAAAAGACGTCCGATGGCTTCTTCGGGCATCCCACATCCGTTATCAGTGATTTGAACTAAGTGAAAATCTTGCTTCTTGCTTATAGTTATTGATAATAAACCTTTTCCTTCATGCATTGCTTCAATTGCGTTAATAATGATATTAAGAAAGGCGATCTTCATTTTCTCTTTATCCACCATAGCTAGGGCTGGCGTATTATCATAATCAAGATGAAGTTTAACTTTATGTAAAGCGATGCGATCAACAGCGCGTGTTATCGCTTCATCCATAACGGATTGAAGCGGCATCACAGCCATCTTCATCTTATAATATCTACTAGAGTCCATTAGTTCATTAATAAGATCCTCTATGCGTTTGCTGTTGCGTTGTATGATTTCTATATATTCTTTAGCCTCCTGTGAAGTTTCACTTTTAAGATTTTCTAGAGATAAGTTGATGTTATTGAGTGGATTTCTTACTTCGTGGGCAAGTGTGCGTATAACTCTCCCTTTAGCCTCGAGTTTTTCTGATTGTAGGGTTATCTCTTCAGCCTTTTTAATCAGCGTGATATCATGAATAATCCCTTGTACATATTGATTGCCACGTAAATCAGATTCTACGGATGCAGACAGAATGCACATTTTCTTGTCGTTGTTTTGAGTTATTAACTCAACCTGGAAATCTTCTACCTTGTTTTCTATTTTTAATTTCATCTTCACGCTCTCTTTGTCAGCTTCTTGGGCAAAGAGTTCATACAGATTCATAGCATAGTCATCGCTATAACCTAACAATATATTTGCTGCGCGGTTTACATTTTTTACTTGTAGTGCGTTATCTGCTATAAAAATAACGTCATTCGTTTTTTCAAAAATATTTCGATACTGGCGTTCGCTGCTTCGCAGTTTCTTCAATGTGGATGCACGTTCTAAAGCGTAGCGGATACATCGTTCTAGTTTTTCACTATTTAAATCAGATTTTATAAGGTAATCTACAGCACCTAAGCGCATAGCTTCCATATCTATTTTTTGATTTCCTTTACCAGTTAGTAATATTATTGGTTCCTCGCATTGGTGCTTCATAGCCTCTTTAAGAAGATCAATACCAGTCTTAACATTAAGACGGTAGTCTATAAAGTACACGTCGTAAGAAGCTTTTAAGATATGGTTTAAGGCCTCACCATAAGTTGAGCACCAATCTATCTGAAAAGATCTGGTGGTAATGTCACGAATGTATTCGCTGGTAATAAAAAAATCATCCTCATCGTCATCAACAATTAATACCTTTACTACTAAAGGTGAGGCAGCAGAAATTTGCATGATATCATTATTGTATTTCGGGTAAGATAATAGAAAAAGTAGTGCCTTTATCAAGTGTGCTCGAGGCAAAAATGATTCCGTTATGGTTTTTAGTGATCTTTTTACATAATGCTAACCCAATGCCCGCACCAGGGTAATCGGCCTTGCTATGTAAACGTTGAAACATCTCAAATATTTTTTCTACGTACTCATCTTCGAAACCTATACCATTATCTTTAATGCTGAGGTGATGATATGATTTTGTCAAGTCTAAATTATAAGTAATTAAATCAGCTCGCGATAATTTTTTACTGTGGATGTGTATTTCAGGTGTAGTCTCAGGTCTTCTAAACTTAATAGAATTTAGTATAAGATTAGAAAACATTTGTTTGAGCTGAACGGGTACAGCCTCAACGGTTGGCAGTTGCTGTATATCTAAAACAGTTTTAGTTTCTTCGATTTTTAATTCTAATTCTGTCTTAACTTCATGTAAAAGGGTGTTAAGATCAGTCTTTACAAAGGTCTGTTCTTCACTGGTGAGTCTGGAGAAATCCATTAATCCATCAACAAGAAAACGCGCATTTTTTGTTGCAGACATGATTCGATCGAGGTAATTTTTTGCTTCGTCTTTTAAATCATCAGTGAATTTGGTTTTTAGCCGCTCGCTGAAGGAGATAATTTTTCTAAGTGGCTCTTGTATATCATGAGAGGCTATGTAAGCAAAATCTTCAAGGTCTTTATTGGACCGCTTCAATTCGATAATTTTCTTTTCTAATTCGCGCTCATAATTTCTTAGCTGCGTTACATCACGCGTGGTGCCGATTAATTTTACAGGTTTACCCTTTCTATCGCGTAAAACTTTGCCAAATGATTCAAGTTTTTTTACAATACCGTTCGCAGTCGTGATCTCATATTCACTCATGTAACTGCTTTGGTCTTCCTTTATATTAGAAACGTCAATATGTTTTCTACTTATGTCAAAGGCATCTTGGGTCATGTGCAGTTTGTATAATTGCTCATCAACGGTAAGCTTCCCTATGTCAGTCTCATTATAACCAAATAACCGATACATACCGTCAGACCACTCTACGGTTTGATTAAAATAATTGATCTCCCATGAACCATGACCTAAAAATTCCTCTTTCTCCAAAGACATCTTTTTATAATTAGCCAGGCTGGTGTAGAGTTCGGTATATTCAGATATATGTCTTGTAATGCCCAATACTTTTACAACTTCATTTTCGTCGTTTAAAATAACTTTGGCCTTACTATATACTTTTTTCTCTTCACCATCATTCGTTATGAGCGTATACTCTTTCTCGAAGTTCTTTTTATTAATTAATACTTTGTCAAATATTTTCTTCAGTTCATCACTGTCTTCTTGAACTACATAACTTAGATATTGATCTTTTGTAGTTTTATTGACTTTCTTTTGTTCGTGTTTTAAGAGCGTAAAAATTCCCGTACTCCATTTCATTTCACCTGATTTAACATCCCAATTCCAGGTGCCAAATTCAAGCATATCTTCAGTCTCTTTTACTAACTCTTTTAAACTTTGAGCTTCTTCTGTAGACTGCACGTGGTCCGTTACGTCTTGCGCTATAAATAGCAAAGAAGATGCTTTACCATTCGCGCCACGTTTTAATACTCTACCCGTGACATGGAAGTGGCGCCAGCTTCCTTCTTTACAATTAAACCTACATTTATAGGAATGGCTATCGTGATCTTTAAGGTGATTATATTTTTCTAATTCTTTAAGAACATCTTTTAGGTCTTCGTTAAAAATGACCTTGCTAATGTCGTGGTTAAAGGCCTTCAGGTCTTCAAAAGAGTAACCCAATACTTCAGTTATTTTTTTATTAACATAACTAAGTTGTTTACTGTCTGCATCGTATACGTAGATGATGTTCGGCACAAAGTCATAAATTTCTTTTGGGAAGTCGCCATCCTTCCAGCCAACTGTCTCCTGATGGTCTAGTTGGTTTAAACAAGTCGTGCTTTCTTCTGTCATCTTACTTTTCGTTCAGTAACTGATATTGCTCTAACTTATTGTAAAGTGTTTTGCGATCAATGTTTAATAGTTTAGCTGCTTTACTTTTATTGAACTTTACCTGTTTCAAAACTTTAACAATAAGCTCATACTCAGCGTCAATGCCAACTGCTTTTAATACATTAGGAAAGTTTTCAGGTACTGGGCTAGTATGGCTCGACGTTACAAATGGTATGTCTTCTACAACTTCTTCTTGGTCCGGTGCGGGTTCGACATTGTTGTTACTATTACTATCGAATTGTAATTTTGAGAAGTTCGTGATTTCGAAAGGAAGACTGCGAACGTCTATATAATCTGCGTCAGTCAATAAGGTTGCTCGCTTAACGACATTTTTAAGCTCGCGCAGGTTTCCATACCAAACGTAACTTCTAAAAATGTTTTCTACCTCAGGGGTAAATCCTTTAATGCTTTTACCTAGTTCTGTATTAGTAAGCTTCAGGAAGTGATTTGAAAATGTTTTTATATCTTCCTTTCTTTCTCTTAAAGGCGGTACTGTTATGCTGAATTCATTAAATCTATGAAACAAATCTTCTCTAAATTTAAGTTTTGACTTTTGCGCGCTGCTCCAAAGCGGCTCATTACTCGCTACAATAATGCGCACATCTAAATCAATGTCTTTTGTGCCTCCTACCCGACGCATTTTGCGTTCTTGCACTACGCGAAGTAAAGAGACTTGAACATCGTAAGGTAAATTGGCAATTTCATCTAAGAAAATAGTTCCGCTATTAGCGATTTCAAAACTGCCGACTTTTTGAAACAACGCACCAGTAAAGGCACCTTTTTCATGACCGAACAATTCGCTTCCTGCTAATTCTTTTGAAAGCGCACCACAGTCAATGGCTACAAAGGGTTTGTTTTTTCTATTGCTTCTTTTATGAATTTCTTGGGCAATCGCTTCTTTGCCACTACCGGTTTCACCATAGATAATTACACTATAATTTGTAGGACCCACTCGGTTAATCTGCTCGAGCAGGTTTTTAAAATGCGGGCTGTCACCAAAAATATATTGGCCTGAAACGGTTATCTCAGATTGTTTCTTATCGTTTTGTTGCGTAGGTGCGACAGATGTCGAACTGGCTGACGCAGCAGGCGCTGCTGATGTGCGCAATGCCTTTTTAATTGTTAATAAAATTTCATCCGGAAATAGGGGCTTAGTTACATAATCAAATGCACCTAATTTCATGACTTCTACAGCAACTTTAATGTCGCCGTATCCGGTTATAATAATGACTGGTATGTGTCGGTAATGCTCCTTGATCTTGCTTAGAAGATCATTTCCATTCATATCGCCAAGTTTAAAGTCGCAAAGAATAACCTGAGGCTCCGTTTTCTCTAATATTTCAAGTGCAGACTTTCCATTAGCTGCCTCAATAACTTCAAAATCATGTTTTTGGAGATACCTTGTTAATAAAAGACGCATGTCCCGGTCATCATCAATAACTAAAATCTTTTGCATATAGGTTTAAGTGAAGAAATTAAATTGTTATGGATCTACAAGGTATTTCCTTGTTACTATTATCTGTATATAGAAAATTGTTCCAGCGTTAAGCCCACAGCGCCCTCATTTGTGCTACCGGGATTTGAAGTTGTTCGCGATATTTTGCAACAGTTCTACGTGCGATATTAAAACCTTTTAACGATAGTATAGCAACAAGTTGCTGATCTGTATATGGATTCTTTTTATCCTCATTTTCAACTACTTCTTCAATTGCTGTTTGTATAACGCGGTTACTAATTACTTCACCTTGTACATTTTCAATTCCTTCAGAGAAGAGATCTTTTAATAGGATTGTTCCAAAGGGTGTATCAGCATATTTGTTGCAAGTAATTCTAGAAACAGTGGAAATATCAACACCTGCTCTATCAGCAACATTTTTTAAAATCATTGGTTTCAACAAACGAATATCACCTTCTTTAAAGTAAGCTGATTGCAAATCAATAATTACTTTCATTACCGTAAGCATCGTTGTTTCGCGCTGTTTTATAGCATTAACAAACCACTGTGCTGAATTCAATTTGCTTTTCAGATATTGTACCGCTCCTTTATCAGTTTGATTTTGATTGGTAAGGATTTTCAAGAAAGATTGATTGATAAAAAGCGTTGATGAACGCTGACGATACAATGAGATTTCCATCGTATCACCATCATTGGTTATAATAAAATCAGGAATTATAGTTGCATTAGAAGCGTATGAGGTAGACTCAGCCAATGGCTTCATTTTGCAAGATCCAATTAACTGTAGAATAGTGCGAAGTTCATGCTCATCAACCTGCAAATTCGAAGCTGCTTTTTCTACATTACGATGCGCAAGGTCATCAAAATGTTCTTCTAACAAACGGATTCCTTTTTTAACAACTGAATTAGTTTGATCCATTCTGTGAAGTTGCAGCAACAAGAATTCTTTAATGGTAATACAACCTATTCCGAATGGCTCAAGCTGTTTTATTATGCAACGAATTCTTTCAAGCTCCACCGGCTCAACCATCATGTGTTTATTGAAAGAGATATCATCAGCTAATGAATTAATATCTTGTTCCAGCATACCTTCATCATTTAATGAATCGATTAGGTATTCTGCAATCATCACATCCCTATCACCTGTTACACAAAGACCGATTTGTTCTTTTAGATCTTTTCTGAAATCATAAATTTCGGAGATGGGTCTTTGTGGTATGCTATCTTCAGCTAGATAGTTGTTGTATTCTGTTTTATAATCTGGTATATCATCGTGGCTATACTCTTCTTCATCCTGATATTCTTGAACGGTATCTTTAGATGAATCTTCAGTTATCTTATCATCTTCATTAACATCTTCTTCTAAAACTGGGTTTTCATTCAGTTCAGTTTGAATACGTTGTTGAAGTTCGAGTGTGTTAAGATGGAATAATTTTAATAACTGAATCTGCTGTGGTAGTACATTAAGATGCTGTTTTTGAGTATGTATTTGCCTTAGCATAATTTTTTTGTTTAGGGTTGTAGAAGCCTGTAAGGCAAGCCATACACCAAAAATTTTTGTAGGGCCATTAAATTTTAGGAATTTATGTAAAACACTGATTATCAGTATGCAATAATTTTTTTTAAATCTAATTTAAGGATTTCATTGCTTAGCTTGATCTATTAAATGTAGAACAAATTCTACAAATGACAATCTCATGCAAGGAAAATTTACCAAATTGCTTACGTTGTTTAATCTTTTTTCTCTTTGATTCTTAAAGCCTAGTTGTCAAATGAGCATTCATGGGATACCCATTTCTACGTTGTTGGATCTCAATCGGCTAGGATGAATATGAAAGATAACGGGACGAAAGACACTGTTTCTTAACTAAATTGCTTTGGTTATTACAGCCTACTTTGGGTTGTTTAGAAGGCCTAATTATAATTATACTACAAGTAGAAGAAAAGGCAGTTATTAACAGGATGATCACACTTTATTCGAAAACTACCGAACAAATTTTTGGCAACGATGATGAAACGAATTGGGGGCTTTTGAAATACCGGCAACCTGCTATTAGTAGTTTTAAAATGTTACTAACGATCAGCTGGAAAATTTATCAAAGAACTTAGATTAGAGATATGAAAGAATCAGGCAGATTTTATTGTGATATTTTTGATTGCAGGGTATGATCTTATATCTTATACTTCTTTCCATTCTGGATACTACAGATAGAATTCAGAATCTCTTGATAAGTTTATGCGTAGACAATCACAGGCGTGTTACAAGATAGAGGAATGTAACGTTACATAACTTGCCAGACTTCTGAGAGAGATTCATATTTCAGCTAATTAGCTTCTAATTATAATTTAGGGTCCAAACATATCTTTTAGTAAAGCTGTATTACAGTTCGGTTATCACTAAAACAAACGAACAGAAATTGTAGATGAATGAACTTGAGTTAAATTCAAATGTGGTTAATCAGATAGCTTCGAACGATGCGCGATATAGTAGGCATCGCCCAATTGATGTGGTTTATTGCGCTGCAGTACCCAAATTACCACATCTAAATTAGCTCTTCAATTTACTGCCCAGCTTGTGCAAAAAATTATCGTGACCATTCTGAATTCTTATCTTACTTAACTGCGTATCTCTAGTATTATCCTTATTTATACGAACACCAAAGTTTAATAATTTTTTGTTTGAATTTTGACTGATGAGATGTGAGGAATAATTCTTTATTAAGTAAGGAACAACTAACTTCATAAACCAGCCTGCTCTTGCTAAAAGAAATTTCTTAAGTACTAAATCACTGGCCATATTAAGACCTATATTAACTAAAGGATTATGACGATCGCGAGAAAATACCTTTTTAACATTATCAACAGCATGAGAAACAGGTAATAATCCTTCCTTTATCTCGCTTATATCTCTTTTAATTTTTTCACGTCGCATAAGCAACGTTGCTTCAAGAAGTGATTTTTCTTTTAGTAGGTCGTTATATGTCTCTATTTTACTCATAAACTTTTTTAATTATAAAGTTACGTACCATTGGTAATAATAATTGTTCTCTAAATGCAATAAGTACTACTGTAACTAGAATGTAAAAACCTGCTACTATAAAATATCCAGCTTTAACATTATTTAATAATTCTCCTGCCCATAGTGCTACGCCAATACCTAGGAAAAACAGAACACAAAAACTTAAAAAACATACAATGATTCCCATTATACTGACAGATGCAAAACCGCTTGCTTTATCTGTAGTTTTTAGCACTGATAATTTAAAATAGGTCTCAACGTAATCTCCTATATCTTCGCTTAAATTTTGCGCTTTTGCCTTAATATTTTCCATACATTTTCTCTTTTAATTAAAAAATAAAGCAGACCAAATGGCCTGCTTTACTAAATTTTGTTTTAAACGTTAGCGTTACGATAAGTATCAGCAGCTTCACTTTTAACTTCTTCAGCTTCTTCGCCTAATTTAGACTTTAAGTCTTCATACTGCTCTTTTCCTCTTGCTAATAAGTCACCAAGTTTGTTAGCGAAATCGCCAGCAGAATTCTTGATGTCTTTTCTAAGATCTTCACCTTTTGAGGGAGCGATAAGTAAGCCTATTACAACGCCTGCTGATGCGGCACACAGAATTCCGAGTAATATTTGACCTGTTGTTTTCATGTTTTTAACTTTTAATGATTGATTAATTTATAGTACTGTTAAGTATAAAAACTTGTGCCATCAATAGATTATAAAAATTGTTAAATGTTTAACTGGGGAAATAGTTTCCCAACCGTATAACGTGAATTTATAAATTTGGCCTTTATATTAACAGGCTGATTGCTAAATGTTTCCATGGCATATTCTTTATATATGTAGCCGCAAAGAATATTAACTAAAATTTATAAATTATGAACAAACTAGAAATAAAAGGGAGATGGAATGAAGTAAAAGGTAAATTGAAACAAAAGTATGCTGATCTTACAGATGATGATCTCACTTACTCAGAAGGTCAAGATGATGAATTCCTTGGTCGTATTCAGAAGAAACTAGGAAAGACTAAAGAAGAAATTCTTAAAGCCTTAGAAAGCAATTAATATAGAGCAATTAAATAATTATTATGTGCAACTGACTAGCAGTTGCACATAGTTCTTGTTTATCAATTTCAATTTAAAGGCCTCTAGTGATCGGTTGATACCAATGTATAACACTAATCATTTGCACTGCTTAATGGTGGTATTAGAATGCAAATAATTGATCTTAATTGATAGTAAATTAGGGCTAGAACAGCTTACTTTCGCTTACTTTAGCGGTATCACTATTTTTTAAAACAAATTAAACAACAATAACACATGAAAAATCTAGGTATAGTTTTAATTGTATTGGGTATTGCCGCCATGGCTTTCACAGGATTCAATATCATTACTAAAAAGAAAGTTGTTGACATTGGACCTCTCGAAATCAATAAAGAAGAGAAAACACCTATAAGTTGGTCGCCCATAGTTGGTATAGCTTTATTAGTATCAGGCGTTTTAGTTATGGTGCTAGGAAAAAGAAAAGCATAAACATTATATATAACTAATGACAAGCCTTGCTAAATTTAGTCAGGCTTTTTTTATGTAAAAAGGAAATACCCTATTGAGAACAATATGCTGTTGGCATAATTATTTATCATGGAAAATGTAAAACATATGGTTATGGAAGATATTATAAAAATATTATTAGCTGTTGTTGTAGGTTATGTAATGTTTGTTATTACATTTTATTACCTAGCCAAATTTATGTTTCCTGAGGTTGAGCTTGATGAAGACTATGAAAAATTGGTAGCGGTCTACAGAAAGTCGAAACCCCGCACAACAACAGGTAGAAATGCTGTTGTCAAGAAATTTGATCCCGCCGCATTTAAACTCTCTCATACGCTTAAACACAGAATTAATTACAATAAAGTATGAAATGCATATTCTATTGTTTACTAGGACTATTAATATCCTTAGTTAATTATAGCTATTCGGCAGATAGGTTTACAACGCTAATAGCTGATACAGTTATTAACCCAACCAAGAGTCAAATTTCTAAGGAGCTCGTCCAGTTACGTGATTCAATCGATATGACTATACTGAACGTTCAGAAAAAATTAAGTGCAAATAAAGACGAGAATAGTCAGTTGCTTAACAAAGCATATAAGGAGCTAAATTTGCAACGTGCTCAAATTGAAAAAGCCATTGAAGAAGTCGTGGTTTCTAGTGCGAACACTTGGGACGATAACACTACTAGAAATGCTTTAGCGCAAACAGCCGAAAAAAGGCGTATGTATTATCAAATAGTAAATCAAATAATGGAGTTATCAAGCTCCCAAGCATATAAATAATTTTTCATTAGGTCAGTGCGTTAAGTAGCTAAGGCTATAAGCGAAATTTAAAACAATGAAATTTCAGAAAATATTACTGCGCACGGCTGACATATATCAATTTATAGTTAGAGTTTTTAAGCAATTATTTTTTTCACCCCTTGAAGTGCGTGAAATATTGCGTCAAAGTTATTCCGTTGGCAATCGGTCACTATTCTTAATCACGTTTACATCCTTCCTTGCAGGAATAGTTTTCACAAAACAATCTAGACCATCCCTTTCCTCATTCGGTGCTGAATCATGGCTTCCCTCTTTGGTTTCGCAGGCTGTTGTTCGCTCGCTAGGCCCCTTAATTACAGGACTAATTTGTGCTGGTAAGCTTGCCTCAAACATCGGTGCTGAACTCGGCAGTATGAAAGTAACGGAACAAATTGATGCCATGGAAGTATCTGGTACAAGGCCTTTTTCATATTTGGTCGTAAGCCGTGTTGCTGCCACTACAATAGCATTGCCTTTACTTGTAGTCTATGCTGATATTGTTGCGTTGTTAGGATCATATATCATGGTTAATGTATTTAGTAATACAGGCTTTCAATTGTTTTTCAACGAAGTTGCGTCGTCAATAACCTATCTCGATATTTTCTCTTCTATAATCAAATCTACTTTCTTTGGTTTTGCTATTGGTATTGTAGGGTGTTATTCCGGATATAATTCAGAGAATGGAACTACGGGTGTAGGTAAAGCAGCAAACACTGCGGTAGTGGTATCTATGTTATTGATCTTCATTATTGACCTCTTGAGTTTACAAGTTATTAACATATTCAGGAGATGATTCAAACAGAAGCTAATATTGGATATAAATCGTCTCACGTTGGCAATAAGGATATTGTCGCTAAGGTACGTCATGTCAAGAAATCTTTTGGTGAGCGACAGGTGTTGCGTGACGTTAGCTTTGACCTTTATAAAAGTGAAAATCTCGTTGTTCTTGGAAGATCTGGTACGGGTAAATCTGTGTTGATTAAATGTATGGTTGGATTAATTCAACACGATGCTGGAGAAATAAATGTATTGGGGTATGATGTTCCTTCATTATCGCAAGATGAATTAAATGAAATGCGTTTGAAGGTGGGCTTCTCATTCCAAGGAAGCGCCTTATATGACTCCATGACCATACGTGAGAACCTTGAATTTCCATTAAAGCGAAATTTGAAGATCTATGATAAGAAGAAGCTGGATGAATTGGTAATGGATGCCTTACAAAACGTAGGACTTGAACATACAGCTAATCAAAGACCCTCAGAGTTATCAGGTGGAATGAAAAAGCGTATCGGCATTGCGCGCACGCTCATATTAAATCCGCAAATTATGTTATATGATGAACCTACAGCAGGACTTGATCCGATAACATCCTCAGAAATAAATGATCTGATTATTCAGGTACGTGAAAAATATAAAACCTCTTCTATCATAATCACACATGATATTAGCTGTGCACGAGAAACTTCAGACCGCGTAATAGCACTTGTTGAAGGATACACAAGAGCGGAGGGCACTTTTGATGAATTGAAACAAACGAAAGATCCAGATTTGGAACCTTTCTTTAAATATTAACCTAATTTAAAAAGTTGTGGAAACAGCAGATGTAAAACAAAACGTTAAGCTTGGTGCCTTTGTGGCAGGAGGGTTGGTTCTATTTTTAATAGCACTGTTCTTTATTGGAAGCGAGAAAAATATTTTTGCTAAGACATTTGTAATCTCGGCCGTATTTAGAAATATAGAAGGGCTTAAAGAAGGTGATAACGTGTGGCTTTCGGGTGTAAAGATTGGTACCGTAAAGCACGTACAAATTATTACAGAAGGCCAGGTGGTAGTGAGTCTTTCTCTTAAAGACAAACAAAATGAATTCATTCGGAAAGATGCCACAGCATTCATAGGTTCTGATGGGTTAGTAGGAAACAAGATCGTAGTTATTCGTACGGGTAAATCGCCAGAAGTTATTCAGGATAATGATACAATCAATTCATTATCTCCACCAGATACACAGGAGCTTATTAACATTGCGAAGGAAGTAGGCGATAATACAAAATCACTTACAGCAGATCTTAAAAAGATTGCAAGTAAAATAGAAAATGGTCAAGGTATAGTAGGAGAGTTGCTTAATGATGGTCCTCTTGCACAAGATTTCAGGAAAGCAATTTCAGGTTTGCGAAATACGGGCGCTAATACCACTAAAGCATCGGCAAATCTTACTGCACTACTGGATGATATGAGGAATGGCGATGGTTTATTACCATCGATTATTCAAGATACCAGCATGACAGCTACATTTGAGGATGCCATTGCAAATGTTGAATTGGTAAGTAGAAATGCATCTGCCATTGCAGCCAATCTTCAACAAGTTACGCAAGAGATGCAAAGTAAGAAGAACGCAGTTGGTGTGTTGCTGGCAGACTCTGCCTTTGCCAATAAGCTGCAAGAAACAATGCAGAGCACTAAAAGCGCCTCTTCTAAGCTCGATGAAAACATGACGGCGCTACAACATAACTTTCTACTTCGTGGGTATTTTAGAAAAAAGAAGAAGCGTGAAGGAAAGTAATGTTATGGTTTCATGTTTTTTGCATCGGCCATTAGTGCCTTGACGGTTTTTAATTCATCTTCGCTTATGACATAGGTCTCAGACCATTGGTCATGCCACCCACGATCTTCATTTAAGAACGAAAACGGTTCGAATGGAATGAATCTTATCGACGTCCTTAATATTATTTTTCTGAGGTTGGGTTTTTCTCCGTACACATCAACAACTAGTGATCTTGTAAATAATTTACCGAGGGTTTTTTGAAGGAAGAATTCACCAATTATATAGTAGAGCGGTATGCCAAACAAATAGAATATGGGATAAAACGCGACATGCGAAAACCCTTCAAATAGTAGAAGCATTCCCCCAAAGAAGGCGCAATCAATGAATAGGTTGATAAATCTACGTCCTGGTGAAAGTGTATGAATGGGCCTTTGATATCTCAATTTTTTTGGAATAGGTCTCCATTGACCAAATTTTCTCTCATTCTGAGTTATAAACCTGTCCTCGTAAATGTCGATTAATCTCGGTTTATTTTTCATTGAATTTAGTATCTATCCCGCAGAGTCTACCAAACTTTTGAGCGCTTAGAATTATCTAGCTATTAGATCACCGCTTATTCATTAGCTCCATCCACTTAGTGGCTAGAAAATTTAAGGAAATACCTTCAGTTGCTTCTAGAGCCACATCATCTGCTGTAATGCGTGCGGCAAACGACCAAACCTCTGTTACGTCTTTTAAATCAAGAAGATAAGGTTTGTAATTTTTATTATCTGATACCATTAGAAATTGCTCTTCAGCAGGAAATGAAAAAACTCTTTTATAAACAATGCCTTCTGTATCTGATAGAACGATGTAGGTTTTTCCATCGATGAGCTTCTCAATGTTCTCGACATACGTGCCAATAATAATGTCTCCTGGTTTTACGGGCAGCATGGAGTCACCCTTAATTTCAAACGCACGGTGTGTAGCATTTTTACTCAGTATGGGTAACGTGATCTTTGGCAGTTCTTTAACAAACTCTGGATCTGAATAGCCACTGAGGTAGCCTGCCGATGCCTTTTGAGTTACTAGCTCTACGTTCTCTCTATTCTCACTGTCAACACTAATAGCTAGAACGTTTTTGCCCCTTATAAATTTGTCTTTTTTAGACTTACTGCTGCTTGTTGAAATACTCTTTCGCACCAAGCTGTCTACATCCGTTTTAAAGAGCTCAGCAATTTTTATTAAAATAGGGATAGGCGGCATGGCCCTGCATTCTTCATACGCTCCAATAACAGGGGTATTAATCTTTAGCTTGGCCGCGAGTTCTTTTTGTGTCAATCCAGCTTGCTCCCGTAGAAAGCGAATATTCTTGTTGATGATCTCTATCATAAGGTTAAGGTTAATGCCATTTTGCAAATGGTATGGGCGTTAAGCGCTTTTAACAAAACTAATATAAATAGTAATAAAGTAAAAATAAATACTAATAATAATAGTTTATTTGTGATATGGAACGAACAATCATACACCTAGATCTCGATGCTTTTTTTGTGTCGGTAGAGCGTAGACGCAATCCCAAACTTCAGAATAGGCCACTCATTATTGGAGGAAGCAGCCGCAGGGGTGTGGTTGCGGCATGCAGTTACGAGACGCGTTTATTTGGCGTACACTCTGCTATGCCTATGTATCTGGCTTTACAACTTTGCCCCGATGCTACAGTCATCTCAGGCGACATGGAAGCGTATAGCCAGTATTCGCATATGGTTACTGAAATAATTGCTGACTGTGCGCCGTTATTTGAGAAAGCATCAATCGATGAATTTTATATTGATGCCAGTGGTATGGATCGTTACTTCGGCGCATTTAAGTGGGCAAAGGAACTTCGTACTAAAATTATTAAGGAGAGTGCGTTGCCTATTTCATTGGCTATGTCAGCTAATAAACTCGTATCTAAAGTAGCCACCGCTGAGTTTAAGCCGAATGCCGAAAAAGATATCCCGCAAGGAAAAGAAAAAGAATTTTTAGCTCCATTAACCGTTGATAAAATTCCAATGATAGGAAAGCAAACGGCCTCTTTTCTGTATGACATGGGTGTCCGGACTGTAGCCACGTTGCGTGAGTTACCCGTTGAATATCTCATCAGTGCGTTTGGTAAAAATGGAATGAGTCTCTGGAACAAAGCGCAAGGCATTGATAACTCACCGGTAGTTTCTTACAGCGAGCAAAAATCTATTTCTACTGAATGTACTTTTGAAGAAGATACCATTGACGTGAAACGCATGAAGTCTGTGCTTATAGCCATGGTAGAAAAAGTAGCATTTAAACTGCGCGAACAACAAAAGTTAACCTCGTGCATAACCGTAAAAATTCGATACGCCAACTTCGATACAGAGACACGACAAATACATATTCCGTACACGTCATCGGATGATATATTACTACGGATAGTCACCGAGCTGTTTAATAAACTATACAACCGACGTATGCTAATTAGATTAGTGGGTGTACGCTTAAGTGGATTGGTTTTTGGAAATCATCAGATTAGTCTATTTGATGACACAGAAGAAGTTATAAATCTCTATGAAGCCATCGACAAAATAAAACACCGTTTCGGCACAGACAAACTAATGCGTGCCACCACACTCGATGTCGGCGCTCGCGTAAAGATGAATATCAACTTGTTTAAAGGCTAGCGAGGGACGAAGTACGAAGTACGAAGAAAATAGAATATACGAAGGAGGAGGAATGAGGGAAGAAGGAGGTACGAGGTACGACGTGAGTAAGATAAAGAATATATAGACATTACCATGAACATGATAAACATGAGAACATGATCCCTTCGCATTCACATTCAAATCTCCACTTCGTACCTCATCCTTCGTCCCTTCTAACCTGTCCTCAATTGTCACACTTGACTAAGTTTTAAATATGGAACACTTTCCATACCACAGCTCGTTAATGAAGGCAGGCGGTGTATGTTAAAAACACTGGTCCTCAAGGGGGACGAGGTACGACGTGAGTAAGATAAAGAATATATAGACATTACCATGAACATGATAAACATGAGAACATGATCCCTTCGCATTCACATTCAAATCTCCACTTCGTACCTCGTACCTCATCCTTCGTCCCTTCCTAACATGTTCCTCAATTGTCACACTTGGCTAAGTTTTAAATATGGAACACTTTCCATACCACAGCTCGTTAATGAAGCCAGGCGGTGCAATGTTAAAAAACTGGTACTCACAGAAATTAATAATACAGCGTCATACATTGAGCTTCTTAGGTATTGTGCTGAAGCGGAAAACGATTATACATTAGAGATTGCACTGGGTATTGAATTTAGAAAAGAAAATGAGTTGCTGTACATTGCTATTGCGAAAAACAATCAAGGTTTTGAAGAAATCAACCGCCTTCTTTCTCATGCTAATACGCAGGATACGGTCTTACCCTCAAGAGTCTCCATGTCAAAGAATGTTTTTGTTATTTACCCATTTCAAAAACTTGGGCCTGAACAGCTACGTGAGAATGAATTTATCGGCATACGTGCCAGCCAATTAAAACACCTTACTCGCTATCCAGATTATCATGCAATCGAGAATAAGTTTGTCGCACTCCACCCTATAACCTTTGCTGATAAATTAGGCTTCAATATACATCGGCTACTTCGATCCATTGATAATAATACGCTACTGAGTAAATTATCTCCGAGTTATCAGGCACAAGAAGATGAAGTTATGATGCCTGAATATGAATTGGAAAATATTTTCAAATCATATCCTGAGATCATTAAAAACACCAAAATGATCGTTCAAATCTGTACAATAGATTTCGAACTTCATGTCGATAAGAATAGAAAAAGTGTAACAGGCAATGCAGAACTTGATTGGGAGAATTTAAAAAAACAGGCCCTTGAAGGTTTAGTAGATCGTTATCCAGATTCTGAGTATCATGAAGAAAAGTACGTCGAGATAATTGACAGGTTTAGAAAAGAACTGCGAATTATTGAAGAGAAGAAATTTTGTTCACACTATTTAATAATCCACGACATCATACTGTATGCCAAGAGCAAAGGCTTTGATTATGTAGGTCGTGGTAGTGGTGCTAATAGTTTGGTTGCTTATTGTTTAGGAATTACCAATGTCGATCCCATAGAGCTTGATCTTTACTTTGAAAGATTTCTTAATGCTGAACGTTCATCACCTCCTGATTTTGATATTGATTTTTCGTGGACAGATCGAGATGCCATTTATGATTACATATTCAATAAATATGGAGCGGAATATGTCTGTCTTCTGGGAACACAAGTGAGCTTTCATAGGCGCTCTGTTGTTCGAGAATTAGGGAAAGTATTCGGCTTACCAAAAAATGAAATCGATGAAATTGTTGCTGAACCTGAGCGATATAAAAACCGTGATAATATTACGGAATTGATCTTTCGTTACGCAGAACGTTTGCATGGTTTTCCTTCACATACTTCTATTCATGCTGGCGGAGTGTTGATAACCCAGCGACCCATTTATGCGTACACCGCTACAACCATGCCTCCAAAAGGTTATCCCGTGTCGCACTTTGAAATGCATGCCGCTGAAGATTTTGGCATTTATAAATTGGACATTCTAAGCCAACGTGGTTTGGGCCATATAAAAGATGCTGTAAGACTTATAAAAAAAAATAAACATGTTAATGTAAATATTCATCGTATCGCAGATTTCAAAAACGATTCACTAATCAAAGAACATTTACGCAACAGCAAAGCTATAGGATGCTTTTATGTTGAATCTCCTGCCATGCGCATGCTGCTAGGTAAACTTGGTTGTGAAGATTACCTCACGCTAGTTGCAGCAAGCTCTATTATAAGACCTGGCGTTGCTAGCTCTGGTATGATGAAGGCTTATATTGAAAGATTTCATAAGCATAGAAGAGGGGAGACCTATAAATCAATTCATCCAAAAATGGATGAGTTGATGAAAGAAACCTTTGGTGTAATGGTATATCAAGAGGATGTAATTAAAGTAGCACATCACTTTGCCAAGCTCACATTAACAGAAGCTGATGTTTTACGTCGTGGTATGTCGGGTAAATTTCGTTCACGCAATCAATTTCAAATGATTAGGAATCGATTCTTCAGCAACTGTCAAGAGATCGGTTATGAAAAAGAAGTTATTGATGAAGTATGGCACGAGATTGAAAGCTTTGCAGGCTACTCTTTTTCAAAAGGACATTCTGCCAGTTACGCCGTAGAGAGTTACCAAAGCCTTTTTTTGAAGGCACATTATCCATTAGAATTTATGGTAGGGGTAATCAATAACTTTGGTGGTTTTTATCAAACTGAATTTTACTTTCATGAAGCGCGTATGAACGGTGCAAACATTGAAGCGCCTTGTGTAAATAAAAGTGAATATCTTACTACGCTTTATGGGAAAGATGTATATATCGGATTTGTACATCTTAAAAGTTTGGAGGCAACCATTGCAAAGCAAATTTCAATTGCACGTGAACAAAACGGTGCCTACACAACACTTACAGAGTTTATGCGACGTATCAACATAGGGCTTGAGCAACTTCGCATTATGATTCGCATTGGCGCCTTCCGCTTTACGGGTAAATCAAAACAACATTTGTTGTGGGAGGCCATGCTTTACTTTAGTGAAGCCAAATCAAAAAGGTTTACTGGCAATACCCTCTTCGATAGTGATACCAAGGAAATTCCATTGCCGCATCTTGACAGAAACGCCATTGAAGATGCATTCGATGAGATTGAATTGTTGGGCTTTCCACTATGCGATCAGTTCACCCTTGTAGACACAACTGATTTTGGCAATACAAACGCCAGTCAATTACTGCAGAAAGTAAAGAAGCATGTGCGCATAGTGGGCTATCTGGTTACAAGAAAAGAAACAAGCACAAAAACCGGTCATAGCATGTTCTTCGGAACCTTTTATGATAAACACGGTAACGTATTTGATACCGTACATTTTCCCAACATAGCACGGAAGTGGCCCTTCCGCGGAAGGGGTTTCTACATGATCGAAGGAACCGTAGTAGAAGATTTTGGAATTGCCATGATTGAAGTTTCTTCCATGAATAAAGTGCCTATGAAAAAGAAGAGTTGCTAGCTACGGGCTACTAGCTGCTAGTTGTGGTATCGTTATTCACCAAGTTAGTAGATATGACAGTTAATGATCTGGCTTATCTAAATAGGGTGTACTTTTTAATTCTAATGTATTGATATACAGAAGAGGTTGTTCGCTCAAATAATAAAGGGTTCTAGATTATCTAAAGAAAATGCTAAAATTGATTTTAAATTCCACCCTTTTTTTAAATCAAACAAAATATTATTCTGTTGAACCTTTATGGTATCGCTACACGGATTAAACTCGTGCCATTACATGCAGTAGAGCTTGCGCATTTCATGGACATAGTGTGGGGCATGTATGTTAAAAGCTAATTAATAGCTTCGAGCGTCGGACGCTCGAAGCTATTAGCTTTACAGCAGTGAGCCACCCCGTGGTGGCTCGTTATTTCTAATTTCTGAAATCTCTCACAGCACCGACTGCAATTTTTTAAGTGATAATGATCTTGCATGGTGCGCACGCATAATAATTTGGTGCCGTCAGTTTTAATCAATTTTCATGCAGGTCCTAAATAAATAGAGCAGCAATTATTCCCAATTGCTGCCCCTATAATCTAATTTAAATACTAAAGTCTAAAACTAATGCAGCATCTTCATTTGCACATTTGCACATTGATCATCTGCACATTACCTTTCATTTCTCCGCTTTCTTCGAACTCATGCTTATGGCAAGTTTCACCGCTTCGTAAGCATTCACTACACCGCCGGTGTTACTCAACTCACTAAAAGCAATTTTTTCATCTTTACTGCCAGGCTTTACCACTGTTACGTTATCAAACTTGCGTGTAGATTTTTTTAGAATTTCTTTTAGTTGTTTATAAGATAGTTCAGGAAAATAAGATAGCACTAGAGCCGCTACGCCAGCTGTTGAGGGGCTTGCCATACTGGTACCACTTTCTTTTTTATACGTGTTGCTAGGCGTAGTAGAATAGATCTCAACACCAGGTGCAAAAAGGTCAACCGACTTTTTTCCATAATTTGAAAATGGCGCTACCAATTCGTTATTCACACCCCAAGCTGAGGCACCGATCTCTAACCAATTTTTAGCTTCTTTTCCTTTGTCTAAATAACGTGTGGGATAATTTTCGTCTGTGTCGTTATTGTCGCCATCATTACCTGCAGCATGAATAAGCAATACACCTTTTGATTCCGCGTACTTTACAGCCTTATCAACTACCTTCTTTTGTGGTGAATAAGATTTACCAAAGCTCATGTTTATAATCTTTGCTCCGTTGTCAACGGCATAGATTATAGCATTCGCTACATCTTTGTCACGTTCATCGCCATTAGGCACTGCGCGTATAGCCATGATGCGCACATTATCTGCAATACCTTTTATACCGATATCGTTTTTTCTGTTGGCACCAATGATACCAGCCACGTGTGTTCCATGTGAAGGGTCGGGACCTTTAACATCATTATTTCCATAACCTTTCTCATAAAGATTATTGTAGTCATCGCCAACAATGGCACGTGAATCGAATAAAGTGTTATAGCCATATTTTACTTGCACTTCAAAATACTTTACAGCTTCTTGTAATTCTTCAAGCATGACATCCACATCAACTTCAGGGCCTGCATTTTGGAATACCATATCAACGGCTCCCTTTGCGATAAGTATTTTTTCATCGTCTGATTTTACTCCCTCTAGTAATAAAGGAGTAAGTTTCTCAACGCCTAAAATTTTCTTTAAGGTATCATTGCCAAAAGCAACGTTGTTGTAAATGTTACTATACAGACTATACTTTTGCTTTGCATTCACTGAAGCGGTTTCATATTTCGCTTTTACCTTCTTCCAGCGTTCGTATTCAGCTTTGTTTTTTTTCGTTATTTTCTTTTCATCAATACTATCATACTTTGGTTTTAGTTTTATGTATTCGCGGGTAACTTCATAGGTATCGTCCACAACGTTTCCATTTTTTCCACCTATAAAGTTCCAACCTTTTATATCATCTATATATCCGTTCTTATCATCATCTATTCCGTTACCAGCTATCTCATCCGTATTAACCCAAATAATATCCTTAAGATCTTCATGGTCGACATCAATACCTGAATCGATCACAGCCACCAATACCGTGCGTGATGGTTTGCCTAGTAGTAAAGTATTGTATGTTTTCTCAGAACTTACTCCTTGTATATGGTCAACTTCAGGGTCACGATGGAACCAGTCTTTAGGCGCTTTTACAGTATCCTCTTGGAGGAACTCCATAGCAAAAGTATGGCTTACTAGTAGGCTTAGGGCTATAATTAAAAAGAACCTGTTGCTACGGGGCATCATAAAAAATTGGTTACGGTGTAATTTCTGCAATATAAACTCACAACTAATAATTGCCAATTATCACTAAGTATGGCTAAATGGTGAATAATTGGTGTTTTTGTGGTAATAACCCATTTTTCTTATTTAATGTTTCCACATCTATATTTTGTTTTAAGCTAATAATTATGGTCATGGTCCTTATTAGCGTGCAGCATTCAATGTTGCGGTAATTCCAAATGTGCTAAAGTTTATAGAATCTTACTTCTGTGCCCCAAGGTCAGTCTATCATGGGGGGATCTAGGCGTTTCTCTCGAATTTTGTTAATGATCTTTGTAATCGTAGCATTTGTTTCATTTTTCAGCATCCTTTTATGGAGCGCGGAAAAAGTAAAGAAGTCGAGTGGTGAGGGTGAAAGTGACTAACGACAAGGAAAGTATCACTGATCAAGCCCCTCATTTGATTTCATTCACTCCAGCTATTTCACTGAAATGGTAAGGCAACGTGTCTTTCATATTCCAGGTAAAAAAAGTATCTTACTTACTTATCCTCCAAAAAGTTATGTTCATTTCAAGGCTTAATCATTGTCTGACATTTTCATTCATATTACTAGCATTACAAAGTGTTGCACAAGCTCCGCGGATAGTTGTTAACCCCATGGGTCATTCTGCTAAGATTCATAACCTACTTTTTACACCCGATGGTCATAAGTTAATTTCAGTATCAGAAGATAAAACAATCAGGGTCTGGAATCCTGAATCTGGGCAGATGTTAAAGAAATTCGAATCGCAGATTGGTGACGGACCTGAAGGCATGCTATATGCTTCTGCCATTTCTCCCGATGGAAAATATTTGGCTGTAGCGGGCTATCCGGTTAGCTCTGAAAAAGAGAATTACATTATCATAATCGACTTAGAGAAGAATACGCAAGTCAGCACCGGAATAGGACATACAAATGTTATTAATGCACTTGCATTTAGCAGCACGGGTAACTATTTAGCAAGTGGCAGCGATGACAACACAATTAAAATTTGGAAAATAGATGGTGCTAAAGAGATCCCTAATGTAGCCACTATTCCAGTAGTGTCGAGCGTATCTTGCATCTCCTTCAATCCAAAAACACAAGATCTTGCAGTGGCGCAACAAAATAAAGATATCCTCTTGTATCCGTTGTCTGGACTCGAGAAAGGCGTTACCAAATTCCAACCCAAAATATTGAAGCGACATAAAGGAATTGTTAATAAAGTAGTATTCTCTCCTGACGGCACGTATCTAGCAACTAGTAGTTTTGATAATGAACTGATTCTTTGGAATAAAGATGGCACTGTTGCGAAAGACTTTGAAAAAATCACGGATCCAATCAATGCTATTGCTTTTTCCTATGATGCGAAAATACTTGTAGGCCTAGATATAACAGGCAAAGGCGCAAGTTGGGCTGTACCTAGTGGATCGAAATTCACAGACTATACAGCACATGATAATACAGTTTATAGCGCAGCGTTCTCGCCTTCACTTAGTGGTAATTATATCGTGGCATCTGCGGGTGGAACAAACAATGAAATTTTATTATGGAATCCCATCAATGGGCTTACGGTACGAAGAATCAAAGGAAAGGGAAGTGCTATTCAAGAGCTCGCGTTTGGTGAAGGATTGGAGCTGCTGATTTCACGTGAATATGCAAAAAATGGAAAATCTAATTTTAAGTCCAGTTTTAATTTTGCGGCACTTACCGTCAATAGAAATCCTGCTAAGCCCAACCTAGCGGGAAAAGAGTTGAATAAGACAATATCACAAACAAGTGAGAATGCCATTGGTCTACCACGCGGAAAAGTAATTCAAACAGATCCCAATCAAGATGGGCGTATCCTTGACTTTCAGGAAATGCGTGATGGCGGTGTAATCGTAGGCAGCGATTTCTCTTTGAAAATGTTTGATAAGAATGGTTATCTCAGCAAGGAATTTATAGGCCATTCAGGTGCAGTTCGTTCAATTGCTTTGAGCGGCGATGGCAAATACATGGCTTCAGGCGGCGAAGACCAATCCATTATTTTATGGAAGCTTACTGAAAGCGGCTATGCGCCAAGTTTGCGTAAGGTTTTTGATAGTGATGTATATGCTAAATTTTTTAGTTCACTTCCTATGGATTCGCTTACCAAAGAACCTAGTAAGCAAGCATGGAAAAAAGTGATCGATTTTCTGAAGTCTAATAATAATAAAGCGTATAAAGAACTTGAGGAGAGTTACAAAGGATTGGGTGAAGTAGTTATTCCGTTTGCGACATTGTTTGTTACAGAAGACAATGAATGGGTTTGCTGGACACCAAGCGGATATTTCTCATGCTCTTCTTCAGGTAGTCAATACTTTGGATGGCATATAAACAGAGGCATTAAGCAATTGGCTGATTTCTATGCAGCCGAGCAATACTTTGAGATTCTCTATCGCCCCAAAGAAATGGAAAAAAGCATTTCGCAGGGTAAGCGTGTTGAAGACATTTTAAGAGACGCAGGGGAGCGTATTTTTGATCTTAGTAAATTACATAGGCCTTCTGTTGGTTTCTTTGACGTAACCGTAACAACACGCTCTACAGACCTTTTAAAGTACGACAAAGGTAGGTTTTACACGCAGGCACATACTGTGCCCATCACGGTAGAAATATTTGATGGAGGAGGCGGCGTACAAGAAGTGAATATCTACCAAAATGACAAACTCATTATCAGCGACAGTGTAGTTAAAACTTCTGGAGCAGGGCAGAAGGTTGTTAAGACATATGCTGTAGAAATGGGTAATGAAGTAAATGAGTTTAAAGTGAAAGTTATAAACTACCAAAAAATTGAATCTCGCGCTGATGTTTTAAATATTGAATACACAGGCGAAGTTATTGCCACTTCTTCATTGCATATTTTAGCGGTAGGTATTAACAAATATCAAAATGCAGCTTACAATCTTAATTACGCGCAACCTGATGCAAAGGCGTTTACCGAGAAGCTTATTCAGAAAAGTAAAAGCATTTATAAAAGCGTAAATAGAGTAGAGATTTATGATGAAGATGCTACGAAAGAAAACATTCAGAAAGGTTTCAGATCCATTATAGCACGTGCCAAACCAGAAGATGTATTCTTATTTTATTATGCCGGCCATGGTACGTTAGATGAAGAGCATGATAATGAATATTATCTGGTGCCAACTGACATAACAAAGTTGTATGGCGATCCTGCACAGTTAACAGCAAAAGGAATTTCGGCCACAGATCTTCGCGGTTTTCTCACGCAGGTAAAATCACAGAAGCAAATTATATTGATGGATGCGTGTCACTCAGGCGGTGCACTCAAGAGCTTGAATGTTCGTGCCGCAGCTACTGACGAAAAGGCTATTATACAACTTGCACGTAGTTCTGGTGTGGTAATGATAGCTGCAAGCGGAACTAAGCAATTTGCTACTGAGTTTGAAGACCTCAAACATGGTGTATTTACCTACGCGCTACTTGAAGCCCTTGACGGAAAAGCAGACAATGGTGATAAAAAGATTACGGTTAATGAATTGAAGTTTTTCATGGAAGAGCGTGTACCGGAACTTACCCGGCAGCACGGCGGCCAGGCGCAGTACCCTACAGGTTATATTACCGGGAATGATTTTCCAATTTCAATTATTGGGGGGAATTAGAAGCCAGGTTACACCTAAAACTCCAGGGAATGGACCTGTGTATGTTTTGATTACTTTTGGGTGAATTTATGGTACCTGTATGTTTAATTTTGGATGATCCTTGTTTAAGTCGTATCCAAAAATCTGAGTCAACAAAACATGAAAATGAAAATTTACCTTCTTACATCGCTATGTTTAATAGTAAACATAGCGTTTGCTCAACAGCAACAAAATGCAGATAGTACCACCAGTTTGTTAGATCTTTCTCTTGAAGAGCTCATGAATGTTCCCATCAAGTCTGCCTCGAAGAAAGAAGAAACCCTTTTTGATGCGCCGCTTTCAAGTTACGCCATTACACGGTCAGACATTGTTAATGCAGGCGCTACCAGTATTCCTGAAGCTTTACGTCTGGCACCAGGCGTTATTGTACGTGAACAAGCCAATGGTGTATATGATGTCCACATTCGTGGAATGGATAATATTGCACTCAATTATTCCAAGCAGTTTAGTATGAACTCGCTTTCCCCCAAAAGTAACGTGACGACGCTGCTAATGATTGATAATCGTCCTGTTTATAGTCATTATGTAGGTGGGTCTAAATGGGAAGCGCTTCCAATAGATATTAATGATGTAGAAAGAATAGAAATTGTAAGAGGTCCATTATCAGCGCTTTTTGGGCCAAACGCTGTAACTGGGGTAATTAATATTATTACAAGACGAATGGGAAACGCAAAAACCATGGTTGATGCCAACTTGCAGGCGGGAAACTTAGGAACAACAATAGCTAATATTTCTATGGGCAGAAATTTAACGGATAAACTAAGTGTCATCGTTTCTGCTAATCTCCAGGATAGAAGACGTACTACAACAGATTATTTTAATTATGATTATCCTGCTTCTACAACGGGTACATATGGTCCGTTATCGGATGTAGACTTGTTTAGCGTTGACTCAGTAAGACTATACTCTTATCCCTATCAGACTCGCGCATTAAACAAATGGGGTATAAATGGAAATGTCACTTATAAATTTACAGACGATGTTAAAGTGGAGTTAGCGGTAAGTAAGCAAAGAGCAGAATGGCAAAGGATTTTTGACCGCTATCCAATGAATTATGCTATTACTGATAATTTTGTTACCAGTCTGGATGTTGTTATAAAATCTTTAAAGATCAGCACTATGTATCAGGATGTATATTCTGCAGACATTAAGGCACTTGTTCCATCTCCAAATGGTGAGTATGATCAGAAGTCTGCCAATATTATTGTAGAAAATGATTTTAAGCTTAATAAAAAGAAGTACACCATCACGCCAGGTATAAGCTATCAGTATGTAACCTATGACCCAACACCCTATAACTCACCGGAAAAAGGCACATATGCAATAGTGCCCCGTATCCATGACCTTACCACCATATCGGCTTTTCTTAGATCGGATTTGAACATAACACAGAATTTAAGGGTAGTAGCCGCAGGCCGTATCGACAAGTTTTCTATACCAGATAAAGCTTACCTCGCTTATGAGTTCGCTACTACCTATAAAATAAATAAAAATAATTTAGTGCGTGCAGCTATGAGCCGATCGAACAGTAGCGCCTTTATAGGCACAATTCATACTGATATAGGCGATGGCCAAACTTTTAGGTATCTAGGTGACAGTACTTTTAACTTGTATACCATTAACATGATAGAATTTGGGTACCGTGTGAAACTGACTTCCACATTGCAAATTGATTTTGACATGTTTCAGCAAAAAGCAGAGAATCTGCTTGGAGCGAGCTACACCTCCCTTTACCCAATTCCTACAATAAAGACTGGTAATCTTTCCAATACTGCAACGCAAAGAGGTATAACCCTTTCTATTAATTATGTACCCAATGATAAAATTCAATTTAAGCCATTTGTCACCTTTCAAAGAACAGACCTTAAGAATGTACCGTCAGAACCGATAGATCCAGTTTATGCGAGTCAAATTTCTTTTCCACTTACGTATAAAGACATGCGTCATAGACATACACCAACCACGTATGGTGGTTTTTATTTAAACTATCAGCCTATCGATAAATTGAATATAAATTTTAATGGGTATTATTTCGCAAAACAAGCACAGTATGATCCAACTTGGAGTGAAGCTGACACCACTACACCGGCGTATCAACAGGCGCATATAAAAAGTAAATTTTTACTAAGCGCTAAAATTTCATATGAAGTGATAGATGGACTAAAGGTGTTTGCTAATGCACGTAATCTCTTTAACTCAAAATCAGTTGAGGTTTATACAGCTGATCCAACGAGTGGGCTTTATCTTTTAGGTGTGTCTTATAAATTAAACTAATAAATTGGCCCTTTAATTAAAGTATAATAAGAGTCTTGTTTGCAATGCCCAGCAAGCTTTTTTTATCATTCATCATCATCATAGTACACGTGTTTAATGCGGTGATTAATCAGCATTGCTGTAAGGTATGAAACATAAAAAAGGCATCACTGAAAGTGATGCCTTTTAATATTGCACATCTATTTTCTATTTAGCATTCAATATCGGTGTGTTTGCAACCAAGATCGCCAGGTCATCATCGTTAACGCTCTTCTTCGCATCAGCCAACATCACAAAGTTTTCGTACAATATATTTAGCTCTGGTTTCGACGGAGCATAGCCTAGTAATTCTAATCTGTGCTTTAATGCCGCCCGCCCACTGCGTGCCGTTAATAAGATTGAAGAAGCAGGAACGCCTACATCTGCAGGATTTATAATTTCATAATTCTCTGCATTCTTTAAGAAACCATCCTGATGTATACCGGAAGAGTGAGCGAATGCATTAGCGCCAACAATAGCTTTGTTTGGCTGCACAGGCATGCCCATCATGTCAGAGATCATCTGACTTATGGCATATAATTTTTTAGACTTAATGTTAGTATATAAACCAAGATCAGCATGTGTTTGTACAATCATAGCAACTTCTTCTAATGACGTGTTACCTGCCCGTTCACCAATGCCGTTAATTGTAACTTCAGCCTGACGTGCTCCCCCCATTAAACCTGCTATGGTATTAGCTGTAGCCAAACCTAAATCATTATGGCAATGAACAGATATTGTTGCCTTGTGAATGTTCTTTACATGTTCATATAAATATTCAATACGCTTACCGTAAAGATGAGGCAAGCAATAACCTGTTGTATCAGGAATGTTTACTACATCAGCACCTGCAGCGATTACAGCCTCCACCATTTGAGCTAGGAAGGCAAGATCAGCACGCCCCGCATCTTCAGCGAAAAATTCGACCTGTACGTTTTTGGATTTTGCGTAGCTTACTGCCCAAACCCCTTGCTCTAATACCTGTGCGCGTGATGTATTGAATTTATGTTTAATGTGAATATCAGATGATCCAATACCAGTATGAATGCGGCCACGCTTCGCGTGATGTAATGCTTCACCAGCAACATCAATGTCTTCCTTCTTAGAACGCGTAAGCGCGCAAACAACAACATCACTAACAGCTTTAGATATTTCAATCACCGATAAAAAATCACCAGGACTAGAAATTGGGAAACCTGCTTCGATTACATCTACACCGAGTTCCTCAAGTGCCTTAGCAACAACTATCTTTTCTTCCGTAGATAATTGGCACCCGGGTACCTGTTCCCCATCACGCAACGTAGTATCGAAGATTTCAATTTTCTGTGCCATGTCTTTCGTCAGTTAATAGTTATCAGTTAATAGTTATTCGTCAATAGTTTAATAGTTACTCGTTAATCTTATCTGTCCTTACCATTAACTGATAACGATTAACTATTAACTTTTAAGCAGGTCTTTCGTCAGTTAATAGTTATCAGTTAATAGTTATTCGTCAATAGTTTAATAGTTACTCGTTAATCTTATCTGTCCTTACCATTAACTGATAACGATTAACTATTAACTTTTAAGCAGGTTGTCCCACACGTATGTGTTCACAAACTTTATTGCCCATGTCATCCGTACCAAGTATTTTATCTTTTGGTGTAGAAGTATCAGCAATGTCTCTTGTTCTATATCCTTCTTTTAATGTTCTCTCAACCGCTTTAATTACCAATTCTGATTCTTCTTTTAATCCAAAAGATATATCAAGTAGAAGCGCAACTGATAATATGGATGCTAATGGGTTAGCAACCCCTTTTCCTGTAATATCATGTGCACTTCCGTGGATAGGCTCATACAATCCTACCGTATCACCAATGGAAGCTGAAGCAAGCATACCCATTGACCCAGCAATTTGTGATGCTTCATCGGTAAGGATATCACCAAAAAGATTTCCTGTTACCACAACATCAAAACTTCTTGGATTTTGAATTAGCTTCATCGCAGCGGCGTCGACAAACATGTGCTCTACTTCAATATCAGGATATAATTTAGCCACATCCTGAACGACTTCTCTCCATAAGCGAGAGCTTTCTAAAACGTTAGCCTTATCAACAGAGGTAACTTTCTTTCTTCTGGTTTGTGCAGCTTTAAATGCTTTGTGCGCTATGCGTTCTACTTCATAACGAGAGTAGATCATGGTATCATACGCTGTATCATTATTATTCTTACGACCACGTTCACCAAAGTAAACATCACCCGTTAATTCACGGAAGAAAAGAATATCAGCACCTTTTAATATTTCAGGCTTAATGCTAGATGCAGAAAGCAACTCATCAAACAATTTAATAGGACGAAGGTTAGCATACAAGCCAAGCTCTTTACGCATTTTTAACAACCCTTGCTCCGGCCGAACCTTAGCCGATGGATCATTATCATATTTAGGATGTCCCACTGCGCCAAAAAGAATAGCATCGGCATTACGCATTTTTTCCAAAGACTCATCAGGTAACGGGTTACCAGTAGCTTCTATGGCGTCATGACCAATTGAAGCCTCATCGAAAGTGAATTCATGCCCAAACGTTTCTGCAATCAATTCCAATACTTTCTTTCCACTAGTCGTTACTTCTTTTCCAATCCCATCACCTGGGAGTATGGTTATTCTTTTCTTCATCTTAATTCTACTATTTTATTTAAAGCTTTTAGCTGTCAGCTATGAGCCTCGAGCCCGTTATTTCAAAGTGACACTCCTAATACCTAGTGCCTATTGCCTAATACCTAACTGTGTGCTAAATCAAACTTCCTAATATCTTCATTCAAGCTTATTAGGTAATCTATATCATCATAGCCATTCGTCATACAGATTTTTTTGTAAGCATTGATATCAAACCCCTCACACGCATCGTCTTCTAGTATTACTTTTTGATTTTGTAGATCTACTGTTATTTCTGTTTTTGGATTCTTTTCAATTAGATCATAGATTCTTTTCAAAAAACCTTCAGAAACAGTAATCGGTAGCAAGGCATTGTTTAATGCATTGTTCTTAAATATATCTGCAAAGAAACTAGAAATCACCACGCGGAAATTAGCATCGTAAATTGCCCAAGCAGCATGCTCGCGACTACTGCCGCATCCAAAGTTCTTTCCGGCAACTAATATTTTTCCTGCGTATTTAGGATCGTTCATGACAAAGTCAGCCTTCGGCTTTCCTTCACCATCATAGCGCCAATCACAGAAGAGCGCTTCGCCAAAACCTTCGCGTGTTGTAGCTTTCAAAAAGCGCGCAGGAATAATTTGATCAGTATCAATATTTTCAATAGGCAATGGAACTGCCGTACTTGTTAAGGTGATGAATTTTTCTTTAGCCATGGTTTCGGTTAACCGTTAATTTTATTACTTACTATCAACATCTATTCAACTATCCAGGCCATTGACAATGGACCATTGACGATTGACTTAAACGAGCTCTCTTACATCTGTTACTTTACCCGTGATAGCCGCAGCAGCAGCGCTCAACGGACTAGCCAAAAATGTTCTTGACTTAGGTCCTTGTCTTCCTTCGAAGTTCCGGTTTGAGGTAGAGATACAATATTTACCGTGTGGAATCTTATCTTCATTCATAGCCAAACAGGCAGAGCAGCCTGGTTGGCGTAATTGAAACCCAGCGGCTTCAAAAATTTTATCAAGACCTTCTTTACGTGCTTGATCTTCTACTTGCTTTGACCCTGGTACAACCCAAACCTCAACATGCTCAGCTTTCTTTTTGCCCCTTACCATGTCAGCAACCAACCGTAGATCTTCTATACGTGCATTGGTACAGCTGCCTATGAAAACATAGTCTACTGATTTGCCAAGTAATTGTGATCCTGGTTCAAGTCCCATATACTCTAATGATTTAGAGAATGAAGGTTGTTCGCTTATATCTTTAAGTTCAGCAAGTGTTGGTATTCTATCATTGATCTTAATGCCCATACCGGGATTTGTTCCATAGGTAATCATCGGAGCAATGTCAGCAGCATCGTATGTTAATATTTCGTCATACACGGCGCCTTCATCTGTTTTTAATTCTTTCCACTTGGTAACTAGGTTATCAAAGGCTTCACCTTGGGGTGCAAACTTTCTTCCCTTAACATAATTAAAAGTAGTTTCATCAGGAGCAATTAAACCCCCACGTGCGCCCATTTCAATACTCATATTACAAATGGTCATACGCGCCTCCATTGAAAGAGCGCGTATCGTATCGCCTGCGTATTCAACAAAGTAACCTGTTGCACCACTAGCTGATATTTTAGCAATGATATATAAGATAATGTCTTTGCTAACAACGCCTCGGCCTAGCTTGCCGTTAATTTCAATTTTCATCCTTTTAGGCTTGTATTGTAAAATACATTGTGTGCCTAAAACCTGTTCTACTTCACTGGTGCCAATCCCAAAGGCTATATTGCCAAAAGCACCATGCGTTGACGTGTGGCTATCACCACATACGATCGTCATTCCTGGTAAGGTTAAACCCAACTCGGGTCCAATGATGTGAACAATTCCTTGAAAAGGATGACCTAAGTCGTATAACTGAATGCCAAATTCTTCACAGTTTTTGCGAAGTGCCTCTACCTGATGGCGTGATAATGCTTCTTTAATTGGAAGATGTTGATCTTTGGTCGGTACATTATGGTCAGGCGTAGCGGTCGTGCGCGTAGGATTGAAAACCTTGATGCCGCGCTTACGCAAACCATCAAATGCTTGCGGGCTTGTAACCTCATGAATGAAATGCCTGTCAATAAACAAAGCATCAGGATACCCCTCAGCTTTTTTTACAACGTGGGCATCCCAGATTTTGTCGAATAATGTTTTTGGAGCCTGACTCATAATTTATTTTACCGATCTAATTTATTCGTGGAATTTATAAACAACTGTTAGTTTGTTATGTCTATATCAAAATGAAACCGCCCCGATCCTTTTGTTGGAAATGGGGCGGTTAATGCCTTTATCTAAAATTTTGAAGCATACTTAAATGCTTTTAAGTGCTTTTTATATTTTTTAATGCGATTTTTTTTCTCGCTCGCGCTAAGATCAGAAAGTTAAATCGTACTTCAATAAAAACGCTGAAAAAAATTACAGCAACGTACAAGTGTTTGGTAGCGATTTATGACTTTACAGCCTCGTTTCAAAACTTTGTAATTCATTTTCTAGTTCAATTTTTTTACTCCTTTTATCTAACGGTTTATAAAAGATAGGTATTTACTAACTGAATTCCTGGAGTTGGTTTACAAGCGGTTACTTCCATCTATTCGATCGAGTGGGATAAGTCTTTCCAAATTATAGTTCCATATCTATTTTAAATTCTTTTATATTTGTGTCTGGCAAGTATGCAGAAAAAACTCATCCTCGATTCAGACCTACTCGATATCACGGTCAACCGTCTTTGCCAGCAATTAATTGAAAACCACGCCGATTTTAAGGATACCATTATAATGGGAATGCAGCCTCGTGGCATTTACCTCGCTGAGCTCATACACCAAAAACTGCAAGTAATTATTCGTAAAAATATTCCATTGGGATATTTAGACGCCACTTTCCATCGCGATGATTTTAGAAGAAGAGAGATCCCTGCCAAAGGAAGTGAAACCCGGATACCTTTTGTTATTGAAGGAAAAAAGGTTGTATTGGTAGATGATGTGCTCTTTACCGGTCGAACTATTCGAGCGGCTTTGGATGCCATGATAGCCTTTGGTAGACCTGCCAAAGTGGAATTGCTGGTACTCATTGACAGAAAATACAATCGTGATTTGCCAATTGCGGCAGACTATATAGGCAAAGTGGTTAATACCCTCACTTCACAACGGGTGCTCGTTGAACTTCAAGCACAAGGCCATAAACAAAATAAAATCTGGTTGACGAATAAGGATTGAACCCATGTCTAAACTAAGTCAAAAACATTTACTCGGCATTAAAGACATCACAAAAGAAGATATAGAACTTATTTTTGAAACTGCAAATAATTTTAAAGACGTTATTAACCGGCCAATCAAGAAAGTACCATCACTTCGCGATGTAACCATTGCCAACATTTTCTTTGAGAACTCAACCCGTACCAGGCTTTCCTTTGAACTTGCCGAACGTAGGTTATCTGCCGATGTAATTAACTTCGCTACCTCTAACAGTTCAGTAAAAAAAGGAGAAACACTTTTAGATACAGTCAATAATATATTGGCTATGAAAGTTGATATGGTGGTGATGCGCCATGCAAGCGCAGGAGCAGCGCACTTTTTATCAAAGCACATAAGCGCCAATATTGTAAATGCCGGCGATGGAACACACGAGCACCCAACACAGGCCCTACTTGATACATTTTCTATTAGAGAGAAATTAGGAAGCGTGGCCGGAAAAAAAGTTGCCATTATTGGTGATATTCTTCATTCAAGAGTTGCCCTGTCAAATATATTTGCGTTGAAGAAATTAGGTGCAAAAGTAATGGTATGTGGCCCACCAACATTACTTCCAAAGTTTATTGGCGAACTAGGTGTACAAGTTGAATTTGATGTAAAGCGAGCGTTGGAATGGTGTGACATAGCCAACGTGCTACGCATCCAACTTGAACGACAACAGATTAAATACTTTCCTTCATTAAGGGAGTACGCATTGTACTACGGCATTACAAAAAAAATGCTTGATAATTTAAAGAAGCCAATTGTAATAATGCATCCTGGCCCCATCAATAGGGGCGTAGAGTTGAGTAGTGATGCGGCCGATTCACAACATTCTATTATTTTGGACCAGGTAGAAAACGGGGTTGCCATACGCATGGCTGTGCTTTATTTATTGGCCGGGGCTACCAAATAATAATCAAGCAACTTCATTATTTTTTATCTTATTGATAAGAGATGATAGCACACCTTCTTTTAAAGAGTAAGTGGAGACGCGGATTCTGTTGAAGTTGTGATTTTCAAGAAGATATTTAATTAGACAGCACGCTACCACAATCATATCAACGCGCATTTCAATCATGCCCGGAATCATCATACGTTGGGCTCGATTCTTTTCTAGCAGTTCGGCATAAATTTCATAAAAGCCTGCAATGGAAAGTGGGGTTTCTATTTCTTCTGCAGTTTTGTGAATATCATGCTTAATGCAGAATATATCACTTAAAGTATCAAACGTTCCGGATGAACCTACTAAAACACTGGGTTGGTGAATATTTAATGCTTCAAATAAAGAAGTGAGCGTTTCTTGAAAATAGTGTTTCAATACCTCAATTTCTTCTAGTGTAATAGGGTCATGCTGCTGAAACTTTTCAATGAGTCTTTGGGCGCCAATTTCAATGCTCTCTTTCCAAAAAACATGATCATTATTACCAATTATAAATTCAACACTACCACCACCTATATCAATCACAAGAGATTTTTCAGTACCTAATCCCAAGGCAGACTTAACACCTTCAAAAATAAATTCCGCCTCTTCATCTCCAGAGATAATATTGACCTCAATACCCGTAATGGATTTAATTTGATTGGCAACATCTTTACCGTTGAGGGCATTACGAAGAGCACTTGTGCCAAAGGCATAAACTTTTTGTACGCCTTCGTGCTCAATAGTGTTTTTAAAACTTTGCATGGCTACCATAGCCCGTTGCAAACCCGCTGCAGTAATTATGCCTTGATTGATTCCACCCATACCAATTTTAACAGCCAAGCGCTCGCGTGACGTTATATTATAACCCATTTCATCTGCTTCTGCTATTAGCAAATGAAAAGTATTTGTACCCATGTCGATGATTGCTACTTTGCTCATCAGTTATTAAAAAAGACTCTGAAGATACGAATCATGCGTTATTTCATTTACTATTTGCTAATTATATTGATTAGTTTAGAATTAAAATCTGTTTCATGGCAAAGCGAATTATAAAAGAAACATCCTTACAGCAAAAGTTTGATGAGTTAGAAAGAAAAAATGAAGAAGCTCTGTTAGGTGGGGGAGAAAAGCGGATTGAGCAACAGCATGCGAAAGGAAAGTTAACAGCACGCGAACGTGTATTGTTATTACTGGATGAAGATTCATTTGAAGAGTTAGGCAAATTTGTGATGCACCGTAGCAAAGACTTTGGCCTTGATAAGGAATATTATTTAGGAGATGGAGTTGTGACAGGTTATGGAACTGTTAACGGCCGGCTTATTTATATTTTTAGTCAAGATTTCACAGTCTTTGGGGGATCTTTATCAGAAACACATGCTGAAAAAATTGTAAAGGTGATGGACCTGGCAATGAAAAATGGCGCACCGCTTATAGGCTTAAATGATTCTGGAGGAGCACGCATTCAAGAAGGTGTTGTATCGCTAGGCGGTTACGCCGATATCTTTTATAGAAATGTTATGGCCTCGGGTGTGATTCCACAAATATCTGCCGTGATGGGGCCTTGCGCAGGAGGTGCTGTTTACTCACCAGCAATTACTGATTTTATCTTTATGGTAGAGCAAACTTCATTTATGTTCGTAACCGGACCCAACGTAGTAAAAACTGTTACCCACGAAAATGTAACAGCAGAAGAATTGGGTGGAGCAACTACCCATAGCACCAAAAGTGGCGTAACACATTTTGCTTGTGCAAATGAAGTGGAATGTATTAACAGCATTAAAAAGATGTTAAGCTACATACCCCAGAATTGTGAAGATAGCGTACCACGTAAACCCTATACGCAAGCAGATGAGAAGCGGCCTGCACTAAATAATATTATCCCCACCAATCCCAATCAACCCTATGACATGCGGGAAATAATAAATGGTGTGGTTGATGAATCCAGTTTTTTTGAAGTACATAAAGATTTCGC
The DNA here is from genome assembly GCA_964235605.1 of uncultured Cyclobacteriaceae bacterium. Taxonomy (GTDB): domain Bacteria; phylum Bacteroidota; class Bacteroidia; order Cytophagales; family Cyclobacteriaceae; genus DATCRE01. Next base: position 5,543 of record CAXSCR010000015.1, on the reverse strand, counting down.
CGAAAATATTGTAGTTGGTTTTGCAAGGATTGCGGGAAGGAGCATAGGAATAGTTGGTAATCAACCAGCTTCCCTTGCCGGCGTTCTGGATATCAATTCAAGCGTTAAGGCTGCACGCTTTGTTAGGTTCTGTGATTGCTTTAATATCCCACTATTGGTATTTGAAGATGTTCCTGGATTTTTACCGGGCACTGATCAGGAATGGAATGCCATCATAACCAATGGTGCGAAACTATTGTATGCATTTTCTGAAGCGACTGTTCCGCGTGTTACTGTCATTACACGAAAGGCATATGGCGGCGCGTATGACGTTATGAATTCAAAACACATTGGAGCTGATTTAAACTATGCTTGGCCCACTGCAGAAATTGCTGTGATGGGTGCAAAAGGTGCTGCCGAAATTATTTTCAAAAAAGAAATAAATGAAGCAAGTGATCCGGAGGCAAAACTCAATGAAAAGGTGACGGAGTATACACAGAAATTTGCTAATCCATATCGTGCAGCACATCGTGGTTATATTGATGAAGTAATTTACCCCGATCAAACGCGAGAGAAACTTATTCGGGCATTTGAAATGCTTCAAAATAAAGTGGCAAACTTACCCAAGAAGAAGCATGGCAATATTCCACTGTAACTGGCATGAGTTTTAATTCACAATTTCTTTTTGGTATTTGCATAGAAATATAGAGTATAAATAATAACACATATGGATAAGAAAAGTAAAGAGTTCCTCTTTGAATATTTAAACAATGCCTCTCCTACAGGTTTTGAATCTTCAGGACAAAAAATCTGGTTAGATTATATTAAGCCATATATTAATGAGCATATGATCGATGTTTATGGTACAGCTGTGGGCATCATAAATCCTAAGGCTCCCTATAAAGTTGTAATAGAAGCACACGCCGATGAGATTTCTTGGTTTGTAAATTATATCACAGACGAGGGCTATATCTATGTTAGAAGAAATGGTGGTTCAGATCACCAGATAGCACCTTCAAAACGCGTTAATATTCATACTGATCAAGGAATAGTTAAGGGTATTTTTGGTTGGCCTGCAATTCATGTACGTGATGCAGCAAGAGAAGAAGCACCAAGTTTAAAAAATATCTTTATCGATATTGGGGCCGCTTCAAAAAAAGAAGTTGAAACGATGGGAGTTCATGTCGGATGTGTAATCACTTTTGAAGACGAACTTATTGAGATGAATAAAGACTGGTTAGTGGGCAGAGCCCTTGATAATCGGATGGGTGGATTTATGATTGCACAAGTTGCGCGTAGACTTAGTGAAAATAAAAAGAAGCTTCCTTTTGGTCTTTACGTTGTGAATGCGGTGCAGGAGGAGATAGGTCTTCGAGGTGCCGAAATGATATCGCGAAAAATCAAACCAGATTTAGCCATCTGTACCGATGTAACGCATGATACCCAATCTCCTATGTACAATAAAAAGGAAAGTGGAAATTTGAAATGCGGGCTCGGGCCGGTATTATGCTACGGCCCGGCAGTTCAAAATAATGTTCTTAAAATGATTATAGAGACTGCTCAAAAAAGGAAAATTGCTTTCCAACGCCAGGCAGTATCGAGATCAACAGGCACGGATACAGACTCTTTTGCATATTCATCAGAAGGGGTGGCTTCTGCGTTGGTATCACTGCCCTTGAAATATATGCATACAACAGTCGAAACGGTTCATAAAGATGATGTCGAAAATGTTATTACGCTTATTTATGAGTTCCTTCTACAACTAAAGAGTGGGCATGACTTTCGTTATTTTAAGTAACGCTTAAAAACTTACATTAGAAAGTTTAAATAACTTTATTATGCCCTTCTGTAAAATAGAAGGGCCTATTTTTATATGAGCAAAAAAGATAATTAATGGCATGTATTTGCAATAATTAGATAGTATTATGACTTCTACTGGGTAAGTCCCATCTTGAAGTTTTGCTGATAATAGTAGACTGCATTGATTACTTTTAAATTATGAAGAAGTTAATTTTTTTGCTACTCCTCCTCTCTTTAAATGTATTGCATGTATTGGCGCAAGAACGCCCCACGCATGAAATTCATTCAGCGATGTTATATAACTTCATTAAATACATACAATGGCCTAATGAAAGCGATGCTGGCGACTTTGTTGTTGGTGTTATAGGTGAAGAAAATGTTTTCAATACACTCAAACAATGGTATGAGGGAAAACCTAAAGGAGCTAAGAAATATGTTATTAAAAAACTTAATACTGTTGATGAGGCCGGAACTTGCCAGGTAATTTATGTAGGCAAGGCTAAGAATAAAGATTTTGAAAGTATAAAAAATAGTATTAGCGGTAAATCTGTTTTAACAGTTACTGATGGTAACGGAATGGGTCAGAAAGGTAGTTGCATCAATTTCAAAGTGATTGATGGTAAATTAAGATTCGAACTTAATCAAACTGTTGTTAATAGCTCAAGTTTGAAAGTTTCAGGTCAGTTAACCAGTATGGCCATTGTTATATAAGTAGTTATTGTTGTCCGGCTACATTTGAATGACACTGTAGCGTTCCTTACCGGCTCCAGAGAATCTACAGGTATATAAAGGCTTTGCTGGATGCAAGGAGAAGCTACCTGCCACTGCGCGGAACTGGATGAAGCGCAGAGAACGCTGGCCAGTTTAATAATGCTTTATGAACTGGATTGGCTCTACTTCCAATATTACAAGTGATTTCCCTGGAGGGACTGCGCTTTCAACGATGATTGTCCTCTGCAGCTTTCACTAATTCGTTATGCCGCCTAGTCAAGAAATACAAATCCTTAATACGAGCCCGACATGCGCGTCACCTGCATAAAACTTTAAAAAATCAAGCTGGCAGCTCAAAGCTAGCAGCCAGAAGCTATAAGTTTGATATTACATTCTTGGCAATGGCAGGCCAAGATTGATAATACTTTTTAAACATTGGTTTAAGCTAAAGGGTATTTAGAAACTTTGGTTTCTTTTATTCAAGTAAGATTCTGATTTGTTTTTATATAGAAGCATTGGACTATGGAAGCACTTATAAGATGATGTAAAATAAAATTGATACGCATTTATGAGGTAGTTACATCCCCCCTTCATCCTAACAATATTAACTAATACGCTAAATCTACCATATGTTACCAGTATGGCAATTGTCATTCAAAATTTCATAAGCATAATAAGAATTAGAAAATTATCTAATGGATTTTTGAAAATCCACAATCAACAGCTATCTTTCGCGGCCAATGTGTTAATATTACGTAATGATATTTATTTCACACTTTAGGAACTTAGTTGGTAGTAACTTGTTATGATACTTAAAAATGGGTAGAAGCCCAAATAAGACATTTCAACCACCTGGTTGATAAGATTTACGCGCAGGGTAGCAGAGTTTTTAGAGAGAGGGTCTTTTCTCTGTTTGCTCTGTGCGTTTCTTTTATAAAATCCTATACATTTTTTTAACAAGTAACTTGTTTAAAAAGTTAATTCTCTTGTAGTTCTATTATCCACTCAATTTTTTATAGCGCAAAACCTCCTTGAGATCGAGATCGCAAATGGATACCTTATTAAAGATTACAAAAGACGGTGGAACTTAAGACATCAATTAAAACTCCATATTCATCAGATTCATCTCAAAGTGCCGTTGATACATTCTGAATTAAGTTTAGCTCTTCTAATACGTTTAAGTAATCTTTCTTCTTGAATTAAATTATCTAGATTAACCACCGCCACTTGAAAATGCTGAAGATATGAATAGTCTGGGGTGTTATTTAAAGTTGTAGATCGTTTGTTGACCATAGGGGGTGTAGTTTAATGATGATATATTTAGAGCCTATCTAAAAAATGTAGACAGGTTATCTTACGAACTTAGATGAATTTAGTTTTGCGTAGCTGATAGCTTTTTATATAAATATTACACTTACAGCAGTAAGCAAATAGTTACATCAAATGAGAACGTTTGTAAAAATTGAAATATTTCTGCATTAACTAAAGATAATCAGATTATCAAGAAGCAGACGGATACGGAAGGCGTTACTAAAATTTTTTTAACAAAAAACTAAATGTTAATCGTTATCACGGCAGCGTTAACGATTAACATTTTTAACTATAAATTCGGCTGCGGTGTTGTCCGTAAATAGGATTTAATTTTTTTGTGACCTTTAGGGAATTTGGATGGAATATCCTCATCTTTAACCGCTGTTGTTATAATAACGTCTTCACCATGTTTCCAATTTGCTGGCGTTGCCACACTATATTGAGCAGTTAATTGAAGACTATCAATCACCCTTAATATTTCATCAAAATTTCTACCTGTGGATGCAGGATAAGTTATGGTAAGTTTTACTTTCTTATCAGGGCCTACCACAAATACCGAGCGAACTGTAAATTTATCAGTTACGTTTGGATGGATCATTCCATAAAGGTTGGCCACTTTAAATTCTGGGTCAGCAATCAAAGGATAGTTTACAACCGTATTTTGCGTTTCATTGATATCACCAATCCAGTTCTTATGAGACTCTAATGGATCAGCGCTGATAGCAAGCACCTTCACATTACGTTTATCAAATTCACCACGCAATTTTGCAACAGCCCCTAATTCGGTTGTACAAACGGGTGTAAAATCGGCAGGATGTGAAAACAACACGCCCCAACTATTGCCTAGCCATTCGTGAAATTTGATAGTTCCTTCGGTTGTTTCAGCCGTAAAGTCTGGAGCAATATCACCTAATCTGATTGACATAATATATAAATTTAAATGTTGAACATTCTTAGAAGTTTAACTCTGCAACACAAGAATAAGTTATTGTGTATGGTATTAAACAATATATGGAGTTAAGAAATTCGGTCTAGCTATTGTTAATTTCACGCGCTTTTAGCTTGGTTTCATTTTTAACCAGGTCGGCTAAGGTATCTCCCTTAAGCATTTCTACGGTTGCATTACGAATCAAAAGAAAAGCATGCCTAATACTACAGGTTTTTTCATCTTCACATTCCTGACAAGCTTCGTAATATTTAAAGCTGGCACAAGGTAAAGCGGCAATAGCGCCATCGAAAAGCCTTACTACCTCAGCTAAATTTATTTCTGAAGGATTTCGTCTTAAAAAGTATCCGCCTCCCTTTCCTTGCTTACTGCCGAGCATTCCGGCTCTTTTCATATCAAGTAATATGGCTTCCAAAAATTTCTTTGGTATGCTACAAGCTTCCGAAATATCTTTGATAAGAAATTTTTCGTCTGAATCTTTCGCCATATGCATAAGTGCATGTATGGCATATTTACATTTTTTTGATAGCATAAATCTTCGGGTTCCAATTTATGTTTTTAACATTATAATCCCCCTAGTTTAACACGGGAGTTTTTGAACTTCTTTTGTTAAATGTATAAAGGTTGTTAGTTTTGTCGCCTCTTCTATACAACGTTCTTATATGCCCAGGTGGTGAAATTGGTAGACACGCTACTTTGAGGGGGTAGTGCCTTAACCGGTGTGCTGGTTCGAATCCAGTTCTGGGCACTGAACCACGTTAGAAGTGGTAAAAACGCAGTAATTAGCTTAGAGACG
>CAXSCR010000014.1:0-78355 GCA_964235605.1 uncultured Cyclobacteriaceae bacterium | reverse complement strand
AGCATCGCCCCTTTTTAAAATATTTTTTCATCCCTTCTTATCCCGAACTCAGGTTCATAACCATCAATCCTGCTAACCGTTTTTGGAGTTGTGTATTTCTGTTATTTGTAGGAGTGCCAGCAACATTCAACTCAATTACGCATTCGGCCTAAGCTGATGACGGCTATTGGAGCTATACTTGCTTTGTTGCCGTTAGCATTGGCATTGACTTAGGTGCGCAAATGCAGCAACCTTTAGCTGTTGCCGTTATTGGTGGATTCATAGCAGGATTGCCCTTACTACTACTGGTGCTTCCAAGTTGGATGAGGGTGTTATACAGAAAGCGTAAGTGAATTACTTTATGCAAATGAATTGACTCAGAAATAATCAAACTCAAGGTCATTCCACATTACGTATCATTAAAAATGTTTAGCTAAATAAATTCCAAGAAAAACAGAAAGTAAGCCACTGGTAAAAGTTACTACACTGTAAAGACCAAACGTCAAGTAGTCTGATGTCTCCAGGAGTTTAATGTTTTCATAAGCAAAAGCTGAAAAAGTTGTATAACCCCCACAAAATCCTGTGCCTATAAAGAATCTCCACTCGGGTGACAACCCACTAGCGCGTTCTGACATTCCATATAAAATACCAATGATAAAGCAGCCTAATACATTAGCGGCAAATGTCCCGAATGGAAAGGTCGAAGTAATGTGTTTGTTAAAATAGAGCGTTGTAAAATAACGAGAAATACATCCTAAGAGACCACCGATTCCTACAAGTATTATTGTCTTGCTCATTAAATTATAAATTAAGGGATAAAATTGATTAACACCCACAACATACGGGATCAGGGTGACCTGCCAGATTTCAAATATATTACCAAAAGCCACATTCAAGCTATTTTAGAATGCTGAAAGTATTCCATGATTCGCCTGTCAGCCCATGTAGTTACGAAGTCGAAACTCCAGACAAAAATTAACTTCTTAATTATACTATATCTCCTCCAAAATCTAAGATTCTTCAATCAGTTTATTTCTTGAATAATAAATCCAAGCGAAAATTTATGAAAAAAATTATGTTTGTTCTTATGGTTAGCCTCATGGCGAGCCTGGCCCAAGCCAAAAACTAAAAGAAACTGAAGTGCCATCAATGGTTAAGGAGTCATTTGGCAAACGCTTTCCTGACGCGAAAGAAGTTAAATGGTCTAAAGAAAATGCCACTGAATTTGAAGCTGAGTTTGAAACCGGTGAAATGGAGCAATCCGTAAATTTTGATCAGTCCGGCAAATGGTTAGTGACAGAAACCGAAATAAAGAGTTCAGAACTACCATCCGATTTAGGCAACACTTGCTAAAGAATTTGAAGGATACAAAGTACAAGAAGCAGATAAAGCAGAGACATCTGACAATGTCATTTTTAATGAACTAGAGTTTAAAAAAGGCAAAATGAAATATAAAGTTCAAATTTCATCCGATGGCAAAGTACAGGAGATGAAAGAGAAAAAGGAAGAAAAGGATTAGGGTTACAGTTGGTGGGCCTTTTAAGGAGGTTCACTTTTACTTTTTTCAAAATGAAGATGCACCAAATTAACCGCTACAAAATTCTCGAAGTCGCAGTACTGTTTATTTTCTCTCAAAAGATTTTTGCGCAAAATATTCATGTCGAAAATGATATTGTAAAAAAGCGTTGGTCTGCAACTGGAAAAGCAATGATAGCGCCTACAATTTCTAATATCGGCAGGACTTCTCTCGACCTCTGATAGCGAAATTATTGATAGGGCTGAGATTCAAGGAGAACGGAATGAGTGGTCTCCCAATTTTCATACACACGTAGATGATTATCTTCAGTAGGCGCCTATAGTAGCCGTGTTGGCCTAAATGCCCTAGGCATAAAAGGTCAACACGATTTTGCAAATCGTACTGCACTACTAATTAAATCAGAGTTGATTATGTCAGCAATGGTTCTTCCGCTTAAAAAATTGACTGCCGTTCCCCGGCCCGATACTGGTGCGCCAAACTCCTTTCCATCGGCCATACCGCACAAGCGTTTGCGAATGCAACGTTTCTGAACAAGGAATATGGAAAAGGCCATCCCCTTTACAGTGTATTGGCTTATTCAACAGCAACGGGCATTGGTGTTTTACGGGTTATGAATAACCGCCACTGGGTATCTGATGTGTTATTGGGCGCGGGAATCGGAATTCTCGCAACAACCTGGCCTATCTCACGCATCAGAATAAATAGGGTAAAACATAGGAGGTTAATCACAATCACCTAGAATTGAGATTATATGAATAAAATGGTGTGGTCTAAAAAATCAAAAAAACTCAAATTAATAAGGATTTGAATGTTTTGATGATGCGTGAAATTGTCTCAGCGGAGAGGGTGGGATTCGAACCCACGTTACCTTGCGGTAAACACACTTTCCAAGCGTGCTCGTTCGGCCACTCTGACACCTCTCCTTTATTTGAGGGCACAAATAAATCAAGAATTTAAACACTTTCCAAGGGGACACCTGTTTAAACAGACATTTCACCAGCAATAGATCTACTAATAAGCTCACGGCATATCTCCGTTTCATATTCACCTAACAATAGCATTAACTTAGTTACCGCTGTTTCTATAGTCATATCTGCGCCACTAATAACGCCAATTTGTGATAAGTCCTTACTTGTTTCATATCTTCCCTGCATCACGGTACCTCCTGGGCATTGAGAAATATTAAGCACAATGATACCTTTATCAATGGCTTTTTTTAAGCCTGTAATTAACCAATCTAGTGTAGGTGCATTACCCGAACCATAAGTTTCAACAACCACTGCCTTTAAACCTGGTGTATTAAGCATAGCGTCAACAACGATTTGATTAATTCCTGGAAATAGTTTTAACACTGCGATATTGGTGTCAAATTTTGAATGTAACGTTAATGGCTTATTCTTATCAGCATCACGAATAACAGAATAATTGTAATCGATTTTTACACCTGCCTTTGCTAACTGCGGGTAATTTCCAGAATCAAAAGCATCAAATTGCATACTTTCAACTTTCTTCGATCTGTTACCTCTTAATAATTCATAATCAAAATAAATACAAACTTCTGGCACTAGCGCCATACCATCTTTGGTTGCTGAGGCAATTTCTAAAGCCGTAATAAGATTTTCTCGCGCATCTGATCGGGGCTCACTTATTGGTAACTGCGCGCCTGTAAAAACAACGGGCTTATTAAGTCCTTCAAGCATAAAACTCAATGCAGATGCTGTAAAAGCCATGGTATCAGTTCCATGCAGCACAACAAAGCCATCATGCATGGCATAATGCGATTCTATTATTTTACCTATGACTTGCCAATGTTCAGGGTTAATATTCGATGAATCAATGGGGTTTTCAAATGAAAACACCTTCAGCTCAAGTGCAAGATTTTTTAGCGCGGGTAAATGGGCAATTATTAAACTAAAATCAAATGGTACGAGAACACCATCGTGATCATACGTCATTCCAAAAGTTCCACCTGTATAAATAATCAATATCCGAGAACGTGGAGACTTTGAAGAAGTATTGATTGTAATCTTTTTCAGCTTCATTATTTTATGTTTTCGAATAGCTTGAGCGCATTTTGGGTAGTGATGGTTTGGAGCTCTTCAAGGGTAATGTTTTTATACGTCGCGATTTTATCTGCTACCAAGCCCATGTAAGACGGTTCATTACGCTTTCCGCGATAGGGAACCGGCGCTAAATATGGGCTATCTGTTTCCAGCACAATTCGATCCAGCGAAATCTCAGGAATTACTTTATCTAGTCCACCATTTTTAAATGTGGCAACTCCTCCTATTCCCATGTAGAAATTAAGATTTTCAATTTTTTTAGCTTGCGCTGCAGAGCCTGAGAAGCAATGAAAAACTCCGCTCAACGTGCCGTCTTGAAGAGACCCCACCAATTCAATCGTTTCGTCAATGCTCTCGCGCGAATGAATAACTATAGGAAGTTTATATTTTTTAGCCCAACCTACTTGAATTTTAAAAGCTTCCTTTTGCTGTTCCCAAAAAGTTTTGTCCCAATAAAGATCAGTTCCAATTTCTCCGACTGCAAGAAATTTTCTTTTTGAAAGCCAGTTTTCAACAATATAAAGCTCACGTTCAAAGTCCTTTTTTACGGAACACGGATGTAAGCCCATCATTGCCATACAAACGCCTTTGTTCTTTTCTTCAAGCGCTAGCATACCGTCAATGGAAGTGTGGTCTACATTAGGCATATAGATCTTGCCAATGTTGGTGGTCTCGCACCTAGTCAACATATCCTTGCGATCTTCCTTAAATTCCTCAGAATAAATATGGGCGTGTGTGTCTATCCAGAAACTCATTGTTGAAAGTTCAAAGCGTCAAATATATCTGTAAATGAAACTTACTGTCAAAGAAAGTTAAGGATTTCGGGAAATTGAATGTGGATTATACCGATGACACTGGGTATGTACCCCCAAAGATAAAAGAGTTAAAATTTGTTTAGCAATCGAAGTAGTTAGGCGAATAAACACAATAATGCACGTAATCATAAACAAAAAAGTACGACCAATTGCTAAAATCTTAACGAGCGCCTTCTACTAACTTAAATTTGTTCCTTGAACTTTAAACCGATAAGTCTACCTTTGCGCCCGGTTCATTCAGGCTGCTAAACTTTTCTATGTCTTCAACTGCCAAATATATTTTCGTAACCGGGGGGGTAACTTCATCGCTGGGTAAGGGCATTATTGCTGCCTCATTAGCTAAATTACTACAGGCTCGTGGTTTTAATGTCACAATTCAGAAATTCGACCCTTATATTAATATAGATCCAGGAACACTTAATCCATACGAACATGGTGAGTGTTATGTAACCGATGATGGGGCTGAAACAGACTTGGATTTAGGACATTATGAACGATTTCTCAACGTACCTACAACGCGACTTAATAATGTTACTACCGGTAGAATCTACAATAATGTTATTACGAAGGAGCGTAAAGGTGAATATCTTGGTAAAACGGTTCAAGTAGTACCGCATATAACCGATGAAATTAAACGCAATATTTTTCAATTAGGAGAAACTGGCCAATATGATTTTATCATAACGGAAATTGGTGGTTGTGTTGGTGATATTGAGTCCTTACCTTTTATTGAAGCCGTAAGGCAGGTTAAGTGGGATTTAGGTCCTAGCAATTCGTTGGTGATACACCTTACGCTTATCCCTTACCTTAATGCCGCAAAGGAATTAAAAACAAAACCCACACAACACTCAGTAAAAGAGTTGTTGGAAGCAGGTATTCAACCAGACATTTTAGTTTGCCGTACAGAGATGCCGTTACCTATGGAAATCAGAAAGAAGATTTCTTTGTTTTGTAACGTAAATCTTAATTCAGTTATCGAAGCAATGGATGCCGACACCATTTATGATGTGCCGCTATTGATGAAGAAAGAAAAACTGGATGAGCGTGTATTAGCGAAACTCAAAATGCATACGAAGGCAGAACCAGATCTTGATCAATGGAAAAGTTTTCTAGGTAAGCTTAAAAATCCTACGGATGAAGTAACAGTAGGATTAGTAGGAAAATATGTTTCTCTACCAGACGCTTACAAATCTATAGCAGAGGCCTTTGTTCATGCTGGCGCGCAAAATGATTGCAAAGTAAAGGTCAAGTGGATTTCGTCGGAAGATATTAACAAAGAATCGGTTGAGTCGATTCTAAAGAGTTTAGATGGAATTCTCGTTGCTCCTGGATTTGGTGAACGTGGCATGGAAGGTAAAATAGAAACCATACGCTATGTGCGCGAAAATAAAATTCCTTTTTTCGGAATTTGTTTGGGCATGCAGTGCGCGGTTATAGAATTTGCAAGAAATGTTTTACACCTAGACGCGAGCTCGTCCGAGTTAAATCCAAAAGCAAAACATGCCGTAATTGACATGATGGAAGAGCAAAAGAAGATCACAATAAAAGGCGGAACGATGCGTCTTGGATCTTATACCTGTAAATTTAAAAAGGGAAGTAAAGCACATTCTGTGTACGGTGAGTCCCTCATACACGAACGCCACAGACATCGCTATGAATTCAATAACAAGTATTTAGAGCAAATGGAAGAAGCAGGTTTAAAAGCAGTAGGTGTAAATCCAGATTCCAATTTGGTAGAAGTTGTTGAATTGAAAGACCATCCTTGGTTCATCGGGGTTCAATACCATCCTGAACTAAAAAGTACGGTTCTCAATCCCCATCCACTGTTTGTTAAATTTGTTGGCGCCGCCATCGAACACAAAAAAATTAACTCATAATATTATTTAACACATTTAAGCTATTACTTATTTACCATGGATAAAAATTCGGCGATAGGCCTTTCTTTAATTGCAGCTTTGTTGTTGGCTTATTTTTATTGGTTTTCACCAACACCTGCACCTGTTACGGCGCCAGTAAAAACTGAGACTACCCAAGCAGTAAAAACTGATACGATTACACAAGCGAAAAGCACACTTGAAAGTGATAGTGTTTTAGCCGCTACTTATGGAGATTTATCTTCCTTTTTTAAAGGCACCGAATCGACTACAGTTGTTGAAACTAGTGACATTAAAGCAACATTCAGTAACAAGGGTGGTGTAATTAAAGAATTAGAATTAAAGCGGTATAAGACTTACAACCAGCAGTCGCTTAAGCTTATCGAGCCCAATTCAAATTCATTTAATCTATTAAGTCAATATCAAGGGAAAGAAATAGACTTATATGGTTTATTCTATCAACCTAGTCAAACAAAGAATGGCGATACAACTGTTCTTACTTTCACCTTAAAGCTTACTGACGGTTCAAGTATTATACAAACTTATTCTGTGCCTGATAAAGGTTATGAGATAGGCTATAAATTATCCAGCAATGGATTAGATAAACAATTAACAGGTGATAACCTGACTTTTAAATGGGTTGACATTGTTCGTCCAACTGAGAAAGATTTAACTGATACAAGAAACAATACAACCATCACCTACTATTCAGCAAATGATGGCTTCGATAAATTAACTGAAAGTTCTAGTAAAGCAGAAGCAGAGACATTAACTACGCCTATAAAATGGGTGACTGTAAAAGAGAAATTCTTTCTTACTTCTATCATTGCAAAAAATAATTTTACAGCTGGCGACGTTCAAACGGCTGTGAATATCTCTGATAGTTCGGTTGTAAAACGTGCTAACATAAATCTATTGATTTCAAAAAAATCTTTAGCTGAAAATAAAGCTGATTTCAAGTTTTACATAGGTCCTAATGATTATCAAATTTTAGGAAAGGTTACTGAAGACTTTCAAAAAAATATTAATCTTGGTTGGCCTCCTGTTAGTTGGATTAACAAGTTTGTAATCTTCCCCGTATTCCATTTCCTAACCAAGATCATTAGTAACTACGGCTTGATTATTATCATTCTAGTGATTCTATTGAAACTAGTTCTTGCACCGCTTTCATATAAGTCATACTTAAGCATGGCCAAAATGAAAGTGCTTAAACCAGAACTTGACGAAATCAAGGAAAAGTTTGGTGATGACATGACCAAGGTGCAGCAGGAGCAAATGAAACTGTATCAGCAGGTGGGTGTCAATCCCATTAGCGGATGTATACCAGTCTTATTGCAAATGCCCATTCTCTTTGCCATGTTCTATCTTTTCCCTGCTAGTATAGAACTAAGACAAGAGCACTTCTTATGGGCAGAAGATCTTTCAACATATGATTCATTAATAACCTTACCATTCCACTTACCTTTCAATTTTGGTAATCACATCAGTCTGTTCACATTGCTAATGACAGCATCAACATTAATCTATACGTGGCAAAACAATCAGATATCATCCGTACAAGGGCCGATGAAATCAATGTCTTATATTATGCCCGTGATCTTCATGTTTGTATTAAACTCCTTCTCTGCAGGTTTAACATTCTATTATTTTGTTTCCAATCTTGTAACGTTTGCTCAACAAGCAATTATTAGACGTTTTGTAGATGACAATAAGATTAAATCTATCATGGAGGAAAACCGCAAAAAAATTGCAGCTTCTGGTGGCGGTGGTAAATCAAAATTCATGAACAAGCTCCAGGAAGCCATGAAAGCCAGCGAGGAGAACAGAAAAAAGAGTGAAGAAGATCGTAAAAAGAAAAAGTAAACAATAGAATGTGTACCGATTGTGGATAACACGTTCCACGATGTTCCACGAACAAACCTATTTTAGGCTATATTTGTGACCCTGTGTCTGAGGAAAATCAGAACGGGGCTTATTTAATAACTATGGGAAAAATCATCGCGATAGCCAACCAGAAAGGAGGAGTAGGTAAGACTACTTCTGCTATTAACCTTGCCGCAAGTCTCGCTGTATTGGAACGTAAAACATTATTGGTTGATGCTGACCCCCAGGCTAATTCAACTTCCGGATTGGGTATCAATCCGAAAGAAGTTAGTATGGGTATTTATGAATGTATGGTAGATGGTGTAAACCCAAGTGATGCCGTTGTTCGAAATGAATTGAAATATTTGCATGTGCTTCCCTCCCACATTGATCTTGTTGGTGCGGAAGTGGAAATGGTAAGCATAGAACGTAGAGAAGAGAAAATGCGTGATGCGTTAGCCAAAATCAAAAATGATTATGACTTTATTATTATTGACTGCTCACCTTCACTAGGTTTAATTACGATCAATGCATTAACCGCAGCTGACTCCTTAATTATTCCCGTGCAATGCGAGTACTTCGCTTTAGAAGGTTTAGGTAAATTATTGAATACCATTAAAATAATTCAAACAAGGTTAAATCCTAAACTCGAGATTGAAGGAATTTTATTGACACTATACGACTCCCGTACTAGCTTGGGTAACCAAGTTGTTGAAGAAGTGAGAACACATTTTCAAAAAATGACTTTCAAAACAATCATACCACGCAATGTAAAATTAAGTGAGGCTCCTAGCTTCGGCTTGCCCGTTATAGTTCACGATGCAGACAGCAAAGGTGCTATCAGCTATTTAAATTTGGCGCATGAGATCTTAGACAAAAACGGAATGTCGAAATGAAGAAGAAAGCATTAGGTAGAGGCTTGAGTGCCCTATTAAGCGATAACATAACTGAAGACAGGTTAGAAACTGATCTTCCTACAGAGAATACGCTGGGAGTTTCTACAACGCAATCGCCAACCAGTGGCATTCAAGAGATTTCTATTGGTGATATAGAAGTAAATCCTTTTCAACCCCGTACGCACTTTGATCAGGAGGCACTGAAAGAACTTTCTGAATCTATTAAAGTTCATGGCATCATTCAACCTATTACAGTACGCAGATTAGCAGAGAATCAATATCAGCTAATTTCAGGTGAAAGACGTTTTCAAGCATCTAAATTGGCGGGATTAACGTCAATTCCAGCTTATATAAGATCTGCAGATGATCAGCAGATGTTAGAGATGGCATTGATAGAAAATATTCAGCGTGAAAATTTAAATGCTATAGAAATTTCTTTAAGCTATCAACGACTTATAACTGAATGCCATTTAAAGCAAGAAGAGCTTGGTGAACGAGTAGGTAAAAACAGAGCTACGGTTACTAACTACCTCCGTCTGTTAAAACTGCCACCAGATATTCAAATAGCAGTGCGCGATAATCGGCTTAGCATGGGTCATGCTAGAGCAATTATTAATGTAGAGAACTTTGATGAGCAGTTATATATTTTCAAAAAAACCATTGCTGAAGATCTGTCTGTTAGAAAGGTAGAAGAGTTGGTACGAGAAATATCAGCGAAGACACAATCTACAACTCAAACCTCTTCGCAACCTGTAAATCAGGCAGACCGAGAGGTAACACAGATTCAAACAAAACTATCCTCGCACTTTGGCACTCGTGTTGTTGTAAAGAGTGATGGAAAAAAAGGTGAGATTAAAATTCCTTTCTTGTCTGTAGAAGACTTGAATAGAATTCTCGACATCTTTAGAATACAATGATCAGATTTCTAATATTCATTTTTGTTTTATTTTTCAGCATCAACTTGCAGGGTCAAAACGCTACAGGTGAAGATTCAATTCATGTAGCTAAAGATAGCACTCCACTCATACAAGAACATAGAGATACAGTTTTGTTGAAGTCGTACGCAACACGCTATGACCCACGTAAAGCATTACTCTATGCTGCTATCCTCCCAGGGCTTGGTCAGATCTATACAAAGAAATATTGGAAGGTACCTCTTGTGTACGGCGGCATGGCCATTACAGGCTATGCTATAAATCTTTATCAAAAAGGCTACACCAAATACAAGTTAGAACTATTCACGGTTTTAGATGGAACAACTACCAGAAGTCCGAGCGGTTTTGATGAAGCAACGTTAAGGTCTATAGTAAATAGTTACCGACGCCAAAGAGATTTTATGATCATTATTATGGGAGGCGTTTATCTGTTACAGATTATCGATGCACACGTCGATGCCCATCTCAAAGAATTTGATCTAAATCCAAACCTACAAGTGAGCATAGAACCCATGATAGACAATGATCAAGTTCTGGGAAGACAAGGTGGTTTTTCTATTTACTTGAAGTTTTAGTTCTTTGTGTACAACTTACTTGAATTAAGATTAATAACAATGCCCTGATATGAGAATACTTTTAGTTGGATATGGCAAAATGGGGAAAATCATTGAACGCATAGCAGTTCAGAGAGGTCACACCATTGCAGGCCGTATAGATCTTGATAACCACCATGAACTAGAAACTGCCGAAGCAGATGTTGCTATTGAGTTTTCTCGCCCCGAAGCAGCTTATGAAAATATAAAACAGTGCCTAACGCGAGGCATACCGGTGGTGTGTGGTACAACTGGTTGGTTAGAGAAAAAACCTGAAATCGAAAAATATTGCCAACAAGTAAATAGTGCATTTTTCTATGCTTCAAACTATAGTCTGGGCGTAAACATCTTTTTTAAAGTGAATGAATTCCTGGCGAAAGTGATGAACAACTTTGCAGAATATGAAATCACAATGGATGAGATTCATCATACCGAAAAGAAAGACGCCCCAAGCGGTACCGCCATCACATTAGCTGAAGGCGCACTAAAATATATCGATCGTAAGAAGGCATGGATAAATGGGGATCCTGAAAAGTCAGAACAACTGGCCATAAAATCGTTTCGCGTAGATGCGGTTCCTGGTACACATGTAGTTAAATACGCATCTCCTATTGACGAAATCGACATTAAGCATACGGCATACTCGAGAGAAGGTTTTGCTACCGGAGCGGTTTTAGTTGCAGAATGGATTAAGAATAAAAAAGGCGTATTAAATATGAACGACTTTTTGAAATTTTAACCTTAAACCCTCGACTAATCACCTTAGAGTCTAAAAAAATAACTTTATTTAAAAGAAATACACAGCTATGAATTGGCAATTTTGGAATAAAAAAGAAAAAGCGCGAAAAGAAACTGCTCCTAAATCAAAATCTCGTGAGTGGGCCGATGCCATTCTATTCGCTGTTGTAGCGGCTACCTTGATACGGTGGCTAATTATGGAAGCCTACACAATTCCTACACCCTCCATGGAAAATTCCTTATTAGTTGGTGACTTCCTTTTTGTAAGCAAATTTCACTATGGCGCTCGTACTACCACTACCCCACTTCAGGTACCACTTACACATCAAAAAATCTGGTTTACAAATATTCCATCGTATCTAGAATGGATTAAACTTCCTCAATATCGTTTGCCAGGTTTTAGCGAAGTAAAACGCGAAGACGTTGTTGTATTCAATGTTCCCCCAGCAGGTCTAAATGAAGGAATAAATTATCCGGTTGACTTAAAAACAAATTACATTAAACGATGTGTTGGCGTTCCGGGTGATATACTGGTTATAAAAGATAAGCAGGTGATTGCAAATGGCAATCCCATAACCAACCCGCCAGATATGGAGTATAGTTACACCGTAAAAGCGAAAGGGCCCATCAACGATAGAAACCTTGTAAAATTTGGTCTCGGTGTTGAAGATTACAGCATCATAGGAAGACCAGCAGATGGCTCTGTTGAGTATATCATGTTCCTAACAAATGCATTGGCGGAAGAAATTAAACAATCACCTTACATAATTTCTGTAGAGCAGGAAAATCGGAACGATCAAGAGGGCGTGTTTCCTTATTCAGGGTATTATGGCTGGCAAGGCGAATACAAACCAAAACAATATTTCCGTTGGGCAACTGATAACTTTGGCCCAGTATGGATTCCTAAAGAAGGTGCAACCATTGAATTAAATGATTCAACCATTGCGCTTTATGGAAATGTTATTAAGCAATATGACCACAATAAGGATGTTAAAATTGAAGGCAACAAAATCTTTATCGATGGTAAAGAAGTGAAGCAATACACTTTTAAACAGAATTATTATTTCATGATGGGTGATAACCGTCACAATTCTTTAGACTCACGCTTCTGGGGTTTTGTGCCAGAAGATCATATTGTTGGAAAGGCCTTCTTTATCTGGCTTTCAATTGATAGAGGCGCTAATGGGGTTAATAAAATTAGATGGAGCAGATTCTTTAAGTTGATTAAATAAATTAGTACTCAATACATTGTCTTACTCAGGCCAAGACAATGTATTGAAAATGCTACTTACCACTCTATTTCTTTAAGCCCTTTACTTTTCAAGTAAGCATTGGTCTTGCTAAAATGTTTAGATCCAAAGAAACCTCTATCAGCTGAAAAAGGTGAAGGGTGTGCAGACATGAGAACCAAATGTTTTTTCCGGTCAATTATTTCTCCTTTTTTTTGCGCATACGCACCCCATAATAAGAAGACTACATTGTTTTTGGTGTTTGAAATTTGTTTGATAACAGCATCTGTAAATATCTCCCACCCTTTATTTTGATGAGAGCCCGCCTCTGAAGCGCGAACAGTAAGCGTAGCATTAAGTAATAATACACCTTGGTGGCACCACCTTTCTAAATCACCTGATTTTGGAACGGGTTTATCAAGATCTTGATGAATCTCTTTAAAGATATTAAGAAGAGAGGGCGGCATCCGTAAACCATCATGTACGGAAAAACAAAGACCATTTGCTTGTCCAGGCCCATGGTAAGGATCTTGCCCGATGATAACAACTTTAACGTCATCAAAATCACAGCAGTCGAATGCACGAAAAATCTCTTTACCAGGTGGATAAACTGTATGTGTTTTATACTCGGACTTGACAAAATCTATTAATGTTGTGAAGTAGGGTTTATTAAACTCATCTATCAAATGACCTTTCCAGGTAGGTGCTATTTTTATATTCATGTATGTGATGTTCTACTATGGCGTGAAAGTAATTTTTGTGCTTCCATTTATCAAACAATACTGAATACTAAACGCTAAAACATGCTCATTGGAAATAAAACTGCTGATTTACAGTACCTTAACAAACTAATGCTGTAAACTAGCATCAAATACCAAAAAATTAATATTTTTGGAAGTATGGTAACGGAAATAACCCAGGGGATAAAAGTGAGCGTTGAGACTGAATACCAGCCGGCGTATTCTAGTCCCAGTCAATACCATTATGTTTTTACCTATCGTATAACTATAGAAAACAGAAGCGAATATACAATCCAAGTCTTACGCAGGCACTGGCATATTTTTGATGCGGGCTTTACCCCCCGTGAAGTAGAAGGAGAAGGTGTAGTAGGTCAACAGCCTGTATTAGAACCAGGACAAACTCATCAATATGTTTCAGGTTGTAACTTAAAATCAGGCATCGGTAAAATGATGGGAAATTATCAAATCGAACGAATTGTTGATGGCAATAAAATGCACATAGCAATTCCTGAATTTATGATGATTGCACCATTGCGTCTTAATTGATTCATTCTGTAAGTCTGTTCATACGAACATTGGCTTTAATGTAGCTCAACATTCAATAGAAAAATTCATTGCCCACGCTATTTCAGATTAAGACTTTTTTAACCTACTGGCTTGAGGCTGTAGATGGACACTCTTTGCATTCGCCATTCCTTTTTGATTTCTACATCAATGTGGTAAAGCATAAAAATCAATCTGACTTTATACATTTCGAGGCCATAAGGAATAAACTAACGCATGATGAACGAGATGTTACTTACCCAGATTTGGGTTCAGGATCACGCCACTCAAACTCATCGACAAGAAAAATTAAGCATATAGCTAAGACAAGCTTGTCAAGTTCTAAATACAGCATGCTTTATAATCGTATTGTAAAACATTACAAAGCTAAAAGTGTTATAGAACTCGGTACTTCATTAGGAATTAATAGTCTTTACATGTCAAGTAATGACGGTGTGCAGTTAACTACATTTGAAGGTTCAGCACCAATTGCAAGAATAGCTCGTAATACATTTGAATTGGCAAAAGTCACTAACGTCAGACTTATAGAAGGTAATCTCGATCATTCGTTACCTAACTTCCTTCAAACTAGCGAAAAAATTGATGTCGCTTTTTTAGATGCCAATCACCGTTACCAACCTACCAAGCAATACTTTGAGTTGATACTTCCAAAAACACACCATCGGAGTATTATGATTTTAGATGATATTCATTATTCAAAAGAAATGGAGCAAGCATGGAAAGAAATACAAGAACACCCGTTGGTTTATGGTAGCGCAGACTTATATCGCTGTGGTATCTTATTCTTTGATCCTTCGTTGAACAAACAAAACGTTGTATTACAGTTTAATAATTGATTACAATACAATAACCATTAAATTTGCACATCTCTAAAGATATGAACGAAAATACAAACACTGCACCCGCCCCAAAGAACAATAACAAAAGCATTATCATAATTGCTTTACTGATTATCATCATAATCATTCAAGGTGTTAAGCTCTACCTTGACTCTAATGAAAAGAAAGCGAAGGATGAAAAAATCGCATCCACTGAACAAGAGCTTGCCAGTACCCATCAACGCATGACTGAAATCAAATATGAGCTAGAGCAAAAAATTGCTGAAGTCCAAAAACTTGGTGGTGATGTCTCTGACCTCGAAAAAGCAAAAAGTGAAATTGAAGCCGAGCTGAAGCGTAAAAATCGTGCAAACGGGAAGGTAATAAAAGATTTAAAAGACAAGGTAGAAGGCTATGAACTGCTCCTTAAGACAAAGGACGAAGAAATTGAAAAATTAAAATCTGTCAATAAAGAGTTGCTAACTGAAAACAAATCCTTAAAAACTGAAAAGAACCAATTAGGAGATTCAATTAGTCTGCTGTCACAAACCAAACAGGAATTAGCGACAAAAGTTGCTATCGCATCGCAGTTAAAGGTGGAAAACATTGTCATTGTAGCGGTTAATGAACGCGGCAAAGAGCGTGATTCACCTTTCAAAAATAAACAGCTTAGCAAACTTAAAGTAGATTTTAATATTGCAGAGAATAGCGTAGCGCCGATAGAGGGCAAAAAAATTCTCATCCGTATTATTGATGAAAATGGACAAGTTTTATTTGATGTAGCACGGGGCTCCGGAACATTTATGTACAACTCAAAAGAAGAATTCTACACCGCCGCGCAAGAGATACTTTTTGATAATACAAAACAAAAACTTACATTTTTGTATGAAAAGGGTTCTGACTACGCCTCAGGAACTTATACACTAGAAATTTATACTGACGATTATAAAATGGGTAGCGGTCAGTTCACAGTAAAATAGGCTTTTTAAAAGCCCTTAAAACCTCTAAACATCGCGTTAGAGGTTTTTCTTTTTAGTTAGGTGCTAAAAACGCAGTTAAAAAATGGATTTTTTTATCGTGCGTTTTCAAATCAAGCCAATTTACTTACCTTTGCAGGCTCAAAACTAAGACACATGAAAAATTACGAGACAGTATTCATTTTGAATCCCGTTTTGTCTGAAGATCAGATGAAGGATACTGTCGATAAGTTTGTGAAAGTGTTGAAAAAAGCCAATGCTGACGTTATTAACGTTGAGCAATGGGGCTTAAAGAAGATGGCTTATCCCATCAACAAAAAGTCTACTGGCTTCTACAACCTTCTTGAATTTACGGCAGCTCCAGAAGTTATTGATACACTCGAAACCGAGTTCAGACGTGACGAATCTATTATGCGCTTCCTAACAACCGTGTTAGACAAACATGCAGTTGTTTACAACGAACGCAGACGCAAGGGCGAATTTAAAAACAAAGAGAACAGGAAACCTGTAAAAAAAGCTGAGGAGGAGCGCGTAAAATGACCTTAATGAACGAACCCATCAAGCGCGCAGAAATTAAACCAAAGTACTGCCGCTTCAAGAAAAATGGTATCAAGTATATCGATTACAAAGATCCTGATTTCTTGCTTAAGTTTATAAATGAGCAAGGTAAGATCCTTCCTAGAAGACTTACTGGCACCAGTTTGAAGTTCCAAAAGAAAGTAGCGCAAGCTGTGAAGCGTGCTCGCCACATCGCAGTTCTTCCGTACGTTGGTGACTCACTGAAATAATCGTTAATCTTTAAAGCAAAACGAACATGGAAGTAATATTAAAGCAAGACGTACAAGGACTTGGCTATAAACACGATACTATTAAAGTAAAGGCTGGATACGGTAACAATTACCTAATTCCAAATGGTTTCGCCCTCCTTGCAACTGATTCAAACAAGCGATTAACAAATGAGTTAATACGCCAGGTAGCACACAAGGCTGCTAAGTTAAAGCAAGATGCTGAAGCTATTGCAGCTAAGGTTGGTGAACTTACTATTGAAGTTGGAACAAAGGCTGGTGAAAGCGGTAAAATTTTCGGTGCAGTTACTGCATTGCAAATCGCTGATGTATTGAAAGCTAAAGGTTTCGATATCGATAGAAAGAAAGTAATTCTTAAAGAAGCTCCTAAGCAATTAGGTACTTATAAAGCCATACTTGATCTTCATAAAGAAGTTAAGCATGAGATTACTGTAAAAGTTGTAGCTGAGTAATCAGAAATTAAATAATTATCAAAGCCGTCTTGATGAAAATCAGGACGGCTTTTTTATGGTTCTGATACTTGAGTTTGACTAGGATGGATTAAGCTTCATAGTCAGCTTCCGACATAGAAAGATACTCCGGATTGTATTGCGGTGAAGCCCCAAATGATTGCTGATTTTTCTAACCGAAAGATCCTCTCGGTGAAGGCGGTGAATTTCGTAATAGGTCATAAATTTGGCTAAGTGTACATTCATTTTTTGTGAGTTTTATAAACCCACAAATGTCCGTTTTACTGGTACACTCTTGTTGCCATTTTTGGTACAATCCTAGTTGCCATTTTTGGTACACTATTATTTACCGATTACAGTCGACGGACTCACACACAGGTTTTCATTGGAATAATCAACCAACTAACATCCATCAGATACTAAACACCTTTATTCAATGCTGCAAGACGCGTTAATAGTGGTGGATGAGAATAGTGAAAGAACACATATACTGGATGCGGGTATAGATCACTTAAACTATCCACGGATAGTCTTTTTAAAGCGCTTGTCATGGCTTTAACATTATATGTCTCTCTTGCGTATGCATCAGCTTCGAACTCGTTCTTGCGGCTGTACATCTTCATGAGAAGTCCTGTTATAGCAGATATGGGAGAGAATAGAATACCAAACGCAATTAGATTTAAATGTATGCCTAAGTGCTCGGCACCTAATGCATACGATACGTTTTCATTAAACACCATTAAGGAAAGAACATAAAGTGTAAACACAACTTGAATTACAGAAAGGATATAACCCCATATGATATGCTTCTTTTTAAAGTGTCCAACCTCATGCGCTAATACGGCTACTAATTCTTCGATTGTATGATTTGTAATTAAAGTATCATAGAGAACAATCTTTTTCTTTTTGCCAATCCCTGAAAAGAAAGCATTGGCCTTCTTTGATCTTTTCGATCCATCGATAACAAAAATATTATCTAAAGGGAAATCCACTTTATTGGAAAATGATTCAATGGCAGTTTTTAGTTCGCCATCCTGTAAAGGCGTTAGCTTGTTAAACAAAGGTAAAATGAGAGACGTATAAAACATGTTAACCAACAGAATGAAAGCTGCTGCTATCAAAGCAAACCATATCCAGAAATTTGGTCCGATATATTGAATGAGATAAATCAAAATGGAAATTAATAACCCGCCTATCACAGCAGATAATACGTAGCCTTTAATTTTATCGAATACAAAAGTTTTAACTGTTGTCTTATTGAAGCCATACTTTTCTTCGATAACAAAAGTGGAATACCATTGAAATGGGATAGTCAATATATCTGAAGCAATCATTAATACACCAAAGAATGCTAAGGCCAAGATAATTTCATTCTCAATGTATCCTCTTAACAATTGATCTAACCAGCCAAATCCACCAAGCAAAAGCATAGTAAGAGATAATACAAAGCTGAACGCAGATGTAAAAAATGAAAACTTCGCCAGCTCTTTATGATAAGCTAATGATTTCAAATACTTTTCCCGATCATAAAAAGCAGCTATATCATCTGGCAAATCGGTACGTTGTGATTTTAAATTTAAATAATCCAGAAATTGATCAAATACATAGCTAATACTCACTATTATTAAAATGATAATAAGTATCGTTTCAGGTGTGTTCATGATATTAATAGTTATCAGTTAATTGTTATCAGTTAATTGTTATCAGTTAATTGTTATCAGTTAATTGTTAATCGTCATAACTTAAGAGAATTGTCCTAACCATGAACTGGGATTAACTATTAACTATTAACCAACAACGACCGACCCAAAAGCTTCTGAAATGCCTGCTCTACTTTTTCAAATTCAAAATACGCTATAGCATTTGCCATCATGGCGTTAATCTCAACATGGCATAGATTTCCAATGCTACCCTCATGGGTATGATTAACGGTCGTACCTGGATTGTACTCCCCTTTTTCTATATCAAGTCCTATTTTTTTATAAGCATCACGGAAAGGCATGCCAGAAAGCACGAGCTTATTTACCTCTTCAACACTAAATAAAAACTTATATTTATCATCATTGAGAATGCCTTCTTTAACAGATACCTGTGAAAGCATAAGTTGTATCATGCGTAAACATTCTTTAAGATTTTGAATGGCAGGAAACAAAATCTCTTTTAATAACTGCAAATCGCGATGATAGCCAGATGGAAGATTCGCGATTAGCATACCAATGTCATTTGGCAGTGCTATCAATTGATTGCAACGCGCTCTTACTAACTCAAATACATCAGGATTTTTCTTGTGTGGCATAATACTAGACCCTGTAGTAAGCTCTTCCGGGAAACTCATAAAACCAAAGTTCTGATTTAGAAATAGACACGCATCCATTGAAAGTTTACCTATTGTACCAGCAACATTTGATAATGCACTAGCTACAATGCGTTCCGTTTTACCGCGGCCCATTTGTGCATATACCACATTGTAATTCAATTCACCGAAACCTAAAAGCTCAGTAGTCATAGTGCGGTTTAACGGAAATGATGATCCATATCCGGCTGCCGAGCCTAACGGGTTTTTATTAACTACTTTGTAAGCGGCCTGTAGTGTGTTGACATCGTCAACCAAACTTTCTGCATACGCACCAAACCACAAACCAAACGATGAAGGCATGGCAAGCTGTAGGTGTGTATATCCTGGTAAAAGATGTTCTTTAAACCTATCGCTCTGTTGCAGTAAAAGATCAAACAAGTTTTTTACCTCAGTAACGACCTGCTGAATCTCATAGCGTAAGTAAAGTTTTACATCGACTAATACTTGATCATTACGTGAGCGTCCACTATGAATTTTCTTCCCGATATCACCAAGCTTTTTAGTCAACTCTTGTTCAACTTGTGAATGAATATCCTCTACCCCATCTTCTACTTTAAACTCACCAATCTCAATTCGTTTATAAATACTTTGTAATTCCGTGATCAGCACATCAAGTTCTTCGCGCTTAAGCAAGCCAATAGACTCTAACATGCGTATATGAGCCAATGATCCCAGCACATCAAATCGAGCAAGGAACATATCCATTTCCTGATCTTTACCAATGGTAAATTTCTCTACTTCCTGCAGCGATGCCTTATCCTTTTGCCAGAGCTTCATATATACGCGTTATTAAATTCTTACTACTTAAATTAAAGTACGAGATATGAACGACGAAGTACGAAGTGATCCTCGTACTTCGTCATTCGTACCTCGTACCTACAATATCACATTATCCAACAACTTAATATAAGTTTCAATACCTTTCTTAATCTCATCTACATAAATAAATTCATCAGCTGAATGTGAACGGGCAGAATCACCTGGGCCTATCTTAACAGACGGGACAGGTATTAATGCTTGATCAGATGTTGTTGGGGAGCCGTACGCACGCAAGCCAAGCTTTTTAGAAGAAAGAATTAATGGATGATCTTGGGCTATTCCTGAAGATCGCATACGCAAAGAACGTGGCTTAACGCTACTCTTCACATTCTTCTTTATTATATCAAGAACTTCTTCTAAAGTATACATATCGGTAACCCGTACATCAATGGTATATTCACAATCGGCAGGGACAACATTATGTTGACGACCAGCATTAATAACTGTCACAGTCATTTTTACCTTGCCAAGTGCGGGTGAAACTTTTTCAAATTCAAAATTCTTTATCCATTCAATATCTTGAAGCGCTTCATAAATTGCGTTTACTCCTTCTTCACGCGCGGCATGCCCTGATTTCCCTTTAGCAACACAATCTAATACCATTAAGCCCTTTTCGGCAACAGCCATTTCACAAAGTGTTGGCTCCCCTACTATGGCAAAATCTATTGGGCTTAAAGTCTGCCATATACTTTCAATACCCCCTGTACCTGAAATTTCTTCTTCGGCAGTAGCCGCTAAAACAAGATTGTATTTTAAATCTTTTCGTTCGTAATAATTTAAGAAAGTAGCAATAAGCGAAACAAGTGGGCCGCCGGCATCATTGCTACCTAAGCCAAATAATTTACCATCTATAACCTCCGCTTTAAATGGATCACGTGTGTAACCTGTATTTGGACGAACCGTATCATGATGAGAATTTAGTAGTATGGTAGGAAGGCGATCATTGTAATTACGATTTCTTACCCAAATATTATTACCACTTCTATTTGGCGATATGTTATGAGACTGAAAAAAATCTTCAATAACAGCAGCCGTACGATCTTCTTCCTTGCTAAAAGATGGTATGGTGATAAGACGTTCAAGAAGATTCAAAGAATCTTGATATAGATTATCCATCATGATGGCAAGCTACAGATTTTAAGTTAAGACAACTGGCATTAAAAGCTAAGTCTTGGTTAAGCAGTAATCAATGTACCCTCGGTTTCTACTCCTGTATTCACAAGTAAATCACTGGCTTCACCAATTAACACTTCCTTTACTCCTGCATGTATCGCTGAATAAGCGTTCTCCAATTTCGGAAGAATACCATCAGCAAAAACTTGTTTGTTTAATAAGTCATCATATATCTTTTTGGGTAAGTGACGAATTACAGAGGTATTATCATTCACATCTCGCAACACACCTTTCTTTTCAAAGCAAAATATAAGACGAACATTAAAATTTTTACTTAATGCAATCGATAATACAGAAGCGATTGTATCTGCATTGGTATTTAGAATCATCCCTTCACTATGTGTTAAAGGAGCAAATACAGGCACAACATTGTTTTTTAGTAACAAAGAGAGCAATTCAACATTTACGCCTTCTGGTTTCACATCGCCTACAAAACCATAATCGATATCTTTAACCGGACGCTTAATGGCTTTGATTAAATTTCCATCTGCGCCCGTAAATCCCATAGCATTACATTGATGGATTTGCATGGATGCAACAAGTTGCTTGTTTACCAATCCGCCATAAACCATGGTTACAACATCAAGTGTTGCAGCATCAGTTATTCTTCTGCCATTAACATAATTTGATTTGATGCCGAGTTGATCACCAATTTTAGTAGCAATCTTACCGCCGCCATGTATCAATATTTTTGGTTCTTTAATCTTGGCGAAGTCTTTTAAAAAACTGCTTAATGCAGTAGGATTATCAAGTACATTTCCGCCAATCTTTATAATGAAAAGTTTTTCCATATTCATACCTAAACCGGCCTAGCTATTTTTAAGTAATTCAGCCAATGCCGCCTGAGCTGCCCATACACGATTGCCTGCTTCCTGTACTACAATTGATTGATTACCATCTAATACTTCATCAGCGATAACAAGGTTTCTTCTTACTGGCAAGCAGTGCATAACCTTGGCATTGTTGGTACGTTCAATTTTTTTGCCTGTCACCATCCATGATGGGTCACTGTTTAAAATTTTACCGTACTCTTTGTAAGACGACCAATTTTTGACATACACATAATCCGCATTTTCCAGGGCCTTATCTTGATTGTATTCGATTTTAGCCTTACCTGAAAACTTTTCATTTAACTCATACCCTTCCGGATGTGTAATCACAAACTCTGCACCGTCCCATGCATTCACCCACTCAGCAAAAGAATTAGGAACTGCCTGAGGTAGCGATCGAACATGTGGAGCCCATGTCATTACAACTTTGGGTTTTCTATTCTCCTTGAAAGTTTCTTTGATGGTGACTATATCGGCAAAACTTTGAAGTGGATGCACCGTAGCACTTTCTAAACTAAGGATAGGCTTTTTGGTATACTTTACAAATTGATTAATAACATGTTCACTATAATCATCCTGGCGATTAACTAAGGCAGGAAAGGTTCTTATACCCAATACATCAACGTATTGCCCAAGTACAGCAGCAGCTTCCTTTACGTGCTCCGCTTTATCACCGTTCATGATTGCACCATCTGCAAACTCCAACTGCCATCCTTCTTTATCAAGATTAAAGACAATAACATCCATACCTAAATTACGCGCTGCTATTTGCGTACTGATACGCGTACGCATACTTGGATTAAGAAATATCATCCCCAGGGTCTTACCTTGACCGAGTTGTTTGTGTTGAAATCGATCTGCCTTATAAGCCAGCGCTTGTGCCGCTAAACCATTAATATCTTTTACGTCGTTAACCGTTAAGAAATGCTTCATGAGGGTGACAAGGTTTTAGCGAAAGCTTCTAGAAATAAATCAGCTTCAGATTTTTTTAATCCTAATGATGGTAACAAACGAATTGTATTCGGCTTTGCTTCGCCTGTAAATATATGATGCTTGAATAACAAGTCATTTCGTACCTCCTTTTGTTCTTCTGGTAAATCAATACCAATCATCAAGCCTCTTCCACGCACTTCTTTAACACCCGATATCTTCTTAACAGCAGCAATAATGTAATCACCAATGTGCCCCGCATTTTGCATTAAGTTTTCTTTTTCAATTACTTCTAAAACCGCAAGAGCTGCTACACTGGCAAGATAATTTCCACCGAAAGTTGTTCCCAGCATTCCGCTCCAGGGCTTGATATCAGGATGTATAAGCACGCCTCCAATTGGAAAACCATTACCCATTCCCTTCGCCATGGTTATTAAGTGTGGTTTAATCCCTGCATGTTGATGGGCAAAGAACTTACCAGTTCTACCATAGCCGCATTGAATTTCATCAAGAATCAATAAAGACCCATTCTCCTCACTTCGCTTCTGTATGAATTGCAAAAATGAATCATTCGGAAGTTGAATGCCACCGACACCTTGAATACCCTCAATAATCACTGCTGCTACTTTACTGTCAAGCGCTTCGTTGAAAGCAACTTCATCATTCATTGGGACAAACACTATTTCATGGCCAGCGTTGAAAGGCGCTACGATCTTCGGATTATCAGTTGCCGCAACTGCACCCGACGTGCGTCCATGAAAAGCCTTCTTGAAAGCGATAACTTTTTTTCGGCCTGTAAGAAAGGAGGCTACTTTTAAAGCATTCTCATTGGCTTCTGCGCCTGAGTTGCAAAGAAAAAGTTGATACCCAGGATAGCCAGAAATATGGCCAAGCTTCTCTGCTAGTTTTTCCTGTATCGGATTTTGAACACTGTTGGAATAGAAGGCTATTTTACTTAGTTGATCACTTAGCTTGTTTACATAATGTATATGCGAATGGCCAATAGAGATCACCGCATGGCCGCCATAGAGATCTAAATACTTTTGACCGTTATCATCCCATAACCAGGATCCTTGTGCTTTAACGGGTGTTATATTGAATAAAGGATATACGTCGAATAATTTCATGTCTTAAAAATTAAAAGTGAAAAGGTAAATCAAAGATGATAAGCAAAATATCCTTACCTATTTAAAGAAAACATGCGGGTTATAACTATGGATTTTCTTACTTCACTATAAAGTTTTTTCATATCGATTTATTAAAATAACTGTACCTAGAAAACTATAGATTTTAATTTCAATCCGGCTGTTTCATCGAAGCCAAAAAGCAAGTTCATATTTTGTACAGCCTGGCCGGAGGCACCTTTTAATAAGTTATCAATTGCTGTATGTACAACTAGCTTATCTCCCTCTTTCTCTAGAGAAATAAGGCATTTATTGGTATTGATAACTTGCTTTAAATCGATTACCTTATCTGATACAACTGTGAAGGGATGATTGCTATAATACTGATGATACAATTTTTGAACTTCTACCAATGAAAGATGACAGCTAACAACAGAGCTCACAAAAATGCCACGTGCAAAATCTCCGCGCCAAGGCACGAAGTTTATAGCTTCGCTAAATGTTGGCTGAAGCTGTTTAATACTTTGTCCTATTTCTTTAAGATGTTGATGTGACAATGTTTTGTAGGCAGAAATATTGTTAGCACGCCACGTGAAATGTGTTGTGTCTTGCAGTTTTTGGCCTGCACCCGTAGATCCGGTTATACCTGTTGCGTGAACTTCATTTAAAATGCCCGCCTTAGCCAGTGGTAATAAACCAAGTTGAATAGCGGTAGCAAAACAACCTGGATTCGCAACGTTGTTTGCTTTCTTTATTTCATCACGTTGTAGCTCCGGCAGTCCATAGATAAACTTTCTTTCACCAACAGTTTCACCAAGTCTGAAATCTTGACTAAGATCAATTATTTTAACAGTAGCATTTATTGGATTATCCTGTAAGAACTTCTTACTCTCACCATGACCCAGACAAAGAAATATAACATCTACATCTTGTTGTATGGTGTCCGTGTATTTTAAGTCAGTATCACCAATTAAATCAGCATGTGTTGCATATAATGGATTACCTGCATTGCTTCGGCTGTGCACAAAAGTCAATTCAACATGTGGGTGATTAATTAACAACCGAATAGTTTCCCCACCTGTATAGCCAGCGCCTCCTATTATACCTGCCTTAATTTTTTTCATAGCTTAATAGCTCGAAGCAAACGCTTAAAGCACAATTCACAAAAGATAGAATACTGTTTATATGATTACGTATTTTGTAGTATTGAAAAAGTTCAAACTTTTTGCTTTTTGCTTTCTGCCTTCTGCTCTTCGTTATGTGAAGCAACTTGGTGATAGATCATGGTTTGGTTACCAAAAATCTTCGAGAAGCCGCGAACATCATCACCTGACCAGCCAAGATTCTCCTCACCATATTTTCCAAACTTAGAAGACATCAAATCGTATTTAGATTCAATTCCCAATATTTGAAATCTATACGGATATAGTTGTACATGTACTTCACCTGTTACATTCTTTTGCGAGCTCGTTAGAAAACTTTCTATGTCTCTCATGATAGGGTCAAGATATTGACCTTCATGTAGCCAGTTGCCATAGAATTGCGCAAGCTGATCTTTCCAACTTAACTGCCATTTGGTGAGCACATGTTTTTCTAACGCATGATGTGCTTTTATAATTAACATCGGTGCTGCCGCCTCAAACCCAACGCGGCCTTTAATGCCAATAATGGTATCTCCTACGTGTACATCGCGGCCTATCGCATACGCGCCTGCTATAGTTTGTAAATACTGAATAGCATCAGCAGGATGATCAAATTTCTTATCGTTTATTTTAACTAGTTCTCCTTTATTAAAAGATAACGTTACTTTCTCTGTTCCTTGTTTTTCCAACTGTGTAGGGAAAGCTTCTTCAGGCAACATACCTAATGAATTGAGTGTTTCTTTACCGCCAACCGATGTACCCCAAATTCCTTTGTTAACGGAGTACATGGCCTTATCAAAATTCATTTGTACGCCTTTGCCTTTGAGGTAATTGATTTCCGCTTCGCGGGAAAGTTTCATATCACGGATTGGTGTGATGATTTCTACATTAGGAATAAGTACATGAAAGATCATATCAAATCTTACTTGATCATTTCCTGCACCTGTACTTCCATGTGCTACGGCATCTGCTTTTAATTCTTTTGCATAATTCGCAACAGCTAAAGCCTGTGACATACGTTCGGCGCTAACACTTAGCGGGTACGTATTATTCTTTAGTGAATTACCATAAATTAAATAACGAATTACTTTCTCGTAGTAATTTTTGGTTTCATCAACTGTGGTATGTGAAGCAACTCCAAGGTCCTTGGCGCGTTTTTCTATAGCCTTTACTTCAGCTTCATCAAAGCCTCCGGTATTAACAGTTATAGTATGTACCTCATACCCCTGGTCTTCTCCTAAATACTTTACGCAGTAAGAAGTATCTAATCCTCCACTAAATGCTAAAACAACTTTTTTCTTCATGTCATTATTTTGGCCAAAGTTCAACGGTGCAAAATTGATCGCAATTTACACTATACCAAATCTTTAAATTATGATTTATTGATTACCAAAAGAAAAATAAGCTTAATAAGGAATTCTTCTTCTCAGACTGATCTGTACCGCCGTCTTTCCTCCAGCCACGTAACAATACAAATTGTTTAAAACGCAACCACCGCCCG
Organism: uncultured Cyclobacteriaceae bacterium; assembly: GCA_964235605.1. GTDB lineage: Bacteria > Bacteroidota > Bacteroidia > Cytophagales > Cyclobacteriaceae > DATCRE01. Next base: position 51,604 of record CAXSCR010000014.1, on the reverse strand, counting down.
AATAATGTAGCGTTACCCTCAAACTCACGTCTTTTCATATGGTGCTGATCGTCGTCGTCGGCAGTAGCCATTACTGGCTCAGTTTGTGTAAGGGCCTTCTTTTTTTCTTCTGCTTCCGCAGGATCAAATAGCATAGCCGTGCACATGCAATTCTTACGATCCTTGCTCTTCAGTATCTCATAGTTTACACAACTACGACAACCCTTCCAGAATTCCTCATCTGTAGTAAGCTCAGAATAGGTTACGGGCTCATACCCTAAATCAGAATTGATCTTCATTACCGCAAGGCCTGTAGTCAAACCAAAAATTTTCGCGTCTGGATATTTGACACGTGAAAGCTCGAAGACTTTTCTCTTGATGTCTTTGGCAACACCGCTTTTTCTAAAAGCGGGAGCTACGATAAGACCGGAGTTCGCAACATATTTTCCATGTTCCCAAGCTTCAATGTAACAAAAGCCAACCCAGACACCCTCAGCGGTAACAGCTATAACAGCCTTGCCTTCCTCTATTTTAGTAACGATATAGTCCGGGGAGCGCTTTGCGATACCTGTGCCACGCGCCTTAGCTGATTCTTCCATCTCCGTAGTGATGGTTTCAGCGTAATGGTTGTCATCAGGGGTTGCAAGCCTGATAATGATTTTATTATTTTCCAATGTTATTCGTAGTGGTTGTTAGATAATGAATGAAAACAAAACATGCCTAAATGCATGCGCAGATAATGTCCTTGACATCACGCTGTTTTTCAAATTATGTAGCTGACAGTATCAGATACGCGCAAAGCGTAATGGTCGCGGTCGCCTAGTCACCGTGCAGGCCAATGCGAAGAACTGAGTAGTTCTGGTTGAGTGATAAGCAGCTAGTGCTGCTGATACGATGGTGAACAATGTTTTCAATTTCTTATAACGGGTTAAAGTCAGATAAAAGTCATCAGTTTAGTTTTTTATCCCAGCAAAATTAAACGATAAAAACGGAACTTAGATCACATTTTTTCCCAATTATTTAATAATAATTATCCTAGACGGCTGAAGCTTGAAGTCTGGAGCGATAATGATTTATAAAATTTGGAAAGACTGAAGTGAACTTGTGGGCTTATAGGGCAAGCCCACGCTATTAATACTGAAAACACCAATTCATGTGCTAGAAAGTAGGACAAGGAATAATCAATTTATCTCTTGGTGGTTTACGTGGGTTGCGCATCGGCCAAGTATAAACAAGGCTAAACTCGTGTGCTCCTCCGCTTCCAGGGCCAAGTTTGGAAATTGTGTAGTCATAACTATACCCAATATTGATGGCGTCTTTGGCGCCTAATTGCGTGAAGCCAATTAAAAGCACAATGGATTCATTATTAACAAAACCATTGACGTTTTTAAATGGAATACCTCTGTACCATGTTCCCAATACAATAGGTTCAAAAGTGAAATATAACCCAACATCCATCTGATCAAATTTTCCTTGATGCCGGTATTGAAGGGCTGGGGAAATACTTCGTTCCGCATTTCGCTGTCCGGTACCTTTACCTACCACTGATCCAGGTTTCAAGAAATACTTAAAACCGCCATGAATTGAAGCCTTCATAGGAAGCCTGCTCACTTCGCCAATGATGGATTGGTTAGGCGTATTAAGATGGTTTACCGCGCCACCTATCCAGGCAGATTTAGTGAAGAAGACACCACCGGCAGAGAAATCAAGGAATGTTCTGCTTGCAGGGTTATTTAGGTCTTCTTGCGTTACTCCCGTAAAATCATTCGTAGCAGAATTATACTGATCAGCAAATTTAAGTTTTTCAAAATTTACATTTCTATTGAATAATGCTACTTGGAAGCCGGGACGAAACCCTAAGTTTTCATCAATTTTCAGCTCATAAGAATATTGCAAAGCAAGGCTGATTGAGCGAAGACCCGCAAGTCCTTCTCGATCGCTCATAAGCATGGCACCAATGCCACTATTCTTATCTTCAATAAAATAGTCAAAAAATGCAGAAGTTGAAGTAAAGTTCGCATCAATTGAAGGCCATTGATTTCTATAGTTGACGCCTGCCCTTGCTTGGCCTGTTGAGCCAGCCAGCGCAGGATTTAAGTATAAGGGTGCAGCATAAAACTGGGAGAATTGAGGATCCTGGGCAGTTACAGCTACTTCACATGCTAGTATTAATACACAACTTATCAGGAGTATCCTGTACATCAGGTTATTGGGTTAAATACGTCAATTTAATATCATCCTCAGCGGGCAAATTAACAGATTAAATGAAATTTATGAAAACTGAATTCATAAGATTAAACTTTAATTTTGAGACTGTTCATTAATGTTAGCTTCTGTGACAAGATTCTTAACGTTATTTTTAGTTCAAATTGTATACTTTTAATAAACTTGGGCGTTTTAATATTTGTCCAAGAAATCTATCTAAAATCAGTGTTTAACAGCGAGAAGGTATAACGATGCTTCATCATTTCAATAAATTTCGAAATTTTTGTTTTTTTGTAATTACGCTGTCAGTGGCTTTTTCAGCCCATGCTCAGAACGCACAACGTAATTGGTTTTTTGGTAATCAACCTCGTGGCATCGCGTTTAATCGTCCGAATTACAATGCAGTACTTGTTTCTAAGCCCGCTGTACTTTATGGTCTAGGTGGTGGTTCAGTCGCGACAGACCCGGTTACAGGGAATTTGCTTTTTTATACGGATGGCAAGAACGTTTATGATGTTAACCATTCGGCTATGTCTACTGGTTTAAATGGTGATAATGATCGAAACCAAGCGGCTGCAATCTGTAAAGCGCCTGGCGCTTCAAACACGTATTACATCTTTACAAATAGTGCCACTGGTACAATAGAGTACAGTATTGTTGATATGAGTTTAGGGCTCAATGCTCCTGCACCTCCGACAGGACAGGTTATGCTTATCAACCAAAACATTCCGACCCTTCCTACAGGATTATCTGAGGCAATGATAATTATTCCCCATAAGAATGGTGAAGATTTTTGGTTAGTAAATCATGAGAGTGCTTCAAACACATTTTGGGTCACACCAATAACTGCTACAGGTATTGGAGTTCCAACTTCTTTTCCGCTTGGTTCCATTGGGAATGCAGCTAATTTTGCTTACAACCCTACTCTAGATTTAATCTCCGTTTCTCCAAAAGAAGCTGGCAGAAACATTGAGTTCATAACTTTTGACGATGCGGGGATAACTGCATCTACACTAAATAAAACAATTCCTTTAAACTTAAGCGCTGCTGCCTCACTAGATATATATGATACGGAATGGAGTAAAGATAATAGGTACCTGTATGTTTCTGTAAGTGGACAAACACCTACTGTTAATCCTGATCTTCTGCAATATGATCTTACCGATCCAACCCTTCTTCCTACATCTATTCTTACGAATAGCATTACATCAAGCTATGGTTTACAGATGGCTCCTGATAGCACCATTTATCACATTTATGAATCAGCTCCAGGAACATTTTTAGTTGGAAGGATATTAGATACGGATAGCATAGCCAGCAAGGTTAGATACCGTCGCCAGGCATTCACAAATGGTGCAGCTTCTATTAACTTTAATTCTCATCAGTTTCCGTCATTTGCTCCAAAAGATACGATTAAGATCACAGTAGACTTTGTTCCACCTGTAGCCTGCGCGAATTCACCAGCTTCCTTCCTTCCTACAGTAGAGCTTGGCGCCGATAGCCTTGTGTGGGATTTTGCTGATGGTTCATTTGGTACTGGATGGAATCCCGTTCACACGTACACTACAGCAGGAACTTTTAATGCCAAGGTTACTGCCTATTTAAATGGTGACTCTGCAAGTGTTTCACATGATGTTACTGTTAAACAATTTGATCTTCAAATCAATTTAGTTTCAGACACAACTGCGTGTAGTGCCGAGTTACCCTTTCCAAAAGATCGCAATATTCCAGGCTGTACATCAGGGTGCTTTACATTAACTGCGCAAGTAACCGGCACACCTGTAACTACAGAGTGGTATGGGCCTGCGGGACAATTAGGTAATCAAACAACAACCTTAAGTCCGGATTCAATAGGCGTCTATTACCTTATCGTTGGTGATGGCGCGGGTTGTGAAGCTTACGCTAGTGTTAACATTAAAGAGTACGGCATTCAAGACATGCGCGCTAACATATGGCATTTTGGTGAAGGAGCGGGAATAGATTTTAATCCATTGTTTAGAACACCTCCTTCTAATGGGCCGGCAGTTGCCATTGCTGGGCCTTTAAACACGGAAGAAGGAAGCGCTGTAATTGGTGACAACAACGGGCAAATTATATTCTCAACAGATGGTCAGAGTATTTTTGATAGGACAAAAACAGACATAACACCCGCGCCGAATCCACCTGGACTTGGCGGTAGAGAAGAGTCAACACAATCATCGGTGATAATTCCTGTTCCTGGTGATGAAACGTTGTTCTATATTTTTTCCACGCAACCAACTGATGTTGCTTCTTCTTTTAATCTTAGTTATTCTCTATTCGATCTAAAAAAAGGTACCAATGGACAGGTCGTTGAATTTAACCAACTACTTTTTTCAAACAGTACGGAGCGAATTACATCCAATGGTAGCTGGTTAATTGCCCATGAATACGGGAACAATGCGTTCAGAGCTTATCCCATCACGGCCACGGGTATAGGGAATCCGGTAATAACAAATATTGGATCAGATCATTCTTTTTCTATAACAGGATCTGAAGGCCAGGGTTATATGGAATTAGGAAATCAAAACATTCTCGCTGTTGCCTTATCAAATCCAGGGACATCTAACGTCGTTGAGTTATTTGACTTTGATAGTGCAACGGGTATACTTACAAATTACCGAGTAGCTGATACGAATATTGCAACAGGTCAAATTTATGGTATTGAGTTTTCTGGAAACAAACTATTAACTACAATTTCAGGCGCACCTAATTCAAGTCTGGTTGAATTTGCTATTGACACTTTGTTGATGCCGATATTGCCACCTTTGGTTACACCTGTTGCCGGGAAATTAGGCGCCATACAAAGCGGACCCGATGGACAAATCTATGTAGCTGTTGACGGAAGTGATTTTCTAGCGACGGTAACTTTGAATCCAAGCCCAACTTTAGCATCAACAATTACTCTTAATGGTTTTAACTTGAATACCACAGCATCTCCTGGTGCGCATAGCAATCTTGGCCTACCTAATTTTATATCATTTGCCAACAATTCATTTAATGGGCCGAGTCTGAGTTTTAGTGGTGTTTGTTTTGGTGATAGTACCGTTTTTACAGGTAGTGGTACCGATGTAATTGATAATCTTAGTTATTCATTTGGTGACGGAACAGTTGTATCGGGAATAAATCTTACTCAAGTATCACATGTTTATTCAGCTCCAGGTACCTATAATGTTATTCTTACCATATCGAACCGTTGTGGATTTTTAATGAGCTTACCACCACAGGTGGTTCAGATATTTGCCTATCCTCCTGATCCCACTGCCACAGTTCCGCTTTGCGCTTACTCTGTACAGTTGAATGCTAATCCTACTGCTACGAGCGGGTTAACGTACCTATGGCCAACAACAGGCGACACTACTAAAATTTTGTCAGTTAACCAACTTGGTACTTATGCTGTTGCTGTTACTGGGCCGGGTGGTTGTACCACAAATGGAAATATTAATGTTATTTCCCCGCTTCCACGTCCTATAGATCTTGGTCCTGATTCATTAGTTTGCTCTCAGGCAGGTGCAAGTAAAATTTTAAATACCAATCTTAATTTCAATACACATAGTTGGACCTTAAATGGTAGTGCTGTTGGCGGCACGGGTTCTACTCAACCCGCTGATTTTAGTGTACCGGGCACATTCAAATATAAAGTAGTCTTTACCTTACCGACCAACAGTGCATGTAAAGTAAGTGATTCAGTAACCTATCTTGTTCAGCAATCTCCTGTGTTCACAGCATTACCTACCGATCCAACTAACTGTACTAGTAATGATGGAACCATTAATCTAACGGTAACGGCGCCTTCACCTGCAACAGATATCCTTACTTATACAGTCACTCCTCCTGGAGGAGCTTCAGCATCCGTACCTTTTAATACACCAACTTTGATTACTGGCCTTTCGGGAGGTGCTTATACGGTTACAGTTCGTGATGAAATTACAACTTGTTCTACACCTGTCGTAACGTCGTTAAATGGTACCAGTGCATTTACTGTTAATCCTACAAGAAATGGATTTTGCGATCCTAGTTTAAAAATTAACATAATAACAACACCTGCAATCGCAACGCCCATTGATTACAGAATCGTAGATGTCTCAACAGGCTTAGTTGCTGACGCTGGTACTTTACTGTCAAGCGGATTACCAAACAATATCGCACTGCCTAGTGGAACCTCTTACATTGTCGAAGTAACGACAGGGTCCTGTACGAATCCTTCATTACCATTCCTTTTAAATCCGGATCCAACAATTACTGTTTCTTTTGATTTATCTGATATTTGTAATGGGAATTTAACAGCAGTAACTTCGCCTGCAGCTACCAGTTTCGATTGGTCTCTCTCTGAGGCAGGAAGTCTTACCGACTTACTAGTTAATGCGCCTACTGTTACTGTCAACTCAAATCCCGTTGGATGGAATATGGTCCTTACAGCATCAAATGGAGGTGCAGATTGTCCAGGTACACTTACGCAAAGAGTAACCGTCGATAATATCACACCAAACATCACTGCTAGTACGTGCGTAAACCCGGTTGTGCTTACTGCCACTCCTTCTGGAAGTTATTTCTATGATTGGTATAAAGTAGCAACTCCTACAAATACTCAACTTCCACCAAGTAACAATATGATAGATGTGAGTCAGTATGGATCTGGCAGTTATTATGTAGAAGTTACAAGCACCATAACAGCATGCCCGGCTGTTGCCAGTTCTCCCCTCCCAGTTGATATAATTGCACAAGGTGTACTTAGTGGCACAATTGATCTTCCGTTATGCTCTGGTACTCCATTCACCTTAACAGCAAACCCTAACCGCCAGGTAACATCTTATGAATGGTCGTTTAATGGTAATACGCTTCCTAATTCAAACGTCGACACATGGACCGATACTAAGCAAGGTGACTATGAAGTCGAAGTATCTGATGGAACTTGTACTGCAACTTTTTCAAGAAACGTATCATTGCCAACGCTAATCCCCATCAATATGCCGGTTAGAGCATTTTTATGCCCTGATCAAGAACCACCTGCAAGCGTAGCATTAACCCCCGGCTCGAATTTTAGCGATTACCAATGGTTCTTAGATAATGTAGAACAAACTGCATTCGCAGGCCAGCCTACATTTTTGGCCACATCTCTTGGTACCTATAGCGTTATGTTGATCGATAATTCTACAGATTGTCCGCGAACAGCAGCAACCGAGATTAGAAAACAATGCACACCCGTGCTTAATGCACCAACAGCATTTAGACCCATTACAGGTAAAGCAGCCAACATAGAATTCAATGTCTTTTCCCTTCATGTTTCTGAAGAAGATTTCCAGATATTCATTTTCAACCGTTGGGGAGAAATGGTTTATCAATCTGCAGACCTGAATTTTAGATGGAATGGTACTTTTAATAATTCAGGTACCACTTTACCTGCAGGAACTTATACATGGGTCGCGAAGTTCAAAGGAGAAAATAGTGAGAATAGCAAAATACAAGAAAAACGCGGAGGCGTGGTTTTGTTACGCTAAACATAACTGAATAATAAAATTGGATGGAGCTGTGGGCTTCGTCCACTTTTATTTTTAGCATCATTACCTTTTTAGGTGACTGTATTCTTTATACAATTCCATCATCGTCACCTTTAATTTTTATCATAAAATTCTGGTGTGCTGGTCTGAACATAGCTATTATTATACTTTATTCCTTCAACCCTGTGCTATGAATAATAATATCTATGTGATTTTAATTTTTCTGCTGACCCTTGTATCTGCCTGTAAAACAAAAGAAAAGCAGGTAAGTGATTTTAATATTATTCCCAAACCTGTATCTCTTCAAGCGGGTAATGGTACCATTGAATGGGATAGTAAAGTTACTATTGTTGCCACATCGACTGAGCAAAAACAAATAGCGTCGCTACTGCAGGAGTTTTTAAAAGCAAAGAACATAAGTACGGTAATAACTGAAGTTGCCACTGCTACCGACGACCAGGTTATCCTCACAACAACTGACGATGCTGCTTTAGGTGATGAAGGATATAAACTCTCCATTGGTAAAGATGGGGTAAACATTATAGCGCGTAACGGCGCAGGCTTGTTCTATGGAGTACAGTCTTTTTTTCAGCTATATCCGCAGACGGAGAAAATTGAATTGCCTTACGTTGATATTACAGATCAACCCCGCTTTGTATGGCGCGGCTTACACCTTGATGTTGCACGTCACTTCTTCCCAATAGATTTTATCAAAAAATATATTGACTTAATGTCTCATTACAAACTTAACACTTTTCATTGGCACCTTACTGAAGATCAAGGATGGAGAATAGAAATCAAGAAGTATCCGAAGCTGCAGGAGGTGGCGGCGTTTCGTAAAGAAACAATCATTGGACGTGCAAGTAGTAGAACACGCAATGAACCCCACCAGTTTGATGGAACACGTCACGGTGGATTTTATACACAGGAGGAAGTTAAAGAGGTTGTTGCCTACGCAGCGCAACGTTATGTAACCATCGTACCTGAAATTGAAATGCCTGGACATGCTTTAGCGGCATTGGCTGCCTATCCTCATCTGGGCTGTACCCGAGGGCCTTATGAAGTAGCGACAACGTGGGGTGTTTTTGAGGATGTCTTTTGCGCTGGCAAGGAAACAACCTTTGAATTTCTGCAGGATGTTCTGGACGAAGTGGTTCCGCTCTTTCCTGGTAAATACATACACATTGGCGGCGATGAATGTCCTAAAGCAATGTGGGAAAAATGTCCGCTTTGCCAAAAACGAATGAAGGTTGAAAAATTGAAGGATGAACATGAACTTCAAAGCTACTTCATTCAAAGAATAGAAAAGTATCTGAACGGTAAAGGCAAAAGTATCATAGGCTGGGATGAAATTTTAGAAGGCGGTTTAGCGGCCAATGCAGCTGTTATGAGCTGGCGTGGTGAAGAAGGTGGTATTGCTGCCGCTAAACAAAATCACGATGTGGTAATGACTCCAAACGACTGGCTTTATCTGGATTATTATCAAGATACCACTTCAAAATCTGAACCTTTGGCTATTGGAGGCTTTGTACCTATTGAAAGAGTATACGCTTACGAGCCTTTACCTTCGGGGCTCAATTCAGAACAGACTAAACACATTTTGGGTACCCAGGCTAACGTATGGACAGAGTATATGCCAACTAGTGATCATGTCGAATATATGGTATATCCGAGGGCACTTGCATTGGCTGAAGTAGCATGGTCGCCAAAGGAGAATCGTAATTATGATGACTTTTTGAAAAGACTGAAAGGCAATCAGAATCTATTGGATGCATGGCAAATTAACTATGCTAAACATGCATTTAGGGATGCAAAACAGAATACCAAATAAATACTTCACTATCTAGACCAACTTCGGAGTGGTTACCTGGTATATTTATTATATTAAATTCAAAACTATGAGACGATCCATAAGTACACTATTTGCCATCTACTTTTTGTTGGCCGCATCAAGCTTCATGATGATTAAAACACAGTTATCTATTACGATCCGAGATGAACTTGGTAATACAGTTGAGAATGCAAAGGTTGTCTTATACGAATCTGAAGGCGACTATACCAAAGAAACAAATGCCGTTATGGAAGGACTTACCGATATAAAAGGTGTTGTTAAGTTTAAAGAATTGAAACCCATCTCCTACTACGTTATCGCCCGAAAGGATGACAAAGATAATTCAGGTGGCGGTGAACAGACCGGCAAACTCGATCCTAATCGAATAAATAAAGTGACAATTGTAATTCAGTAACTAAGCTACAATCAACCATCATTCTACCCTTGAGTTACGAGCATTCTTAGATTAGACTCTCGTAGCTCAAGGCTCATAGCTCATAGCCAATAAACAAATACTAGTTCTCCTTTCTCAACACCTGAAGCGGCGGTGTATTAATTACTTCACGTGAGTTGAACCACCCGATCGCGACTGTTAAGGCTATCACACCCATCGTTATAATGAGCAACTCTATCCAATCGAAGGAGAATGTTATTTCGAAGAAGAACTTAGTTAGCAACCAGCCTCCTCCAAGCGCGAACAACATTCCTGTTATGGTAGAAAATAATCCTAAATAGGCATATTCAATTAGTGTAATTTTTGTTATCTGATTTGTTCTCGCACCAATTGTGCGCAGTAAAACATTTTCTTTTATTCTAAGAAATTTACTATTAATAACTGCACCAGCTAATACCACCAAGCCTGTTATAATACTGAACATGGCTAAGAAACGTATTATGATTGCTAGTTTATTAAACAGGTCATTTACGGTGCTTAAAATCAGACGCAAGTCTATGAGAGATACATTTGGAAATTGGGTGATCAGTTTCTGTTGAAATACATTGGCTTGTTGCTGATCGTTAATTCGTGTAGATGTTACATATACTTGTGGTGCGTTCTCTAATAAGCCTGCAGGAAATACAAAAATAAAATTAGGCGGATCTTTCGGCCACTCTACTTTTCGAATTCCGCTAATCTTTGCCTTTAGGGGTACGCCCTGCATATCAAACATCAACGAATCACCTACCGATACTTGTAAGGTCTCTTCCATACCTTCTGATATGGTAACGAATACGGAATCTCTACCTTTGGTTTTCTTTTGCAGCTCTCCTTCTATTAACTCCTCAGATCCTTGAAGCGTATCACGATAGGTTATACGATATTCACGTGTTAATGCCCATTCTGGAATTTCATCTATAGAGTCTTGTTGAAGCAATGTAATGGACTTACCCTTTAATTCACTCAATCTACATGTCACAATAGGTACCACTTGATTGACCTTTAGTTTATGTTGTTCAATCAACTTTACCACACCGTCACGCTGACTGGGTTGTATATCAAATAAAATGGTATTTGATTGATTTGCTTGTCCGCGGAACTCTACTTGCGCTAACATACTTTTTTGAATAATATTTAGAGAAGCAATAATAAACGTTCCTAAACCAATCGTTACCAAGAGAACGCGGGTTTGATTGTTGGGTCTAAATAAATTAGACAACGAATGTCTCCAGATAAAACCTGCGTTTGTTGGTAAAAATTTGCGTGCGGTATAAAGTACCAACATGGCAACACCTGTAAGCGCTAACAAGGTTAGTGCTAAACCAAGCGAAAAATAAATTCCCGTTAACCAGCTCTTGGTTTGAAATGAAGCAAAACCTATAGGGAAAAGACCAATTAATATAAGAACGACAATTTTACTTTTTGAAAATACTTTACTTGATTCAAAGTCGGCACGTAACACCGTTAAGGGAGGAACAAAGCGAACTGCCAGCAATGGCAGTACCGAGAATAAACCTGATACTATTATACCCAAAACAACGCCAAACAAAAGTGAATTCCATGATATGGTAAACCCTATTTCAAAAGATATAAACTCTTTTAAAATTAGTGGCAACAGCTGCTGAATACCAATACCTAAAAAGGAGCCTAAAATGCTTCCTAAAATTCCAATAATAAATATCTGTATAAAATAAATGTTGAAAGCTTGCCATCCTGAGGAGCCAATACAGCGCAATACAGCTACTTCTTCTCGCTTCTCGCTTGCATAAATATGTACTGAACTAGCGACACCTATACAACCTAGAACCAAAGCGATGAACGCTAGAAGTGCAAAAAACTTATAAATGGAAAGAAAGCTTTTACCTAATCCTTCCTTTTTACTTTGAACGGTTTCATGCGAATAGCCTTGTTTCTTTAATATTGGATCTAACACTTTGATTGTTGTGTTAGCAATCTCTTCTGATCCTGTTTTGAAATACCGTTTATAATTAACCCGGCTACCGTATTGAACTAAACCAGTGGAGTCTAAATCAAGCATTGAAATATATACGGAAGGAGTAAACGAACTCATAATACCTCCGCCTCCAGGTAATTTGGTAACAACACCAGCAACTTTAAAAACAGAATTCCCTAATCTGATTGAATCACCCGAACTCACTTCAAACTGACTAGCCAGCGTCTCATCCATAATGGCATACGAGCCCGACTTCATCTTTGTATAAGCATCCGCAGGTTTGGTTGAAAAATCACCATAAAATGGAAACGGCCCTGATAAAGCCACTAACCTGATTAATCGTGATTGATTATTATTCAGAAACAATACCATAGAAGCCATGGATGCTTCAGCAGCTTGTTCGAGTTTGGTTGAATCAAAAGCTGCAAGTAATTCTGGTTTAAATTTCTTATCTCCATTTACAACAAAGTCTGCGCCTAGTAATTCTTTGGCATTGTTGTTAATGTCTTGCTGTAAAGTGTTGTTTAAAGAATCAAGCGAAACAACTGCGGCGATACCTGTTATGAGTGAAGCAATAAATAGCACAAGCCTGGATACATTACGCCGAGCATCACGCCAGGCCATTTTCCAAACCCACACATCTGTGAGAATGAATTTCGCTTTTCGCTTTAATTTTATAGTGTAATTAATCATGCTTGCTCATTCAAGTTTAATCAAGGAGTGATTGTGTCATTTTTAAAGAATAGTCTTCATCACCGGCAATTGCGTATTGACATCATCAACTAACTTTCCACCTCTCATATGTAGAATACGTTGCGTGAGTTGAGCTAACTCTCTGTTATGCGTTACCAGTACAAGCGTAGTTTTTTGTTCCCTATTCATTCCAAATAATAAATCCGTAATGTGATTCGCATTCTCTTCATCAAGATTACCTGTTGGCTCATCGGCGAAGAGAATTTTGGGGTTTGTAATAAACGCGCGGGCCATTGCAACACGTTGCTGTTCCCCTCCTGAAAGCTGAGATGGATAGTGATGCATGCGATCTGCTAGCCCTACCCTTTCCAAAAGCTCTTTGGCTTTATTAACGATATTTTTTTCACCACGTAATTCTAATGGAAGCAAAACATTCTCAAGGGCAGTTAAGGTTGACAATAACTGAAAGTTTTGAAATACAAAACCGACAAACTGATTACGTACATAAGCGCGATCATCTTCACTCATTGCATTAAGCTTAAGTCCTATAAGTGAAATATCTCCACTCGTTGGTGTATCTAAGCCTGCACAAAGACCGAGTAAGGTTGTCTTGCCGCTACCTGATGGGCCAATTATTGCTATGGAATCTGCTTGATGAACAGAAAATGAAACTTGATCAAGTACAGTGAGTGCTTTATCGGCTGAGCGATAAATTTTGGTTAGGCTATCAGCTTGTAGTACAACAGTTGACATGGTTTTACGTATTCAATAATGTAAAAGTGTATATACGCTTAAATTGTTTTAGAATCAGTAAAGAAAAATGTATTTTCCTCTATGGTCGTAAATAAGCTACTAATTATTTCATTCCTAATGCTTTTTCAGGCCACACACAAGCCTAAAGTAATTTTATTTTTTGGTGATAGCCTTACAGCTGGATACGGGTTATCTTCAGAAGAAGCTTTCCCTGCTTTGGTTGAGAAAAAACTAAATCAACAAGGTAAATTGTGTAAGGTCATACAAGCCGGTGTGAGCGGCGAAACATCAGCTGGCGGCCTTTCTAGAATCGATTGGGTTTTACGTCAACCTTCAGATATTTTCATACTGGAGCTGGGCGCCAACGACGGGTTACGTGGACTTCCTTTAGACCAAACCAAAAAAAATCTGCAAGCCATAATTGATGAAGTAAAGGCCAAGTTTCCTAATACCAAGATTGTAATTGCTGGAATGATGGTACCCCCCAACATGGGACCAGAATATACTGAAAGATTCAGAAAAATGTTTCCGGAATTAGCTAAAAAGAACAAAGCTACTTTAATACCATTCCTTTTACAGGATGTTGCTGGACTTGAAAAACTAAACCAATCAGATGGCATTCATCCCACTTCGGAAGGTCATAAAATTGTAGCCAACACGGTAACAAGAATATTGATGCCTTTGTTTTAGTGCATCAAGTTTTTCAGCTAAAAATCAATCATATTTTAAAAATTAAAATTTCAATAGAAGCAATAGATGACAATACTGTTTGCTGGATGATTCAAGACAATGGAATTGGTTTTGATTCTGAGAAAATTTAGGACAACATATTCAAACTTTATAAACGCTTCATAGCCATGTAGAAGGAAAGCGTACTGGTTTATATCTTGTTAAAACTCAAGTCAATGTTTTAAATGGGAAGATTGAGGTAATTAGTAAAAAAGGAAAAGTTCTACGTTTAGAATTCTTTTTAAACGAAATTAGAACATCCCGCGTATCTTCTATATACATACGACTTTGGTTGCTATAAAATAAAAGTATCCGGCTAGATAGGACCGGATACAGTAAAAATCCTCATTCAATTTTATCAATATACTAAAATTTCCGAGGTACAACAACCTAACACTTAATCAACCCACAGCACCTCGGGAATTTGTTAGTTTATTTCTTAATGATAAAATTTGCTTGGGACTAGACATCTTGTACCTCCTTTCTTTTAGTTCGACATAAATAACTCGCTATTATTAAATAACTTATAATCGTTGCGCGTTACCGGAAGCGACCGCTTCGGCATCATAACACCGAACTTTATGAAATTGTTTCTTGGGTTTAAAAATATAAAGCAATCTTATTCGAACCTTAGCGATTCAATTGGATCAAGTTTGGAAGCTTTGCTTGCGGGATAATAGCCTGAGATTAATCCCACTACTACACATACAATCATACCGATAGACATCCACATCCATGGAATTATAAAACCATCTATATCCATAATTTTTGATATGCCATTACCTATCAAGATTCCTAATATAATGCCCACTATTCCACCAATTATGCAGACGACAATGGCTTCAATAATGAACTGTTGTCTAATTCTGAGTGGCGTTGCACCTAAAGCCTTGCGTATTCCTACCTCACGCGTGCGTTCTGTCACTGTTACCAACATTATATTCATCAATGCGATAGAGGCACCTAATAACGTTATAAAAGCTATTCCCAAACCACCGAAGCGAAGACCCCTTGTAATACTGCTTAAATTTTCAGCGAGCGTTTCACTTTTTTCAAGATCAAAAGAATTCTCTCTACCTATTTTGTCGTGACGTAATTTGCGCATCAAGCCAGTAGCTTCGCCCATAGCATATTCAAACTGAGCTGGGTCACTTATACCCACTGTTAAATCATAAGAAAGTCCCCTGCCTTGGGCCATTTGATTGGCTTTAATAATTGGGATAAGTACCATATTGTCATAATTGTCTTCAGCTAACTGGCCCTTTTGTTCTATTACGGCAATAACCCTGAATTTGGCTCCCATAAAAGTTACCTCATCCCCGATAGGGTCTTCATAATTTTTAAATACCGTTTCAAATATTTTACTACCGAGTATAACTACTTGACCCCCATACTGAATTTCCATTGACGAAAAATTTCGTCCTTTCTGAATTGCCAAGCCTTTAATGGCCATATATTCATCATTAACGCCCATTACAGTTACATTGGGGTTTGTTTTTTTTGAAAGTCTTTTAACCTCTGCTATACCTGAGAGATTGGCCGATAAGCTAATACTAGACGCAACTGAATATTGACTTGTAAATTGAAAGGCTTCAGTAAGTGTTACTTGCTGGTATTTTTTTTCAGTCACACCCTGATTATTTGAGCCTCGATTTCTCTTTGATCTAATATCGAATGTATTAACACCCAGAGAGGCCAAACTACTATTTACTGAATATTCAATAGCATCAATTGCTGTTAAGATTCCAACAAGGGAGGTTATGCCTATGGCTACAATCAGTGCTGTGAGCACCGATCTTAATAAGTTTGCCTGAATTGACCTAAGCCCTTCTTTTATATTTTCTATTAAATTCATGTAACTTAAACTTATATACTATACGTTGGAAAAATTGCTATAATGTTACATTCCAACGGCGATAATTCTAAAATATTAAATTATTTTAAGATTTCACTTGTTAGATACAACCTGCGTAGGCACAATTTGGGTAATTTTAAATGAATACATGTATGGGTACGATGCGAAGCGTGGTTTTGTTTATTTTATTATTTACCGTAACAATCTGTAAGGGTAACTCTATTTTCATTCCAATGGATGAAACACAAACTAACCATCTAAAAGCCTATGGGATCGCCTATTGGATTTTAAAAGGTGAATTAGAGGTGGATTGGTTATTGAATTACCGAGGTGGAAGCTTTATGTGTAAATACAATCCAGCCATTCAAAATGAATTGGTAATTAGGGGCGTAAGCTTCGAGGTTATTTCTGATGCACAAACTAATCAAATCATAACAGAAATGGCTAGTCCTGCTTTGAATTATGATATAATGAAGTTAGAGAAATATCCACGCATTGCTGTGTATACACCAAAAACAAAACAACCTTGGGATGACGCCGTTACACTCGTTTTATCATACGCTGAAATACCCTACGATGTGATCTTTGATGATGAAGTACTGAGTGGCGTTCTACCGAAATATGATTGGCTTCACCTTCACCATGAAGATTTCACGGGTCAGTATGGAAAGTTCTACAGTCAGTTTAGCAATATGCCCTGGTACATAGAACAACAAAAGGAATCAGAAGATATTGCACGAAGCCATGGCTTTCATAAAGTCTCACAATTGAAGCTAGCGGTTGTTAAAAAGTTTAAAGAATTTGTTTCTGGCGGTGGTTTTCTTTTTGCCATGTGCAGCGCTACGGATAGTTATGATATTGCACTTTCAGCCGAAGGCGTAGACATTTGCGAGCGTATGTTTGATGGAGATGCCGCTGATCCTAATGCACAGGAAAAAATCAATTACAATAACACGTTTGCCTTTACTAACTTCAGATTGGTTCACGATCCGTTTCAATATGAATTTTCTGACATCGATAACCAACCTAATGAGCGTGGTGTGAGACAGGACAATGATTATTTTAATCTCTTTGAATTTTCCGCTAAGTGGGATCCGATTCCTTCCATGCTAACGCAAAATCATACCAAAGTAATCGCGGGGTTTTTTGGCCAAACAACAGGCTTTAAGAAAAGCCTTATTAAACCCGATGTAGTTTTAATGGGCGAAAATGCTACCATAAAAGAAGCTAAATATATTCATGGTGTTTTTGGTAAAGGCTTTTGGACTTTTTATGGAGGCCATGATCCAGAAGACTATCAACATCAGGTTGGTGAAGAGCCCACAGATCTTAATTTACATCCTAACTCGCCAGGTTATAGGTTAATCTTGAATAATATCCTTTTCCCTGCAGCTAAGAAAAAGAAGCAGAAGACCTGATTTCGTGCTATGCTTTAGGGATAACAAGACCTTTTTGAATAAAAACCGTAAAAAGACTGCTTTTATTCAAAGATTTGGGAAATGGGCTGTTATAGTTTTAATTCATCTTATATATTTGCATTCCTTTTTTGAGAAGAAAGGTACTAAGTCAAAAACCTGGAGAGGTGGGTGAGTGGCTGAAACCAATAGTTTGCTAAACTGTCGTACGGGTTATTCTGTACCGGGGGTTCGAATCCCCCCCTCTCCGCATGATACTGAGGTATGTTTGATTTCGAAAAACTTAAGGTGTACTAAATCGACAAAACGTGGTACATAAAAGTTTAAATGAAGTCTACAGAAATAAGCAGGTCGAAAGTTATCTCAGGGATCAATGGGACAGGTAAGTCTGAACATTGTATTACGCTTAGCTGATACTACCGGAGCGCTGCTTACTGATTATAAGAAACACTTATAAACAATCTCGGCGCGTTTGAATGTGCAACTATCCTGGAAATATTCAGGAAATTTGACTTGGTGATTAAGAATGATTGTGATTGGTATTATGAAAACTACGAGCGTGTGTCAAAAATGCGCTTGGCAATGTACCGAAGTCACGACAATTAATAATGGTCCGATAGCTCAACTGGATAGAGCATCAGATTTCTAATCTGACGGTTCGGGGTTCGATTCCCTGTCGGATCACAAATCATAAAAATATAATGAAGTTATAATTTTAGAGATTGGAGGTGTAAAGATTTAGTGTATCTTGCGCCAAAATTGAAAGTTCGGGGTGTAGCGTAGCCCGGTATCGCGCTTGGTTTGGGACCAAGAGGTCGTCAGTTCGAATCTGGCCACCCCGACAAATAAAAGGCCTTATTCGATGAATAAGGCTATTTTTTTTCCATCCACTACAATAGTGTCAGATAATATTGTCAGATACAAGCGTAAAAGAAAGCCAATAAAAAATTTTAATGGCTACCCCTACCGTGAAGCTGAATTAATTCCTATTGATCATGACATGACTAAGACATGGTATATCAAATACTATGTTTGGGACATTGGACGTGAAGAGCTAGTGCGCAGACGCGTTCTAAAACCAGAGCTCGCGGATATTCATACGCTTGAAGAACGGTTACATTTTGCTGCTCAATGCATAGAAGAAATCAATAGTACGCTTGCTAGTGGCGCATTCCAGGAAACAGAAAAGCGTGAGAAAGATGATGGAATTGAAGTGTACAACTTCAGAGGCTATACTTTGATAAACGCACTCGACTTTGTTATTACTCGCAAGACTGAATTCGATAAGCGTGAAGAGGGAACTATTAAAGAGTATGAGGCTACCAAAACAACAATCCTAGATTTTTTTGAAAGCTCAAAGATTGATAGCAAAATTCGACTACGTGAAGTTAAACCAAATTTTGTCAACCGGTATCTGGATTATTTGCGGCTTGTAAGAAAGGTCGGACCTAAAACATATAATTGTCGGATAGCTATAATGCGTGCAAGCATCAATACGCTTATGAGTCTGGATGATTCGCTGTTTAAAAAAAATCCATTCATAGGTATTCCGCGACTGAAAGTCACAACACATAAACACGCAGCATATAACAACGATCAACTTTTGTTGATCCGTGATTCTTTGATCAAGAAAAAGGAACATCATGTTTTATTTTTTATTCAATGTATCTACTTCACGTTGGCAAGACCTAAGGAGTTAAGGCATTTAAAAGTTGGTCACATTGATATGACGTTGCGCAGGATTCTATTCGTCGGAGAGCACGCGAAAACAGACATAGAAGATTACGTACCAATACCGGATGAATTTGCCAAAGTGATTGAAGAAAGCGGCGTACTTAAATACCCTCCCAATCTATACGTCTTCAGTAACCACGATAAGAAAGCACATACACCTGGACCAAGTACGGTTGGTATCAATGTATTCTATAAAAGAATTGTAAAGCACTTAGAAAGCCTTGGTCTTCGTGAATTAAACCCAAACTACAACCTATACAGCTTTAAACATTCCGGTGCAATCGCGCTGTACCTGGCTACCAAAGATCCTTACCTAGTCATGAAAATGTGTAGACATACAACTTTGGAGCAGACGATGGAGTACTTACGCGAATTAGGTATGTTCATTCAAAATAAGGAACTTAACAAATGGAAAGATCCTTTTAAAAACTATGATAACTAAAATTGTACTTACTATTACCGCCTCTGTAGTAGCCGTAATTCTCCTTGCATCATTTCAACAACAAACTGGTAATGCACGTGTTGAAAAAATAGAGGGTGTAGATGTCTATGCGTTTAGTGTACCTCTTCGCGATTATGAAGTAATAAAATCAGGAATTACAACTGTTTTTATGGGTCAGTGCGATGGGATGGTCTCGCGTTCAGCAAAAAAAGCCGCTGAAGAAAAAGCAGATGGGGTAATTATACATTTTGAAAATTTCAAGTACGAAGCAATTAAGTACAAATAGCCAAATAGGCAACAATGACAATATAGACAGTGACAAAAATAAGTAGACATACTTTTTTAAAAATAGAGTAGCCTTGGGTATCATACCCATTTTCATCCTTACCAATCAAATCTAAAATCTTTAACACAAAAGTTTACTTTTCGGGTTGACTAAAAGACAGAAGCTAGTAGTAGCCTCTGTCTTTTCTACTTTTAGCAGATGCCGCAAAAGCAACTGCGCCTACAACTAACAGACCAACACCACCAAGAGCAACATACATTAATGTATTATTACTTGACGAACTACTACTACCATTCTGTGTTGTGGATGTGGGATTTAAGTATTGTTGTACAGCCGCACTAGGCTTCGCCAAAGAATTAACTACAGTCGTGTAGGCCGTAGCACCGCTTTGTACAGCTGAACTTATACTAGTAGCTGCATTTGCAACCTGTGTCCAGTCAACTACTCCTAAGTGATTTCTCATAATTTTAGGCTCTCTTTTTAGTTCTACGTTTCTTTACTACTACTGAGCCAAGCGACTTTTTCTTTTTACGTTTTTTCAAGACAACGGCTGTTATCACCGCTGCTGCTAACACGCCACCCCCAATGAAATACCATTTTGTATTTGACTTAATAGTTGATGGACCAGATGAATAAGCCGCTGGCACAGAGGCATCACTTTTAAAAACACCTACTGTTTGCGCAAGATCAGCTCCAGCTGTAATAACTGTGGAACTCATGTTTTTTATTTTATCCCATAGACTTGTCTGAGGAGTCGGGATTGCTGGTGTTAACGTCACTGGTTTAACTGTAGCGCTTACCGGTACAGTAGTTTGAATGGGGCTTGTTATTCCTAGTCCTTTTAGCATGATTGAAAATTATTTTTTTGATTTAACCTTACGTACAGCACGCCTTGTCCTGCGTTTTTTTGATACACCACTCAATGCAGTTTTTCCTTTCTTATTTGCCAGATACAACAATCCACCTGCTAACAAAATGGCGCCACCAACTATGACTATCGTTTTGTTAGAAACCTTTTCTTCAGGTACTGCGATAACTTCTTGTGACACAACAGCTGCCGTCTGAGCCTCATTAAACGCAATACATTTCTGATCTCCTTTATACTCACTCTTAGCACAGTTTACACTATTAACAACCCAGACAGGTTTAGGCATATCCTTTTTTACAATTGTCTGATTCTTGTTGATGTTGTTACTGGCAGTTGGTACAAGAATTTTACCGACGGTCGATTTACCGACACCTAGTTCATTTGCTGCATGACTTACAAGGTCCGTTTGTTGTACGAACTTTCCGACATTAGAAACGGCGCGTGATAACCAACTTCCAAATCCAGAAAATTGCTCCGGACTTTGTGTTTGAGATTGACTGAAGTACTTCATGATCTTTTTGTTAAATAGTAGACAACTGCACCAGTGACAAGTACACCAGCGCCTATATATATATAATTCAAAGTAGTAGACTTATTAAAAACCCTTTGAGCTTCTTTAGTTAGCTTTTCCAGTGTTTCAATTCTCACATTTTGCGCAAGTGATAACTCATTGAATAATTCCTTAGCAGTTTTTAAATGGGTTGTAGCTTTGGTTTTTGCGCAATTTATCAGACACCATCCTAATCCATTAATGGCGGTATCTTTCACACCTAAAGCTTGCTTCGCATTAATTATTTCGTTCTGTAGATCAGCTATTTTTTGATCTAGCTGCGCATTTTGATTTTTTAGTTCAATGTTACTTGCATCATACCGACCAGCTTCCAGTTCTGCCTTCCTTGCTGCTTTACCATTAGTAAAGGCACTAATAAGAGCCCCGGCAGCCGCAATAACAGCACCGATGATCTGGGCCCAGGGCGGAGCCGGTATAGCCGCAATAACACCACCAGCTGTCATCATTGCCCCACCAACGACTTTACCATCACCTAGACCACTATCTTTATGTGCTGAAAAGATTTGACCATTAGGTAGTTTAACAGTAACCACACCATTTATTACCAAAACGGTAGTACCGTCATTAAGCGTCACTGTTACATCCTCATTTTGCACATTCTCTGCCGCGCCATTAAAGGTCTGGTAAGTAATGCTGCCATCAGGATTAATGTTTTGAATTAGGTCATCGATCTGTCTCATACTGCGCCGTCCGGTTTACTAATAATTTTTTTACTGGCTATGTTGTAATATATACCAGTCTTGTTACCTCGATTCTTAAAAACCTTTGTGTAGTTTTTCTTATAATCGGTTTCATCTGGTCTGTAAGTTTTTAAGACTACAGGTGCATCAAACTCAGCTGCAGAACCACCTCGAGTACCACCCTTTTCATTTTGCTGCATTAGTATAATCCAAACTGTTTCAGGGTATTCCTCGCGAAGTTCATCTATCCATGCGTTTGTAACTTGTTTCAAGCTAGAACCACTATCCAGTGCAATAACCTTGAAATGGCCTGCCATTGCTTTAACAGCTTCTAAAGTTTTTTGCACGTCACTACTTACGTGCAGTTTCTTTCTGTTTTCAGGCTTCACATTGCGTTTAATGCTATCTGAGGTATCTCGGCTTTCTAATCCACCTTGCTCCCAATCAATCCATCCTACGTCATCTCCAAGCGTGATAAAGGCATCAGCAATTTGCTTTGCAATTTCACTTTTGCCTGAATGTGTTTCACCAGCGATTACAATTTCTAGTTTATAGCGTTGTTGAGGGCCAAGCAATGCACCAATTTCACCGGGTAACTGAAACATGTTTTTAGGAACGTCTGGTGTTTTGTCAGCAGTAATAAATCCAGCTAATCCAGCCTTGATTTTTTTTACAGTGGTTTTTTTATCAACCGTCTTTTTCAATTTTACGGGTTGACGTGATTTAACAACTGACTTCTTTGCTAGTTTCCTTGCTTTAGGTACAGCTGACTTCATAACCTTTCTTTTTGTCGGGTCAATATTTAAAATGAAGTCGGCAGCCTTTTGCGCCTGTGAGGATGCGCGAAGAAAAAACTTAGGGTCACTTTCCATCTCCTTAGTAAGTCTGGAGCTCCAACCTTTTATATATGCCGCTGAGTTCTTCATAGTGAAATATAGAACACCACTTTCGCCACATAGGTAACTAGCTCCAAGCTCCGCTATTAGTTCTTCAAACGCATAAGGCTTACTGCCAAAACTTCCAGTTAAATCGCGTTCCACACGTGAAGAGTGCCCTGTACTATGTATCAATTCATGGAAGAGCGTACCATAATACTCCTGCCCTATTTTAAATTGATTAATTGAAGGCATTTCTACGTGATCAGATGATGGCCTATAGAATGCAGCTGCACCTGTTTTAATCAACGGCTTTTTCGGCATTTGATTAACAATATTTTCAGCTGATTCAATTAGCTCCTTCTGGTTACGCTTGCTATCTCTTTCACGTGGCTTTAATTTCAAGTCGCTACATTGTGCGGCGTTGAATACATTGTAGTAGAATAATCCAGGGATTTTTGTAATGCCTGGTCTAAGTTTTCCACCTTTATCCAGTGCAGCTTCTTTCTCAATAAGTTTATTTGACTTTGTATCAAGGTACAACCACTTGAAATACACGACCGGCCACCCACGTTCGCCTTTGTTTACTTTACCACCTAAACCAGTAACCTGTTTAAATGTGAGATAGTACGGATCACTATATTTCGCACCTAGGTAATTCAAATAGTAATTCCCGCCCCTGTAGATGCTGCGTGTAACATAATTATGTGCTAAGTCAGTATGCCCGTAAACCTTATCATTCCACGGCTTGCGCCATATTAAGCCACCTGCTTTTATTAATTCAAGGATCCGGTCTGTAATTACTTTGTAAGTTGTATCATTAAGACCATCCAAAGCCTTACCATCCAAATGCGAATCATCTTCGAAGTTATCAAGTCCGTAAAGTAAATCGCTATTATTAGCATGACGGGCTTTAGATTTTTCCTTGCTTATTAATTTTCTCTTAGGTAGTGGGATGGGCTTATCAATTATAATTTTTGAATGGTCGTAATAATTCGATAGCGCCTTTTTTAATCGCTTCTGTACTTCAACAAGTCCAGGTAAATTTTGTGATTTTACCTCTTTGTAAAATCCCAGTAAATCTGCCTTAGGAAGATGCCTTCCATTTAGGTTGTTAAACTTGCTTATATATTTTGCAACTACCTTCATACTAGCTTAATAAAAACTTTGAGTCAAATCCATTTAAGTTAGGCGTGCTTTTTAATAGCATGGATGCTTTGGATGTAATAAGTGGAGATGATTTGGTTAGGCTTGTATTAACTACAGGTGGTGTTGGAGCAACACTTTTTGTCGGTGCAATAACCGGTACATAAATACCCGTATTTGCATTGGTCGCTTTCAGATTTAAATTGGCTAGCGTATTTGGTTTAACAGTTTGATCACTTGCGGGACCCAACGGCTGAACACTATTATTACAGTAATACCAAAATGCTACACCTGCTAAGGCCACACCAGTACCAATTATTATGTATTTCGGTTTCATAAATTATCTACGTTTTTTTACTTTATAATCATCCAGGGCGCGGTTTAAACAACCATCAATCATTTTGCGCAATGCAGTGCTATCTACACCGGCAACACTGATACTACCAGAGAACTGAGGTGCATAGTTAAAATTCTTTACACCTTTAACCTTGTCTACATCGAATGGCTGAATAGATACAGTTGGTTCCGGGCAAATACATGAAGGACAATCTGGTATACTAACAGGCTTCTGCATTTTAGTCATTGTAATCATGCCACCGGTGAAGCTTGCAAAGGCAACGATTATCGGTAATCCAAATTTTGTAATTATTGTTGTCCACATATAGTTTAACGTTTTATTTTAAGAGTGCCCCTTGATGAATTAATCACCAAGGGGTAAACTCAGACTTAACCACCTCACAGGTAAGTTTTAAAATGTCTTCTTTTCAGTGTTATTATATTTCACAAGCAAACCAATTATTACTATAAGTATGCATGTGAATTGCGTACTTGTAATTAAACCAGACAGTAAAAAATATGTAAGCAAGGTGAAAACTAAACCTGCCAATATATTTTTCCAGTTTTTCAAACAACGTACACTTTTAAAATCCCAGACGATGTAACAATACTATGACCAGCACTATAACTACTATGGCAAGTGAAGAGCACAGGACGTCCTTTTTTAATCCATCCAGCATTCTATTAATTACTTGTTGTTAAATTTTTATTTTCCTGTGACGAATAATGATAATACAAGATTGCACCTGCAAGCAGTAGCACAATAACCAATGGAAAAGCATTATTTGTTATGAAGTCAGGAAAGCGAGCAAGACGGTTCATCCATCCTGAATAAAAAACGTTTTGCGAAGGATCGCGTTTTACAATTTCATTATAGAAATTTTCACGAACATTTTTTAGTAAAGAATATAACTGCGTTGCATTTGCGTTATTAATTGCTGCAATAGTTAGAGGCCCAATTAAACCATCATCAGCAACGGCCACAAGGCGTTGTATTTTTTTAAAGGCAATAGGCCCGCTATTGATAAAGAAATCATATAGAAGATTTGCTATGTCCTGGCTATGGATCTCTCCGAGCTTGTTTACATCCCAAAGCCCTAAGTAAAACTGTTCTACCATTGTGTTCATTTCGCTGAACAAGCGATTGCGCGGAATTATGCGATTTGGAAAATCACTTTTCTTTGCATCAACAAATGGCCAACCAGACCAGTTAGGATAAATATTTCTTGCAATACCGGCGTAAGTTTCACCACCCTTATCAGCTAGCACATTAGAATATCCACCTTCACCAGGCTGAATGTATTTTACATAAGCAGTTTTGAACGTTGCCATAATTGTTAAAATTTTACTATTCAGCTTCTACGACCGATAACGCCAAGGAATATTCCTTTTCTTCACAGAAGAATTCTTCCTGATCGTTTCTAATAGCAAGGTGTAAATGGCCCCTTAAGTCGCCAGCCAACACCATTTTCTCATCATACTTGCCATTGTCTAGTTCGTTAAGCGATACAACTTTAAAGCTGTTAGTTCCCTTGCCTTTTGTTATGACAGCATTGTAAAGTTCATCCACTTTCAGAGTGTCGGCAAACTCTTCTGTAACAGCAATTTCAAGTGTTACATCTTGTTCATCCTGTGGCGCAAGGGTAAGACCTACTTCACTAATGTTTCCGTTTGAGTCAGACACCACATGTTTTCCCCTGAGAATAACCAGACCAATGATTGATTCTTCAGTAGAGCCTTCTTCCGTTGATTTTTTAATTTTCTTTGCTTTGTTTGCCATAGTAGTAAATATGAATTTGAATTATTTTTTAGGTTTCCGTTTGCGTTTTCGTGTACCGCTTAATGATGGAGTTGGCGTTGTTTTTTTTGATAGTAGTCCTTTAATGACCTCTTTGCCAAAAGCAACCGCGATAACAATTCCGCCAACAATAAGAATTGCTTTTGTACCGTACTTGCTTAAGTAGTATTCTACAGGAGATTCTTCTTTCAGTTTGTCAACTTCTTCCTGTTTAACTTCTTCCTTAACTGTTTTAACACCTTGACTAATTAAGCCAGTTGCGCTTGCAGCTTCATTGGGAACGTAAAAATATTTGTTATAAGAGGTTTCAAACATTAGCCATGATCTACCACCACCTTGCTCTGGCCGTAAATAGGAAAACACAATACCAATCGGCTGTCCTGCCTTGATTGTACCTAATACTGTGGGTGTCCCATTAACTCCGCTGTAAATTTTTGTGTCTTTACCGGCAACAATTGTTTTATCTAAAATTTGGTTAGCACTGTACACTTTACCACCAATTGTGATTTGGTCGTAATCTGTCGTAGAACCAAAACCCTTTGGTATTTGGGAAGAACAACTACATCCCAGGCCATTTAACATTTGAATCGGTATGCCTAAACTCATAAGCTTTCGTTTTAAAGTACTTTTATATCTGTCCAAGGGTTTTAGCTAAAAACAATTTCGCTTCAATGCCGGGCTTCTTACTGGCTTCTGCGATAATCTTTAGAGCGGCTACGCTAATACTTGCCATCGTTTTTAAACTTTCCGCTTTTTCTTCGGGTACTTCTATAGTAACCGTTTTAATTTGTCCTAGCGGTGATGCCATTGCTGTAAGAGACTAAGTATTGAATAATTCATCTTCTCTTCGTCCTGGTGACTTAACACGGTAAGAAGTTGCCACACATTTTTTTGCGTTTCAGGAGAAATTTTTGTCATCCACATGCTAAACATTCTAACATATTCAGAATCGGGGCCCTGGATAAAGGTGTTAGTGCCTTCAATTGCAGACTGAGTAGACCCATCCATTTTTTTCGTTAAGAATCCTGCTATGGCCGGACCGAATATTTCCATTGCTTTATTAAGTAGCTCAGGATTATTCTGAACAAAACCTAAAGCACCTTTTGGGTTATCGTCTTGCGCAATCTGGTCTTTTAAATCCCTTACCTGCTTTTCAGCTTCTTCACGCCTTCCTACTTCTTTATCAAAACTTGCTTCCCATCTTGATGCTTGTGCTTTATGATGATCAATCATCATTATAGCGTGTGGCGGTATTGCGTAGATACCAGGTTGGGCAGTCATACCACTTAGGCCATTCATAGGATTTTGTGTTACGTTGTAATTCTCAGCAAATCGAAGCTTTGAAGCTTTCGCATTGCATGATGATGAACAATATTTTTTTCTTGCATTCTTAGGTATGTACTCCTCACCGCAAGATTCTAGTTGGCACTTCTTTGGTGCTTGTGCTTTTGGTTGTTTGATTTTTATGTTATCCGTTTCCATTCAGGTGGTTGTTTTTTTATGTTTTCATTTCGGCTAACTTCCTAACTGTTTTTTTTAATTCATCCTCGAGGCTTTCAGCAACTGCATACATAACCTTGTCAACTTCATGCAATCTTTGTAGGTCCTTAACAAGTGAACGTGCATGGTGCATGTGCTTTATATTTTTCCAAATGTTTCTCCATGTTGGTGCTTTAACATTACACAGTCCTCTTAGTCGTTTAAAAACAGGATTTAAAAAGTAATGATTGATCTCATAAATTATTAATCTAATTTCCTTATCCAGAGAAGTTAATATTTCAGTTTGCAATCTTAGCATTTCCCGTTGCTGCGCTAATTGAACTTTTGTATGTTTTAGTTTTATGCCTAGTATAATTGACATTATGCAGACAGATATAAAGACAACAAACCAAACTATTATAACTTCTAATGGAATGAACATTCATTATTTCCTCCCTTTCAATTTTCACTTAAAACTTACTCCTAGTGCACCGCCAAATATTACTGTAAAAAATCCTACGTGAGGCAATAAATTCTGTTCAGGATACATCGCCCACGCCAGTAATATATCTGCATCAGCCCACCCAAAGACGATGGCAAAACTTAGCGTTACTGCCTTGAATGCATCTTGTGTATGCGCAACATTGTCGCCATTTTCAATTGCCTGGATTACTTTATCTCTAACTTCTTTATGCTTGAAAAACGAAAACACAAAAGAGGCCAGATAGGTAAACATGATGACATTAATCAAAAGGAAGATTAGAAACATCATTGCTTGATAGTGATCCATCTTCTTTTATTTGATTACTCTTACCTTGAAGGTTCCGCTTGCAGGATCTATTGCAATGCCTGTTGAGTTATAAGCCTCTATACTAACCGTATTACTGGCTGACACCCACGTCGTGAAAATTAATCCTGCTGTTTTTGAGCCATTCGGTATTCCAAGAGTCACTACGTCACCATCCGCTGCACCCGTCACTGTTATAGTTAAGACCTGATTTCCTAAACTTGCTACACTTGGGAAATCTAAAGTGCCTGAGGCTATGAGTGAGCCATCCATTACCAAGTTGGTATTAGCATGACGCATCATATTGAAGCCTGTGGTTGAATTATTCCAAAAGTCTGCATTCGTAGCAGCTGAAGGATCTGTAGCGTTAACACCTACATTCAGGCCTGGCGATGTGTTGTCAGGATTGAATGTTATTCTTAAACCGTCTGAAATTGTTGGAGAAACCGTTAAGGTTGTTCCGGACCCAAGCGTTTTATTTGCCAGGGTTTGCGCAACTGCTGTTAAAACAAATGTTTCATTACTAGTTATTACAGGAAAGTTTACGTTTCGATCTGCCGTGACTATTGCACCGCCACCTATTTTATAAGAAAATGTATTAGCTGGATTTCTAATTTCTAGCTGCCCGGTAGAACCTGAAGTAGTAAACTGCATTTGTCCAGCTATAGTATTTATTGCCAATGCATGCACAGTCCCGGCTGGGAAAGTGTTTCCGAAAAATGTTGGATTGTTACCGGAGGCTACTGTTATTGTCGGCGTAGTTCTAAAACAGTTATTTGCAAAGTAACTACCAACAGCGTTAGTTGATGTGACAGGCGCTGTACTGATATCATTATCATAAAATCTAATATCTGTACAAGTGTTGAGCGTTATTGAGCCTGCTATTATTTCGTTTCCTATAAATGCATAACCTGTTGCCGTTGAAGTACAAGTTATATTAGAACCGTTATGGTTAATCTTATTACCTATAGCCATCGCATGCCCATCATTTGTGCCTGAGCCAACTATAATTCCAGTCGTGTTATCTGTAATTGAATTATTGTTGACGTGGCAATTGCCCGCATTCATTCTTACACCCGTCGTATTTAAGTAGAATTTACAATTTGAGATCTGATTGTATTCACCACGAACATCAAAGAATACACCATTTGCGCAGCCCGTGAACCATGAATCGCTTATTTGATAAGTTCCCTCATGATTCGAACCTGAGGAAGACCCTATTACATAATCTGCATATATTCCATCAGCACCAAAGTTTATAAACCCGCAGCGACTTACTATGTTTTGTAAACTTAACTGGGTGAAGCCTACATTACCATGCGCGTAAATTCCTCGTTGAGTAGAGCCAGCTGAACTTCCTTTAAATACTAAATCAGTAATAGTGATATTACTTGCACTTGTAATCGTGAATATTGGCACATTGGAAGTCGTATGTAAAATAGACGCAGCTCCCGATCCTATTATTCTAAGATTTGACGGTATCGTAAGTGTTGATCCTACCAGGTATGTTTTTGCCGGTATCCAAATCGGCACACCCAATGCACTTGCAGCGGTTATGAGATTACCAAAAGCCGTTGCATCATTGGTAGCGTCATCGCCTACAGCACCATATTGCTCAGGCGTTAGGTATGAAGCATTGTAAGACGTTGCCGCATTTGATGCGTTACCAATCAGAACTTTATTCTGATTTAGGGTTGTGCTTAACTTTAAAGCCAACGCAGTTGCCTGTGCTGTGCTTACCGGTTTATTAGCATCAGAAGTATTATCAACATTGCCTAATACTAAATTCGTTCTGGCGGTTGAAGCATTTGTTAAATCAGAAAGGTTATTTGATTTGACAGCAAGGCCGCTCAAATCCTGATCGCCAGTATTTGTACCTGAAGATGTTCCGCTAAAAGTTCCGCTCTGCGTTGCAAGCGTACCAAGCCCTAAATTTGTTCTAGCTGTTGAAGCGCTTGTTAAATCAGAAAGGTTATTTGATTTAACAGCAAGTCCGCTCAAATCCTGATCGCCAGTATTTGTACCTGAAGATGTTCCGCTAAAAGTTCCGCTCTGCGTTGCTAGTGTGCCTAGTCCTAGATTCGTTCGCGCTGATGAAGCGCTTGTTAAATCAGCAAGGTTATTTGATTTAACAGCAAGCCCGCTTAAATCCTGATCGCCAGTATTTGTACCTGAAGATGTTCCGCTAAAAGTTCCGCTCTGCGTTGCTAGTGTGCCTAGTCCTAGATTCGTTCGCGCTGATGAAGCGCTTGTTAAATCAGCAAGGTTATTTGATTTAACAGCAAGCCCGCTTAAATCCTGATCGCCAGTATTTGTACCTGAAGATGTTCCGCTAAAAGTTCCGCTCTGCGTTGCTAGTGTGCCTAGTCCTAGATTTGTTCGCGCTGATGAAGCGCTCACTAAGTCCGAAAGATTGTTAGCAGCTAACATATCGCCACTACCACCACCACCGCCACCTGCGCTGGGTGTTGTGGTAATTAGAAAGCCACCGGTTCCACCATCTAACGCAGTATCATAGATTAAATCATATACCTGTTCATCTATAAGATCTCCGCTGCCAGCTTGCACGGAAGGAGTCTTGAATATTTTCTTGGCTCCTATACCATTAAGATTTAATGTGGATGCGCCCGAACTAGCGTTTTTAAACCTTATCCTTACTCCTAAATTAGTAGTGTAGCTAGTGACGGACGAACTTACACTTGCTGCATAGGTAGCACTTCCTGATATTGTGTTTACGGCTTTGTAATCATAATTCTGTCCGAATACGGAAGAAGATGAAACTAGTAATAATATGTATAGAATAGTTTTCACATTTCTGCAATTTGTTCGTTCTGACTTTTAATTATTTCATCTTTCTTCTGTGATCCTTTAGAGCTACCATAGTAAAAGCCAGCAATCAAAGTGACTGTACTTGATATAATCCCGATAAGGATATAAAGTGCTTCTTTATTGCCATCAGGAATAGGAACATAGACAAGCGCATAGCAAAGGAATGCCAGTAATGAAATTGAAATTATGGCAACTGAACTTTTAATAAGGTCAAGCCTTTCAATAAAGTGTTTTACTAAGTCATTCATATCAATTTCCAGTTAGCACTATCTTGTCCAGGCGTGTCTATTAGCGATATAGCAAGAGTTTTTACAGGCCAATAAGAGGAATCTATATTAGTTGCCGGTGAACTAAAGTACCAATAGTCACCAGCTGTAATTGCCCCAGCAGTACCAGATCCCGATCCAGCTGCCGGATATAGATTTGTAGATGCGTCCCATGCGCCACGATTCTTCACCGCGGCATCACTTATAGTAAGTGCGGTAAAATAATAAATGGTTAATCTTGTGTCTGCATCTGGCGCGAATTGAAAAACGATTTTTTTAGAAACGTTGTCCACTGTATGTGTAGGCGCATTAGCAGGACGTTGAATATACTTTCTTCCTAATGCGAACACTGATTCTTCGAAGGTTACAAACCAAATTTTTACTGCTTCAGACTCCGCTAAAGCAAATTCAGTTTGAACACCATCAGCGGTAAATGTTTGAATAGCTGGTGTAGCGTTTAAGCCACCACCACCTGTATACTCAACAAATTTTGTGTTGTCTGATAATGAAGCTCCAGTAGAGTAAGTAAGCTGATAGCCTGTAGCATTACCCGCAAGAGGATAATTAATAACCGTAATGATCATACCCCAATCCCGAAGTGCAGCAGGATAGGCATCACGTTCTGTTATAGAATTAACATAGACGTGTGTGCGTTCGCGTTTTGTAGTTGACCCTAGTCCTAGCATAATTAACAGTTACTTATAGGGCCGCCGTCTCTGAAAATTATTACAGAGGTATTCGGGGAACCTGTGTTGTCAAAAGCAATACTTAATTTTTGTCCTGATAGGCAATAGGGCCATCCCAAGCCAAATGACTTACTAGTACCTGGAAGAGTTGTTCCTTTGCCAGGGCTGGCGTTTTCATTCCACGCTACAAACACTAGTGATGTACCAGTGTTCTCTATCGTTACACCCAATACATTTTCATCCAGATCGATATTAAAATCAACAGAGGAAGAACGTTGTTCTATTTTAAGTTTTCTTTTAACGTCTGGCATATTGTCGTGCTGGTTAGATTGAAGGAGCTACTTTTCTGCGCAACACGAATACTAGTTCTAGTTCTAAATCAGAACCAATTGCACTTGTAGATGGCCAGTAGATTCTGATCTTAAGATCATTTCCTTTTCGAATAGGAATATTTACAGCACGTGTTTTTCCTCTCTGGTCAACCGCACTTGAAGTAATCAACGTGTTTTTATGACACATCTCAACATACGCTTTATCTGTATCAGATATGCCTATTTGATAATAGCCATTAGCTACGCCACCATCTGAATTTTGATATGCTTCAACTCCAATAATTTCATCATAGGATGAATCCGGGCTATATATAACTTCCCGTAAAGTTCCTCCTGTTGTACCACTAACGATGGTACATTTTTTAGCATCGAGTTTAATTTTATCTTCTATCATTTTGATTAATTAAAAAGGTGATATTTTGAAAGAAAGGCTGCGCAACTGCGCAGCCTTTTTACATCAGATAGAGATTTGATTAAACGAATTTTCTTACTGTCTTTTTGCCGTACAATTCTACTTCCACATGGAATTTGCTACTTGATGCAGATGATGTGGCCACAGCCGCAGGGAATTCAATGTTGATTTCGAAAGGAAGTGTTTCTACGAGTACAATTGCGTTATCCTTTAATGAATACGCAGCTTCTTTCAATGTACCTATAGTGGTTGCCGCAGGGGCAAGCATTGAAGATATTGGCAAGCGTAATAATTCTTTGCTATCCTGAGTTATAACCAATTCAGCATGACGGAATTCAGCTTCAACTGATCCATTCACAGCCGTATAATTAATAATGTTTTTCGGATCTGTAATAGTAGCGTGACTGCCTTGCGCAACACGAATACCTTCTATACCTAAGTTATAACCTTCAGGAAAACGATTCTTATCAATGTTTGTAATGCCAGCAGTTTTTACGTTACTCGCATCTATCAATCTATATACACCGCTTATACCTGTGATACTTTTGCGTATGTAGATGGTATCGTCAATGCCTTGTATGTTTGCTGCTTCTGCCTGTGTTTTAAAACCTAACCGGTTCCAGTTTCTTTTAAGTGCTGCAATACCGGCAGGCTCTCCCCACGTTCCCAATGATGAAGCTGCATGCGCACCAACGGGTGACAAAAATGCCATTGCTGCAAAAGCGAAATAACGGGTTGCTGAAACTAAATCATTATGTGCGTATGAATTCAGAGCGAGTGCGCAAAATGCAATAGCAAAAACTGCCATTGCTGTAATAAATTTATTCTTTAGTTGTTGCATGATTAATTGATTAATGAAGTTGAAAAAAATGGTTGTTGATGTTTAAAAAATTATTGCCACTCTCGTGTTAGCTTAAAAGCATATTATCAGGCATACCTAATCCGTTAATGCCAGATAACAGTGCGCTATCATGGGCCGGAAGTTGTGGTAAGTACTGCGTGTTGTTATCATCAGTACCAGATAAGGCCGGCAAGTTTTGATTGATTGTCAATAGCAAACCTGATTTGCCTTCAGTCAATTGTTTTGCGCCTACAATCATACCTGTGCCTAACATTGCTAATCCACCAGAAATCAAAAATTTGTTTTTTGACATAAGCGACAACGCAAGACCTGGTGCTAAAGCGAGTAACGACTTTGCCCATACTGGCGCTTTATCGCCAAACTGACGAACCAAAAGAACAGCGACACCAACACCTGCGGCCACGCTCAATCCCATAATCCCGTTTTCCTTTATTTTATTGAAATCCATAGTTTTAAAAATTAATTGTTTAATAGAAAATTGTTTTAGATGTGTAAAGTTTTTAGTCGGGGCTTCTTATTCTTGTCTACACCGCTCAAAGGTGGTGAAGAAGTGTTACCACCACCGACTAGTATCAAGGCTCCAGAGATACCAAGTATCCACCAAAGTGCTTTGCTATGTTTTTGTGATGTTTGAGGTCCGGGTTGCGCAACCGGAGGATTCATTAAATTTTTAATTAGTTCAACAGCTTCTTCCTGTGTTAGTACAGGAACGATTGCCGGTAAATGTTTGGCAGAATATCTTACTGATCCATTAGGTAGTGTATATTCTTCGAATGGTATTTTGTTTTCAGTAAGAAGTTTTTCTGTAATAACATACCCCATGTTTTCGAGGTACGTAACACGAATCATGTCTTCGTTATTATTATACTTGCTTGGTGCATTGCATGATTGCGCAGGTGTTTCGCCTAGACCATTTAATATTTGTACACGCATATACCTATCAAATTTTTTTGTGAAGGGAACTTCATAATCGAATTTATCAACGACCGGATCTATGGTTATGTAATTACCTGAATCAATGCTATCACGCTTTCCACCTTTTCCAACCACTACATACACGTGCTGAAAATCTCCTTTGTATGCCGCCATTCTGAACGCATGAGATATGCCCAGATTTCTAAGAATTGCCGAAATGAAAATTGAATAGCAATCGCAATCAACGCCTGCTTTTCTATCCTTCCAGGTGCGCAAAGGTGTACGCAGCTGTTCTTGTGTAGGTGAATCCTTTTTGTATTGTACGTTGTGATATAGGAAATTCCATACATTCTTCAAGGTTCCTTCAAGCGTTGATGCCTTTAGTTCTCCTGAAATCTTCTTTGCTTGTGATTGGTAGGTTTGCGCAATGCTTTCCATTTCCCGCAGCGTATCGTGCGAGGTCCCGTCTTGTGAAATAATAGGGTCAGAACCCTGTAGGCCGTTTAGGTCAAAAAATTTGTTGTACTCTGTACCAGAAGATATAGACCTTCTGCCAGAGGCAACAAAACCCAACGGAGACAGGTTAAAGTGATTGTCCATTCATCATAGAGGTTAAAGTAATTACTTCTAAAAATGGCTCTGGCTTAATGGGTATACCATTCCAAACGGCTGTGATGTTTGTGCGTATTTTAACTGATTGCGCACTAACAGTGCTTTTTGCAAAATCCCAAAGGTTACCTGCGAAAAGGTCCTTCAAGCTTAACTGTGCGTAGATGATTTGCACTGATTCGCCTGGTGCGATTGTAAGGGGATGGTTGACTTGAGCAATCTTTTGGAATGCAGATACTTTGAACAATTCGATGTCTGCAACGAATTGTTGAATGTTAATCGCAATAGGGCTCGGGTTTACGAATTTTACCGCTATAGGTAAGGTAATTACCCCAGAACTAAGTTTTGGTAGGCCGTATTTCAAGATGTCTACCTGAAATCCACCAGCCATATTACTTGCCTTCTGTAGGCCAATAGCAATCAGACCGATAACACTCGCTACAATTCCTAATTTTAGTACAGTCTTCAAACCTTCAGGCTTTAGTTTTCTACTATTTGAAGAAACAACTTACAGAGGTTTTTTTAACTGGCGATACCAGGGCCGGTGATACCCATTAATTGCCGGAAAATGCCGGAAAGTGCCTAATTTTATAAACTCACTTATCTGACACCAGGCCAATGATAATAGGTTTTACAAGTCGTAAAGAATTATGCGGAATCTTCAATTGTGGAGAGAAAAAAGCAAGAAAGATTTTAAGAGAGATAGGGATTAATCATAGACTACAATTAGCCCCACTAGAAGTAGAACAATTCAAGCAAAAGGTCGGAAACACTTTTACTATTGAAGCTGTGGTAGACTTATCGAGCCAAAAACGCTAGGTTTTAGATTGACTGCGCAAAGCCAATGCTGATGTATAAAAAAAGGGTTGTATTTCTACAACCCTTTTCACTATTATGACAGTTAAACCTTTTGACTCTGAATTAATTTATGCCAATCGGAAGGTGAATCTACTACAAACTTATGGATCTCTTTATTCAGCAATTCCAATATTAAAAAACGGCTGAATATATTGTTGCTCTTCTCTCTAATTGATTTTATCTGACTAATATCAATTGATTGCTGGTGATTCTGAATGTTTAAATTATGCGATTTGAAAATTAATCTCCTGTTAGTTAAAACCAACTTACCACCAACACCTTCGGCTCCCTTGAAGTGATTAGCACCGCCTTCTAAAAGAAGTTGTTCATCTGATTCAATTTGAATCATAACTTTTTTCAATGTTCTTCTTTTAAACCATTCAGTTGTATAGGTAAAAAGCAGTGCGAATATGATGCCTTTTAATAGCGCAAATCCAATATTACTTATGGTAATTGTTCCAGTGTCCCAGAAACTTGTTATAATCGTAAGTATTGCAAAAGGCAATACTAATGTCAGGATTGTAATGCTCCATTTTTTCATAATCGAATCGGTTAGTTTTTAAACTTACATCAATTTTGCGGTAACTTAAATCTACGATAATATCGTGAAGCCCATCTTTGACACAATCGGATATGCTCCTGGTTGTAAGCATTCCCTTTGAGAAAAACTGATGCACATTCTTGTTTCCACCATTCGTCGTCATGCGTTTGCATTGGACTTCCAAACATGCATCCCCAAATCACTTGGTAAGCAACGTCAGCCCCAGCGCCGACTGCAAAACCAGATGCAAACCCATATACACCACCGGCCAAGGCACCACTAACAGTTCCTGCACCTGGTATTACAGTTCCTCCAACCGCACCCGCTAAAGCGCCCCTAATTGCACCAGCAGCCCCTGCACATACACCCGCGCGCCACACATCCCTAAAGCGAACAGTACATGCACTTGACTGTTGGATATTTGAAGGTAATGGTCTTCCCAGTTTCGACGCGAAATCATAAAGATCTTTCCTAACTGCGTTAACGCCTTTATCTGCTTCATCCACAAAAAATTGTAAAGCATACTGATTAGCATATTCAACTATACCAATTATTGAAGCTTTTTGTTCCTTAGTCAAATATCCTTGCGCATTTATATCATCGTACGTAATAGCATAGGTTGCCCTTACTTCAGATAAAGTAGTAGCATTAGCCATACTGTTGAAGTATGTATCTAATAACCCGAGCTGCTTATTATTGTAATAAGTTTTTAATTCAGGAAACTGTTTCGCTATAGCAAAAACTTCGGGTTCTTTTCCCTCCAGAGCATCAAGGATAGGTTCTAAATCCTTGACAAATTGAGTTACATCAAAATCTACTGGATATTGAACCTTCAGTTTATTGGCAGCATCCTCAAGCATTGATACATTATCTATCACTATGTAATCATCTTCACCAACACTATAAGAACCTGAACCCAAATCCAAGATCGTATAATTATATGCGTTTGAGGTTTTTGCTATAGCTCTGAATACGCTTAAGTTGACTTTTATCTGTATCCCTGGGTTACTAACAGGAGGCCCCACGGGTGGTCCAACGATTGCATTTGGTGAAGTTTCGAAAGATGATTCTTCCATGCAGCAGAAGCATGAAATTAAAAGAAATGTTACTAAGGTTCGGAGGGGTAAGTTTTTCATAGTTAAAGTTAAGTTTAGTTCTGTGGGCAAAAGTACATTCTGATGAAAACGTTTTTTAGTCCTTCCCAAAAATAAGAACGGGTATTAATTGGGTCGTAATTAGCACTGTACTGCTTTACGCTCCCCCCCAGTAATTTTGTAAATAAAAGTTTAAATTTACATTGTGTTGGTTATATCCGGGGGGTATCTAATCAACATAATAGCCACCGAATAGGTGGCTATTATCATTTTATAGCCCGTTTTGGTAGTGGGTGATTATATCGGTGATCATATCTTTCAGTATTGTCAGATAAGTGGTTCAAATCTGGAAAATTAAATCGCGTTCCATGTTTCATCCATATTTAAACACCCTTGGACTTTATAGTTATCATCCTCCAGATTACACTTACCAAAAGTTCGTGACTTGGCAAATTCAGCTAACCCTTTTTCTTTGGCCTCTTCTTCAGAGTCGGCTTTTACTGGAACAGTTATTACAGCCCGATAACCAATAGTTACTTGATAGTTTGTTTTCTTGTTTTTCATAGTGTTTTCATCCTATTCTAACTTAACTATTGACTATCGTTTTTGTTGGGCTGAATTAAATGCTGCGGTAATAAATTTTGTATGTTACGTGGATTCTTTGAACAATGTCCTTTATGTGCGCGAAGAGAACCATGATCTTTCTGCACCATTTTACAATGCTCACAGATTAACTCACTATCAACTTTCATTTTAAATCGTAGAAGTTCTGCGCAATCATTTTTCATTTGTATCAACTCTGAATTAGATTCCTCGACCGCTCGTTGCTTTTCATTGACTGTTGATTCAAGTTCATTCACTCTTGCTTGAAGTTCATTCACCTGTACTGGTAGTTCAATGAAATCGTTTCTCTCTGACCATT
This sequence comes from uncultured Cyclobacteriaceae bacterium, assembly GCA_964235605.1. Lineage (GTDB taxonomy): Bacteria > Bacteroidota > Bacteroidia > Cytophagales > Cyclobacteriaceae > DATCRE01. Next base: position 12,910 of record CAXSCR010000014.1, on the reverse strand, counting down.
TTTTATAAAACAATTCTGCATAGATGTAATTAATTCCGGCAGCAAGAATGGCTACAAACCAGCGTTGTATTAGTGTCAACGTAGTCTGCTGGTCATCAAAAGCCTGAATAAAAAATAGGACTATTATACCGGAACACACAGCCATGAAAGCAGGGATGTTCTTATTAATGTGTTTCACATTACACGTTGTAATTAGTACAGTAGATTCCCAGCCTAGAGCCATAAACCAGGTAGCTGCTTGCTTCTCCCATTCTTGCATGCCTTCAGGGAAGACATTTGTAAATAGTGTATGGCTAAATAGCACCATGCCCGTAATAGTCATGAGCATTACAAAGATTACAGCTGCAAGACTGGTAATGGCCCGGCCTATATGGTCAAACATCTTTTTAATCGTTTCCATTTTCGGGGTTGTATGGTAGTACTATTCTATTCAACCGCCAATAGATAGCAAAATCGGTAACCATTTCTTCAGATATATATTCTTTCATTGGGTTCCGCTCTTCAACACCGTCTGTTTTCTTATCAAAAAGGTCTGGGTTCAATTTCCATTCACTTATTATTCGGTCAATTTCTTCCTGTGATTTCATAAATCGGATAGGTTTAAGTTATTGTTGAATTGTGACTTATATGGGAGGGGTGACAAAACCACTGTCTACATTAGCTACATTAGCTACAGTTAGCTACAGTTAGCTACAGTTAGCTACATCATTTTTTTAAAAACATCATTTTTTGATGTAATAAGGGCATGTAGCTTGTAGCTAGTTGTAGCTAGTGGTTTTTTAACATTCATGCGTAAAACCCGAAATTAAAATGGCGTATCATCGATTGGACGCTTATTTGGCTGTTTTTCAATTTTTGGTTGTGATAAATGACCATTTTCGAAAAATGTAGCGTTTTCATGCTTTTTTGTAGCCATTTGTAGCTAATCAACGGCCATTTTCACCCTGGTTTTGCTCTGACCTTGCGCGAAACCGTCCCCTTTCCGCTTCCCAATATTGCGTTACGCTAAGTAAATCAATGCCTAATTTGTCGTAATAAAAGTCGTGACAGGTAGTAGGATTTGAACCACCCATACGCCGCTTCACGCTGTCTAAGCTTGACATAATGCCGCTATCCTTTAATTTTTGAAGCAGCGTGCTCTTGCCAAGACCTGGCTGCCTGTAAATCCGTGCGTGTTTCTCCATGTACAGGCCGTGTATCTCTGTAAACCTGATGGAAACTATGTCTCCTGAAAGGGTATACTCGCGACAATGCCTTATTATCCCTTCATTCGCAAGTTGTAACACAACATCCCAGAAGCGTTGTACAACTGATCCCGTGTCTCTCTTTTCACCTTGGGCCTTTATTGTTTGAATTAGAAAGTTAATCAACTCATCAAGCTTGAAGGGAAGCTTCAAGCCACATTCAACAATGGTCTTTGCCGTTGTTATAATGACGGCGTAATTCTCTATCATTCGATCTGGTACGACAATACCTTTTGCTAATACCTTTTTTTTGAAGTCATTAAATACAGGTCGGAACTTTGCCTCCCATCTTCGTATAAATTCAGGACGCATCTGTAAAATTCGTCCGGTTATTTCAGTTATACCCTGCCTGTTTATACCTTTTAGCTCGTCGTAAGCATCTGTTATTTTTTGATCCCTTATATTGGCATTGTAGTCCATCAGAATTACCCGCTGCATCAACGGGTCATCGTTAGGATAACTGTTACCAGTAATCATAGCTGTGCTATTAATGGGCACTGTTTCAGTACCATATTTACTATCCATGCTACTTCGTTCATAACCGAATCTATCGTAGATACTACTAATGGTTTTGATAATGGAAATATCCAATTCGTTTATAAATTCTTCGAACAACGCCATAGCATTGACATATTGGGCCATTTTCCTGATTTTGCTTTTATCAGTATTGGCTTTTTCACTCAGCTTTAAAGGTGGTTGCGGATCACCCCATAAATATTGCAGAAATAGACCAACTCGACTTTTTCCAGAACCACCTTCACCGTAAAGAAATAACATAGGAAAGTTGTTAAGCACTGCAAATATGTGATCACTAAACAATGTAGCTATGCCAAAAATGAGTGCTACTTCGCCAGTTTTTCCAAATGCAGTGCAATACAATTCACTCCATTTTTCAAAAGTTACATCACTAGCTTTATAGTGGAATTTTTTTTCGTTTATGAAACTGTTCTCGTCAGTACCCGGATGGCAGGGTAAAAAATAATTTCTATCATGGAGAGTGACTATTCCATGCTCATCAACTGGATGGAACAAACTATTGTAAAGTCCATTGCTGAAAGCGAAAAATTTTCCTTTCATATTCCAGCCAAGCATATCGATTTGTTGGCTCGGCTTCTCTTCGTTCATTAACTTAGACTTAATTTTATATAACTCCATTTGATTGAAATTGAACAAAAAATTACCTTGCCCTTCTGTTAGCTCTTTAAAGGATTGGTAATTGGTTAATTGTTTTGTTTCAATATCAATTGTAACCTTACGGTTACCTGCATTAACCATTTCAATCACACGCTTATTTTGCTTGCCTCTATTGATATGATATAGTATGCGTATAGTAAAATTACTTTTCTCTACTAGCATACAAATTTTGTTTTCTTCGCTGATGTATTCTGCAAAGTAGTAACAGTTATTAAACTCGAAAAAACCAAATTCACGTATATCATCTACGTCTTGTTCTGTTAGTTCATCCGTAAACTGCCTTGGTCTTTGACCCTTTATTATTATTTTATATTCCCAGCCTTCATCCTCATTTATTTTAATTTCAAGACCTTTTTCTCTGCAAAGCTTAATGAATTTGTGAGGCGCCTTTAAAGTTGATTTACGTAAGGCTTGTTCCCAGATACTTTCTAATTGATCAGTGTTATATATCGTTTGATATACGCATATCTGGTTAAATAATGCTTTGCCTTTATCGCCGAAAACAACTAGGCTATAACTAATTGAAGTAATATTAGTTTCGTCAACAACGTTTAGCTGACCATCTTTTATTTGTTCCACCAGGCTAACGCACTTAACAAATTGGTTTTGCTGGCTCAAACCCCAGGGTGCAAGCTGCGGTGTATTTATATCGCCTGTTTCAAGGTTAATTTCGTTGCCTTCCTTTTTTACTAGGTGTGACTTGCGTGTAATTTTAGCCATTGAGCTTGTTGATTAATTCATCTTTAAGTTGTTTTCTTTCCTTGATTAAGTTAACATCCTCTGCAAGCCTCTTGAAAATCCGTTCTCGCCATTCTTGACGGAGTGCATAATTAAGTGCATCCTCCATTATCATCACCTCTGCTTGTTTGTTTGCCATTCCCACACGATAGCTTGTTATTAGCTGATCTGTGACATTGAAAAAATTAATAATGCGTTCAACCATTTCGTCTTTTTGACTAATAATGTTATCAGCCACTTTACGTTCCCGCATTCTTTCAATTTCATTTTCTAGTTCGGTTACTACTCCTGTTATCTGACTGCTAACCTTCACCCACTCAACAAATGCTTCTTTAAGATGTCTGTCGTGTATTGTCATGGTTTTTTGTTTAAAAGTTCACGCTGAATTTTATGGACCTCCATTACATGATTTGCATTCACGCGATCAACCAATAAATTATAACAAATGTCCGCCCTACGTTTATAAAACGGATGGTCGCATTTCTTATAGGCCAATACAAATATTCTATGAACGGTCATTAGCCCAGATCTGAGAAATTGATCATTGTAATTTGGGTTTTAAGAGGTATGAAAAATACATTTCAATTTCTGCGTCAGACAAACGCTCCCCACAATTAGCACACCTGTTAATGGTATCAGGTGTTACTTCGCGTACTAACGTTTTATAAAATTTGAAATAACCCTGTTGCGCAGCTGACTCCCATTCCCACGCTATCATTAGCAATACTTTATTATTTTCGCAATGCCAACAATTGCAGCCAAGCACTTTAAATCATATTGTTTGTAGTAATGAACCATAGCTAATCTTTTAAGCTGATAAAATTATTTCTGTAACACGTTCATCAAGTTTGCTTTCCAGACGCTTAGATTCAATCAAGATGTTTTTAGCTTCGGCATAGGCTTCTGGTCTATTTGTCTTTCTCGCTACAGCGGATTGAATGAAATAAGCGTTTTGAGTGTCTCGTACTTTTTGTACTTCTAGGGCCAATTCTAATAGTGTCATTTGCATTGTGGTCATAGTTTATGTACAGCAATCCAACTTTGTATTTTAGTAGTCATTTCATTGATTAATTAGTACGTCCTTTTGATTGATCAATCACGATGAAACCATTATCAGAATCCTGTGCCAGAGAAAACACAGCCGCCATCGTAAATACGTCTCGGATCTTTGGTTCTCTTCTGAATATTTCAGCCAACCCACGTAGAACCGCTTCCTGCGAAATGCTACGTTTTTCTATTACTGCTTCAAAGGAGTTTTCATTAAGCTCGGTAATTGTGATTTTAAATTGCTTCATAGATTTGACTTTTTTTTTGCATAGACCGGTACTGCTTCCCCCCCCTCAATTGGTGTCACAGCTTATCATAATTTTGAAACAGAGTATATAATCACTAACACAGCTATTATAAAAACAGCTGCATAAAAAATACGCCACTTGATAATTGATTTGTCCATTAAAGTATTTTGTTTTGTTCCTCCATTCAAAAACGCCGCTCTGTTAGCTGCATCCTCTTTTACAGCGTGGTCACTTTCTGAATGCCACTTCCCGGCAGTATCGTAAAACCCAACTGTGTATAGCTCATAAGGGGCAAATTCTGTTCGCATGTAGACATACATAATCATGAAAATTTAGTTTGTAAAATATTTTTAATGTCTTGAATTAATTTATACGATTTAATTCTTTCACTTTTTTCGTTCTCATACCAAGTAATCCAATATTCCAGAGATTCATCCGGTCGTCCGTTTCTTCTTGTGTAGATACCAGTGCCTGCTTCGTAAAATTTTATTAAGCCTTCTATGCCGAAAATGTAGTTCGGTTCGCCATTAACGCCGCAGTGAATTCTTACCCAATCAGAATCTATAGGTAAAGGGAAATTTATAGGTGTTCCAAATGATTTGAAGTTTGCCATAAGCTTTTAGTTTAACATATCATATAAGTGTAACTGACGTTTCCAGTTTTCAATTAGTGACTCCATGTGTGTACTTGTCTCTTTTGATCTCACATTCTCATTTACATGGACCGATAAAACCTTTGTATAATGATCTATAAGATATTGAAGCCCTTCTTTTGTGTGACCTATCTCTACACCTTCAATAATTATAGATTCTTGGAGGTAAATAATTTCTGGCCGTTTCATCGATTGCCATAATCACGTCTAAAACAATTCACTTTGTTTCTGGACTCTCTTTCTGTATAACGGCAATACCTTCTGTAACTTCCTATGATAAATATTGCAAGAGTTGATACATAGATTATAACTGTTACTAGAAACCATCCATAACTATCACTGAGGTAGAACACAGATAGAAATACAATTATTAGTAAACTATATATTACTATAAGAATGCCGAAGATTGGTTTGAATGCGTAAGTGATGAAGTCCATTTTTGCCATTCTGTTTAATCAGTCATAGAGCTACTTTCAAAGGGAATTTGTCACTTAAAGAAAACACGCTATCGGTTAATTTTACTTCGATGTTTTTACCGAACTGGATAAAAAGGGTTCGCTTCAAATCAAGCATCTGATCTTGTGTAAAACCTATTTCCGCCAGTGATAGATTTAAAGGCAATGCGTAAAGCTTTAATTGTATTTCTATAATAGATTTAACTACCATAGGTGAAGGTTCTAATGCTAAATCTTGCATGTTAAATAAGGGGTTAACGTTTCACAGATGTTTCTTTAAGAGCCATACTTGAAATGTGTCCAGGTAGACCGGTACGCTAACACCGTTAATCATCATAAGACCTATGGGTCTTCCTGTTGCAATGCCGGTTTTCGATTGGTGATTTTCCATGAGGTAGAGTTTTAAATTATTATTTTGTTTTAAGCCCTAATTTTTTTGAAAGAGGTTTGATTTTACGTTCTGCCAATGGTTTGATTTTCGGCACATCGTAATTCTTAAGGTCATCAACTGTGACTCCGAAAAGTCCTGCGTAAACTTCCAGCCGATCTGAAGGAATCGAATTATCCGATCCCCACTCAATATTTCTGTCTCGGTAGAATGCATCTCGTGTTATGTTATGTTGACTCCTGAGAATGTCGTGGAATGCTTTTATCGATATGGCCCTGGGCAGTAACCCTATTTGCCGATTGATATGGTATTTAAGTTTAGTCTTACTCATAGCTAATGATCTTTTCGTTAACTAAATAAGAATTATTATAGCAATTATGCAATATTAAATCGTTTTATACGCATTAAAAATAGGTAAGAGACTGAATATCAACGGCATTATTTATTCGACTTTTGAGACATGGAAGTGCATATTGGGAAGGAGATTGAAAGGAAGTATCACAAATCAGGACTAAAGCTAGCGGAGTTTGCTAAACGCTTAGATACAAGCACAAGAAACGTTTATTCCATTTTTAACAGGGCTGATATTAATAGCGCACAGTTAAAAAAAATAAGTGAAATACTTCAGTTTGACTTTTTCAAACTTTATCAGAACAATCTGTTAAAGGAGATGCACGAGCAGGAGAAGCCGCGGAAAATAATTTCCATAACAGTGGAATTAGATGGTCTTGAATCCACCCTAGATTACTGGTTTGATGTGTTGAGAAAAGTTAATGCAGTTATATAGTAGTACCACCAATCAGTGGCAGATACATGAGAAAAAAAATAAGCAAACTATTCAAGGGGCTAGTTAAAAGCGATCTAAAAGGCCGTTTAGATATACCCGCTCTTAATTCGAATCTGGCCACCCCGACAAATAAAAGACACATCAAGTGTAATCAAAAACCTTAAATCGCATGATTTAAGGTTTTTTTATTTACATAAGTCAATCATACCAAGTTCTTCAATAAATATGTACCTATTCGGTGCCCCTTTCATGATATATATTATGGGGTAAAGAATGCCATGTAGGGCTTGGTGAAAATGCCCGTTCCTCTGTACCGAGAATGATGCGTGAAATAGGAGGCACTTCAAAAGGTTTTTTTATACTGCTATAGGTTTGCAATTGATGAAGTGTCACTGTATAATCAGCTTGAGCCTGCAGGAACTGATTATGCACTTGTCCATATTGCGCTTCTGAAAATGTTTTGGCGAGATAGTCAATTTGCCCTGCGTCAAATTGTCGTCTGGCGCTTTCGCCTACCTGTTGATAAAGACTATCTTGAATTTTAATTGACTTTGTAGTGCCCATGCATACTGGAGTGATATGTAAAGTTGATGTATGAGCCGCTTCACGTCTTGTTGAGTAATTACTTTTTCTTTTTCCGAAAGCACCGTCACCTGTTTTTGCAATTGGCTTTGTTTAAAATAAACTGTAGGAAAATCTAAAGTTTGTAAAGCGCCAATAGGATAAAATGTACCCGTAGGACTTTCAGCAATTACATCGAGGTTCGATATGTTAAAGGCAGTCTTCTGCAAATATTTATTTTGTACAATTTGCAACTCTGCCGATTTGAGTGCCGGACTATACTTCATTGCAGAATCAAGTACTGCTTGTTCTGTAATAAATTGTTGACTCTTACCAGCCAGTGTGATCAACAGAAAGAGCGTTGTTAAAAAATTATTTTTCATGCATTATTTTTTTCCGTGGTAAAGTGAAATAGTACTCAAAACGGTATCTATCTTTTCGATCTCTTTTACTTCCTGAAATCCTGCTGTTACTAAATGCTGTGGAATTTTACCTTGAACATTATCATCGGTGGTTTTAAAGCGATCGAGAAATTGAACAATGTAAAACACAAACCGCATCAAAAAATTGGAAGGCTTGCCCCAATCAGCAATGGCAATAGTTCCATTTGGTTGAAGTACCCTGTAAACCTCCTTTAATGTTTTAAGCTTTTCATCGCTGGTGAGATGGTGAAGCATGAGGCTTGACGTGACCACATCAAATAAATTTGAGCTTACCGGAATCTGGTACGACATAGCCTGCACAAACTTCACCTTCGAATGAGTTTGTTTTACTTTATGTTTCGCTATTGCTAAAATTTTAGCATCACCATCCAGGCCGGTAATGCATGCATCATGAAAAGCAATTTCCATCATGAGCGAAAGCGTTGCCGTGCCACAGCCAATGTCAAGAATATGTTTTGGCTGTCGCCATTTGATACTTTCTATCAATTTCGATTTTAAATTTCTTTTCACTCAAAAAAGAGCTGAGAATTCTATCATAGAATTGTGTAAGCCAATTATATTTTAGCGCGGGAATATAGTTGCTATGCGCATTCATATTCGTTGAATTCGAGTAAACCAGAGAATGGAAAATAAATAATGATCGTGTGCCTGATGCAGGCAAAAATCAAATAGTGCATTAAGCACTAATACTTAAGAAATAGCGATAGGTGGTGCCCGAAGGCCAAAGGAAAGGTAAGTGGTACTATGCGTGATAATGTCATCCGAGGGTGGACGAAAGACTAAGTGTAAAGGAATAAATATACTTGGAGGCAGGGAAGCTTGAACAACGATTAGCTTTTCAGATTTTTTATTTTTCACCACGCCATCATTGCCAGCATGGTTATTTAAAATATCAGCATTAGATAGGTGCGTAAGAAAGTACAGCGAATCATTATGGTCATGACTGCTGCTATCCTCTTCATTACCTTCGCTATGAGAATGACTTGTTTGACTATGGTGATGATGTTGCTTCACTTCTTTTTGTGAAGTGTGGTGATGATGCGGTACAATGCCATGCGCTACTGCCCCTGCATAGGAGATTAGAAAGACATAGAAGATGATTAACCTTTTTACCATTGTGAGCACTAATGTATAAAAATTTATTTAATGAATAATAATCATATACGCAGCCATTAATACCATGAGTAAATCTTCAATGATAGTTACAGTACTCATCGGCAGATTAAAAACCGCCCCAAGGCAGGCGCACTGAATTTTTTGACCACTGCTCACGCTTCGTATAACACCTATACTACTCACTCCCATAACTATTATGGTAATCCAATTTGTAATAACCGGATTGAACCCAATAAGATAAGAAACTCCTAGAGCCAACTCAATAAAGGGGTAAATGTATCCATATGCCGGAACTTTCTTAGCGAGAAGATCATACATGGAATAGCTGGATGCAAAGCCCTTTAAGTCCAAAAATTTGAAGAAAGAAAATACAAGAAAGAAACCAGCCATAAAATGGTTCATGCCATAATGAAAGCTATTGTTGGCCGTAATTATAGAGATACCTGTTATAAAAGCAAAAATAATTAACAATGGTTTGTAGGTTGCAATCCACGATTTTGTCACATCAGTTTTAATTGCATGATGACTGAGGTCAGCTTTATCTTCGCTGATTTTATATTTGGTGTCTCTGCCAATAGCATCTTGAAGTTCATTCACGCTTAAATGTTTTTGCATGGTTATAACCGCCTTCTTTCCTTCAAGAGTAACATCGGCAGCAGTTATATCAGGGTGCATAAGCAATTTACTTTTTACTTTTGCAACGCAACCATTGCAGGTAATTCCTTCAACTGTATATGAATGTGTCATGATGAATTTATAATATTAGAATTAATTGATAAATAATTTGAGCACTGGGCTGGTGGATATTGTATCAAATATTCTAACCAACATTCAAATTAACGCAGCTGGAGATAAAAAGTAGTTATATAATTTCAGGAAAGATTTATAGTATTTACGCAAACCAAATCCAGGAATGACTTTTACGATTAACAGCTTTTAGCGATTTTTTCTAATATTCTATAGCTATCACCGAACTTACAAAGTGCATCACAATGATTACGCAAATCTGAAAATAGAATATATTTTATCTGCACGTTGTTCTGTTTTATTGATGGCCTTCTCAATTGCATGATAACATCTTTCTCACGACTATTAGGTATGATAATAAATAAAGAACTTTGATGATCCGACAATGAAATAGCAAGGTCACTTAATCGTAAAATTCCAGAATAAATTGAGGTACTTTTTTCAACTTCAAAAGCACAAACCGTGAGGCTTGAATCTTTCTCAAACCAAATCACATCAATTAATTGAATCGTATTTTTAGTATCCTTATCAAGGGTAAGTGCCGGAAAGTTTGCAAGACTGATAAAAGAAAAATTCATTTCACCATAACATTTACTTCTATCATTACTTGCAGCGATTGGATCATAGCCAAGAGACTTATCAATTTTCAATAAATGATATTGCATTTCGGTATGTAAATCTTCTTCATGTTTTCACTTAATACCTCCTTATGACGTTTATTATATTGCTTTAATAGCTTGGCTTTATCTTCATCGGAAATAACCTGCCCATCTATTATAATATTTCGCATACCGATCTCAAATAGCAAACCACTGATAGCACCAAGATCATTAGAAAGCTCATTTCTAAACTCTGAATTCTTATTAATAATCACCTCCCGCATCTTTAAATACTCTGACCAGCTCGCAAGTTTCTTCTTATCATTAAATAAATAATTAAACCCATTTACGATGGCTGTATTGAACGGAGGAAGAATAGTAGGATGCAAAAAATATAGAATGCTTCCAACAGCTGGGCCAAGACCTTTGATCTTAATTGAATCAAGCTTGATTATCTCTTTTATTAGTTGCTCTTCTTTCGTTGCATAAAAACAGTTTTCAAATTTTTGATTTTTTATTTCTTCTATTACCTGCAGAACACCTCTCCTTATAGACCTAAAAGCCTTCAATCTTTCTTCACTTCCAATAAACCATGTATTATAAACAGAGGATCTTGTTTATATTTTATAATAATATTCTTAGGCGGGGGTTCGTTTTCCATTGAATAATTTTGCAATTCAATTTAAGTCTTTTAAAGTAATATTTGCCTACTTGGCTATCGCTAGCGTAAACATCAATGATAAGTCATCATTCTTATTGTATTTATTTGCTTATTTGGAGAAATTATCAATCAGTTGATCATGCTGTTTATTTTATTACCTAACGGTAAGCATACCTACGATTAAAAGACATTCACCAACCCCTCATTGTCGCACAATTTTCAACGCCTTTGAAATCTGTATGATAATGAGCGATGTAAAGCTCATCCCAATAAACGATTAACCAGTCGGCAAAAGACATCGGCAATAAATCCAGCGTCTTCGTTCTAAAAAAAGTTTCCGCTACCTGCTGAACTAAGAAATTTGTAATTATTAAATGCTTTCAGTGAAAAAGGTAATGGCTACCCGGAACATTCCTGATCTAATAAAGCTAGCGGAAAAAGGCAAGGTATACCAACTAATGAGAATCAATTTATAGGGTGCTCTACAAAAAAAATGACAGCGTGAATAAGGATTTAAGATTATAAGTAGAGTCTGCTTAACACATCAATTAGATGCATTAAGCAGATCTATTTTCTATTTAGTCTTTTTAACCAAATCCATTCCGCATTTTGTACACTTACCTTGTTTATCAGAAGTTACTTCAGGATGCATAGGACAAACGTAAGTTGCGTCCATGCTTTTTTTATCATCTTTCATTTTACTTTCATCCATCTGTGTATCAATTTCGTTGGCATCTTCACTCTCTGCACTAAAGAAACAATGAACAGCGCATGCGTGTGATTTTGCTTTGTAGGCCTCATCCACATGTCCTACCACTTTTCCTGCTGCCATTATAGTTCCATCGCCTCCAGTAGTAACAACATGACCTGTCTTAGATTTATAGCTGCCATCTTTTTGTATTTTACCAATACCTTTTCCGTTGGCCATGGTAACATCACCTGTATTAGCAATGATACCTATTGTCTTACCGGTGACATCGCATACCTTTCCATCTTTTTGAATATAGCCCAGTTCCTGACCATCTTCGTCAACCACTTTGCCATCTGCCTGCAAGCGTGGATGCATGCCTCTATGTTTAGGTGGTAGCTCTTGAGAATTAACTTGTGCAAATGTTATAACCATTAGCATTAATAATAGAATTGATTTTGTTTTCATATTAGTATTTAAATTTTAGGCAATGTGTAAAAGAGTTGTTATTGACTTACTGATTTTAATCAGTTTTAACTCAGTAAATTTTTTTTGGACCTTATGCTGATAAATTAATAAGGAACTCCAATGATTATTATTCTCAGTGAAATATTCATGCCGCCTAACTTTAAGCTTAGCAAGTCATAAGCACATGTATACGGTTGACACCATTAGTGCCTTCATCTTCATGCTTACTTTAATAATTCAAAATGCTAACTTACACTCACATGATCCAAACCTTGTGAGAACAAAAAAATCAATTTCAAAGGAATATATTTTTCTAAAGAATTTCAGGGCCGTGCATAGATTGCTTTTTTGTTTAGGGTTAGCTGCTTTAGTTTTTACCATTCTCATTTTTATTAAAGTAGAAGTAATCTTATGCGTTATTTTGGGATGGAGTAGCTTTAGTCTTTTCATGATACTTACAAGTTGGGTCACCATTTTTACCACATCATCAAAAGAGCTTTGCATTTTGGCAAAAGAACAGGACGAAAGTCGCGCGATTACATTTCTTATTGTATTAATATCTGTTTGCATAAGTCTTTTGGGTACGTTGTTCCTAATTCAAAATACCGATGAAGGCATAAGAAGCCGGAATTTGTCGCAGCGCTGTTGAGTGTTGTATTTTCTTGGATTCTATTACATACTATTTATACATTAAGGTACGCGCATCTTTACTACTCAGCTAGTTTAGGAAAACCCAAAAGCCCATCCAAGCGGTTTGGATTTTCCAGAAACTAAGGAGCCTGACTATTTAGATTTTGCATACTTTGCTTTTGTTATAGGCATGTAAGCGCACTATCAACCACGTCCCTTACCTATTGTAAAACTTCCGAATTTT